>NZ_JAUTYU010000001.1:0-843869 GCF_052112105.1 Pseudomonas sp. BP11-1-1
GCTTATGTCGGCGCAGGACGCGGGGCGCTCGACAAGCGGGAATGTTAACTGCCCGCCCTGTCCCGCCCGCTCTACGAATGCATCCTTACCGGCGTCGTGCCCATCGACAGCGGGATCGTGCACAACAATGTCTCGCGCCTCTCGAACCAGCGCAGCATTTTCCATTACGCCACCGAGGCCGGCCTGGGTACGGCAGCCGCTGCCTATCATTGGGTCAGTGAGCTCTACAACGTTTCACCCTTCGTCGCCGGTCGTGATCGTCACACCGAAAACCCCGACCTGCCGATTCAGTACGGGCATTTCTACTGGAATGACCACTACCCCGATTCCCATCTGTTCGCCGACGCCGAGCACCTGCGCCAGCGCTACTCGCCGAACTTCCTGCTGGTGCATCCGATGAACATCGATGACGCCGGGCACAAACATGGCCTCGATACGCCGCAATACCGCAACAGCGCCCGCTCGGCCGATATCAACCTGGCGGTCTACCTGCAAGCCTGGCTCGACGCCGGTTATCAGGTGCTGGTGACGTCTGACCATGGCATGAACAACGACCGCTCCCACAACGGCCTACTGGCGGAAGAACGGGAAGTGCCGCTGTTTGTCCTCGGGAACGGCTTCAGCCTGGACGCCAACGCTGCCCCTCGGCAGACCGAGTTGTGCGGCACGATTTGCCAATTGCTCGGCATCGCCCACGACAAACCCTATTGCCAGGAGTTGCTCAAGTGAACGCCATGACGCGCGGCAAATGGCTGGCAGCGTTGTGCCTGGTGCCCTTCGCGATTTTCTTCATCGTGTTCCAGATCGCCCCGCTGCTGTGGGTGCTGGTCAACAGCCTGGAATCGGAAGAGTTCGGCTGGGGCCTCGCCAACTTCAGCAAGATCTTCAGTTCGAAGTTTTACCGGCAGGCGATCCAGCACAGCCTGGAAATCAGCTTCTGGTCCAGTGTGTTCGGCATCATCATCGCCGTGCTCGGCAGCTATTCCCTGCGCCGCGTCGACTCGCGCCTGCGCAACTTCGTCAACGCCTTCGCGAACATGACCAGCAACTTCGCCGGCGTGCCCCTGGCCTTCGCCTTCATCATCCTGCTGGGGTTCAACGGCAGCATCACGATCATGCTCAAGCAGGCGGGGATCATCGAGGATTTCAACCTGTATTCGAAAACCGGGCTGATCATTCTCTACACCTATTTCCAGATTCCCCTGGGCGTGTTGCTGCTCTACCCGGCCTTCGACGCGCTGCGTGAAGACTGGCGCGAGTCCGCCTCCCTGCTCGGCGCCAGCGGCTGGCAGTTCTGGCGGCACATCGGCTTGCCGGTGCTGACCCCGGCGCTGCTGGGCACGTTCGTGATCCTGCTGGCCAACGCCCTCGGCGCCTACGCGACGGTTTATGCGCTGACCACCGGCAACTTCAACGTGTTGCCGATACGCATCGCGGCCATGGTCTCCGGCGACATCTCCCTGGATCCGAACATGGCCAGTGCATTGGCCGTGGTGCTGGTGGCGTTGATGACCCTGGTAACCATCGTCCATCAACTGTTGCTCAAGAGGAGCTACCATGTCTCGCGCTGAATCGGGCCCCGCCGGGCTCTATCATCGGGCAGTGGTTTACCTGCTATTCGCCATTTTGCTGCTGCCCCTGGCCGGCACGCTGATTTACTCCATCGCCAGCAGTTGGTCGGCCACCGTGCTGCCCAGCGGCTTCACCTTCAAATGGTATGTGCAGTTGTGGAGCGATCCGCGTTTTCTCCATGCCTTCGGCCAATCCCTGATTGTCTGTGTGGGGGCGCTGGTGCTGTCGGTGGTGCTGATCCTGCCGTTGCTGTTCGTGGTGCATTACCACTTTCCCAAGCTCGATGCGCTGATGAACATTCTCATCCTGCTGCCCTTCGCGGTGCCGCCAGTGGTGTCGTCAGTGGGACTGTTGCAACTTTATGGTTCCGGGCCGCTGGCGATGGTCGGCACGCCGTGGATCCTGATCGGCTGTTACTTCACCGTTGCCCTGCCGTTCATGTACCGGGCGATCACCAACAATCTGCAAGCCATCAACCTGCGCGACCTGATGGACGCCGCGCAACTGCTCGGCGCCAGCACTTTCCAGGCCGCGTTGCTGGTGGTGCTGCCAAACCTGCGCAAGGGCCTGATGGTGGCGCTGCTGCTGTCCTTCTCGTTCCTGTTTGGCGAGTTCGTGTTTGCCAACATCCTCGTCGGCACCCGCTATGAAACGTTGCAGGTGTACCTGAACAACATGCGCAACAGCAGCGGTCACTTCACCAGTGCGCTGGTGATTTCCTACTTTTTCTTCGTACTGGTCCTGACCTGGGCGGCCAACATCTTGAACAAGGACAAAAGCCAATGAGCTACGTCAGCGTCCAACACCTGCAAAAAAGCTACGCCGGCACGCCGGTGTTCAGCGACATCAACTGTGAGATCCACAAGGGCGAATTCGTCACCCTTCTCGGCCCTTCCGGCTGCGGCAAGTCCACGCTGTTGCGCTGCATTGCCGGCCTGACGGCGGTGGATGACGGCAAGATCCTGCTGGACGGCCAGGACATCGTCCCCTTGAGCCCGCAAAAACGCGGGATCGGCATGGTCTTCCAGAGCTACGCCCTGTTCCCCAACATGACCGTGGAGCAGAACGTCGCCTTTGGCCTGCGCATGCAAAAGGTCGACGCCTCGGACAGCCGCCAGCGGGTGCTGGAGATCCTGCGCCTGGTGGAGCTGCACGACTTTGCCGCGCGCTACCCCCATCAACTTTCCGGAGGCCAATGCCAGCGCGTGGCCCTGGCCCGCTCCCTGGTGACCCGGCCCCGCCTGTTGTTGCTGGACGAGCCGCTGTCGGCCCTCGATGCACGGATTCGCAAGCACCTGCGCGAACAGATCCGACAGATCCAGCGCGAATTGGGTCTGACCACGATCTTTGTCACACACGATCAGGAAGAAGCCCTGACCATGTCTGACCGGATTTTCCTGATGAACCAGGGAAAGATCGTACAGAGCGGCGATGCCGAGACCCTCTACACGGCACCAGTCGATGTGTTTGCCGCCGGTTTCATTGGCAACTACAACCTGCTGGACGCCGACAGCGCCACCAAACTGCTGCAACGCCCGGTGAACGGTCGCATCGCGATTCGCCCGGAAGCCATCGAACTGAGTCGCAACGGCGAACCCGATGCGCTGATCCGCAGCCACAGCCTGCTGGGCAACGTGATCCGCTACCGGGTCGAGGCCCGTGGCGTGGAACTGGTGGTGGATGTGCTCAATCGCTCGGCCGCCGACCTGCATCCTGACGGTGCCCGGTTGGCACTTTCCATCGATCCGTCGGCCCTGTGTGAGGTAGCCTGACGGCCTTGTTGATTTTGAGAAGGAAAACGCGCTGATGGCCCTGGCAATTTTTGATCTGGACGAAACCCTGATCCACGGCGACTGCGCCACCCTCTGGAGCGAACAGATGGGACGCCTGGGCTGGGTCGATCCGGAGTCGTTCATGCGGCGCAACAACGAGCTGATGGACGCCTACAGCCACGGCAAGCTGCGCATGGAAGAGTACATGGACTTCAGCCTGGAGCCGATGATCGGCCGCACGCCGGAAGAAATCGAACACCTCGTCGCGCCGTGGGTGGAGGATTTCATCGAGCCGATCATCTTCAGCGACGCCACCAAGACCATCGCCGAACACCGCAAGGCCGGCGACAGGATCCTGGTGATCTCGGCTTCGGGCACCCACCTGGTCAAGCCGATTGCCGAACGCCTGGGCATCGATGAGATCCTGGCGATCGAACTTGAAGTGGCCCACGGGGTGTACAGCGGCAAGACCGTGGGCACCCTGACCTACCGCGAAGGCAAGATCACCCGGTTGCTGGATTGGCTGGATGCCGAAGAGGAGAACCTTGAAGGCGCGAGTTTCTATTCCGATTCGCGCAACGACTTGCCGTTGTTGCTGCGGGTGGATTACCCGCATGTGGTGAATCCGGATCAGGTTTTGAAAGCTCATGCCGAGCTGGCTGGGTGGCCAATCCATACCTGGAAATAACCCCCGGACGAGAAAAACACTCCGGTCCCTGTGGCGAGGGAGCTTGCTCCCGCTCGGCTGCGAAGCAGTCGTAAAACCGGCTGACGCGGTCTACCTGGATAGTTGCGCCGTCCCGATTGGGGCGGCTGCGCCACCCAGCGGGAGCAAGCTCCCTCGCCACGGGGGCGATCCAAGCCTGCGGATACAAGACCTGTGCGAGCTTGCTCGCCCACAGGTTCAACCCAGCAGCAGCCAAAAACTCCAGCCGATCAACAACACACCACAGATACGACTGAGCCAGAGCCCCTGGGGCAGGTTTTTCTCCAGCAGGATGAAGGCCCCGATCACTGCCACCCAGAACAGGTTCATCACGCCGACTACGAACAGCAGCCCCATCAGCGCCCAACAGCAGCCCAGGCAATAAGCGCCATGGGCCAGGCCCATGCGCCAGCCGCCGAGCACGTCGGGGCGCCAGTAGCTGAGCAGAAAATGCAACGGCCCGCGACAATGCTCGAGGCAGGCCGCCTTGCTGGGCAGCCACTGATAGACACCCGCGACCAGCAGCAGACCGGCGCCCAACACAGTACTGCTGCTGCGCATCGCCGGAGTGAGCAAGGCCAGTTGTTCGAGTGCCCACTGCAGCGCCGTGGCGCCCAAGGCGAAGCCGACCCAGACCAGGCCATAGGCGCTGCAGAACAGCAGCAAGGCCAAGTGTCGCTTCGGTGACGGCATGCACTTGCGCAGCATCTGCTGATAGATCAGCAACATGGGCAATGCGCTGGGCAGCATCATGCCCAGCATCATCACCCCCCACATGGCAAACATCAGCAGCGCATCGGCCAGGCTCCAAGGCATGACCATACCGGCCATTGCCGCATCAGCCATGCCACCCGGCGCGCTCATGTCGCGGGCCATGCGCAGCAGCATGAGCCAGGCCAGGGCGGTCAGCGCGAGCAGGCAGAACACCAATAACCACTGCTCGCCAGTCAGTCGCCTGCCCTGGGTCACTGCCTGAGGTGCTTCCATCGCTACGGCTCTATGCCGTGGCCAGTGAAGTGCACGTGGGCGAGGTGGCTATGGCTGCCCTGGGATTGCAGCTTGAGGGCTGAATGCGTCTGGTAGCTGCCGCTGGCGACTTCGGCCTCATGGAACTCGAAGCCCTCGGGCAGGGACAGGCGGACGCGATGAGGCGAGCCGTCGATCGGGCTGCGGATCGGCTCGCCGCTGGCCTGCAGCACGCCTGGAATGTCCAGGTGCGCCAGGCGCTGGTCGACATCGATGGACAGGGTGATGGGCACGAATTGTGGTTCGAACGCCTCACTCATGGTGCTGCTGAACACCTGGAACACGTTGGCCCCGGGGTCGCTCTCCAGGCCAGAGAGGATAGTCAGCAGGGCTTGGCGTTGCGCCTCGTCGGCGCGTTCATCGATGAACACCTGGCAACTGCCTTTGCCCTCATGGATAGCGCCCGGCCAAGCGAAGGTGGCGGCCCAGCACAAGCCGTCCAACGTGACTTGCTCGAAATACCCGCGTTCCACCCGCATCGACGCCACTGCCTGGCAGTGGCCATGGGTCGGTGGCGCATTGAATTGGCACGGGCAGCCCCAATTGCAGTTGCAGGCTATGAACTCGACGCCCTGCATGCGCCATTCGGCGATGGCCATGATCACTCTCTTCACCTGGCGGTGAAATAAAAGCTGCGGTTACCCCATCCCCTCATTGATTAACGCTAGCAGGGCGCGCGCATCGGATACGGGCTGCCGACCAAAGGTCAGCGTGCCGGAGTCGCCCTTGCCTCCTGTGTGGGAGCTTGCTCGCGATGGCGGTCGAGCATTCAACAGCCTTGTTGACTGTCACGCCGCTATCGCGAGCAAGCTCGCTCCCACAGGATCTGCATCAGCTCAAGCTTTCATCGACCACCAGCACCAACTTCCCGGACACCGTGTTCGTCGCCAGTTCCGCAAACGCCGCTTCGGCATCGGTGACCGCAAACGTCCGGGCCAACTGAGGGCTCAAGCGTTTATCAGCGAACAACGGCCATACCTGCTGCCCCAGTTCGCTGATCAGATCGGCCTTGAATTGATCGTTGCGACTGCGCAGGGTCGAGCCGAGCAATTGGATGCGCTTGCCCAGCACCTGGGCCAAGTCGAGTTCGGTCGTGCGGCCGCCCATGAGGCCGATCAATACCCAGCGGCCGTCAACTGACAAAAGTTTCACGTTGAGGCTGGCGTAGTTCGCGCCGACCGGATCGAGGATCACATCGAACGGCGCGAAGTCGTTCAGGCTGTTGATATCGTCGGTGCGCACCACGCCGCCCTGGGCCCCCAACGCCTCGCAATAGGCCAGCCGATCCGCCGAACCGACGCTCACCCAGCATGGGTTGCCAAACGCCTTGCAGAGCTGGATTGCCGCCGAGCCGACGCCACTGGCACCGGCGTGCAGCAGCACTTTTTCACCCGGCCGCAACCCGGCAAGCTGGAACAGGTTCAGCCACGCGGTGCCGTAGACCTCAGGCAGCGCGGCCGCTTCAGCCATCGACAGGCCTTCAGGTACCGGCAGCACGTGGCGGCCGTCGACCACCACTTCTTCGGCCATCCCACCGCCCGCCAACAGGGCGCAGACGCGGTCGCCGACCTGCCAGGAAGAGCCAGGCCCGACTTCGCTGATCACCCCGGAACACTCGAGCCCCAGCACCTGGCTGGCGCCCGGAGGCGGTGGATAATGCCCGGCTTTCTGCAATAAATCGGCCCGGTTCAGGCCGGCGGCCGCCACACGGATGCGAACTTGCCCCGCATCGCAGGCCGGACTCGGCTCATCTGCCCATACCACTTGACCTTCAACGCCTTGCAATGCTTTCACGGTGCCTCCATAGTGAGTCTCGACTGGGCCCGCTGCTTCAACGCCGGGCTTTCTTGCATTATGCGCCCGGGCCACATGGAACCGGCGACTTCAAAGACGGCCTAATATGCGTTATCAATTGTCCCTGCGTCGAATCAGCATGAAGCACTTGTTCCCCAGTACTGCACTTGCCCTTTTCATTGGCCTCGGCGTTTCGACGCTTTCGAGCAATACGTTTGCGGCCAACAGCTGGGACAAGCTTCAGCCCGATCGCGACGAGGTGATCGCCAGCCTCAACGTCGTCGAGCTGCTCAAGCGCCATCACTACAGCAAGCCGCCGCTCGATGACGCACGCTCGGTCATCATCTATGACAGCTACCTGAAGCTGCTTGATCCGTCGCGCAGTTATTTCCTGGCCAGCGACATTGCCGAATTCGACAAGTGGAAGACCCAGTTCGACGACTTCCTCAAGAGCGGCGACCTGAACGCCGGCTTCGTCATCTACAAGCGCTACCTGGATCGCGTCAAGGCGCGCCTGGACTACGCCCTGGCGGAGTTGAACAAGGGCGTCGACAAGATCGATTTCAATGCCAAGGAAACCTTGCTGGTCGACCGCAAGGATGCGCCTTGGCTCAAAAGCACGGCCGAACTCGACGACCTCTGGCGCAAACGCGTCAAGGACGAAGTGCTGCGCATGAAGATCGCCGGCAAGGATTCCAAGCAGATCCAGGAAACCCTGACCAAGCGCTACAAGAACCAATTGGCGCGCCTGGACCAGACCCGCGCCGAGGACGTCTTCCAGGCCTACATCAACACCTTCGCGATGTCCTACGACCCGCACACCAATTATCTGTCGCCGGATAACGCGGAAAATTTCGACATCAACATGAGCCTGTCCCTCGAAGGGATTGGCGCGGTACTGCAGAGCGACAACGACCAGGTCAAGATCGTGCGCCTGGTGCCAGCTGGCCCGGCAGACAAGACCAAGCAGGTCGGCCCGGCAGACAAGATCATCGGTGTCGCCCAGGGCAGCAAGGAAATGGTCGACGTGGTCGGCTGGCGCCTGGACGAAGTGGTCAAGCTGATCCGTGGCCCGAAAGGCTCGGTGGTTCGCCTGGAAGTCATTCCGGCCAGCAATGCGCCGAACGACCAGACCAGTAAAGTCGTGTCCATCACCCGTGAAGCGGTGAAGCTGGAAGAACAGGCCGCGAAAAAGTCGGTCCTCAACCTCAAGCAGGACGGCAAGGACTACAAGCTCGGCATCATCGAGATCCCGGCGTTCTACCTCGACTTCAAGGCCTTCCGCGCCGGGGATCCGGACTACAAGAGCACCACCCGCGACGTGAAGAAACTGCTGACCGAATTGCAGAAGGAAAAAGTCGACGGCGTCGTGATCGACCTGCGCAACAACGGCGGCGGCTCCTTGCAGGAAGCCACCGAGCTGACCAGCCTGTTCATCGACAAAGGCCCGACCGTGCTGGTGCGTAACGCCGATGGCCGGGTGGATGTGCTGGAAGATGAAAATCCGGGCGCGTTCTACAAAGGGCCAATGGCCTTGCTGGTCAATCGCCTGTCGGCCTCGGCCTCGGAGATTTTTGCCGGCGCCATGCAGGACTATCACCGCGCGCTGATCATCGGCGGCCAGACCTTCGGCAAAGGCACCGTGCAAACCATCCAGCCGCTGAACCACGGCGAACTGAAGCTGACCCTGGCGAAGTTCTACCGGGTCTCCGGCCAGAGCACCCAGCACCAGGGCGTGCTGCCTGACATCGATTACCCGTCGATCATCGACACCAAGGAAATCGGTGAAAGCGCCTTGCCCGAGGCCATGCCGTGGGACACCATCCGACCCGCGATCAAGCCGGCCGTGGATCCGTTCAAGCCGTACCTGGCCCAGCTGAAATCCGAGCATGACGCCCGCACGGCCCAGGACGCGGAGTTTGTGTTCATTCGCGACAAGCTGGCCTTGGCGCAAAAGCTGATGACCGAGAAAACCGTCAGCCTCAACGAAGCCGATCGCCGGGCGCAGCATGCCGACATCGAGGCCAAGCAACTGGCGATGGAAAACCTGCGTCGCAAGGCCAAGGGCGAAGAGCCGCTCAAAGAGCTGAAGAAAGAAGACGAAGACCTCATCACCGAACCGGAAAAGACCAAGCCGGAGGACGATGCCTACCTGAGCGAAACCGGGCGGATCCTGTTGGATTACCTGAAACTCAACACGGCGGTCGCCAAGCACTGAGATGATGGCCATTTAATGGTGACGCTCGTCGGAGTGTCATCAAACTGACATCAGTCTGTCGTGAAATACAGGACCGGGCGCACCCCAGCAGGGGTTGCGCCCAGTCCTTTTTTTATCGCCAGAGATCGCCATGACCACGATAGAACAGCTGAGTGCCTTGAGCTCAATCCTGACTCAAAGCGGTTTGCACAGTCTGTTCCAACCTATCGTCTGCCTCTCTGAACGACGTATCCTGGGCTACGAAGCCTTGACCCGTGGCCCGTCGAACAGCCCGCTGCACTCCCCCATCGCATTACTGTCCGTGGCCCGCCAGGCCGGACGGCTCACCGAATTGGAACTGGCCTGCCGACGCAGTGCCTGCCAGCGCTTCAATGAGCAAAAGCTGCCGGGCAAATTGTTCCTCAACGTGTCGCCCGAATCCTTGCTCGAAGCGGCGCACCAGACCGGTCGTACCTTGCAGCTCTTGCAAGACTTCGGCATTTCGCCCAGCCAGGTCGTCATCGAACTGACCGAACAAACCCCGATCGATGATTTCCAGCTCCTGCAAACCGCCCTGCATCACTATCGGGCCATGGGTTTTTCGATTGCCTTGGATGACCTCGGCGCCGGTTATTCAAGCTTGCGGCTCTGGTCGGAACTGCGGCCGGATTATGTGAAGATCGACCGCCACTTCATCGATGGCATTCACCAGGACGCGCTCAAGCGCGAGTTCGTCGGTTCGATCCTGAAGATTGCCCAGGCCTCACGGGCCCAGGTGATTGCCGAGGGAATAGAATTGCCGGAAGAACTGGCCGTGTTGATCGAGATGGGCGTCGATCTGGTCCAGGGCTACCTGCTCGCCCGGCCCCAGGAATACCCATCCCACGACGCCAAGGCGCTGATGCCTCGCTCAGACAGCGGCACGACGCCACTGGGCGACGAAGTCAACGACCTTGGCGCATTGCTCAACGAACAACCGGCAGTGACCCACAACACACCGACGGCGGCAGTCCTGGACGCGTTCCGCCGCCAGGCCAACCTCAACTCCCTGGCGGTACTGGATGACCGTGGCCAACCGTGCGGCATCGTCCATCGCCATTCACTCTCGGACGCCCTGCTCAAACCCTTCGCCACCGACCTGTTCGCGCGCAAGCCCATCAGCCGCCTGATGAGCGACGACTTCCTCGCGGTGGAACTCAACCAGTCCCTGCAGCAAGTCAGCCGGCTCATTACCAGCCGCGCCCGGCAACGCATCGAAGAAGATTTCATCATCACCCTCAACGGCAACTACATGGGATTGGGCCGGGTCATCGACGTGCTCAAACTCATCACGGAGCTGAAAATCCAGCAAGCCCGCTACGCCAACCCCCTGACCTTGCTGCCCGGTAACGTGCCGATCCAGCAATGCCTGACCCGCCTGTTGCAGCAACGGCAGGAATCGGTGATCTGCTACGTCGACATCGACAGCTTCAAACCTTTCAACGACATCTATGGCTATGGCCGCGGCGACGAAGTCCTACTCTGCCTGGCGCAATGCCTGAACGAACGCATCGACCCCAGCCGCGACTTCGTCGGCCACATCGGCGGCGACGACTTCCTGCTGGTCCTCGGCCCGGATGACTGGCGCAAACGCCTGACCCAACTCCTCAACGACTTCCAAACCCACTGCCGCCGTTTCTACCGCCCCGAACATCTCGAGGCTGGATGTTTTACCGCGCTGAACCGCCAGGGAGTGCGGCAGGAGTTTGCGTTGCTGTCGCTGTCGATTGGGGTGGTGCACCTGCGTTCCGAGGCCTGCGGAGAGCTGGATGCCAGCCAGTTGGCGGAGATGGCTTCACAGGCGAAGCATCATGCCAAGGAGATTGTGGGCGGGAGTGTGTACTTGATTAATGGTGCGATCGAGCAGGCACCGGTCCTGGAGTTGGGGCTATCGGTGTGAAAGTGGGTTGCCTTCACCCCAACGGAATGGCAGCTACAAATCCTGTGGCGAGGGAGCTTGCTCCCGCTGGGCTGCGTACAGCCCCGTTGGCCGAGTAGCCTGTGTCAGGCTTTTAGCTGATCCGTTGTGGGAGCGAGCCTGCTCGCGAAAGCGGTTTAGCAGGCAGCATCAACTCAAATCATCTGACCCTATTGCCAAGTCCTACTTTTTTAGTTTATTTAGCGCGTTCGTTAGTACTTCTTCCAGCTCCGCCCAGTTCTTTGCGTATTCACAGTGTATTGGAGTATCCCAGTTAGATTCTGATATCAGAACGACTCTAAAGTGGCCATCCTTACAAAATTCCGGGTACCAACCGATATCTAAAATTTGATCCAAGGGGAAGCTGACTTGAAACAGGTCCTCTTTCAGGTCATCTATAAGCAGCGTTGGCTCCGCTGTTTGGTTTAAATGCGAAATATCATCAAATGTTATTTTTCCGCCAAGCTCGTTTATTTTCTGAGTGTTCATCAATTACTTCTTCTTGGTGAATTTTTTAAACGATTCTTCGGATATCGGGTGCCCGTGTATTGTGCGGGCGCTCAATTCAACTCTCATATATCGAGTTTCTTTGCCGTCGTTTGCTCCGACCGTTCGTCCCAGATCCATAATTTTCCATGGCTTCCCATTATTAACACTTTGTCCGTTTGCAAAAACATAACGCTCCAGTGCTTCAATATCAGTACCCGGTAAATATCTGGCAGCACCACCGTTGGCAGTAGATTTTACAACGGCGGGCCAAGGCGCTTTTGGAGAAACATGCTTATTACCGTGATTTGTCCATTCGACATCTGGAAGCTTGGGTGTACCTTTGTTGACACTCGTTTTGTGTCCAGGAGCTTGATCGCCCTGTTCAGGAGCGCATTTACCTTTTCCTGGACAATCCTCCAACCCCAACGGATCCACCCAGCCCGTCGGGTTCAGGGTGTATCGATACCCATTGAGCCCGCCCTTGAGCTTGCTCGGATCCAGCGTCAGATACCGCCCCGTCTCCGGATTGTAGTACCGGTGCCGGTTGTAATGCAGGCCGCTTTCCCGGTCGTGGTATTGGCCTTGAAAGCGCAGCGGTTGTTCCAGGCGCTTGCCGTTGCCGTGCTTTAGCTCGGTGAGTTTGCCGTAACCGTTGTAGCGCGCCGCCCAGACAATTTCACCCTGGTGGCTGGTCAGTTCCTGCGGCGTGCCGAGGTGGTCGTTGTGGTAGTGGAACGGCGTGGCGTTGTCCGGGCCCTCGCCTTCCAGCAGGGCCAATGGGCGGAAGGTGCCGGGTTCGTAGACGTAGCTTTGGTAGTGGCGGTCGCTGCTTTCGGCGATGACTTGGTCGCCTTGCCAGATGAATTCCGTGGTGTTTCCAGCCACGGTCTTTTCGATGCGTCGGCCGAAGGCGTCGTAGCGGTAGGACGTTTCGTTGCCGTCCGGGCTGGTGACGCCGATGAGGCGGTGTTGGCTGTCGTAGCGGTAGTGGGTGACGAGGCATTGGGCTTTGCCGCGGCGTTCGCGGATGAGGTTGCCGTAGGCGTCGTAGTCGTAGTGGCGGTCGCCCTCCATGAGCAGGCGGTTGCCCTTGAGGGTGGTAGGGCCGGGGCGGTCTTGCAGCAAGAGGTTGCCGGCTGGGTCGTGGGCGAAGCGTTCGGGGCCTTGGCTGTGGGCATAGTCGATGCGAAGCAGACGATCTTGCGAGTCGTACTGGTAGCTGCGGCGGTTTCGATTGTCAGAAAGGGCGGCGAGGTTGCCGTTGGCGCTGTAGGAGTAATCGCGCCAGAACAATTGGTGCTGCTGGGTCTGCCACACGGTTTGGGCTTTGAGGCGACCTTGTTCGTCGTAGCGGTAGTCGCTGAGCAGCAGGCCTTGCTGGCGTTGGGTTTCGCGGCCGCCCTTGAAACGGTGTTCGGTCAGGCAGGTGCCGTTGAGGTCGATGGCGATCAGCGCACCGCCTCGAGCATGGCGGTAGTCGAGGGTACTGCGGTCGGGCAGTCGGCAGTGGATCAAGCGACCGACGCTGTCGTAGCGATAACGCAGGGTGGCCCAGCCCTGGTGTTCGGCGACGAGACGGTCTCGGGCGTCGTACTCGTAGGCCAGCGGCCAATGGCCGTCGTCGACGCTGACCAAGCGGCCGAGGGCGTCGTAGCGGTAATCGATCGCTGTGCCGTCGGGCAGGGTCTTGCGCAGCAGGCGCCCAGCGCTGTCGCGTTGGTAGGCGGTGATGCGCTGGCTGCCGTCGGCGCCAAACTCGGTTTTTTCCAGCAGGTGACCGTTGAGGTCGTAGGCATAACCGGTGCGCTGGCCGTCGAAGCCGGTTTCCTGTCGGATCAGTCCGTTGGGCGTGTAGTCCAGCCGATAGTGTTCGCCGGATTCGTTCTCGATGTCCGTCAGCAACAGCCGCGCCGAGTCGTAGCGATACTTCAGCTCGCTGCCGTCGGGGTTGAGGCGGCGGCTGATCAGGTGCAAATCGTCGGCGTATTCGTAGCGGGTGGTGCGCCCCAGTTCGTCCTGCTCGGCGATGACTTTGCCGTAGGCGTTGTAGCGCCAGGTGCGGGTGGCGCCACCGGGCAAGGTGGTCTGCAGCAAGCGGCCCACGGCGTCCCATTGGTAATGGGTGATAGCGCCGTGTTCGTCCTGGCGGGTCAGCAAACGCCCTTGGGCGTCGTAGGAAAAACACCGCCGACTGCCATCGGGCAGGGTTTCTTCCGTCAACTGGCCCAGGCGGTTGCGCACAAAATAATGGGCGCTGGCGTCCGGGTAGCTGATGGTTTTCAGTTGCCCTTGGCCGTCGTAGTGGTACCAGGTGCTTTGGCCGTCCGGGTCGATGGCCTCGATGACATCGCCCTGGTCGTTGCGGCGGTAGGTCCACACGGCTTTACCGCGCTGCCGGGTGTGCAGGAAACCGTTGCGGTATTCGTAGGACGTAGGCTCGTATTCAGGCGGAATCAGCGCCACCAGCCGTCCGACTTCGTCGTAGCGATATTCAGTGACGGCGCCGAGCGGGTCTTGCTCGGCGATCAGCCGGCCCTGTTCGTCATAGGCCTTGAGGTGTTCACCGCCGGCGGGATCGACCTGGCGCACCAGTCGCGCGCGGTCGTCGTGGACGTAGACTTCCTGGCTGCCATCAAGGTTGTGAACGGTGACGCTGCCGTCCTCGCCCCAGGTGTAGCGGCTGTCCATCTGGGCGAACGACGCCCAATGCCGCACGCAGCGCGCCGCCGGACCGGAGCCCTGCCACTCCCAGTAAAAACTCGCGCCGCCGGCCAGTTGCCGCTGGAGGATGACGTGCTGGTCGTCGTAGTCGTAGCGCTCGCTTTCGCCAGCCGCGTTGGTCGCTTCGATGAGTCGGAAACGGCCGTCGTAGCGGTAGGAAACCAGCGTTTGTTCAGTGCGCCAACTTTCGTCGCGGGTCGGCGCCGGGTGAAAACTCTGGTAATCGATGGCGACCAGGTGGCGGTGTTCGTAGCGTAAACGCAGGCAGCGTCCGGCGCCGTTGTCCAGCCGGCTGATGTCACCGTAGATGTTGCGCTGGATCGTCAGGCGGTTGTCGTACCGATCGCTCAGGGCGATCAGACAACCGTCGCGAAAATGTAGGAAAGGGGCGTCTTCGCCGGGCTGGGCGATGATCAATTCGTCCGGCTCATTGCTCAGGTAGATCGCCGCGCGGGCCAGGCTGTTGTGGATGGCCGGGCGTTGCAGGCTGGGCCGGGGAAAGGTGGTGCGACGGTTTTCCTGGTCGAGCCAGATGACCTGCTCGCCTTCGATCAGCAGGCGATGGGCCAGGGCATGGCTCCACCCGCGGCCGAGGCCGATGTCCAGCTCGGCGGCGCTGGTGCGATAGAGGCGGGTGAAGGTAAACGGCAAGCGTCCGTCGAGGATGCCGTCGTCCAGGGTCAGCAGTTCTTCGCCGGTGACCATCGACACCGGGCAGCCGTGGGTGCGGGTCTGGGCGGCGCTGTCGGCCGGGTCGCCGTTGGGGTTTGTCGATTGGGTGGGGACGTCGTCGTGGTGTTCCTGCTTTTTCAGCGTGGTGTTGCGCTGCGCGTCCCAGCGCAACTGCATCCGTCCCTTCTTGACACCAACGGCGATGCCTCGCGCCGCCACGGTTTTATAACGGTCGACGTAGCCCATGAAGCCGTTCACCAGCGCGAAAATGGCGCTGATAAAACGCTTCACCGCGTCCAACAGCCGTGCGCCGTACCGGAACAAGCGCATCGTCAAATAGGCAATGCCCGCCCCCACACCGACAAAGGTCAGCACCACGCCGATCAGCAGATCAATCGCCAATTGCACAACCATCGTGGCGACTGCCGCCGCTGTCCCGCCCGCTAATTCGCTGGGTGGTAGCATCTCCAGCCAAAGCATGGCGGTTCGCACCAGCAGGCAGAGCGCCGCTTCGTCACTGACGAGTAGCTGTAGCTTCGCCATGACCTGTGGTGCCGACTTGGCAAGCTTGACAAAATCGTCCGCACTGCTGCCCAACCGGTCGCCAAATTGGCTGGGATCCTTGAGGATGTCCGACAGCAAACCGATGCTGTCCCACACGCCTTCGATCGCCGCCCAACCGCCAGCGAGCAAGCCATTGCCCACCGCTGCCGCCGAAGTCGCCAACGACTGCTGGGCCCACTGCGGCTTGAAACCCTGCCACTCGCCGCGCAGCCAGTCCGTCAGATCGGAGCTCAAGCCGTCGTAGGAAGAAAACAGATCGTCAATTTGCTTGGGGGATACGTCGCCTTGGACGTGAACCCGATAGGACCGCCCCGCCTCGCCCTTGAAAGTCCCGATACCCTGGGCGTCAAGCGTGACTGGAGTGACTTCGCCCGTGTCCACCGACACCACATCGACCACGATGTCGCCCAGCGGGATGTCATACACAGACTCGAGCTTGCTCTCGATCGTCATGCTCCCGCCTTGCGGGCACTGGGCGACGGAAGAGAGAAAATCCTTGTCTTCGATACTGACAGCGGTAATGCCGTCGCCGAAACGAATCAGCCGCTCCATACCCATCAGTGAAGGCAGGTCGGTTGCTTGGCTGGCCCGGTCCGCAGCCCGGCTGTACCAACTTTCGAGCTGCTCGCGGTAGAGAGGGAGGGTGTCCTTGAAGTCGTCGAGTGCCTCCTCGATGCGGCGCACCTGATCCATCAGGACGGGGCTCGGCCATGAGGCAGCAGGAAAAAACGGTCGGACATGGAGGAGCATCTCGCGAGAAATCGGGAAGCGCGAGACTTTGCCGGGGACGGCAGGAAAAATAAGTCAGATAAGGAGACGCAGCTCGTAGGATCGTTCTTTAATTGGCCCTACAGGACCGGCCCACAAGACGGGGAACAACACTGGCCAGACAGCCTGTGGATAACGCTACGGATTCTGGTCGTCGAGCCCCTTGAGCTTGATGTCGGCCAATGGGTGCCCAGCCTTTGCCGCCAGGGTCCACCAACGCGCCGCTTCGGCCGGATCGGGCGCCTTGGTGGTGGAGCCAGCAAGGCTGATGACACCCACTTGATAGGCGGCCTTGCCATCACCGGCCAATGCAGCCAATCGCAGCAGACGAACGCCCTCTTCCCTGGCGCCGAGGCCTTGGCCGCGAAACGTCAGGATATGGCCATAAAAGCTTTGAGCACTGACGTCGCCCAGGTTCGCCATGCGGGCAAATTGACCTTCGAGCCAGGCCCACCCGCGTGGCTGCCGAACGAACCATGACCAATGAAACAACCGGCGCGCGAGCCAATAACCGGCCCGGGCCTTAATACGCCAGAGCATTCAGGCCTCCGCCGATTCGGGGTACTCGTATTCGAACACGCGGACCACTTCCGAAGCATGCCAGGACGCGGCGGCCACACCGTCGGAGGGGCCGGAAAAACGTCCAAGACGTTCAACGCACTCGAAGAAGCCCGTACGTGGCAGTCGGCTGGCACCCTGGCTGATGACCAGCGAACTGCGCAGCGGTTGCTCGGCCCGCGCATCCAGCGCCGCCAGATGTTCAAGCGCCGCAGTCAAGGTCTGCATGGCCGGGCTGGGAAGTTGCAAGCGCTCCAGCAAGGCGCGGTATGTCAATAAATGGCGCTGGCGACGCGCCTGGTCCAACTCACCCAACAACCCGTCCCAATGTTGCCGACTGATCCGTACACTCACGATTCATCCCTCCAACCCGGCACCGTCAGTTCCCAGGCCAGACTGCGCTTGATCGCGGCGTCGGGTTGACGCTCACCGCTTTCGATCATGGCCAGATAAGACGGGCTGATGCCTACCGTGCGGGCCAGCGCCTCGATGGCGATGCCCTTCCCTTCGCGCAGACTGCGCAGTTGATCCAGACCAGGGAGAACCTGGCCGGGTGCCGCCGCATGCGAGACGTTTGCCTCACGCGACGGAGCTTGATTGATGCCGGCTGCCTTCAATAACGACTGGTACTGATCCCACGGTAAAACCGCGTACTCGGGCTCTCCGTCGCGTGTGATTATTTGAATATCCATGAACACCCCGTAGGACAACAACACTTTGCGAGTCAGCTTTTTTCCTAGGAAGTGTAATCCTAAATAGCAGCCAAGGTCGCGGGGCGATGAAGTTCTGAAGGGAAACGGACTGAATCAGGTCTTTTTTGGACCTTGGAGCTGCAGCTGTTCCGGGGTGTCGGGGAGTCTTTCGACCAGTGCGAGTTTCTCGGGGGATTGGCAGTCACGCCACGCACGGAACGCACTCAGCTCGTCGTCGAGGGTTTTCATGATCCACGCCAGCACGGCGATATCGTCAAACATGCCAAACATGGGCAGCAAGTCCGGAATCGCATCCAGGGGACTGAGGAAGTACATGAGCCCCGCCACCACCGAGAGCAACGACTTGGCGCTCACCGCCCGGTATTCGCCACGCCAGTAGGCCAGGCACAGCGCCTGCAACAAGCGCAGGTCGTCCTTGAGCTTGCCCAGTCGACCGCCTTCCCGGGCACCCTTGCTGGCAACGGCAAACAGCAACGTCGGCAATCTGCCGCGGGCCAGCAGCCGTCCCGCCAAGGGCAGGAATCGCGTGAAATTCCACGGCGCCTTCATTTTTTCTCCCGCTGAAATGTTATCCACACAAATTGTGGATAACCTTGTGAACAGAGCTGCGTTTCACCGCTGAAGCCCCCGTTTTATAAGGGCCCGGCTTAGATCGGGCGTTTTTTACTCACATAAAAAAACCCAATATTTCATTGACTTGATGGGTCGACTGCGTCTAGCACAGGGCCCGTATTGCCTATGACTGTGGCCTGCAGCGGGGGTTCGGTTTTTTTGATCGTTTACCGAAAGCCGAATGCAACAACGCCCCGCATAAGCGAGGCGTTGTCTTTATAGCAGACGCGATTACTTGGCTGCGTCTTCTTTTGCCGGATCCTTGATCGCCAACAGTTCAAGGTCAAACACCAGGACCGAGTTGGCAGGAATGGCCGGGCTCGGGCTCTGGGCGCCGTATGCCAGATCACTCGGGATGTACAGCTTGTATTTCTCGCCGACGTGCATCAGTTGCAGACCTTCGACCCAACCCGGGATCACGCCGCTAACCGGCAGGTCAATCGGGCTGCCACGCTCAACGGAGCTGTCAAACACGGTGCCGTTGGTCAGCTTGCCGGTGTAGTGAACGGTCACTACGTCGGTTGGCTTGGGCTGTGCGCCGTCGGCTTTCTTGACCACTTCGTACTGCAAGCCGGAAGCGGTGGTGGTCACGCCGGCCTTCTTGCCGTTTTCCTCGAGGAATTTCTTGCCGGCAGCTGCCGACTCTTCGCTCATCTTGGCCATGCGCTCTTCGGCACGCTTTTGCAGTGCGGCAAAGGCCTCGACCAATTCTTCGTCTTTCAGCTTCTGTTCTTTCTTGCCGACGGCATCTTCGATGCCCTGGGCAACCGCTTTGGAGTCCAGGTCATCCATACCTTCCTGAGCCAGGCTCTTGCCCATGTTCAGGCCAATACCGTAGGAAGCTTTCTGCGCCGGGGTTTTCAGCTCTACGCTGGTCTGCGAGTCGCAACCCGCGAGTACCAGGCCAACCAGGGCTACCGCCGCCGCCAACCGATGCTGTTTCATGCTATTTCCTTGTTCATGCGCCTAAAGGGCAATCGAGTAAAGCCGCGAGCTTATCAGGCGGCCACGACCAATGGCTACCGGCATGTGAGCCGCAAACCGATGATAAGTTCAGGTCGGCAAACGCTTTTTAATCCCAGGAAGATGAAGCATCTGTCATCGATTTCGTACAGAGACGGATTGCCGCCCCCTGCAGCCCAAGGGTAATGGCCACTTGCCGGCCAGGCGGCACTGAGGCATAAGGACATATCAAAAAAACAAGGACGTTACCGTGCGCCTCCTCTCTCGCCTCCTCTTGCTGATCCTCGCATTGCTCATCGTGATCGTGGCCGTCGTGCTTTATTACGTCGCCAACCCACGCCTGCCGGTCTACACACCTGTCGAACAGGTGCATTACCTGGACCAATGGAGCGCCAGCGAGCGCCAGACTTACTATTTCACGCCCCAGGGTACCCAGGTCAAAGGCCTGCGTTACGACTGGTTCACCGCGCTTGAACTGCCGTTTTCGCAGCAGCGCTTCGCGTCGCCGGAGTACCTGGCGCGCTTCGGTTTCCTGGTCGATCCGGCGCAAAAAGCCACGCCGGACAATCCCGGCAACTTGCCGGTAGGCTTCACACGACACCAGAACGCGGGCAGCAGCGAGCAATATCTGGACATCACTTGCGCCGCCTGCCACACCGGCGAACTGCACTTCAAGGGCCAGGCGATACGGATCGATGGCGGTTCCGCCCAACACGTCCTGCCGTCGACCGTTCCGACATTACGCGGGGGCAGTTTCGGACAGGCCATGGTCGCCAGTCTCGCCTCGACCTACTACAACCCATGGAAATTCGAACGTTTCGCCCGCCAAGTGCTGGGCAAGGACTATGACGCCCGCCACGAAGCGTTGCGCAAGGCATTCAAGGTTTCCCTGGACACTTTCCTGCGCACGGCCTGGAATGACACGCACCGCGGCCTCTACCCCACCCAGGAAGGCCCGGGCCGTACCGACGCCTTTGGCCGTATCGCCAATGCCAGTTTCGGCGATGCCATTTCGGCGGAAAACTACCGGGTCGCCAACGCACCGGTGGATTACCCTCAGTTGTGGGAAATCTGGACCTTCGACTGGGTACAGTGGAACGGTTCGGCCCAGCAACCGATGGCCCGTAACGTCGGCGAGGCGTTGGGGGTCGGTGCCACCTTGAATTTCTTCGATGCCCAGGGCAAACCGTTGCAAGGTGAAGCGCGCTACCCCTCCAGCGTACGCGTGCGGGACCTGAACAAGATCGAAGAAACCTTGCAGTTGCTCAAGCCTCCCGCATGGCCTGAAGCGCTGCTGGGCTCAATCGACAAGCCCTTGGCCGCCAAGGGCCGGGCACTTTTCGCCGAGAACTGCGCCGGTTGCCACGTTCCTAAAGTCGTACAAGGACCTGACAGGCCAGTCCAGCAACTGCACATGCTGCCGGTGCAAGTGATCGGCACCGATCCCGGCACGGCTAACAATATCGCCGACCATCGCTTCAACCTGACCAGCCTGCAGTGGGACCCGGCCGAGCTGGCCAAACTCGACGTGCAACTGCACCCCACCCCGACGGAACCGTTGGATCTGAGCCAGGTATCGGTCGCCAAGGGCCTGGCCTACGTCACTGCATTCGTCGAAAACCGCGCCTATCGCGATGCCGGCGTCACCCCCGTCGAGCGCCCGGCCCTGGATGGTTTCGGGCTGCCCATCGGCGTTCGTGAATTGCGCGCCTACAAAGCGCGACCACTGGCGGGCGTCTGGGCCACGCCACCCTTCCTGCATAACGGCTCGGTTCCGACGATCTATCAATTGCTGTCGCCGCAGGATGAACGGGCGACCACTTTCTATAAAGGCACCTTCGAATACGATCCGCGACATCTGGGCTATCGCACCGAAGCCTTTGCCAACGGCTTCCTCTTCGACACCAAGATCACCGGCAACCACAACAGCGGTCATGAATTCCGCGCTGGCGAACGAGGCAACGGCGTCATCGGGCGCTTGCTGCAACCGCAAGAACGCTGGGCCTTGCTGGAATATCTGAAGGTGCTTGGCGGGCCGCTGGAGTCGCAACTGTAATGATGAACCTCATAAGTAAAAGGATGTTGGCATGTTGATCACGCTCTGGCTGCGCCTCGGCGCCTTTTTGGGCAAGACGCTCCTGTGGCTGCTGGGTTTCGGGCTCCTCGGCTGGGCCTTGGCCACAGCCTGGTTTGCCTGGCAGCACAGCGGGCCGGTCCCGGACCAGGAACAGATACCGCCCGGCGAAAGCGCCATGACCCAGGACATCATCCAGACCGCGATCCGCATCGTTGATCAGCACCGCGAAGGCACGCGTTACCTGCGCGACGCCCATGCCAAGGCACACGGTTGCGTCATGGCCGAAGTCCAGGTGCCCGGTGACTTGCCTGCGCCGTTGCGCCAGGGTGTATTCGCCGAACCGGGCAAGACCTGGCAAGCAACGATCCGCCTCTCCAACGGCAACGCCTATCCACAATTCGACAGCTTGCGCGATGCCCGGGGGATGGCCATCAAGTTGCTGGATGTGCCTGGCAAGCAACTGCTGGCCGATCGGCAATCCCAGGGTGAGCAGGATTTCGTGATGTTCAATCATCCGAATTTCTTTGTCAGCGATGTCGCCGAGTACCGTCAGAATGTGGCCGCTCAGGCTGACGGAAAGAAGGTAATGGCGTTCTTTCCGAGCCTCGACCCACGCACCTGGCAGATCCGACATTTATTCATCGCCCTGGCGACACTTTCGCCACCACCGGCCAGCCCGACCCAGACCACTTATTTCTCGGTATCGCCTTACAAATTCGGCGAGGCCAATGCCAAGTTTCGCGTCGCACCGGACCCGGACAGCTGTCCGGGCTACACCTTGCCGCCGCAGAACCAGGATTTGCCGAATTTCTTGCGTAGCGCGCTGAATCAGCAGTTATCCACCGATCGCGTGCCGGCCTGTTTTGTCTTGCAAATCCAACGTCAGGATCCGAGCAAGTACATGCCGATCGAAGACACCAGCATTGAATGGAATGAAAGCGATGCACCGTTCGAGACGGTGGCGCGCATCAAGGTACCGGCCCAGGACTTCGATACGCCCAAGCTGAACCTGGCGTGTGATAACCAGTCGTTCAACCCGTGGTTCGGTATCGAGGCCCATCGTCCGATTGGCGGTATCAACCGTTTGCGCAAGGCGGTTTATGAGGCGGTCAGCGATTACCGTCATAGCCGCAATGCCGAGCAGTAGGACAGAGGCAAAAAGACAGGCAACAAAAAGCCCGCTCAAATGAGCGGGCTTTTTGTTGGCAACCTGGCGTTCAGTATTCCAAGTGCCGAATATGGCGCAGCGGACGGGACTCGAACCCGCGACCCCCGGCGTGACAGGCCGGTATTCTAACCGACTGAACTACCGCTGCGCGTAACATTGAAAGTTTGGTGGGTGATGACGGGATCGAACCGCCGACATTCTGCTTGTAAGGCAGACGCTCTCCCAGCTGAGCTAATCACCCTTCACTTTCGATGCGGGGCGCATTCTCTCACAGTTTTTTGTAACGTGCTGATTTAATTAACAAATCCAGCAAAAAACATGAGCGACGCACACCGCAGGAACTGCAAACAGCAAAAAGCCCGCGTTAGCGGGCTTTCCGTGGTGACCTGGCGTTCAGTGTTCCAGGTAACCGAATATGGCGCAGCGGACGGGACTCGAACCCGCGACCCCCGGCGTGACAGGCCGGTATTCTAACCGACTGAACTACCGCTGCGCGTAACACTGGAAGCGAATGGTGGGTGATGACGGGATCGAACCGCCGACATTCTGCTTGTAAGGCAGACGCTCTCCCGGCTGAGCTAATCACCCTTCACTTTCGATGTGGCGCGCATTCTACGGAGCAGCCCCTGAGCTGGCAAGCACTTTTTAAATTAATTTTTTCAGGCCTTCCAAAGGCTTAGCGAAGGGTTGGCCTATGGCGCCGCGAAGAGAATAATGCCCCCCTTTGTATAAAGGAGAGACTCACCCCATGTGGTTCAAGAACCTGCTTATCTATCGCCTGACCCAAGATCTGCCTGTTGATGCCGAGGCGTTGGAAACTGCACTGGCGAGCAAACTGGCGCGCCCCTGTGCAAGCCAGGAGTTGACCACTTACGGTTTCGTCGCGCCGTTTGGCAAAGGCGAAGATGCACCCTTGGTGCACGTCAGCCAGGATTTCCTGTTGATCGCCGCGCGCAAGGAAGAACGCATCCTGCCTGGCAGCGTCGTGCGCGACGCGGTCAAGGAAAAGGTCGAGGAAATCGAAGCCGAGCAAATGCGCAAGGTCTATAAAAAGGAACGGGACCAGATCAAGGATGAAATCATCCAGGCCTTCCTGCCTCGCGCGTTTATCCGTCGCTCGTCCACTTTTGCCGCCATCGCGCCAAAACAGGGCCTGATCCTGGTCAACTCCGCCAGCCCGAAACGCGCCGAAGACTTGCTCTCCACGCTGCGCGAAGTCATCGGCACGCTGCCCGTGCGTCCGCTCACCGTGAAGACCGCACCGACCGCGATCATGACCGACTGGGTCAAGACGCAGAAAGCTGCTGACGATTTCTACGTGCTGGACGAATGTGAACTGCGCGACACCCATGAAGACGGCGGGATCGTGCGTTGCAAGCGTCAGGACCTGACCAGCGACGAAATTCAGCTGCACCTGAACACCGGCAAGGTGGTGACCCAACTGTCGCTGGCGTGGCAGGACAAGTTGTCGTTCGTGCTCGACGACAAGATGGTGGTCAAGCGCCTGAAATTCGAAGACCTGCTGCAAGACCAGGCGGAGCAGGATGGCGGCGACGAGGCTCTTGGCCAGTTGGACGCCAGCTTCACCTTGATGATGCTGACGTTTGGCGAGTTCCTGCCGGCGCTGGTGGAAGCGCTGGGCGGGGAAGAGATTCCGCAGGGGATCTAAAGACTGTTGGTCTCTATGTGGGAGCGGGCTTGCTCGCGAAGGCTGACTGATATTCAACGATGATGTTGAATGACACTTCGCTTTCGCGAGCAAGCCCGCTCCCACATTGGGTTTGTGGTGTTCTTAATAATAAGGATCAGGTCATGCGTGCACTGGCTGCATTGAGCCGCTTTGTCGGCAATACGTTCGCTTACTGGGTGTTGTTCTTTGCGGTGCTGGCATTCATGCAACCGCAGTGGTTCGTCGACCTGAAGGTCGCCATCGTGCCCCTGCTGGGGCTGGTGATGTTCGGCATGGGCCTGGCACTCAAACTTGAAGACTTTGCCGAAGTGGCGCGTCGTCCGGGACGCGTGGCCCTGGGCGTGATTGCCCAGTTCGTGATCATGCCGGGTACGGCGTGGTTGCTTTGCCAAGTATTCAGCCTGCCGCCGGAAATTGCCGTCGGGGTGATCCTGGTGGGCTGTTGCCCGAGCGGCACCTCGTCCAATGTCATGACCTGGCTCGCACGCGGTGACCTGGCCCTGGCCGTGGCGATTTCCGCCATCACCACCCTGCTCGCCCCTTTGCTGACCCCGGCACTGATCTGGCTGCTGGCTTCGGCCTGGCTGCCGGTGTCGTTCTCCGCGTTGTTCTGGTCGATCCTGCAGATTGTGTTGTTGCCCATCGCTCTGGGCATCATTGCCCAGCGACTATTGGGCGCGCGGGTTCGTCACGCTGTTGAAGTGCTGCCTCTGGTCTCGGTGGTCAGCATCGTGATTATCGTCGCCGCAGTGGTCGCGGCCAGCCAGGCGAAGATCGCCGAATCCGGCTTGCTGATCATGGCCATTGTCGTCCTGCACAACAGCTTCGGCTACTTGCTGGGGTATTTCACCGGTCGGCTGTTCGGATTGCCGCTGGCCCAGCGCAAGACCTTGTCCCTGGAAGTCGGCATGCAGAACTCCGGCTTGGGCGCGGCGCTGGCCAGCGCGCACTTTTCGCCGTTGGCGGCGGTGCCCAGTGCGCTGTTCAGCGTCTGGCACAATATTTCCGGGGCACTGCTCTCGACCTGGTTCCGCCGCATGAGCGAAAAACAGGACCGTGAGCAATTGGCCCGGCAGGCGGCGGACTGAGCGAGCGACTTGATCAAACGGTCAGCATTGGGCATCCTTCTGCCCAATGCGGGGACGACCCCGCTGCTCCATTGGAGTTTTTCTTGTCCGGGGACGACCCCATCCATCGATGAGGTGTGTGATGTCCTGGATCATTCTGTTTTTTGCCGGCCTGTTCGAAGTCGGCTGGGCTGTCGGCCTGAAGTACACCGACGGCTTCAGCCGCCCGCTCCCCACTGCGCTGACCATTGCCGCCATGGCGATCAGCCTCGGCCTGCTTGGCCTTGCAATGAAGGAATTGCCGCTGGGCACGGCCTACGCGATCTGGACCGGGGTCGGTGCCGTGGGCACGGTGATCGCCGGGATCATTCTGTTTGGTGAGTCAATGGCGCTGGTTCGGTTGGCCAGCGTCGCGTTGATCGTTGCCGGGCTGATCGGGCTCAAGGTCAGCGCTTAGATCCGTTTCTGTGGGAGCGAGCTTGCTCGCGATTACAATCAGCCTGCTGGCGTCGATGTCACAGGCAGACCGCTATCGCGAGCAAGCTCGCTCCCACAGGGTTTCGGCTTATCTCACAGCCCCGCGCAACTCCCCCACCAGCGCTTGCAACTTCGCAGGATCAGCCGCCTCGACCGCCACCGCCGTCCCCGCCACCAAAGTCACTCGCGACCAAAAACGACGGAACATTCCTTTACTCGGATCGCGACTGAAGAAGCTCCCCCACAACCCTTGCAGCGCCAGCGGGATCACCGGCACCGGGGTCTCCCGGAGGATGCGCGTCAAGCCACTCTTGAACTCATTGATCTCACCGTCGGCGGTCAACTTTCCTTCAGGGAAGATGCACACCAGCTCACCGTTTTTCAGATACTGGGCGATGCGGCTGAAGGCTTTTTCGTAGATATGGATGTCTTCCTGGCGCCCGGCAATCGGAATCGTCCCGGCGGTGCGAAAGATAAAGTTCAGCACCGGCAGGTTGTAGATCTTGTAGTACATGACAAAGCGAATCGGCCGACGCACCGCGCCGCCAATCAACAAGGCATCGACAAACGACACGTGATTGCACACAAGCAGCGCGGCGCCTTCGTCAGGAATCGCGTCCAGGTTGCGATGCTCCACGCGGTACATGGAGTGGCTGAGCAGCCAGATCATGAAACGCATGCTGAACTCGGGGACGATCTTGAAGATGTAGGCGTTGACGCCAATGTTCAGCAGCGAAACCACCAGGAACAACTGCGGAATCGACAGCTTGGCCAGGCTCAGCAGGACGATGGAGACAATCGCCGAGACCACCATGAACAAGGCATTGAGAATGTTGTTGGCGGCGATGACCCGCGCTCGCTCGTTTTCGACGGTACGCGACTGGATCAGTGCATACAGGGGCACGATGTAGAAACCACCGAAGATGCCCAGGCCGAGAATATCGATCAGCACCAGCCAGGCGTGGCCGAACCCGAGAATCTGCAGCCAGCCGTGGCCGTCGACGCTGTCGGGGATCCCACCGGAATGCCACCACAGCAGCAGGCCGAACACGGTCAGCCCGAACGAGCCGAACGGCACCAGGCCGATCTCGACTTTGCGCCCCGACAGCTTTTCGCAGAGCATCGAGCCCAAGGCGATCCCCACCGAGAACACCGTAAGGATCAGGGTCACGACGGTTTCATCGCCGTGCATCCACTCCTTGGCATAGGCGGGAATCTGCGTCAGGTAGATCGCCCCGACAAACCAGAACCATGAGTTGCCAACGATGGAACGGGATACCGCCGGCGTCTGCCCCAGGCCCAACTTCAGCGTGGCCCAGGACTGGCTGAAAATGTTCCAGTTCAAGCGCATCTGCGGCGAGGCGGCCGCTGCCCGTGGGATGCTGCGACTGGCCAGGTAGCCGGCCGCGGCAATGCCGACAATCGCCACTGACACGACTGGCGCGTAGTGTGCCGACGACATCATGATTCCTGCGCCGATGGTGCCGGCGAGGATCGCCAGGAACGTCCCCATCTCCACCAGCCCATTGCCGCCAACCAGTTCATCCTCGCGCAGGGCCTGCGGCAGAATCGAATACTTCACCGGCCCGAACAGCGCCGAGTGGGTGCCCATGGCAAACAGTGCCACCAGCATCAGCCATAAATGATCGAACAGGAACCCCAACGCGCCAACCGCCATGATCGCGATCTCGCCCAGTTTGATCAGGCGAATCAACGCATCCTTGGCGAATTTTTCCCCAAACTGGCCCGCCAATGCGGAGAACAGGAAGAACGGCAGGATGAACAAGAGCGCGCAGAGGTTGACCCAAATCGAGCGGTCACCCTCGATGGTCAGTTTGTAGAGGATGGCGAGAATCAGCGACTGCTTGAAAATGTTGTCGTTGAACGCGCCAAGGGACTGCGTAATGAAGAACGGCAGGAAGCGCCGCGTGCGAAGCAAATTGAACTGCGAAGGGTGACTCATCTTCCATGTTCCTGAGTGGCGTGGACGCTTATTGGAATGACGCTTTTTCGATCCAGGCCACACATTACCTGTCTTTGCCGATTATTTCGCCAACCCCGATATACACGGCGACACAAACAACTCACCGTGCCAGGCGCCGACCAGCGTGCGCCAGCCAACGATCAGCCACATCACCACCAGCAGCGCCACCAGCCCCCAGCCGAACACACTGAAAAACGCCAGGCCCAGCAGGCTCGCCAGCTTCAGGGTCGTCAGCGCGTACACGCCCAAGGGAAAGGTGAAGCCCCACCAACCAAGGTTGAACGGGATGCCTTCACGTAAATAGCGCGCGGTGATCAACAGCGCCATCAACATCCACCAGAAACCGAAGCCCCACAAGGTGATGCCGGCGACCAATCCCAGGCCTGAAGCGACCTCGCCCATGCCCGGCAGACCATTGGCGGCGAAAATCATGGGCGCATCACCGCCCAGCAACAACATGCCCAGGGCGCCGGTACCGATCGGGCCAAGGGCCAGCCAGCTCGAAGCAGCCATGTTTTCGTGGGGCAGTTTATGCAGGGCCATGCGCAACAGCAAGATCGTCAGAATGCTGAATGCCACCGGTAGGGAAAATGCCCAGAGTATGTAGCTGGTGACCAATATCACCAGTTGCGAATGGGCGTCCCCAAGGTGCGGTGCCAATAACCCACCGCTGGCGGCGGCGACTTCGGCGGCCACCACGGGCAACAGCCACACGGCCGTCATCTGGTCGATGCGGTGTTCCTGGCGGGTAAACATCAGGTACGGAATCAACACGCCACAGGCCAATGACATCGCCACGTCGATCCACCACAACACCTCGACCAGCGACAGCACGCCCTCCCCCCAGCGCGGTACGCCGAACAGCAGGAAACCGTTGATGATGGTTGCCAGCCCCATCGGAATCGTACCGAAAAACATCGACACGGTTGAATGTCCGAAGATCCGCCGGGCCTCATCAAAGAAGAGCACCCAGCGAGCGGTGTAGAGCCCGGCAAACACAATGAACAGCAAAATGTTGAGCAACCACAGCCCTTCAGCCACCCGGTGCAAGCCCGGGGTCGCCCCGGGCAACTGCGCCAAGGCCAGCGCCAGCACACCGGTGCCCATAGTGGCGGCGAACCAATTCGGGGTGAATTGCCGAACGACTTCCAGCGGACTCGGCAGATGGCTCAGTGGGCGCAGGCGATATCTTTCAGCACGGCACGTCATGGTCACTTCTCTCCTCGGATAAGGTGACGCCATGCTAGAACCCGAGAGAATATCTATATAACGGGTAATTTCTCTATATCTAATCTGTTTTGCAGATATGCGATCAAGAACGAAGCCCATCAGCCAACGGTTTTGCGGGTTGGCGCAGCAAGCCTGCCAGCGCGCCGACGGCCATTAAGATCAGCACTGCACCGAAACCATTGGTGGTCGGAATCAACCCGTAGATACGGGTCAGGTTTCCCGCCAGCAACGATGGCAAGCTGAACGCCAAATAACTGAGCACATAGAACGCCGACATCAACCCGGCCCGTTCGTGGGGCAAGGCCAGCGGCATGATGCTGCGCAGGGCACCGAGGAATCCCGAGCCGAAACCGCTGCCGGTAATCAGCGTGCCAATGAAAAACAAGGGCAGGCTGGCCGTGTGCACGGCGATCAGCACCAGGGCCAGGCCAAGTACCAGCAGGCTGGCGCCAAGCCGCAGCATCATGTCCGCCGCGCGGTTACGCAGGGCATAGATCGACAACGCCCCCGTGAGCGTCAACACGGCCACCAGCGCACCGCCGATCAGGTTCGACGTCGAGCCGGTCGCGGCCCGAACCAAAGACGGGGCCAGGGACAGATAGAATCCACCGACCGCCCAGGCCGCCAAGTCCAAGGGCAATATAAGCCACAACGCGCGCCGCGCCTGGACCGGCACATGTAAGGTCGGGCGCAGCGATCGCCAGGCCCCGGGTTGTGGGCTGACGCTTTCCGCCAGGCGCCAGAGGTAAATGCCTTGGAAGACAAACAACGCCAACAGAATCCAGTAGGTCAGTTGCAACGGCATCGGCGCGAATTCTGCCAACAAGCCACACCCCATCGCGCCACATGCCATGCCCAGCAGAGGCGCCACGCTGGTGATCAGCGGGCCCTGCTGGCGATCGAAATCCAGCAACGCTGCGCCCAAGACACTGGTGGCCATGCCCGTGGCGAAGCCCTGGATCAACCGCGCGCCGATCAACCAGGCGACACTCTCGGCATTGATAAATAGCAGCATCGCCAGCACGTTGAGCAGCAACGCGACGAAAATCACCGGTCTGCGGCCGAGGTAATCAGACAACGAGCCGACGACCAACAGGGCCGCCAACAGACTGAACGCGTACACGCCGAAGATTAGTGTCAGGATCGCCGGGGAGAATTGCATGTGCTCCTGGTAGAGGTGGTACAACGGCGTCGGCGCGCTGGACGCCGCCAGAAAACCGAGCAAGGTGATCGCCAGAAATATCAGGCTGACGCGGGTCGAAGCTGGACGAGACATGGGCACGCTCCACAAGGACATTCATAAAAGCTAATTTTTTGCTTTTGCCGAGTGTGCTACCGGTGTGTGCTTAAAGCAAATTCTTTGTGTTAAGGTCCGACACATGGCTATCAAAGAAGGTTTACGCCCCGGCGGCAGAAGCGCCCGGGTCCAAGAGTCGATTCATTCGGCGGTGCGCGCCCTGCTCCAGGAGCAGGATCGCGCCACCCTGACCGTGCCGCAGATCGCTGCGCGCGCGGGCGTCACGCCGTCCACCATTTACCGGCGCTGGGGCGATCTGCCGGCGCTGCTGGCCGACGTCGCCATCGAGCGCATGCGCCCCGACGGCGAACCGGCCAACACCGGCAGCCTGCGCGGCGACTTGCGCGCCTGGGCCGAGCAATACCTGGACGAAATGACTTCCGAGCCCGGCCGCAACATGATGCGCGACATCCAGGCCTGCGCCACGCCGGGGTATTGCGTGGGCATTATCAGCGGCCAACTGCAGATCATCCTGGACCGTTATCCCGATGAGCCGAATCCCGGGATCGAGCGGTTGGTGAACGTGATCGTCGCGCCGACGGTGTTTCGCATCCTCTTCGCCACGGCGCCGCTGGAGGTCGAGGAGCTGTATCGGTTGGTGGATATGGCGTTGGATCAGTGAAAATGCCATCGCGAGCAAGCTCGCTCCCACATTGGATTTCGGTGTGCCACAAATCTTGTATTCGATAAATAGCCATTGTGGGAGCGGGCTTGCTCGCGAAAGCGGCCCGAAAGAACACTAAATAATTCCCCACCCGCGACACCCCGCCGCGCCTCGACCTTGGTCGACACTGACGAACCCGAGCGGGCATGCGAGACTGTCTTGCCGGGCTCAAGCCCGGGCGTATTTGTCTGGGAGTTTCCATGTCGCTGTCCAGCGGGCTGATCGCCGTTGTCGCCCTGGCCTATATGGCCATCATGTTCGCCATCGCCTTCTACGGCGACCGACGCAGCACGCCGCTGCCGCCGCGCGTGCGGGCGTGGGTCTATAGCCTGTCGCTGGCAGTGTATTGCACCAGTTGGACGTTCTTTGGCGCAGTGGGCCAGGCCGCCGAACAACTCTGGGCCTTCCTGCCGATCTACCTCGGGCCGATCCTGTTGATGGTGTTGGCGCCGTGGGTCCTGCAGAAGATGGTGATGATCAGCAAGCAGGAGAACATCACCTCCATCGCCGACTTCATCGCCGCCCGCTATGGCAAGTCCCAATCCCTGGCGGTGGTGGTGGCCCTGATCTGCCTGGTCGGCGTGCTGCCCTACATTGCCTTGCAGCTCAAGGGGATCGTGCTCGGGGTGAACCTGTTGATCGGCGCCGGAGCCGACGCCATGGGCACCCGGGCGCAGGATACGGCGTTGATCGTCTCGCTGATCCTGGCACTGTTCACGATTGTCTTCGGCACCCGCAACCTCGACGCCACCGAGCACCACCGCGGCATGGTGCTGGCGATTGCCTTTGAATCCCTGGTCAAGCTGTTCGCCTTCCTGGCGGTCGGCGCGTTCGTCACGTTCGGCCTTTATGACGGCTTCGACGATCTCTTCAACCAGGCGATGCTGGCGCCGCGACTGGAACAGTACTGGAAAGAAACCATCAACTGGCCGTCCATGGTGGTGCAGACCGGGGTGGCGATGATGGCGATCATTTGCCTGCCGCGGCAGTTCCACGTCACCGTGGTCGAGAACATCGAACCCCAGGACCTGCGCCTGGCCAAATGGGTGTTCCCCGCCTACCTGGCCCTGGCGGCGCTGTTCGTCGTGCCGATCGCCCTCGCCGGGCAAATGATGTTGCCCAGCTCGGTGTTGCCGGACTCGTTCGTCATCAGCCTACCGCTCGCCCAGGCCCATCCGGCGCTGGCGGTGCTGGCCTTCATCGGCGGCGCCTCGGCCGCCACCGGCATGGTCATCGTCGCGAGTGTCGCGCTGTCGACCATGGTCTCCAATGACATGCTGTTGCCCTGGCTGCTGCGCCGCAACAATGCCGAGCGGCCGTTTGAAGTATTCCGCCAATGGATGCTGTCGGTACGCCGGGTGAGTATTGTCGTGATCCTCCTGCTGGCCTACGTCAGCTATCGATTGCTGGGTTCGACAGCGAGCCTGGCGACCATCGGCCAGATCGCCTTCGCCGCCGTGACGCAACTGGCGCCCGCCATGCTCGGCGCGCTGTACTGGAAACAGGCAAACCGGCGCGGTGTGTTTGCCGGCCTCGCCATGGGCATATTCCTCTGGTTCTACACCCTGGTGCTGCCGATCGCCGCCCACAGCCTGGGCTGGTCGCTGGGCAGTTTCCCAGGCCTGGCCTGGCTGCATGGCAACCCACTGAACCTGCCGATCACCCCGCTGACCCAAGGCGTCGTCCTGTCCCTGGCCGGCAACTTCATATTGTTCGCCTGGGTCTCGGTGCTGTCGCGCACCCGGGTGTCGGAGCACTGGCAGGCTGGACGCTTCATCGGCCAGGAGATCAGCGCCCGCCCCAATCCTCGCTCGATGCTGGCGGTGCAGATCGATGATCTGTTGCAACTTGCCGCCCGCTTCGTCGGCGAAGAACGCGCGCGCCAGAGCTTCATCCGCTTTGCCTATCGCCAAGGCAAGGGTTTCAACCCAAGCCAGAACGCCGACAGCGAATGGATCGCCCACACCGAGCGCCTGCTGGCCGGCGTCCTGGGGGCCTCTTCGACGCGAGCGGTGGTGAAGGCGGCGATCGAAGGCCGGGAGATGCAACTGGAAGACGTCGTGCGGATCGCCGACGAAGCGTCCGAGGTGCTGCAATTCAACCGGGCCCTGCTGCAAGGCGCCATTGAAAACATCACCCAAGGCATCAGCGTGGTCGATCAGTCCCTGCGGCTGGTGGCGTGGAACCGCCGGTACCTGGAATTGTTCAACTACCCCGACGGCTTGATCAGCGTCGGTCGGCCGATCGCCGACATCATCCGCTACAACGCCGAGCGCGGCCTCTGTGGTCCGGGCGAGGCGGAAGTCCATGTCGCCCGGCGCCTGCACTGGATGCGCCAGGGCCGCGCGCACACCTCGGAACGGCTATTCCCCAACGGCCGGGTGATCGAGCTGATCGGCAACCCGATGCCCGGCGGCGGTTTTGTCATGAGTTTCACCGATATCACCGCGTTCCGCGAAGCCGCCCAGGCCTTGACCGAAGCCAACGAAGGGCTGGAACAACGGGTGGCCGAACGCACCCGCGAACTCTCGCAACTGAACCTGGCCCTGACCGAAGCCAAGAGCACGGCCGAATCCGCGTACCAATCCAAGACCCGCTTCCTCGCCGCTGTCAGCCATGACCTGATGCAACCGCTCAACGCCGCGCGACTGTTCTCCGCCGCGCTGTCCCACCAGCACGACGGCTTGCCGGGCGAGGCCCGGCAGTTGGTCCAGCATCTGGACAGTTCGTTGCGCTCGGCCGAGGACCTGATCACTGACCTGCTGGACATTTCCCGGCTGGAAAACGGCAAGATCAACCCCGACCGCAAGCCGTTCGCCCTCAACGATTTGTTCGACACGCTGGGCGCCGAATTCACGGCGCTGGCCCAGGAGCAAGGCCTGAAATTTCGGGTTCGTGGTTCGCGGCTGCGGGTCGACAGCGACATCAAGTTGCTGCGGCGCGTTCTGCAGAACTTCCTCACCAACGCCTTCCGCTACGCCAAGGGGCCGGTGCTGCTGGGCGTGCGCCGCCGCGACGGTGAGCTGTGCCTGGAGGTCTGGGATCGAGGGCCGGGCATCGCCGAAGACAAACAGCAGGTGATTTTCGAAGAGTTCAAACGCCTCGACAGCCATCAGACCCGCGCCGAAAAAGGCCTCGGCCTCGGCCTGGCGATCGCTGATGGGCTGTGCCGCGTGCTTGGCCATACATTGCGCGTACGCTCCTGGCCGGGGCGCGGCAGTGTGTTCAGCGTCAGCGTGCCGCTGGCCAGCACGCAAGTCGTGGCGCCCACTGTCGTGGTCGAGCCCAACGGTCACTTGCCCAGCGGAGCACAGGTGCTGTGTGTGGACAACGAAGACAGCATCCTGATTGGCATGGACAGCCTGCTGACCCGCTGGGGTTGCCGGGTGTGGACCGCGCGCAACCGCGAAGAATGCGAGCGTTGGCTGACCCAGGGTGGTCGCCCGCAACTGGCCCTGGTGGATTTTCATCTGGACGACGGCGAAACGGGTACCGAGTTGATGGCCTGGTTGCGCACGCGGATGGGCGAACCGGTGCCGGGCGTGGTGATCAGCGCCGACGGCCGGCCCGAGACCGTGGCCCAGGTGCATGCGGCGGGATTGGATTACCTGGCCAAGCCAGTGAAACCGGCGGCGTTGAGAGCGTTGTTGAGCCGGCATTTGCCGTTGTAATTCAGGGAAAAGGTAACCCCCTGTGGCGAGGGAGCTTGCTCCCGCTGGGCCGGTCCGACGCCTCGGGCGTAGCGGCCCTCTTATTTGTGAGCGCTGCGCACTCAAGCGGGAGCAAGCTCCCTCGCCACAAGGGGGGCGGTGCAAACCTTGAAGGCTACTGACCCTGGCTTTCTTCGCCGGTCTCTTCAGGCAACCCATCCACATCCGCCATTGCGCGCTCGAGCAGCTCCGCAGGCAGGCTCTTGCTCGCCCGGGCGCCCAGCAGCTTCAGTTGTTCGCTGCGGCTGACCAGGTTGCCGCGCCCTTCCGTCAGCTTGTTGCGTGCAGCGGCGTAGGCTTTGTCCAACTGCTGCAAGCGGCTGCCGATTTCATCCAGGTCTTGGATGAACAGGACGAACTTGTCATACAGCCACCCCGCCCGCTCGGCGATTTCCCGGGCGTTCTGGCTCTGGCGTTCCTGTTTCCACAGGCTGTCGATCACCCGCAAGGTCGCCAACAGCGTAGTCGGGCTGACGATGACGATGTTGCGATCGAAGGCTTCCTGGAACAGATTAGGCTCGGCTTGCAGGGCCGCGGAAAATGCCGCTTCGATCGGCACGAACAGCAACACGAAATCCAGGCTGTGCAAACCGTCCAGGCGCTTGTAGTCCTTGCCGGCCAAGCCTTTGACGTGGGCCCGCAACGACACCACGTGTTGCTTGAGGGCGAGCTGGCCGATGGCATTGTCCTCGGCGGCCACGTATTGCTGGTAAGCCGTCAGGCTGACTTTTGAATCGACGACGACTTGCTTGTCGCCGGGCAGGTAGATCAACACGTCTGGCTGGAAACGTTCACCATCCGGGCCCTTGAGGCTGACTTGGGTCTGGTATTCGCGGCCCTTCTCCAGGCCGGCATGTTCCAGGACACGCTCCAAAATCAATTCGCCCCAGTTGCCCTGGGTTTTCTGGCCCTTGAGCGCCCGGGTGAGGTTGGTGGCTTCATCGCTCAGGCGCAGGTTCAGTTGTTGCAGCCGCTCCAGCTCCTTGCCCAGGGAGAATCGCTCCCGCGCCTCGGCCTGATAGCTTTCTTCGACGCGTTTTTCGAAGGACTGGATGCGCTCCTTCAGTGGATCGAGCAATTGCCCGAGGCGCTGCTGGCTGGTTTCGGCGAAGCGCTGTTCGCGCTCATCGAAGATTTTCCCCGCCAGCTCAGCGAACTGGGCGCGCAATGCGTCTCGCGAGCCTTGCAGGTCGTCCAGGCGCTGCTGATGGCTTTCCTGCTGCTCGCGCAATTCGGCATGCAACGAGGCCGCCTGGGCATCGAGGCGGCGCAGTTCCGCTTCTTTATTGGCGCGTTCCAGGTTCCAGGCATGAGCTGCGTCCCTGGCGTTGTCGCGTTCGATCTGCAGCAACTCGACCTCGCGACACGCGGCGGCAAGCTCGGCCTGCTTGGCGGCATTGGCCTGGCTCAGGTCGCTGATTTCGTCGCGGCAAGCATCGAGTTGGGCGTTCAACCCATCGTGGGCCATGTGGGCGGTGGCCAGGCGTTCTTCCAGCAGCGCCAGTTCGGTCTGCGCCGCGCTGGCCTGGCGTTGCAGGTGCCAGGCCAGTGCCAACAGCGGCACCGCAGCGCCTGCCAGGCCGAGCAACAGGCTGGTCAAATCCATCGCCATGACAATTCCCGCGCAAGAAATAAAGGCCGAAGGTTAACCAAGCCGCCAAGCGTTGCCCAGCTCAGTCTTCGATTTCGCCCAATGCCTGGCGGGCGCGATGATCGCCGGCCCGCGCGGCTTGGCGCAGCAAGTCCTGGCCGATGCGGCGGTCTCGCGCGTTGCCACATTCGCGGCACATCAACTGGCCGAGGCGACTTTGCGCAGCCACCACGCCTTCACGCGCCGGCTGCTTGAGCAGGCGACCGGCCAAGTGCTTGACGCTAGGGCGTTCGCCCAGGCGCGGGCTGTCCAGCAGCCACTCGGCGAGGCGCATCGATATGCGTTTGGGTGGGGTAACACCGGAGGGTGCGGCGGTAACAGGATTTGATACGGAGCGAAACTTCATGACGCACTACGGGACAGATCGGAAGGCGCGCCACTCTACTCCTTTTTTCGTACGGGTAAAGTCGAAAAAATCCAGCACGCCCGTCCTAGAGCAAGCGCGCGGGACAATCCACAGAAGCTGTGGATAACTCAGTGGACAACCCACCCTGAACCCGCCGCAAGCCCTGTGGAACGGGGCCTGCGCTCAAACTGACGATTTTTTCACCAGTAAAAAAAAGCGATGTTTTTCATTGACTTAAATTTTGGATACAGGCACCTACCCCCGAATGTTTCAACGTGACAGTTAGGTGACAACTCGGTGCACCGGTGTGTACAAGTAACATCCGAACGGTTATATCGCCGCGCTTTTTTGGCTCATCAGGGCTTGCATCCTGTGGACAAATCTGATCAATGAAGGCAAACCGCCAGCTTCCGGTCGTCGGCGGGACTGTTTCTTTTTTGACCAACGCCCTTCCCTTCACCGATTCGATCCGTTAGTATCTGCGGCGTTAGTACCAAGCTGAAAGTCAATTCCGGGTCGGAAACATCTCTGCGGTCAGCCATCCCCCAAGGGACGCCTCACCGAAAAAAGAGACCGCCCCCCTCGATGGTTTCCAGGTAACCCTTGCACCGACACGCTTTTCGCACGAACGCGAGGTGTGATGCCAGGCTCATTACTCTGACCGAACCAACCTGCAAAATTGATCAGGATCTTCACCCTGGGCCCAGAACCTTTGCCCTTGTCGTGTTGCCTGCCCTCCTAAGTACCTACCTGCCAGCCCAAGCGCGCCCTTTATCTAGCGCTCAAACTGGCTGCTTTGTTCCAGTCGGGTTCTTCGTTCGACCAATGGTGGTCGACGTTACTGGAACGTTTTAACGCTGCACGGTTCTTAACCGTGTCATTTGCAGGAACACCCATAACATGTCTAATCAAATCCAGACACAGGATGCCATTCGCACCCTAACCAACGCTTTTGCCCCAATGAACTGCCTGATCATGGCCGCTCGCAAAGGCTGCTTCAGCTTCACGCTGGTCAACGAACACGGTATCGCTCGTCACAGCGAACGCTTGTATCCCGACCAGTACTCCAGCGAAGAACCGCTGCAGGCCGTGATCAAGCGTACCCGCCAGGCACTGGTTGCCTGAAACGCCGAAGCGCTGAAACCCAAAGGCCCCGCCCGAAAAGCGGGGCTTTTTATTGCCCGGCGTTTCTCGATAAAGCGCAGCGGCGTAAGCACGTATGGCTATAACAGTCATAACCGTTCGGCGAACATGGTTTAAAAACAGTCCTTTACAGCGCAGATATGACACTACACTTCAACTCGAGCGGCATGATCCGCTTCGGCGGAGCCTGAACCGATCCACCCGCTGCCAAGCCCATACCTTCAGGCTTCGCCCATTTTCCCGATCCGAGGGTCTTATGGGTATCGCTGCCAGCGAACTGTGTCGATATGTGATCCGCCCGACGCTCCTGTACCTGGGGAGCCACAGCACCACGGCGGAAGCCTTGTTGCTGGGGATTGCCGCCAGCCAGTCAGGCCTGGGCGCTGCCTTGCATGACCGTCGCGGACACGGTTTGTACCGGATCACCGAACCTCGCCATCAAGCCCTCTGGGACGACTACCTCGCCCTCGACCCGGAACGTGCCAGCCTGGTGCGTGGCCTGGCGAGCCAGCACGCTTTCCTCAGCGGCCCTCATCTGGAACTCACCGTCAACCTGCGCTACGCCACGGCCATCGCCTGGTTATTGGTGGAAGAACACGCCACCCCGCTCCCCAACGCCGACGATCTGCTGGGCATGGCCCGGATCTGGCGCCAGGTTTTCCACCCTCCAGGCCGCCTAAGGGACTTTACCTGCGCCTGGCAAAATTGTGTCTCACCTGTGAATCAGGTCGCCTGCTGAACGGAAAAATGGAAACTTCCTACAAATGTCATGAATTTGGTCGGATTGTCCTACAAAACCCCTCTAAAACAAGCGATACAAGCTATAGCGCTTGCACGAAAATGTTGGTAATTTTCGCCTCGGTGATCACCTGGAGTTCTAACAATGAAAAAAATGATGCTCAAAACCACCCTTGGCCTTGCCGTGACCTTGGCATCCACCCAACTTTTTGCCAGTGGCTTTGCCTTGAACGAACAAAGCATCAGTGGCATGGGCACTGGCTTCGCGGGTCGTTCTTCTTCTGCCGATGATGCAAGCACCGTGTTCGGCAACCCTGCCGGCATGTCGCGCCTCAAGCGTCAACAAGTCACCGGCGGTTTCGCTGCCATCGACGCCTCCACCGATATCAACGATGCCAGCGGCAGCCGCTCCGGCACCAACGATGGCGACATGGTTCCGCTCACCGGTGTTCCGATGGGCTACTACGTCAAGCCAATCGATGATCAGTGGGCATTCGGCCTGGGCGTCTACGCGCCGTTCGGCCTGATCACCGACTATGAAAACAGCTTCCAGGGCCGCAACTTCGGCAGCAAGAGCGTAGTGAAGGTCGTGACCTTCCAGCCAACCGTCAGCTATGCCTTCAATGACAAGGTATCGATCGGTTTCGGCCCGACCATCAACCGGATTTCGGGTTCGTTGGAGTCGGCACTGGATGTACCGGGCCTGTCTACCAACGGCAATGTAAAGATCAAAGGCGATGATATCGGCTACGGCTACAACATCGGTCTCTTGGTACAGGCGACCGATACCACCCGTGTTGGCCTGACGTATCACTCCAAAGTCAAATACAAGCTGGAAGGCCATACTGAAGTGAACCCGGGTGGCACTCCCGTTTTCCCAGGCCTTCTGGTAGATGGGCGCTACGACGCCTCGCTGGACATCACCACGCCTGAGTCGGTGGACTTTTCCGTCACCCAGGAAATCAACGATGCCTGGACCGTCTACGCCGGCAGCACCTGGACTCGCTGGAGCCGCCTGAAAGACATCACCGTGAACAATGACGTCACGGGCGGCGGCGCATTGAACCCAACCCTCTTCGGCACCATCACCGAAGAACAGAACTGGCACGACACCTGGGCCTACGCCATCGGTACCTCCTACCAGCTGAACAAGCAGTGGGTACTGCGCACCGGCCTGTCCTTCGACCAGTCGCCGACCAACAACACCGACCGCTCGCCACGTATCCCTACCGGTGACCGGACCATCTTCAGCCTCGGTGCCGGCTGGAGCCCAACCGAAGACCTGACCATCGACGTGGCGTATTCCTACCTCAAGGAAGAAAAAGTCAACGTCAACAGGACCAACGCCTTGGGTCAAGCCTACAGCGCTGAATACGAAAACAGCGCCAACGGCTTCGGTGTCGGTGCAACCTATCGCTTCTGATGATTCACGGCGAGGTTGAATACCTCACCCATTGAAGCGAAAAAAAGCCCCGCACTCTGCAAAGAGGCGGGGCTTTTTCGTAGCTGAAGATCAGGGTTTGGAAGCGATGGCCGCCTCTACCGCCTTGATGAAATCAGGATCATCAGGCTTGATCCGGCTGGAGAAACTGCCGACCACCTTGCCTTGGCGATCAACGACGTATTTATAGAAATTCCATTTCGGCGCGCTGGATTGCTCAGCCAGATGCTTGAACAACGGTATGGCGTCCGCGCCTCGCACCGGTTGCGGCTCGGTCATGGTGAAGGTCACGCCGTAGTTGACGTAGCAGACCTTGGCGGTCTCTGCGCCATCCTTGGATTCCTGCTTGAAATCATTGGACGGTACGCCCAGCACTTCCAGCCCTTCGCCTTTGTAACGCTGGTTCAGGGCTTCGAGCCCTTTGAACTGTGGGGCGAACCCACAGAAGCTGGCGGTGTTGACCACCACCAATGGCTTACCGGCGAAGCGCTGGCAAAGATCGATGGTTTCCTTGGCCCGCAATTTGGGTAATTTGCCTTCCAGCAATGGCGGGCAATCAGCCGCCCATACTTGCCCGGTCACAGCGAGCAACAGGGCGGGAACAGCAAGCCAGCGCATCAGCATCTCGGATTTTCCTTGTAAGCCTGTCAGACCAAGACGTTACTCCGCCATGCCCAGTGCCGTCCACACGTCAGCAGTTGCCCATGCCCAGTTGCATCAAAGCCAACCCGCCCTGGTGCCAGCCCCACCAGGCGAGCGCCAGCAGCGCAGCAGCGCCAGCCACGATCAACCAGGGACCGACGCGACTCATGCCGCACCGACCTGGGCTTGCAGGCGCGCCACCGGGCGCTCACGCACCGGCCAGTTCAATGCCGCCGCCAGCAGGCTGAGCAGGATCGAGACTTGCCAGATCAAGTCATAACTGCCAGTCCGGTCGTACACCACCCCGCCCAGCCAGCCGCCCAGGAACGAACCCAACTGGTGGAACAGGAACACGATCCCACCCAGCATCGAGAGATTTCGTACACCGAACAACGTTGCGACCGTTCCGTTGGTCAGCGGCACCGTCGACAACCACAGCAAACCCATCGCCATGCCAAACAGATAGGCCGTGGTGGTCGTTACGGGCAGCCACAGGAACAAGCCGATCACCACCGCACGCACCAGATACAGACCAGTGAGCAGGCGCGGCTTGGACATGCGCCCGCCCAACCAGCCGGCGGTGTAGGTGCCGAAGATATTGAACAGCCCGACCAGCGCCAACACGGTGGTGCCAACGCTGGCCGGCAGGTGTTGGTCCACCAGATAGGCCGGCAGGTGCACGCCAATGAACACCACCTGGAAACCGCAGACAAAAAAGCCGACCGCCAGCAACCAGAAACCAGAATGACTGCACGCCTCGCGCAGCGCCTCGGACAAGGTCTGTTCGTTGCCGCTCAGTGGCGCCGGCGCATCCTTGAGCATACTGACCAACGGCACGATCAATGCCACCAGCAATCCCAGTGCCAGCAACGCGGCGGACCAGCCGAGCCAGCCGATCAGGCCCAGCGTGCCGGGCAGCATGGCGAATTGGCCGAAAGAGCCGGCCGCACTGGCGATGCCCATGCCCATGCTGCGTTTTTCCGCAGGGACGGCCCGCCCGACCACGCCAAGAATCACCGAGAACGAAGTGCCGGACAGGCCGATGCCGATCAACAGCCCGGCGCTCAACGACAGCGACCAGGGCGAGTCGGCCATGCCCATGAAGACCAGGCCAAGTGCGTAGAGAATGCCACCGATCAACACCACTTTCGCCGCACCGAAGCGGTCGGCCAGTGCGCCAGTAAAAGGCTGCGCCAGGCCCCAGATCAGGTTCTGCAAGGCAATGGCGAAGGCAAACACCTCGCGCCCCCAGCCGAATTCGGCGCTCATCGGCGCCAGGAACAGCCCGAAGCCATGCCGCACGCCCAGGGACAACGCCAATATCAGCGCGCTACCCACCAGGACCCAACCACAGGTACGCCACATCGATGTCATTCTTATTCTCCGGTCGCGGGTATATACCCACTTATCATCGGACGAACCGGCATTACGCCAGCTCATCCAGCAAGGCCAGCAAGGTGGCGCGTTTTTCGGCACCGAGCTTATCGATCAATTTCTGTTGCGCCGCTTCCCAGGCCGGCAGCGCCGCCGCCAACCGGGCATTTCCCGCCTCGGTGAGCACGACGATGCGGTTGCGCAAATCGTCGCCCTCAGCCAGCTTCACCAACCCCTCGCCTTCCAGTACCCGCAGGTTGCGCCCGAGGGTGCTGCGGTCCAGGCCCATGGCCTCGGCCAGGGAGGAAATGCTCGGCTGGTCCAGGCGCGCCAGGTTATTGAGCAGAGAATACTGGGCAACGTTGATCCCGAAGCCATCGAGAGCGCCGTCGTAATACCTGCTGACGCCACGGGCGGCGCGACGCAGGTTGATGCACAGACATTGGGAAGGAAGCATGATGCGTGTATATACCCGCGACTAAATGAATGCAAATTTAAATCAGCGCTGGCCCATCGGCAACATGCCGATTCAGTTAAAGACCAACGCCACCAGAACGGCCATTTCCAGCAGTTCCAGCAAGGCGCCCGCGGTGTCGCCGGTGCAGCCCTGCAGCCTGCGCAACATCAGCTGCCGCAAGCCAATGAAGACCATTGCGGCGACCACCAGTGCCCACAGCCCTGCCCAGCCCATCGCCAGAACGCAAACCAGGGCGCTGGCCAACAGCACCTGCCAACCCGAGCGGCGCGGCAGGTGATCGGCCAGCGCCTGGCCCAAGCCGCCGGCACGCACATACGGCGTCGTGAGGAACAGACCCAGCAAGGCGCCACGCCCCAACATCGGCACGATGAGCAAGGCCAGCGCCTGCCCTTGTTCGATCAATGCCACCAGCGCGGTCCATTTGAGCAGCAACACCAGCGCCAACGTAATTACGGCGATCGGCCCGCTGCGCGGGTCTTTCATGATCAGCAGCGTGCGCTCGCGATCGCCGAAACCGCCGAGCCAGGCGTCGGCGCTGTCGGCCAGGCCGTCCAGGTGCAAACCGCCGCTGAGCAGCACCCACGCCGCCAGGAGCAGCGCGGCATGCAGCAACGCGGGCGCGCCCGACAACAGCGCATCGAGCAAGCACAGCAGCCCCCCGAACAACAGCCCCACCACGGGATAGAACAACAACGAACGACCCAATTGTTCAGGCTCGGGCATGCCCGGCAGGCGAACCGGCAAGCTGCTGAGAAATTGCAGGGCGATCCAAAACGGCAACATCGTCAAACCGCCTCTTCGAGCACGGGACCGGACGACACGGTCAGGGAAAACAGCGCTCCATGGCCGACTTCGACATTCAGCAATTGCTCGCGAGGTAAACCGCGAGCCCGGGCCAGCAGCAAGCGCATCACACCGCCATGACTGACCAGCAGGACGCGCTGCCCGGCATACCCCACGTGTAAGCGCTCGACCGCTGCCAGGACCCGCGCCGAAAACGCCAGCACCGGTTCACCGTCGGGCGGGGTAAAGGCATAAGGATCGGCCCAGAAGCGACCGAGGGCGTCGGCGTCGGTTTCCATCAACGCCGCCGCGCTACGGCCTTCCCAGGCACCGAAATGCAACTCCTGCAAGTCCTTGTCCTGATGCACCGGAACACCCAGCCGGGCGCCGAGTTGTTCGGCGAAACGCGCGCAGCGCTGCAACGGCGAGCACACCAGGCGATCCCAAGGCCCGCGCTGCGCCACTGCCGCGTGCATTTGTTCCCAGCCGTTGGCCGTCAAGGCATCGTCGAGGCTGCCGCGCAATCCGCCGCCCAGTTCGGTTTCGCCGTGACGCAACAGGTCCAGGCGCAAGGTCATGCCGGGCGATCCGCCACGGCCGCTTCGGCAAACGTCGCCATCTGCCCGTGAAGATCACAGGCCAGGCGCAACAACGGCACCGCCAGCGCCGCGCCACTACCCTCGCCCAGGCGCAGGCCCAGGTCCAGCAGCGGTTCCGCGCCGAGGGTTTCCAATACGTGCTTGTGGCCTGGTTCGGCGCCGCGGTGACCGAACAGCAGCCATGGCCGGCATTCGGGATTGAGGCGCACCGCCACCAGCGCCGCAACGCTGCAGATGAACCCATCCACCAGCACGGCGACGCCTTGCTGGGCACAGGCCAGATAAGCGCCGGCCAATGCCGCGATCTCGAAACCGCCAAGGTTGAACAGCGTCTGCAACGGGTCGTTGCCTTGGGCGCCATGCAGCGCCAGGGCGCGCTCGATCACTTGCGCCTTGCGGCTGACTCCCGCCGCATCCAACCCCGTCCCCGGACCGACCAGATGCGCCGCCGCGCAATCGAGCAAGGCGCAGGCCAGCGCACTGGCCGCCGTGGTATTGCCGATGCCCATCTCGCCGCCAATGAATAATTGCGTCCCGCTCGCCACGGCACGCATCACGCTGTCACGCCCGGCTTGCAAGGCCTGTTCGCCTTGATCCAGGGTCATCGCCGGCCCTTGGACGAAGTTCGCGGTGCCAGGGCCAAGGTTCAAATGGCGCACGCCGGGCAAGTCCAGCGAAGGTGTCACGGTGCCCAGGTCCACCACGTCCAGCGAAGCCTCCAGTTGCCGTGCGAGCACGCTGATGGCCGCGCCGCCGCTGACAAAATTGAACAGCATCTGCCCGGTGACTTCCTGTGGATACGCCGAGACCCCTTCGGCCACGACCCCATGGTCGCCGGCAAAAATAGCGATCCAGAGCCGATCCAGGCTTGGCTTGAGCTGCCCTTGCAGGCCCGCCAGTTGCACCGCCACCGTTTCCAGGCGCCCGAGGGAGCCGGCCGGCTTGGTCAGTTGTTGCTGACGGGCCGCGGCCTGCTCCAGCGCCAGGGTGTCAACGGGCTTGCACGGATCCAGCCACCAGCGGTGATTCATAACGCAGTTCCTTTCAGAGTCAGGGGCAAGCCGGCAACGGTCAGCACGACGCGCTGACAACGTTCGGCCAGGGCTTGATGCAGCCATCCGGCTTCATCGACGTAACGACGGGTCAGTTCGCCCAGCGGCACGACGCCCATGCCGGTCTCGTTGCTGACGAATATGACTTCGCCGGGGAGCGCGCTGATGCAGTCCAGCAGCGCTTCACGCTCGGCGATCAACCGTTCGGGATCGTCGAGCATCAGCAGGTTGGTCAGCCACAGGGTGAGGCAGTCCACCAGCAGGCATCGATCGGTCGCGGCGTTTTCCCGCAGCGCCTGCGCCAGCGCCAACGGTTCCTCCACCAACGCCCATTCGGCCGGACGCCGGGCGCGGTGTTGGGCGACACGTTGGTTCATCTCGCCGTCGATGGGTTGGCTGGTGGCGATGTAGGTCACCGGCAAGCGTGTGTCTGCCGCGAGTTTTTCGGCCAGGCGACTCTTGCCGGAGCGGGCGCCGCCCAAGATCAATTGCAGCATGGGGCATTACCTTTTGTTTGGCGTATGGCGACTGTCCTCATCGCGAGCAAGCTCGCTCCCACAGTTTGAAATGCATTCCCTTGTGGGAGCGAGCTTGCTCGCGATGAGGCCAGCCTAGCCAACCTAGATCCCACAGAGTTCACGCAGCAACCCGGTATCGAGATGCCGCTCCACCAGGTCCGCCAACCGTTCGATATCTCGCTCGCGCAAGCCGTGGTAATCCACCGCCTGTACGTCCTCCAGACCCGACCAACGCAGCAACGCGCTGCTGGCCGCCGGCGACTCGAACAGCCCGTGCAGATAAGTCCCGACAATCTGCCCGTCCAGGCTCCGAGCGCCATCGCAACGGCCGTCATCGAGATGCACCGCAGCATGTTCCAGAGCGGAGCCGACGGTCACGCCCGCGTGGATCTCGTAGCCGCTGACCTCGGCGTCTTCCAAAGCCAGCCGCCCGCAAACATTGCGCAATTGCTTCTCGCGTTCCAGGGTCGTTTCGAATTCCAACAGGCCCAGCCCGGCGCTGGAGCCCGCCGCGCCTTCCAGGCCGAGCGGGTCGTGGACGTGCTGGCCAAGCATCTGCAGACCGCCACAAATGCCCAACAGCTTGCCGCCGTAGCGCAGGTGTCGATGGATCGCCGTTTCCCAGCCGTTGGCTCGCAGAAAGGCCAAGTCGCTGCGCACACTTTTGGAACCGGGCAGGATGATCAGGTCGGCTGGCGGGATGACCTGGCCGGGGCCGATGAATTGCAAATCGACTTGCGGATGCAGGCGCAGCGGATCGAAATCGGTGTGGTTGCTGATGCGCGGCAGGACCGGCACCACCACCTTGAGCACTTGTTCGGCCTTGTCGGCCTGACGCTGGTCGAGGCCGTCCTCAGCTTCCAGATGCAGGTCCATCACGTAGGGCAACACGCCGATCACCGGTTTGCCGGTGCGCGCTTCCAACCAGTCCAGGCCGGGCTGAAGCAAGGCCAGATCACCGCGAAAGCGGTTGATGACGAAGCCCTTGACCCGCGCCTGCTCGCTGGGCGAAAGCAGTTCCAGGGTGCCGACCAGATGGGCGAATACCCCCCCGCGATTGATGTCGGCAATCAGCAATACCGGGCAGTCAACCGCTTCGGCGAAGCCCATGTTGGCGATGTCTCCAGCCCGCAGGTTGATCTCCGCCGGCGACCCAGCGCCCTCGACCATGACGACTGGATACGCCGCGCTCAATCGCTCGTGGGAGGCGAGCACCGCCTGCATCGCGATGGATTTGTAATCGTGATAAGCCACCGCGTTCATGGTCGTGACGGCGCGGCCATGGATGATGACTTGCGCGCCGGTGTCGCTGTTGGGCTTGAGCAGGACCGGGTTCATGTCGGTGTGCGGTTCGAGGCCGCAAGCCTGGGCCTGGACGGCCTGGGCCCGGCCGATTTCGCCGCCGTCGGCGGTCACTGCGCTGTTGAGGGCCATGTTCTGCGGCTTGAACGGCACCACGCGCACGCCCTGGCGCTTGACCCAGCGGCACAGCGCCGTGACCAGGGTGCTTTTGCCGGCATCGGAGGTGGTGCCCTGCACCATCAAGGTCGTCATTGAATGTCCTTGGCGTAGGCTTCGAAAGCCTGTTCCAGGCGCAGGAATTGCGCGTCGTCAGCCGGCAGCCCAAAGCGCAGGCTGCTGGTCTCGGTGAAGAGCCGCAGGAGAATGCCGCGATGGGCCATGAATTCGTAAAGCGCCTGGGCATGTTCGGTGACCAGCCACTGGAACAATGCACAACCGCCTTGGGGCTTGAAGCCGTGGCGTTCCAGCGTCATGGCCAGGCGCTGGCTGGTTTCTACGCAACGCTCGCGCTGCCGTGCATGGGCTTCGGTGTCCAGCAGACAAGCTTCACCCAAAACCCGGGTCGGCCCGCTGATGGCCCACGGCCCGACTTGCTCGGCGAGTAGCTTCAGCAAACGGCGCTCGGCCAGGACGAACCCCAGGCGAACCCCGGCCAGGCCAAAGAATTTGCCGAACGAGCGCAACACGATCAGCCCGACCTGATGGGCATGGGCACTGAGGCTCAGGTGCGGCGTGATGTCCATGAACGCCTCATCCACCACCAACCAGCCGCCGCGCTGGGCCAAACGCGCATGCCAATCGAGCAAGCGTTCCGGGCTCAGGCTCAGGCCGGTGGGATTGTTCGGATTGACCACCACCAGCACGTCGAGGCTGTCGAGGAAGAAGTCCACTTCCGTCTCCAACACTTCGCGCACGATGTAACCACAGCGGCGCCAGGCTTCGGCGTGCTCGGCGTAGCAGGGCGACAAGACACCGACCTTGCCGGCCCGGCGCAGGCGCGGCAACAGTTGGATGGCCATCTGCGAACCGGCCACCGGCAACGCATGCGTCGCTTCGTAGTAGTCGCAAGCGGCCTGCTCCAATCCATCGTCGGCCTCGGGCAGGCGCGCCCAGGCTCGCGGCGGGATTGGCGGAATGTCGAACGGCCAGGGCGCCAGGCCGCTGGACAGGTCGAGCCAATCGGCCTCGGCAATGCCGTATTGCCGGGAAGCGTTGCGCAGTCGTCCACCATGCTCAAGCATAGAACTCGGCTCCGAGGCAGAGAATCAGCAGCCATAACCATACGCCGCGCTGCACCAATTGCCAGCCGCGATCAATGGAATCAGCACTCGCCGGCACACCTTCGCCCAGCGGCGGACGCTGATGCAGTTCGCCGTGATACACCGCCGCGCCCCCCAGTTCCACGCCCAGCGCACCGGCGCCGGCGGCCATCACCGGCCCGGCGTTGGGGCTGTCCCAGGTCGGCCCCTGGGTTCGCCAGCATTTGAGCGCCAGGCGGGTCTTGCCGAGGACGGCGTAGGTCAACGCCACCAGGCGCGCGGGAATGTAGTTGAGCACATCGTCGATCTTTGCCGCCGCCCAGCCAAAACGCTCGAAGCGCTCGTTGCGATAGCCCCACATGGCGTCGAGGGTATTGCTCAAGCGGTACAGCACCACGCCGGGCGCACCGGCCACCGCGAACCAGAACAACGCCGCAAATACCGCATCGCTGCCGTTTTCCAGCACCGACTCGGTGGCGGCACGGGCGACCGCGGTTTCGTCCAGCTCAGCCGTCTGGCGACTGACCAGATAACTGACCCGCTGGCGCGCCTCGTCCAGATCGCCACTGCGTAACGCCCTGGCCACCGGCTCGACATGCTCGCCGAGGCTGCGCAAACCGAGGGCGCAGTACAACGCGAGGATGTCCACCAGCCAGCCCACCAAGGGTACCCAGGACAAGGCCGTGGCCAGCAAGGTCAAGGGCAGCACGGCGATGATCCACGCCGTAACACCGTGACTGCGCCAGCCACGCCCACCGGAATTGAAACGTTGTTCGATACGGCTGGCGAAACCGCCGAATGCCACCAGCGGATGCCAGCGCCGGGGCTCGCCCAGCAACGCATCCAGCGCCACTGCGGCGGCGCTGAGCAACGCTACGCTCATGGGCGCACTCCCCAGTGATTTTCATAAAGCAGTTCATTGAGCGGACGCGGTTGCGCCCAGCCTTCCAGGGCGAGCATTGGCGCCGGATAGAAACCTTCGACTGGGCCAAGACACAGAATCGCCAGGGGCTTGGCGCCTGTGGGCAATCCCAGTAGATCCGCCAACGCCTGGGGTTCGAACAACGACACCCAGCCCATCCCCAGCCCTTCGACGCGAGCCGCCAGCCATAAATTCTGGATGGCACAGGACAGCGAGGCCAAATCCATTTCCGGCAACGTCCGACGCCCGAAAATGTGTCGCTCGCGGTCATCCATCAGCGCCGCTACCAGAACTTCGGCACAGTCGTTGATGCCTTCGACCTTGAGTTTCATGAACTCGTCGCTGCGCTCGCCCAGGGCTTCGGCGGTGCGGATGCGCTCTTCTTCCACCAAGTGCTGGATCTCGCCCCGCAAGGCGCGATTGCTGATACGGATGAATCGCCACGGTTGCATCAGCCCGACGCTGGGGGCCTGGTGCGCGGCTTCCAACAGGCGGCGCAGTAATTGCGGCTCGACGGTGCCGCCGTTGAAATGGCGCATGTCACGGCGTTCGGCGATGGCGCGGTAGACGGCTTCGCGTTCGGCCAGGGAGAAATAGTTGTCAGTCATGGCCTCTTCGCGAGCAAGCTCGCTCCCACACCGGTAGGCGTTGTACTTGAGATCACACGATCCCCTGTGGGAGCGAGCTTGCTCGCGATAGCGACCTGAAGATCAGGCGCAAACAACGCGGCAACCGCCCTCGGATTGGACGGAAAATAAAAATGCACGTAGGAAGCTGTCATCCGCCCCTGGCGAAAAACCGCCTCCGCTCCCCGTCCGCCATTGGGGCTGTGCCCACGGGCAATCGGCTCAAGCTCGGTACTGGTCAGCGAATGATGGTAGGTATGCCCGCGCAGGGTACCTTCCGGCAAATCCACCGATTGCAGCGCGAGGGCGGCCAGGCGCTTCTGCATCTGCGCATCCCCGGCCAGCAAACCCAGCAGTTCGGCGCGGACGCCTTCAACGTCGGTCAACGAATCAAGCAGATACAGCATGCCGCCGCACTCGGCGAGCAGCGGTTTGCCGGCCGCATGGTGGGCACGGATCGCTGCCAGCATCGGCGCGTTCTGCGCCAGGGCGACGTGGTGCAGTTCGGGATAACCGCCGGGCAGGTAAAGGCTGTCCGCCTCTGGCAATTGGGTATCGTGAATCGGCGAAAAGAAACTCAACTGCGCGCCCATGGCCCTCAGCAGATCGAGGCTCGCACCGTAGGTGAAGGCAAACGCCTCATCCCTGGCGACAGCGATGCGCACACCGTCGAGCCACGGCTCGACAACGGTCATCTCCGGAGCCGCGAATTCAACGCTGGGCGGCAGAGCCACTTCACAACTGCTGGCCAACGCCTCGGCGGCAGCGTCCAGGCGAACGTCCAGGTCGTTCAACTCACTGGCCTGGACCAGCCCGAGATGACGGCTTGGCAACTCGATGCCGGTTTCCCGTGACAACGCGCCATACCAGCGCAAGCCCTCGGTCAGGCTGCCTTCGAGCAATTGCGCATGACGCAAGGTCCCGACCCGGTTGGCCAAGACCCCGGCGAACGGCAGGTCCGGTTGATAACGCGCCAGGCCCAGGGCCAAGGCGCCGAAGGTCTGGGCCATGGCCGTGCCGTCGATCACCGCGAGTACCGGCACGCCGAAATGCCGCGCCAGGTCGGCGCTGGACGGCGTGCCGTCGAACAGCCCCATCACGCCTTCGATCAGGATCAGGTCCGCTTCGGCGGCAGCCTCCCACAACAGCCGGCGACTTTCCTGCTCGCCGACCATCCACATGTCCAATTGATAGACCGGCGCGCCACTGGCTCGCTCAAGGATCATCGGGTCGAGAAAGTCCGGACCACACTTGAACACCCGCACCTTGCGCCCCTGGTTGCGGTGCAACCGTGCGAGGGCGGCGGTGACGGTGGTCTTGCCCTGGCCGGAAGCCGGGGCGGCAATCAACACCGCCGGACAATGGCGGCTGGTCATCGGCGCATCGCTCACAATTCGACGCCTTTCTGCGCCTTGATGCCGGCCTGGAACGCGTGCTTGATCATGCCCATTTCGGTCACGGTATCGGCCAACTCGATCATCTCGGGCTTGGCGCCGCGACCGGTCACCACCACATGCTGCATGGGCGGTCGGGCTTGCAGATCGCTCAGGACTTGATCGAGGTCTAGGTAGCCGTGCTTGAGGGCGATGTTCAGCTCATCGAGTACCACGAGGCCAATGGCCGGGTCGCTGAGCAACTGACGCGACACAGCCCAGGCGGCTTCGGCGGCGGCGATGTCGCGCTGGCGGTCCTGGGTTTCCCAGGTGAAGCCTTCACCCATGACATGAAAGCGCACCTGCTCGGGGAAGCGGCGGAAGAACAGCTCCTCGCCGGTGCTGTTGCGCCCCTTGATGAACTGCACCACGCCGCATTGCATGCCATGGCCCATGGCCCGGGCCAGCATGCCGAATGCCGAACTGCTCTTGCCCTTACCGTTGCCGGTCAGCACCAGCAGCAGGCCGCACTCGTTCGGCGAGTTGGCGATGCGCTCGTCAATCACGGCTTTCTTGCGCAGCATGCGCGCCAGGTGGCGTTCGTCGCGATCGGGCGTGTCGGTCATGGGGGAGCTCTCCGTTGGGACTGGATAACGGCGGGCGGGCAAAAAAAGGACGGCAATGAGCCTGGCATCGCCCACCGTGATGCCGTTGGATGAATCAGGCCGGTCTCCGGGCTCATGAGCGGCATAACGCCTGGCTGCGCGCCTTCCCATGTCCTGGAACACAGTGGCTTAGGCACAGCGTTGACTCATTTACCGTTGCGGGGGCAGCGCCGGGTTTGTGTGCACGCACCGGCTTCCCTGTTTCACCCTATCGGCCATTGCCATAGAGCACCTGAAACAAGCCGCGAAGGTTAGAGGGTTGGGGGTGGAGCGTCAATTAAAGCCGCGACGGCTATCACCTGGGACATTGGCCCGGATCAATAAACTGACGTCAATCTTGTGTGATGCTGCGGCAAGTGATATCAAAGAGACACCATGACCCGATATCACAAGAACAAGAGGGCAAACGCATGCAAGGCATGATCATCAGCAATCCGAAGCTGGAATTCCTGCGCCCGGTGTTGGAACGCTGGTTCGACTGTATCGACCGCTACAACGCCGTGCGCGGCGATAGCGACACACCCTATTGGCACGATGAAAAAGCCAACCTCGGGTTGCTGTCGGCCGCCGCCTGGATGGCTGAGATGGTCACGCTGCAGGACGCGTCCACGCGCAAACAGAACGAAGAAGGCGAACGCAACGCCCGCGCCGACCTGTTGATTGCCAGTACCGATGAACGCGCCTTCATCCAGGCGACCCAACGCTGGCCGAAGGTCAACAACCTGAACCTGACCCAACCCTTGCTGGAAGCCACCAGCGACGCCAAGCGCATCAGCTATGCCAGCGACTTGAAGCTCGGCTGCCTGTTCGTCGCCCCGCAAAAAGCCCAGCAGAGCGCCACGCCCGAAGAACTGCAGGACATGATCGATGACCTGCAGAAAGAAAACACCTGCGCCGTGGCCTGGTATTTCCCCTATGCCTATCGCAAATTGCGCAACGAAACCGGGCACTATCACCCTGGCGTCGCGGTGCTGTTAAAGCAGGCCCATGGTTGATCTAGTGGAACCTGTGGGAGCGGGCTTGCTCGCGAATGCGGTGGGGCAGTAGGCATAAATACTGACCCACCGCATTCGCGAGCAAGCCCGCTCCCACCCAGATTTCACTTGGCTAAGCGGCCGCCCGCCATTGAACCATCCCACGTCTACGCTTCTCTATGAATAACACCATGCATTCATAGGGAAGCCCGCATGCTCAAGCCCTCTCATCTTTTGATCGTCGCCCTTGCTACAGGGCTAGTCGCTTGCGGCGAGTCTTCCACCTTGCAGGTTTCCGATGGGATCGGCCCGTCGCCGAAACTGCCCGAGCCGAACAAGACCCTGATCCCCACGGTGAATATCGCCGAAGCCGTCGGCTGGCCGGACGGCGCCAAGCCAACCCCGGCCCAGGGCCTGAAGGTAGTGGCGTTCGCCGAGGGGCTGGATCATCCACGCTGGCTCTATGTCCTGCCCAATGGCGATGTATTGGTGGCGGAAACCAACGCACCGCCCAAGCCCGACGATGCCAAGGGCATTCGTGGCTGGGTCATGAAAAAAGTCATGGGACGCGCCGGCGCTGGGGTGCCAAGCCCCAACCGCATTACGTTGCTGCGCGATGCAAACCATGACGGCGTTGCTGAAACCCGGACGATCTTCCTTGAAAATCTCAACTCACCGTTCGGCATGACGCTGGTAGGCAATGAGCTGTACGTGGCCGATACCGATCGGTTGATTCGCTTCCCTTATAAGGAAGGCGACACGAAGATCACGGCACAGCCGACCAAAGTGGTCGATTTGCCGGGCGGCACGCTCAACCACCACTGGACCAAGAACGTGATCGCCAGCCGGGACGGCAGCAAGCTGTACGTCACCACGGGCTCGAACAGCAACGTTGCGGAAAATGGCATGGAGGCGGAAGAAGGCCGCGCGGCGATCTGGGAGGTGGACCGGGCCACCGGCGCTCATCGCATTTTCGCCTCGGGCTTGCGCAACCCCAACGGCCTCGCATGGGAGCCCCGCAGTGGCGCGTTGTGGACCGCGGTAAACGAACGGGACGAGATTGGCAGTGACCTGGTGCCGGACTACATCACCTCGGTGAAGGATGGTGGTTTCTACGGTTGGCCCTACAGTTATTACGGGCAGAACGTGGACATCCGGGTCGAACCACAAAACCCCGAGCGGGTGGCCAAGGCTATCGCCCCCGACTATGCCGTCGGCCCCCACACGGCGTCATTGGGCCTAGCCTTCGCCGAAGGCAGCACCTTGCCCGCGCCCTTCACCGAAGGGGCCTTCGTCGGGCAGCACGGCTCCTGGAACCGCAAGCCCCACAGTGGTTATAAAGTGATCTTCGTCCCGTTTAGCGCAGGTAAACCGGTGGGACCACCGGTGGATGTGCTGACCGGTTTTCTCAACGCAGACGAAAAAGCCCAGGGCCGGCCGGTGGGCGTGGTGATTGATAAACAGGGCGGGGTGTTGGTGGCGGATGACGCCGGGAACAAGGTCTGGCGGGTTTCGAAGAACTAAGAACCGGAACCGAACCGTGGCGAGGGAGCTTGCTCCCGCTGGGCTGCGTAGCAGCCCCAAGCTTTTAGCGGTTGCTGCGCAACCGAGCGGGAGCAAGCTCCCTCGCCACAAGAGCCTCTCCAGCAGAGTCGATCTTCTTAATCGTCAGGGATTACGCGCCAGATGCTCCGGCTGCAACACGCGCTTGGCGCCCAGGTAGGCTTTCTGCCAATAGGCCTTGGACAGGCTGTCCAACTTGACCGTCCCGCCCGTGGCTGGCGCATGGACAAAACGCCCTTCCCCGACATAAATCCCGGCGTGACTGACCTGGGAGCCGCCATTGGTGGCGAAGAAAACCAGGTCGCCGGTCTCCAACGCATCCTTGCCGACCTCCGGCGCTCGCATGCTGATCATTTCCCGGGTGGAACGCGGCAGGGAAATACCGGCGGCGTCACGGTACACGTAGCCGATCAAGCCACTGCAATCGAAACCTGAATCCGGCGTGTTGCCACCCCAGCGATAGGGCGTTCCCACGAGCCCCAGCGCGCGGAACAGCACGTCTTCAGCGGCCGGAGACGAAGGTTGGGAGGGAGCGAATACCACCGGAGCCCGCACGGATGCGGGTGGCGGAGTACGACTGGCACATGCGCTGAGCAGCGCGGCAAGGAGCATGAGAGCGAGGCGGGCCGACGTCGACATATGCAGAACAATCCTGATCTGGATGCGGCTTTTTCTGCCGTGGAGATGGAAACAAATCCGCCCGCGTAATACGCAGGCGGATTGCCATCAATCAATGATCAAGGATTCTAGCGGCTATGGGGCAAACTTCAAGTAAGACTTTAAGTTTGCCCTACAAACTGTGCGCTTACTTGCGAGCGGTGACCACGGTCGGTGCCATGGCGAGGGCGCGCTTGGCTTCGAGGAAGGTCTTGCTCCAGTAGCTGTCGCCCAGGCTGTCGATTCGCACCCCACCGCTGCGGCGGCTGCTGGAGTGGATGAACTGGTTGTCACCCAGGTAGATACCGGCGTGGCTGACACGACCGCGACGACCGTTGGTGCTGAAGAACAGCAGGTCGCCAGGCTCCAGCTGATTGCGTGCAACCAGTGGGGCGTTCACGTTGATCATTTCGCGAGTGGAACGTGGCAGGTTCATGCCGGCCTCTTCGCGGAACAGATAACCGATGAAACCGCTGCAATCGAAGCCGGCCTCAGACGTACCGCCAAAACGATAACGAGTACCGATCAAGGACATGCCACGCTCCAGGATGCTGTCTGCCAGCACTGGAAGCTGATAAGGCTTGCTGCCGGCGAACTCTGCCAGCTCTTTGTCGGTGGCCATTTCTTCCTGGAACGCAACGGAGGAAGACTGGGCGGTTACGGAATTCTTGACCTGTACTTGCGGCGCTTGCTGGGACACTGGGGAGTGGGCAGCGCAACCGAACAACAGGCTAACGAGTGCGAGAGGCACGAGGGGTGCGAAGCGATTTAGCATGGGCACGACCGTGGCTGAAGTAGTAAAGATGGCGAGACTATGCCTTCTATCGTCCTCATTTGCAAATTCAATCGATGCAAATGTGACTTCTCGGTTTTACGTTTACATCTAAGCGCTTAAGCCCCATTTTGAACGTCACGCAGCCTGCAACCCAGCAGGACCGCGGGTTTCGCCGCGCCCAGAGCAGGCTATAAGCCACTATTTGCGCCGGTTCTACCAGCCCAAGGTTTCTTTCAAAAAAGGAATAGTCAGCTTGCGCTGCGCCTGGAGGGAGGCCTGGTCGAGGCGTTCGAGCAGCTCGAACAACGCGCTCATGCTGCGGGTGCCACGGGTGAGGATGAAATGCCCGACCTCATCGGTCAGGTGCAGGCCACGGCGGGAAGCGCGCAGTTGCAGCGCCCGCAGCTTGTCTTCATCGGAGAGCGGGCGCATCTGGAAAATCAGCGCCAGGGTCAGGCGGGATTTCAAGTCAGCCAGTTTAACCGGCAGCTCTCGCGGCGACGTGGATGCCGCGATCAACAAGCGCCGCCCACTGTCGCGCAACCGGTTGAACAGGTGGAACAGCGCTTCTTCCCAATCAGCCTTGCCGGCCACGGCCTGGAGATCGTCCAGGCAGACCAGTTCGTATTGTTCAAGGTTGTCGAGAATTTCAACGCCGCGATCAAGCAGCTCGGCCAGCGGCAGGTAAACCGCCGGCTCGCCCAGTTGCTCGAATCGCAAGCACGCAGCCTGCAGAAGATGCGTACGCCCTACTCCATCCTTGCCCCACAGGTAGATCAGGCTCTCGGTCCAGCCAGCGTCGGCTTCGCAAAGCCGCTCGACATAGCCGAGTGCAGCGGCATTGGCGCCTGGATAGTAGTTGATGAAGGTGGCGTCATCACGCAGACGCACACCAAGGGGCAGCTGAATCGGTTTCATGCTGACTGAACAGTTCCAAAGGAACCATTAGTGGCCTCTGTGTAAAGTTCGCAAAGTTTATACCCGTGACGCGGACCGCACAATGCGCCGGACCACGAGGAAAATCAAAGGTTTGCAGCGACAAGGGCGCGCAGCGTCAGTTTCCCTGACACCGCGCGCGCCCTTGGCCTTACAGCTCGGGGTCTTCGACGCCGCTATAGATGTCCGAATCCTTGTACAGATCGTGCACGTGACGCACCAGCACCATGATCACCGCTGCCACCGGCAGCGCCAGCAAAATCCCGGTGAAACCGAACAACTCGCCACCGGCCAGGATCGCGAAGATCACCGCCACCGGATGCAAGCCAATGCGATCGCCTACGAGCAGGGGCGTCAGTACCATGCCTTCCAAGGCCTGTCCAACCATGAACACCGCCACGATGCCGACCATGGGGTACAAGTCGCCGCCGAATTGGAACAGCCCGGCGACCAGCGCCGCGCCGATGCCGATGACAAATCCCATGTAAGGCACGATGGCCGCCAACCCGGCGATCATCCCGATCAACAACCCAAGCTCCAGCCCCACCAGCATCAACCCGGCCGCATAGATGAAGCCCAGCGCCACCATGACGAGCAATTGCCCGCGCACAAAGGCGCCCAGCACCTCATGGCATTCGCCGGTCAGGGTCATGATGCGTTCTTCGCGATGACGCGGCAGCAGGCTGCGGATCTTGGCCATCATCAGGTCCCAGTCACGCAGCAGATAGAAGGCCACCACCGGAATCAGCACCAGGTTCGCCAGCCAACCAATCAACGCCAGGCTCGAAGCCGTGGCCTGGCTCAACACAACCCCGACGATATCGGTGGTCTGGCCCATGTGCTCGCTGATGGCAGCCTTGACCCTGTCGAATTTCCAGAAGCCGTCCGCCAACCCCAGCTTCGATTGCACCCAAGGCACCGCGCTGTGCTGGAGCCAGTCGAGCATCTGTGGCGCCAGTTCATACAGGCGAAACAGTTGCTTGGCGAGCATGGGAATCAGCACCAGCAACAGGGCGCTGACGATCAAGGTAAACAGAGCGAACACCGCCACTACGCCCCAGGTCCTGGACAGCCCGAGCTTCTCCAGGCGATCCACCACCGGATCGAACAGATAGGCCAACAGCAGCGCAACCAGGAACGGCGTGAGGATCGGATGCAGCAAGTAGATAAATGCAATCAGCAGGGCGACCCCACCCAACCAGAACCAACGCCGCGTATCGCCCATGAACCACTCCTGATCCTATATAAAGAAGAAACTACCAGCGGAACCGCAGATTGGCCGCCGGCGCCGGCGCTGGCTGGGCGGGCGCAACGGTCCCATCGACGGCGGGCTGGGCTGCAGGCGGTGGCGCAACAGCCTCACCGGCGGGGATTTCCTGCAGCTTCGCCAGGGCCAACTGCGCCTTCAACTGCTCGGCACTGCCGTTGACCTTGTAGAAACTCATGTCACCCTCGACCCGCTGCAACTGCCCAGCGAACGGTTCGAGCAACCGCCCCAGCGCCGCGTAACGCTCAAGATTCATGCCCTGCACTTCCAGCAACTGCTCGGTCGCCACGCCCGGCTTGGCCACGAAACGTGGTGCCAGGCGCTGGCTCACCGCCAACATTACGGCATCGGCCAATGCCGCCGGATCAGCCCCTTGCGCGCTGCCTTGTTCGCGCTGGTCGCCCAACCACAGGCGCCAAGTCGCTTGCCATTGGCCGCCCTCTTCTTTCGCGTGGACAGCCAGCAAGGCGTCGGAGCCATAACGCTCCGAAGCATTACGCAACGGGGCCGGATCATTGCCTTCCAGGCTGGGTGCCGTCGCGACAATCTGCTCGCTCAGGTCAGCCAGCGGCAAGTGCAACGGCAAACCCCGGTGCTGAGCGGCACGGCGCAGCGGCGTAGCGCTGCCTTGCCCATCCCCCACCAGGCTGGAACCTTCCGCCGAATCATTCAGCCACCAGGCCAGGATCGAAGGACGATTCGCTCCCCAAAGCGATAGACCCGCCGAGCGCAACGCGCGATCGGTGCTGGCGGGATCGAAGTCCACCTGCAGGCTCTCAGGCGGACCGGCATCGTAGCCGTATTGAAGAATGATTTGCTGCGGGTCCTTGCGGATCGCCGCCAGGCCTGGGTTCTGCGCAGCCTTGGTGTCACCGGTCAGGCGCAGCACCAAGGTGTCCAGGGCTCGCAATGTCGCCTGGTTACGCTCGTCCGGCGCCTGGCTGCTGACCGGCTCACGCACCTGGTAAAGGTTATTGAGGGTTTCGGCATGGCTCGCGAGGCTGACCAGCGACAAGCAGCCAACAGACAAGAATTTGAACAAACGCATGGAAGATTCCCGGACATAACGGCTGGCACCGGCCGTGTGGAGAAGATTGAGCATGGCTGTGACACGGCACCAGGCAAAACATTCACCTGCCCGATGCAAGTTTCCACGGTCATAACCATAGTCGCTTACCGCTACACCTTATACAGACGCGTCGCACAGTACCAATACAAGAAATATCGGTTTTTTTTGGCGGATATGTCCCTGCCCGTCGGCGCGAGGATGGCCGCTGCTCCACAAGCCTGATAAAATCGCGCGCCTTCGCAGACCGGCAATGGCTGGGCACCCGGAATAATTCGTACAACGGTTATTCAACGGCCCCGGCGATCGGTCGTTACCCAGAAATCCCCCTTTAAAGGCCTGGATCATGAGCAAGCAACCCTCCCTGAGCTACAAGGACGCCGGTGTAGACATCGACGCCGGTGAAGCATTGGTCGAACGCATCAAGAGCGTCGCCAAGCGCACCGCGCGCCCGGAAGTCATGGGCGGCCTGGGCGGTTTCGGCGCCCTCTGCGAGATCCCGGCCGGCTACAAGCAACCGGTCTTGGTCTCGGGCACCGACGGCGTCGGCACCAAGCTGCGCCTGGCCCTGAACCTGAACAAGCACGACAGCATCGGCATCGACCTGGTGGCCATGTGCGTGAACGACCTGGTGGTCTGCGGCGCCGAACCGCTGTTCTTCCTTGACTACTACGCCACCGGCAAGCTGAACGTCGACACCGCTGCCCAGGTCGTGACCGGCATCGGCGCCGGCTGCGAGCTGTCCGGTTGCTCCCTGGTCGGCGGCGAAACCGCTGAAATGCCTGGCATGTACGAAGGCGAAGACTACGACCTGGCCGGCTTCTGCGTCGGTGTCGTGGAAAAAGCCGAAATCATCGACGGCTCGAAAGTCGCGGCTGGCGATGCCCTGCTCGCCCTGCCATCTTCCGGCCCGCACTCCAACGGCTACTCGCTGATCCGCAAGATCATCGAAGTGTCCGGCGCCGACATCGAGAACACCCAGCTCGACGGCAAGCCGCTGGCCGACCTGCTGATGGCCCCGACCCGCATCTACGTCAAGCCGTTGCTCAAGCTGATCAAGGACACCGGCGCCGTCAAGGCGATGGCCCACATCACTGGCGGTGGCCTGCTGGACAACATCCCGCGCGTGCTGCCAAAAGGTGCCCAGGCCGTGGTCGACGTGGCGAGCTGGACCCGCCCAGCGGTATTCGACTGGCTGCAAGAAAAAGGCAACGTCGATGAAACCGAAATGCACCGCGTGCTGAACTGCGGCGTGGGCATGGTCATCTGCGTGGCCCAGGAGCACGTCGAAACCGCCCTGAACGTATTGCGTGAAGCCGGCGAACAGCCTTGGGTCATCGGCCAGATCGCCACTGCGGCGGAAGGCGCTGCACAAGTCGAGCTGAAAAATCTTAAGGCACATTGATGCACGAGCAGATGCCTGCAACCTGTAACGTCGTGGTGCTGCTGTCCGGCACCGGCAGTAACCTGCAGGCCCTGATCGACAGTACGCGGACCGGCGACAGCCCGGTCCGCATCCGCGCGGTGATCTCCAACCGCGCCGACGCCTACGGCCTGCAACGCGCCAAGGATGCGGGAATCGACACCCGCGTCCTGGATCACAAGGCGTTCGAGGGCCGCGAAGCCTTCGACGCCGCACTGATCGAACAGATCGACACCTTCAATCCGCAACTGGTCGTACTCGCCGGCTTCATGCGCATTCTCAGCGCTGGCTTCGTGCGGCACTACCAGGGACGCCTGTTCAATATCCATCCCTCGCTGCTGCCTAAATACAAAGGGTTACACACTCATCAGCGAGCGCTGGAGGCCGGAGACACGGAGCATGGCTGCTCGGTGCACTTTGTCACCGAGGAACTCGATGGCGGACCACTGGTCGTACAGGCAGTAATACCGGTAGAGTTGCACGACACGCCGCAAAGCCTGGCGCAACGGGTCCATGCCCGCGAGCACCAGATCTACCCGATGGCCGTGCGTTGGTTTGCCGAAGGACGGCTGACCCTCGACGATCGCGGTGCTTCACTGGACGGCCAGTTGCTCGCCGCCAGCGGCCATTTGATTCGATACTAGGAGATTTTATGCGTCGCGCCCTGCTCTTCGCTTGCGCTCTGCTTGCCTTGCCCCTGGCACAGGCCGCAGACCTTCAACCGTTCTCCGCCAGCTACACCGCCGACTGGAAACAGTTGCCCATGAGCGGCACCGCCGAGCGCAGCCTGACCAAGGAGGCAAACGGTACCTGGAAGCTGAGCTTCAAGGCTTCGATGATGATCGCCAGCCTGACCGAAGAAAGCACCCTGACGCTGGACAAGGACACCTTGCTTCCGCAGTCCTACCACTTCGAGCGCGGTGGCCTGGGCAAGGCCAAGAAGGCTGACCTGGACTTCGATTGGAACACCAAGATGGTCACCGGCACCGATCGCGGTGACGCGGTCAAGATCCCGCTGAACCGGGGCATGGTCGACAAATCGACCTATCAGCTTGCCCTGCAGCATGACGTGGCGGCCGGCAAGAAAAGCATGAGCTATCAGGTCGTCGATGATGGCGAAATCGATACTTATGATTTCCGCGTGCTGGGCTCGGAAAAAGTCGACACCAAGGCCGGCCAGATCGACGCGATCAAGGTCGAGCGCGTGCGCGACCCGACACAGAGCAAGCGCATCACCGTGCTCTGGTTCGCCAAGGACTGGGACTACCTGCTGGTACGCCTGCAACAGGTCGAGACCGACGGCAAGGAGTACAACATCATGCTCCAGGACGGCACGGTCAACGGCAAGGCTGTGAAAGGCAGCTGATCGACGCCGATAACACCAAGCCCCGCAAATGCGGGGCTTTTTGTTGCCCGGATTTCAAACCCAACCAATGGGCCTTTGGGAGTAAACCTGTGGGAGCGAGCTTGCTCCGGGCGGCGATCCGACGATAGCGCCGGATCAGCCAACTCCACTATCAACTGACACACTGCTATCGCGAGCAAGCTCGCTCCCACAGGTTTTATTTGCGCTCACGCCTGGCAACATGAAAACTTTTTCATGAACACCGCCTGCGACCGAATGCCGCGCCCTGCCTGGCCTGCAGGATTGTTGCGCTTTTCATGAAAACTTCTTAACGAACCGGGGCATTTACTTAGCACGCTACCAAAATCTATAACAAAGTCCTGCACACGCCTTGCTGCAGATAACAGAGATTGGAGCTTGCAAGATGACTGTGAAAGTAACTGAACGCGACGACGCCCATATGTCCCACGAAGGGATTGCCGCCGGTATCCGGATCTGGGACGTGCATCAACAGGACATGCTGGTAGGGATGTTCCACTCCGAGACGGACGCCCACAGCTACAAGGCCGAGCTGGAGCGCGAGGAGCGGCAGCGTTTGCGTGAGACAGCTGAATCCTGAACCACACAAAACACCTGTGGGAGCGAGCTTGCTCGCGATAGCATCGTATCAGTCAATATTTCTGTCACTGATATACCGCTATCGCGAGCAAGCTCGCTCCCACAGGGTTTGTGTTCAACTCAATAGCATTGTCCCGCTTACCACATCAAATCATCAGGAATCTGATAGGCCGCGTACGGATCATCGGCATCGACTTCTTCGGTCTGGGTGTTGAGCTGGACGATGCGCTTGGGGTCGCGTTCCTGGATCTTCAGCGCCGCTTCGCGCGGGATCACTTCGTAGCCGCCGGCATGGTGAACGATCGCCAGGGAGCCGCTGCTGAGCTTGTTGCGCATCAGCGTATTGACCGAGATGCGCTTGACCTTCTTGTCGTCGACAAAATTGTAGTAGTCCTCGGTGGTCAGCTTCGGCAGGCGCGAGACTTCGATCAATTGCTTGATCTGCGCAGCCCGGGCTTTCTGCTCGGCCTTTTCCTGCTGCTGGCGATTGAGTTCCTGGTCGCGCTTGACCTTCTCGGCCATGGCTTCCTGGGCAGCACGCTGCTGGGAATCATCCAGTTCGATCTGGCCTTTGTGGGCCAGGCGCTGCTGTTTCTGTTTCTCTTTGCCGACCTGCTTGGCCTGCTTTTGGTTGACCAGCCCTGCTTTGAGCAACTGGTCGCGAAGGGAAAGGCTCATGGTGCTTACTCACTTAGGCAACGGCCTCAGCCACAGCTGGGCAAATTCTTTTCCTGACGTTTGGCTTCGCCCCACAAGGCGTCCAACTCTTCGAGGGTGCAATCTTCCATGGGACGGTGGGTGTCGCGCAATGCCTGTTCGATAAATCGGAAACGGCGCTCGAACTTCGCGTTGGCGCCACGCAGGGCTGTCTCGGGGTCCACCTTGAGGTGTCGCGCCAGGTTGACCACGCTGAACAACAGATCGCCCACCTCATCGCTGATGGCTACGGGATCGTTGTCTGCCATGGCTTCAAGCACTTCGTCCAGCTCTTCCCTGACCTTATCGAGTACCGGTAACGGCCCCGGCCAGTCGAAACCCACCTGGCCAGCACGCTTCTGCAGTTTTGCCGAACGGGACAAAGCCGGCAGCGCCGCCGGGACGTCGTCGAGCAACGACAGCTGCTCGGGCGCCGAAGCCTTCTCGGCACGTTCTTCGGCCTTGATTTCTTCCCAGCGCTGCTTGACCTGCTCTTCGCTCAATCGCGGGATATCCACCGGTGCATACAAGTCACCGGTAGGAAACACGTGGGGATGGCGACGAACAAGCTTGCGCGTGATGCTATCGACCACGCCGGCGAATTCGAAACGGTTCTCTTCCCGCGCCAATTGGCTGTAATACACCACCTGGAACAGCAAGTCGCCCAATTCGCCCTGCAAGTGATCGAAATCGCCGCGCTCGATCGCATCGGCCACTTCATAGGCTTCTTCCAGGGTATGGGGGACGATGGTGGCGTAGGTTTGCTTGATGTCCCACGGGCAACCGTATTGCGGATCCCGCAGGCGGTTCATCAGGTGGAGCAGGTCTTCGAGGCTGTACATCAATCCATCCCGTCACAAAAAAACCTGTGGGAGCGAGCTTGCTCGCGATTGCGGTGTGTCAGATAACCTTGATGCGTCTGATATACCGCTATCGCGAGCAAGCTCGCTCCCACATAAACCAAGACAACCAGCAATCACCCCGGTGTCCGATTCCGCCGCGTCTCGATGATGTTTGGCAACTGGGAAATCCGCCCCAGCAACCGTCCCAATGCATCCAGCCCCGGAATCTCGATGGTCAGGGACATCAGCGCGGTATTGTCTTCCTTGTTCGAACGAGTGTTGACTGCCAGCACGTTGATCCGCTCGTTGAGCAACACCTGGGACACATCACGCAGCAGGCCGGAGCGGTCGTAGGCGCGAATGACAATGTCCACCGGATAGGTGAGCACCGGCACCGGGCCCCAACTGACCTGGATGATCCGTTCCGGTTCGCGCCCCGCCAATTGCAGCACCGAGGCGCAGTCCTGGCGGTGAATGCTCACGCCGCGGCCTTGGGTGATGTAGCCGACGATCGCATCCCCCGGCAACGGCTGGCAGCAGCCGGCCATCTGCGTCATCAGGTTGCCCACGCCCTGGATCTGGATGTCGCCGCGCTTGCCGGGCTTGTAGCCCGTGGCCTTGCGCGGGATCAACTCCAACTGTTCGTTGCCGCGCTCCGGCTCCACCAACTGCTGGGCCAGGTTGACCAGTTGCGCCAGGCGCAAATCGCCGGCACCGAGGGCGGCGAACATGTCCTCGGCAGTCTTCATGTTGGCTTTTTCGGCCAGCTTGTCGAAGTCCACCTGCGGCAGGCCGAGGCGACTCAGCTCGCGCTCGAGCAAGGTCTTGCCGGCGGCGACGTTCTGGTCGCGGGCCTGCAATTTGAACCAATGGACGATTTTCGCCCGTGCCCGCGAGGTGGTGATGTAGCCCAGGTTCGGGTTCAACCAGTCGCGGCTCGGCGTGCCGTGCTTGCTGGTGATGATCTCGACCTGCTCACCGGTCTGCAGGCTGTAGTTGAGCGGCACGATCCGCCCGTTGATCTTGGCGCCACGGCAGTTGTGGCCGATCTCGGTGTGGACCCGATAGGCGAAGTCCAGCGGCGTCGCACCCTTCGGCAAGTCGATCGCATGGCCGTCGGGCGTGAAGATGTAGACCCGGTCAGGTTCGATATCGACCCGCAGCTGTTCCGCCAGGCCGCCGATATCGCCGAGCTCCTCGTGCCATTCCAGCACCTGGCGCAACCAGGAGATTTTCTCTTCGTAATGGTTGGAGCCGGACTTGACGTCGGTGCCCTTGTATTTCCAGTGGGCGCAAACACCCAGCTCGGCTTCTTCGTGCATGGCGTGGGTGCGGATTTGCACTTCCAGCACCTTGCCTTCCGGGCCGATCACGGCAGTGTGCAGCGAGCGATAGCCGTTTTCCTTGGGGTTGGCGATGTAGTCGTCGAACTCCTTCGGGATGTGCCGCCACAAGGTGTGGACGATCCCCAGCGCGGTGTAGCAGTCGCGCATTTCCGGAACCAGCACGCGAACGGCGCGAACGTCGTAGATCTGGCTGAATTCCAGCCCCTTGCGCTGCATTTTTCGCCAGATCGAATAGATGTGCTTGGCGCGGCCACTGATATCGGCTTCGACGCCGGTGGCCTGCAGTTCTTCGCGCAACTGGGTCATCACATCGGTGATGAAGCGCTCGCGATCCAGGCGTCGCTCATGCAGCAGCTTGGCGATCTGCTTGTATTGGTCGGGCTCCAGGTAGCGGAAGGACAAATCCTCCAGCTCCCACTTGATATGACCAATACCGAGGCGATGGGCCAGCGGTGCATAAATGTCGAAAACTTCCCGGGCAACGCGATTGCGCTTCTCGTCGTCGGCGGATTTCACGGCACGGATCGCGCAGGTGCGCTCGGCCAGCTTGATCAGCGCGACGCGCACATCATCGACCATGGCGACGAGCATCTTGCGCAGGTTTTCAACCTGGCCCTGGGTGCCCAGCACCATCGACTGGCGCGGACTGAGGCTGGCGCTGATCGCCGCCATGCGCAGCACGCCGTCGATCAGCTTGGCGACCACCGTGCCAAAGCGCTGGCTGACCACTGGCAACTGGATCTGCCCTTCGCGCACGCCACGGTACAGCACCGCGGCGACCAGCGAATCCTGGTCCAGCTTGAGGTCAGCGAGGATTTCCGCGATCTCGAGGCCTGTCTGGAAACTCGACGTGCCTTCGGACCACAGGTTCTTCGCCGCGTTGTGCTGCTGTTCCGCCTCGCGAGCGAACTCGCAGGCGGCCTTCAAGGCTTCGCGATCCAGTGCCGTGTCGATACTGACCGCGTGATCGAGCCAAGCCTCGAGATTGATACTGCCGTCGGTGTTGATCGGCTGGTGTGCTCTCACCTGTACCATCTTTACTTACCTTCCCTACGACGCAGATTCAATGCGTCAACATCGCTGACCTTCGTTGCCCGTGTTTCCGCCCAGGGCCGTGGCGGACTGGCACGAACGGGTCAGTCGGACAAGCCATCCTGGCTCGCTTCAAATAACGCCATGGCCTCGACATGCGCCGTTTGAGGAAACATATCGAGAATCCCGGCACGTTTTAACCGGTAGCCCTGCTTGATCAGTTCGACCGTATCCCGGGCCAAAGTTGCCGGGTTGCACGATACATAAACCAACCGTCTGGCCCCCAGGGACGACAGCTTGCGTACCACCTCGAAAGCACCGTCACGGGGTGGGTCCAAGAGTACCGCAGAAAAGCCTTCGCCGATCCATTCGGCACCCACCAAAGGCTGGGATAAATCGGCCTGAAAAAAAGCAGTGTTATGCAAATTGTTGCTGAGGGCGTTGGCCGCGGCACGGTCGACCATGGTCTGCACGCCTTCCACCGCCACCACCTCGCGCACGCTTTTGGCGAGCGGCAAGGCAAAATTGCCCAGGCCACAGAACAGATCCAGCACGCGCTCTTCGGATCGAGGCGCCAGCCATTGCAAGGCCTGGGCGACCATAGCCTCGTTGACGGCGGCATTCACCTGGATGAAATCCCCTGGCCGGTAAGCCAAGTCCAGGCCCCAGGTTTCCAGGCGATAGCCCAAGGACAATTCGGGATCGACCGGTTGCGGCTCGCCTTCGCCATGCAGCCATAACTGGGCTTCGTGGAGCGCGCAGAAATCCTTGAGGAGCGTCAGGTCGGCGTCCGACAGCGGCGCCATGTGCCGCAACAACAGCGCCACGGACGAACCGGCGAACAATTCAACGTGGCCCAATGCCTGGGGCTTGCCCAAGCGGCGAAGCATTTCCGGCAAGCGGCTCATGATCGGCTGCAAGGGCTGTACCAGCACTGGGCATTCGTCGATGGCGACGATGTCCTGGCTGCCGACGGCACGGAAACCCACTTCGAGTTTTTTTGCTTTCTGGTCCCAACGAACCGCCACCCGGGCGCGACGCCGGTAACCGAATTCCGGCCCGCTCAAAGGCTCAGCCCACTCCTCCGGCTCGACGCCCGCCACCCGTGACAGTTGCTCGGCGAGCATGCGCTGTTTCAGGGCGAGTTGTTCGTTGTGGGGCAAGTGTTGGACGCTGCAGCCGCCGCAGCGACCAGCATGGACACACAGCGCGGCACGACGCAGCTCGCTGGGCGAAAACACCCGTTCGGTGCGGACCTCGACCACTTTGCCGTGGGCCCCGAGCACCCGCGCCTCGACCTCTTCGCCGGCCAGTGCACCGATGACAAACCAGGTGCGCCCGTCGACAAAGGCAATGCCACGGCCATCGTTGGCCAGGCGCTCGATGGTCAGGCGCTGCTTTTTGCCGGTGGGCACTTGCGGGGCCCGGCTTCCGCCGCTGGGCTGGAAGCGCAAGCCTCGTTCTTGCTTGGCCATCAGTTGGGCGCGTCGAAAATGCCGGTCGACAGGTAACGGTCGCCACGGTCGCAGATGATCGCGACGATCACTGCATTCTCAACTTCCTTGGACAAGCGCAGCATGCCCGCCACGGCACCGCCGGAAGACACGCCGCAGAAGATGCCTTCTTCGCGAGCCAGGCGACGGGTCACGTCCTCGGCTTCGCTCTGGGCCATGTCGATGATCCGGTCCACGCGCTCGGCCTGGTAGATCTTCGGCAGGTATTCCTGGGGCCAGCGGCGAATGCCGGGGATCGCCGAGCCTTCCATCGGCTGCAATCCGACGATCTGTACGTTCGGGTTCTGTTCTTTCAAATAGCGCGAGGTGCCCATGATGGTGCCAGTGGTGCCCATCGAGCTGACGAAATGGGTGATCGTGCCGTCGGTCTGGCGCCAGATCTCCGGGCCCGTCGTGGTGTAGTGGGCCTCGGGATTGTCACCGTTGGCGAACTGATCCAGCACCTTGCCACGGCCTTCGGCCTGCATGCGCTCGGCCAGGTCGCGAGCACCTTCCATGCCCTCTTCCTGAGTCACCAGGATCAGCTCGGCGCCATAAGCCGTCATCGCAGCTTTACGCTCGGCGCTGGAGTTGTCGGGCATGATCAGGATCATCTTGTAGCCCTTGATCGCCGCAGCCATCGCCAGGGCAATGCCGGTGTTGCCGGACGTCGCCTCGATCAGCGTATCGCCGGGCTGGATCTGCCCGCGCAACTCGCCACGGGTGATCATCGACAGCGCCGGGCGGTCCTTGACCGAACCCGCCGGGTTGTTCCCTTCGAGCTTGAGCAGAAGCGTATTGCTGGTCGCGCCGGGCAGGCGCTGCAAACGAACCAGCGGAGTGTTGCCGACGCAATCGGCGATGGTTGGGTACTGCAAAGTCATGGCGTATTCGCAATCCGGGCTGCGGGGGCGCCTATCATACCGACAAACCCGGCGAGGCCATATCACGCAAAGTGTGGTGGTTATGGCTTATGGGAATAAGCAAGGTGAAAGCTGAGTGTGCTGCTGGGTGAAGGTAGTCCTTTCCCTACAGAGCCAAGCGCTCGGATCGCGCATGCATACCTGCTGTAAGTACTGTCTGTCATATCCTTCCGGCCTGCTTGTGGGATCGTTCCTTTTATATAAATAAGCAAGCATTCAAGGCTATCGAGCTTTGCACCGTTTGGTTTAAGGTAGTACCGCTAAGCGTACGAGCAGATGTAGAGCAATGACGATAGTCTTAATGAGGAAATTGGCTGCTGCTAGGTGTTCGCAGAAAAACACACACAGACAAGCGGATGGATCTGATGTCGCTTTCAACATCGACGGGGCAGAAGTCAGACGAAAATGTATGTTTACTTCAAGTCATCTTTAGACGCCTATCTTATTACGTTACAAATTGAGGCATGCGCGAATTTAGAGAACAGCTATAAATGTAGTTGCCATTCTAGTAACCAAATCCGCGCCCATCGAATAAAGCCGGGATTGCCTTGATAGAGCCGCATTACCCCAAGGGTTAAGGTAGCCGTCCGGCCTATCCGTTGGGGGCGATGTTGCGAGTTCATCTGATGCAAAACTGGTTTATCTCTGACGCAGAAAAGAAACGTCCTGGTTTATCTGGCCATGGATGTTGTTTTCACGGCGGATACAACCAGAGTTTTAGCTGCAGGCGGGCGTGGGTTTGGTAATGTGTGATGGCACCGGCAAGATAATATCGCTGACACGCCTGATTTATATAATAGATAGCGCTTGATTCTACTGATCGATACTTCGCCGCTGGATGGTTTGAGACACATGACAGACAGGAGTCAACAGATAACATTCATGAACTTGCACTCATTTAATGTAGGTGCAATCAATCGATAGAAGTAACCTTTTCACTTTTGGAGGCAAGGATGCACGACCTAGTTACGTCTGAATATTCTGTTCATCTGTGTATTCATCAGCTATTCGAGGAGCAGGTTGCGCACAGTCCTGAGGCAACGGCACTGATCTTTGAGGGCGAGGTGCTCAGCTATGGCGAACTCAACGCCAGGGCTAATCGGTTGGCGCATCGGTTGATTGCTTTGGGTGTCAGGCCAGACCAGCGAGTAGCAATTTGTGTTGAACGCTCCCCGGCGATGGTTATTGGCCTGATGGCGATCCTGAAGGCGGGCGGCGCCTATGTGCCGCTCGATCCGGAGTACTCGGGCGAGCGACTGGCGTTCATTCTTGGCGATACGACTCCGGCTCTGGTGCTGGCTGATGCGGCCGGGCGCCATGCGCTCGGAGACGCTTTGCAGGCTCGAACCGTACTCGATCCCAATGAGGCTCACGCTGAAGCGTTGATCGGGGCGGACGATAACCCTGAAGTTCCAGATCTTACCCCTAAAAATCTCGCCTATATCATCTACACCTCGGGTTCAACCGGTCAGCCCAAAGGGGTGATGATCGAACATGCTCAGGTGGTGCGCCTGTTCGGCACGACACACGCCAACTTTGGTTTTGAGGCCAGCGACGTCTGGTGCCTTTTCCACTCTTTTGCCTTCGACTTCTCGGTCTGGGAACTATGGGGAGCCCTTCGTTATGGCGGCACGCTGGTGCTGGTTCCGCACGCTATTACCCGTTCGCCGAAAGCGTTCTACCAGCTGATTTGTGAGCAGGGCGTCACTGTTCTGAACCAGACCCCGAGCGCCTTCACAGCCTTGATGGAATATATACAACCGTCATCGGACCGGCTGCGCTATGTCATTTTTGGCGGCGAAGCGCTGCAGCCGTCAACCTTGCGCGACTGGTATGGCGTGCATGAAGAAGCTGCCCCGCAACTGATCAACATGTACGGGATCACGGAAACCACGGTCCACACCTCCTATTACCCCCTGACTTCATCCGATGCGCGACAAGACGACAGCGTGATCGGTCAGCGTCTACCGGATTTGAATCTCTATCTTCTGGACGCGCTTGGCCAGCCTGTTCCGATGGGGGCCGCGGGTGAAATGTACGTCGGCGGCGCCGGTGTTGCGCGTGGTTATCTGAACCGCCCCGAACTGACAGCAGAGCGCTTCCTGCACGATCCCTTCGCCGGCAAACCTGAAGCGCGGATGTATAAAACGGGGGACCTGGCCCGTTATCTTCCAAATGGCAATCTGGCGTTTCTGGGTCGCAATGACGACCAGGTCAAAATCCGCGGCTTCCGGATTGAACTGGGTGAAATTGCGGCTCGATTGGCTGAGCATCGTTCCGTCCGCGAGGCGGTGGTGGTGGCACAAGGGGAGGATGCCGATAAGCGCGTGGTTGCTTACGTGGTGGCGCAGTCCGAAGTTCAGGATGCATCGGTAGCCTCTGAAGTGGGCTTGACGCTGGCGAGCGTGCTGCGTGAATACCTGAGTAGCCGTTTACCCGACTACATGGTGCCGTCTGCCTTTGTGCGGATGGAAAGCTTCCCCCTAACGGCCAATGGCAAGCTTGATCGCAAGGCTTTGCCTGTTCCGCAGGAGGATGCTTTTGCCCGTGAGGCCTACGAGGCGCCGCTGGGCGAGATAGAGGTTGTCCTGGCCGGGATCTGGTCGGAGCTGCTTGGTGTTGGACAGATCGGTCGCCATGACAACTTCTTCGCCCTCGGCGGCCATTCGCTCATGGCCGTGCGGCTGGTCAGTCGCATAGCCGCCCTGGGGGCTGAATTGCCACTCGCAACCTTGTTCGCCTCTCCAACGCTCAAGACTATGGCTTTGGCGATTGAAGCCCGACGCGACGCTGGCGCGGTAGCGCGTGCATCGATCCGCCCCCTCTCTCGCGATGAGTCCTTGCCGCTGTCTTTCGCTCAGCAGCGACTTTGGTTTCTGGCGCAACTCGACAGTGGAATCAGCAACGCCTATCACATCCCCTTGGCGCTGAGATTGCGCGGTCAGTTGAACGCTGACGGTCTGCAGCAGGCCCTTGACGCACTGTGGTCGCGCCATGAGGCATTGCGCTCCGTCTTTGTCATCCAAGAGGGCGAGGTCGAAGTGCGTCTGATGGCCAGCGATCAGGGTTTGCCATTGCGCGAGATTGATCTTCTCGCATCGGACGCAGAAACCGAGCTTGCAAAGCTTTGCACCGAAGAGGCTAGGGCGCCCTTTGATCTCGCAACAGGCCCGCTGATTCGGGCTTGCCTGATCAAGGTGCCTGTCGCCGCGTCCGCTGATGAACATGTATTGCTACTCACACTACACCACATCGTCTCGGATGGCTGGTCGCTCGGCATACTTTTGCCTGAGCTGAGTGCGCTGTACACGGCGTTCAGCAACCATCAGGCCAGTCCATTGTCGCCGCTGGCGATCCAGTATCCGGACTATGCCGCTTGGCAGCGGCAATGGCTGTCGGGGGAGCGCTTGAACGAGCAGGCGACTTACTGGAAACAGGCGCTGGCCGATGCGCCAACGCTGCTTGACCTGCCAACAGACCGGCGTCGGCCTGAGCAACAATCCCTTGTGGGCGCCTCTGTACCGATCAAACTCAGTGCAGAGCTGACTACGGCCCTCAAGCGTTTCAGTCAGCAGCAGGGTGTGACGCTATTCATGACCGTGTTGTCGGCCTGGGCGGCAGTACTGTCACGCCTGTCCGGACAGGTAGATATTGTGATAGGTGTGCCAAGTGCCAACCGGGGCCATTGCGATATCGAGCCGCTGATCGGCTTCTTCGTCAACACACTGGCGCTGCGGATTGACCTTGGCGACAACCCGAGCGTTGCCGACCTTATTGCGCGAGTGTGCGAACGGGTACTCAAGGCTCAGGATCATCAGGATCTGCCGTTCGAGCAGGTGGTAGAGATAACCCAGCCGCCTAGACGTTTGAGCCATACGCCACTGTTTCAGGTCGTATTTGCCTGGCAAAACTACGATGCAGGCCAATGGGCCTTGCCCGGTCTTGAAGCCAGCCCGGTGGGTTCTTCCTATGAAGTAGCCCGGTTCGATCTGGAGCTGAACCTGGCCGAGGCGGGCGATCAAATCGTGGGGGCTATTGGCTATGCGACGTCGTTGTTTGACGCCGCCACGATCGAGCGCCACGTGGGTTATCTGAAGACTGTCCTTGCCGAGATGACCCGGGATGCCAGCCAGACTGTCGCCAAAATAGACCTGCTTGATGTGCCTGAGCGCACTTTGTTGCTCAAGACATGGAACTCAATTGATGAATCCTGCCCGGCTCATTTGTGTATGCATCAGCTATTCGAGGAGCAGGTTGCGCACAGTCCTGAGGCAACGGCACTGATCTTTGAGGGCGAGGTGCTCAGCTATGGCGAACTCAACGCCAGGGCCAATCGGTTGGCGCATCGGTTGATTGCTTTGGGTGTCAGGCCAGACCAGCGAGTAGCAATTTGTGTTGAACGCTCCCCGGCGATGGTTATTGGCCTGATGGCGATCCTGAAGGCGGGCGGCGCCTATGTGCCGCTCGATCCGGAGTACTCGGGCGAACGACTGGCGTTCATTCTTGGCGATACGACTCCGGCTCTGGTGCTGGCTGATGCGGCCGGGCGCCATGCGCTCGGGGACGCTTTGCAGGCTCGAACCGTACTCGATCCCAATGAGGCTCACGCTGAAGCATTGATCGGGGCGGACGCAAACCCTGAAATTCCAGCTCTTACCTCTAAAAATCTCGCTTATATCATCTACACCTCGGGTTCAACCGGACAGCCCAAAGGGGTGATGATCGAACATGCTCAGGTGGTGCGCCTGTTCGACACGACACACGCCAACTTTGGTTTTGAGGCCAGCGACGTTTGGTGCCTTTTCCACTCTTTTGCCTTCGACTTCTCGGTCTGGGAACTATGGGGAGCCCTTCGTTATGGCGGCACGCTGGTGCTGGTTCCGCACGCTATTACCCGTTCGCCGAAAGCGTTCTACCAGCTGATTTGTGAGCAGGGCGTCACTGTTCTGAACCAGACCCCGAGCGCCTTCACAGCCTTGATGGAATACGTACAACTGTCATCGGACCGGCTGCGCTATGTCATTTTTGGCGGTGAAGCGCTGCAACCGTCGACCCTGCGCGACTGGTATGGCGTGCATGAAGAGTCTGTCCCGCAACTGATCAACATGTATGGAATTACGGAAACCACAGTTCACGTCACCTATTACCCGCTGACTTTATCGGATGCGCAACAAGACGACAGCCTGATCGGTCAGCGTTTACCGGATCTGAATCTCTATCTTCTGGACGCGCATGGCCAGCCTGTTCCTATGGGGGCCGTGGGTGAAATGTACGTCGGCGGCGCCGGTGTTGCTCGTGGCTATCTGAACCGCCCCGAACTGACAGCAGAGCGTTTTCTGCATGATCCCTTCGCCGGCACCCCTGAAGCGCGGATGTATAAAACGGGGGATCTGGCCCGTTATCTTCCGAACGGCAATCTGGTGTTTCTGGGTCGCAATGACGACCAGGTCAAGATCCGCGGTTTCCGAATTGAACTGGGTGAAATTACGGCCAAATTGGCCGAGCATCCTTCCGTCCGTGAGGCGGTGGTGGTGGCGCAAGGCGAGGAGACCGATAAGCGTCTGGTTGCTTACGTGGTGGCGCAGTCCGAAGTTCAGGACACGCCGTTAGACTCTGAGGCTGGCTTGGCGCTAGCGGGCGTGCTGCGTGAATACCTGGGTAATCGTTTACCCGACTACATGGTGCCGTCTGCCTTTGTGCGGATGGAAAGCTTCCCCCTGACGGGCAATGGCAAGCTTAATCGGCGGGCGTTGCCGATTCCAGAAGGCGATGATTTTGCCCATGCGACCTACGAGGCGCCGCTGGGCGAGATCGAGGTCACCCTTGCCTATATATGGTCAGAGCTGCTTGGCGTAGAACAAGTCGGTCGCCGTGACAACTTCTTTGCCCTCGGCGGCCATTCACTTTTGGCGGTGCGGTTGATCGAGCGGTTGCGCCGCCAGGGCTTGAGCCTTGCTGTGCGTGATCTGTTTCAGACGCCGGTGTTGTCGGTGCTGGCCAGCACGCTTGGCCAACACCGCGAGGTGGTGGTGCCGCACAATCTGATCAAGTCCGAGACGTGCAGAATCACGTCCGATCTGCTGCCGTTGATCGATCTCAGCCAATCGGACATCGACGTGATCGTTTCACAGGTACCTGGGGGGGCAGCCAACATTCAGGATATTTATGCGCTCTCACCCATGCAGGACGGCATCCTGTTCCACCACATGTTGGCAAAGGAGGGTGACCCCTATTTGCTGGTTACCCAGATGGCCTTTGCTAATCGTGAAACACTGGAGCGCTATCTTTCCGCCGTTCAACAGGTTGTAGACCGTCACGACATTTTGCGTACCGCCTTTGTTTGGGATGGGTTGTCTCGAGCCGCGCAAGTTGTCTGGCGACAGGCTCCACTTTCCGTCACTGATGTTGTTCTCAACCCGGCGGACGGCCCCGTTACCGAACAGCTTTCCCGGCGCTTTGATTCATGTCGGCACCGGATTGACCTGACCCAGGCGCCGGTGCTGCGCTTTATCGTTGCCCATGACCCTGGCGCAGGCCGCTTTATTCTGATGCAGTTGCAGCATCACTTGATTGACGATGCGTCTTCATTGCAGTTTTTTTATAGCGAAGTGCAGGCTTTCCTCGCCGGTCGCGGTGAGAAGCTGCCGTCGCCTCAGCCGTTCCGCAACCTGATCGGTCAGGTGCGGTTGGGTAAAAGCGCGGCGGAACATGAACGTTTCTTCAGATCCATGCTGGCTGACATTGAAGAGCCGACGTTGCCCTTTGGATTGGCGGAAGTGCATCTGGACGGCGCGCAGGTGGGCCAGACCCACCGCATAGTTTCGGCCGAACTCAATGATCGGCTGCGGGCGCAGGCGAGGCGATTGAATGTGAGTCTCGCCAGTCTGTGTCACGTTGCCTTTGCCCAGGTACTGGCGCGCACCAGCGGCCAGGAAAAGGTCGTGTTTGGTACGGTGCTGTTTGGGCGCATGCAAGCGGGCCAAGGGTCAGATCAAGCCATGGGTATGTTCATCAATACGCTGCCGATCCGATTTGACTCAGGCGGCACGGATACCGCTGAGAGTGTCCAGCAGGCTCATGCCCGTCTGGCTGAGTTGCTCGCCCACGAGCATGCCTCGCTGGCGCTGGCACAAAGGTGCAGTGGGGTCGCTACAGGCACGCCGCTGTTCAGCGCATTGCTCAACTATCGGCACAATGACCTCGCGGGTGCGGACAACATCGTCCAGACCATGGGGCAAATGCCGGGTGTTGAATTATTGAGTGAACAAGAGCGGACCAATTATCCGTTCACATTGTCAGTTGAAGATTTCGGTCACTCCCTGGGGTTGACGACCCAAGTGGTCACTCCGTTCGATTCCAATCGTGTGTGTGGCTACATGGAACAGGCGTTGAACAGTTTGGCGCAGACCCTGGAGCGCTCGCCGCACCGCCCGGTTCGACAGCTGAATATTCTGCCTGCGTCTGAACGTACATTGTTGCTCAAGACGTGGAACGCGACGGACGCATCCAGCCCGGATCATCTGTGCATTCATCATTTGTTTGAGGCGCAGGTGGCGCGCACTCCAGAGGCAACGGCGCTGATCTTTGAGGGCGAGGTGCTCAGTTACGGTGAGCTCAATGCCAAAGCCAATCGACTGGCACATCGGCTGGTTGAGCGGGGCGTTGGGCCAGACCAACGAGTGGCGATCTGTGTCGAGCGCTCGACGACGATGGTTATTGGTCTTATGGCGATCCTGAAGTCGGGCGGCGCCTATGTGCCGCTTGATCCGGCTTATCCGGGAGATCGACTGGCTTACATTCTTGCCGATACGGCGCCGGTCCTAGTGCTAGCCGATGCGGCCGGGCGGCAGGTGCTAGGCGAGGCGTTGCAGCGTTATACCGTGCTTGATCCCAATGAAATCTTGACGAAGGCAGATGCTAATTTCCAGGTCACCGGCCTCACACCCCGCAACCTCGCTTATCTGATCTATACCTCGGGTTCAACCGGACAACCCAAGGGCGTCATGATTGAACACCGTGGATTAATCGCATCGACATTGGCAAGAACCACGGTCTATAAGCCAAGTTTCGGCGCGGTATTTTTACTGCTGTCATCCGTGGCGTTTGACAGTTCCGTGGCAGGCATTTTCGGGACGTTAACAACTGGTGGTGCCTTGTGTTTACCAGGCAGAAAAGCCGTCGTAGATCCACACGTCATCAGCCGCCTTTTGATTGAAAACAAAGTCACCTCAGTGCTGCTGGTGCCGTCTCTCGCAAGATTGGTTTTGCCGCAAGTCGCCCAACTTGGATATGAACAGCTACGTCAGGTGATCGTGGCAGGTGAAGTGTGTCCTGCGAAACTGGTCCAAGAAGTGACCTCAGCATTTACTGCGGTTGAATTATTCAATGAATATGGCCCGACGGAGGCGACAGTCTGGGCGGCGGTCCATCGCTGTTCCTCTGACGACATTGATCCGGTTCCGATAGGCTTTCCGATTTCAAACACACGAATTTACCTTCTGGACGCGCATGGCGAGCCTGTTCCGCTGGGTGCGGTGGGAGAAATGTACATCGGGGGCATGGGTGTTGCGCGTGGATATCTGAACCTCGCCAAACTGACGGACGAGCGCTTCTTGCTCGATCCATTTGCCGGCAAGCCTGGCGCGCGGATGTATAAGACGGGGGACCTGGCCCGTTACCTGCCGAACGGAAACCTGGTGTTCCTGGGCCGCAATGACGACCAGATCAAGATCCGTGGCTTGCGAATTGAGCCGGGTGAAATTGCGGCCAGACTGACCGAACATCCCTCCATCCGCGAAGCGGTTGTAGAGATGCAAGGCGTAGACCCGGACAAGCGACTGGTCGCTTACGTAGTGGCTCACCCAGAGGTTTCGGAAAATGATGCCTTTATATCTAGGGCCGACTCGAAGACGGGTCTACCGCTTGCAGGACGACTGCGTGATTACTTGAATGAACGCCTACCCGACTACATGGTGCCGTCTGCCTTTGTGCTGATTGAACACTTGCCGCTAACCCCGAATGGCAAGCTTGATCGGCGGGCATTGCCTGTTCCTGAAGGCGAGGCCTTTGCCCATGCGGCGTATGAGGTGCCGCAAGGTGAGACCGAGACGATCCTGGCCGCGATTTGGTCAGGGTTGCTCGGGCTTGAGCAGGTCGGTCGCCATGACAACTTCTTCGCCCTCGGCGGCCATTCGCTCATGGCCATCCATCTGATGCAGAAAGTCAGGTGTTATGGTTTGGAGTGTTCGTTGAGCGACATTTTTGAACACCCACGATTGGCTAACCTTGCCACTCGGATCGCACAATCTCCTGTGTTCAATCCGCGGATCGGGGCGATCACGGTGCGCGCTGGCGGGACTGAACCCCCAGTCTTTTTCGTGCCCTCGGGATTAGCCGATTATTCGTATGCTATTTCGCTGGCCCAACAAATCCGAGCCAGCTGCCCGATCCATGTATTGCCGTGGTCGGCCATTGGCGACTCTCTGCCTCATTCAATGGAGGATATGGCCGAAAGAATGATACCGCTCATCCAGACGATCCAGCCTGAAGGGCCTTATCGCATTGCGGGGTATTCCTCTGGAGGGATTCTCGCTTATGCCATCGTCCATGCGCTTATGTGCAAAGAGGCCAGCGTTGAATTTTTAGGCTTTATTGATGTCCCCGCGCCGCATAAGTTGCTTTATAAAAACCAAGATGTTAAGAACTACTTTATTCAGCATGTTAAGGCCGTAGCTCCCGAGGCCGACCGTCATAAGTTCGGCATGTTAAATGAGGGTGATGAGTTTGCTGAGTTGATTAAAAAAGCACAGGATTTTGGAGGCTATGATTTAAATGCAAACATCTCGCTGGAAACAGTCAAATGGCAAGCCATTTATCATTTTTCGCAGATTGCCGGCGCCTATAAACCATCTCCACTGCCGGTCAATCTCCATCATTTCTACGCGGCTGACCGTGAGCGCCCTCCTCTGCCGCAGCTTGATATGGTAGACGGGTGGAGAGAGCTCTTACCTGATTTGGTGATTAGCTCTGTTTCTATTCCAGGTGGGCATGTTTCCATGATGGAGGACGTCAGTAATCGCAAGCACTTGGCTGAAGCATTGAATCGAGCGCTTTTGTAAGAGGTGAGGATTGAGCGTTTCGCTCATCTTCATGCAAGTGGGTTTATAACTTCCCACTTGTAATATTGGCTCAAATACCCGTTCAGGCGCCGATATACCGCTTTATTAGTTATTCGTGAGCGTCAAATTATAAAAAAGGAGGAATTATGGCAAATCCCTACCGCGAACTTTTCACTACCCCGGGCGTCATGGGGTTAGTGATCGCGAGTTCCATCGCCCGGCTACCACAGGCAATGATCGGCATTGGCATCATCACCATGCTGGTGCAGCAGACAGGCCTTTATTGGCTGGCGGGCTCGGTCGCCGGTACTTTTACCTTGGCGAATGCGTTTATCGGTCCGCAAGTATCGAAACTTGTTGATCAGCGGGGCCAGCGTCGGATTCTACCCTCTGTGACAGCCTTCAGCATTGTTATGTTGCTCGCGCTGATCATTGCCGTCTACATGAGAGCTCCGGCCACACTGCTGTTTATTCTTGCGGCATTGGCGGGCACGATGCCGAGCATGCCCGCCATGATAAGAGCACGCTGGACGCAGCTTTTTCGTGGCAAGCCAGAGTTGCACACGGCGTTCTCCTTGGACACGGTTCTAACTGAACTCGCCTTTATCATCGGCCCACCACTTGCCATTGGTTTGAGCGTCAGCTTTTTCGCGGAAGCCGGGCCTCTTGTAGCCGTTTTGCTGCTGGTTGTCGGCGTGACGGCTTTTCTTATGCAGCGGCAGACAGAACCGAAGGTGATCGTGGGCATCAGAAGGAGCGCACGCTCGACCCTGCTTATCCCCGGCGTTCGTACCATCGTGCTAGCGCTCTTGGCAATGGGTGTGATTGGCGGATCAATCGACGTGGCGGTTGTGGCCTTCGCCAACGTACAAGGCTGGCCGGCGTCTGCCAGTTTCATCCTGGCAGCCTATGCGCTCGGTTCAATGATCGCGGGTCTGACGTTCGGCGCCTTAAGGATTTCCTTGCCGATTGAAAAGCAGTTCTTTATCGGGGTACTGATAACGGCAGTCACTGCCGTGTTGCCCATCCTTTCACCGGACGTCTACATCCTTTCGGGGATGCTGTTTGTGGCAGGTATGTCATTTGCGCCAACGATGGTCGTCGTCATGAATCTCGGTACAACCATTGTTCCACCGTCCAGGATCACCGAAGGACTTACGTGGATGACGACAGGCATCAGCATCGGCGTAGCGCTCGGTGGCGTATTGGCAGGGCTGGTCATCGACGTCTATGGCGCGCAAGCAGGGTTCGGTGTCGCGATTGTCGCGGGCCTGTCCATGGTGGTGATTGTGCTTTTGGGGCTGCGTACACTTCGTGCCACGTCTGCGGTTTGTACCGAGCTAAACTTCCAGTGATCAGCACTCTGGACTTCTTCGGGGCATCGTTCCGCCGGTAACGGACGCGGGCCCCGTCTGCTGAGCGATGTTGTTCGCCAGCCCCCCGAAAACGTACTTCGTACTGCCAAACTGACGCTTAATCACGCGAAATGGGTGTTCAACCTTGGCCCTGACTTGCGCCTTGGCGTGTTCGATCTTGCGTCTCAGGCGACCGATCAACTCTTTCCATGCTGTTTATTACTGCTGTGCCAGGCGGCATTCGATCATCTTACGATCCTGACGCTCAGGACGCTTATCCACACCGGCGTAACCGGCATCGCCGCAGGCGTTTGTTTCCGTGCATGCAACAACTGATCGACCTGCGTCACGTCCGCTACATTGGCTGGCGTACCCATCGCGCAGTGGCAAGGTCCGCGCCGAACCGATGTACGGTTGACACGAATTTTACAAAGATCCCCCGCCCGCAAATCGCTACACTGCGCAGGTATTGCGTGCCGGATGCGCGCAAAGCTCAATCAGACCGCTGGATGCAGGAGACAAGTGTGCTCAAGAAACTGGGAATCAAAGGCCGCGTCCTGTTGCTGACCCTGTTGCCGACCAGCCTGATGGCGCTGGTTCTGGGCGGCTATTTCACCTGGATGCAGCAGTCGGACCTGCACGCCCAGTTGCTGCAACGGGGCGAGATGATCGCCGAACAGCTGGCCCCGCTGGTTGCGCCGGCGATGAGCCAGCACGACACCGATCTGCTGGAGCGCATCGCCACCCAGTCTCTCGAACAAGCGGACGTACGCGCCGTGACCTTCCTCGCCCCCGACCGCTCGCCCCTGGCCCATGCCGGCCCGACCATGCTCAACCGCGCGCCCGACGGCAACAGTACACAGTTGCTGCAGCGCACCGGTAACGACGCGACGCGTTACTTGCTGCCGGTGTTCGGCAAGCACCGCAACTTGGCGGGTGAACTGATTCCCGAGGAAGCCGACCGCCTGCTGGGCTGGGTCGAGCTGGAGTTGTCCCACAGTGGCATGTTGCTGCGCGGTTATCGCAGCCTGTTCGCCAGCCTGTTGCTGATCGCCGCCGGCCTGGGATGCACCGGGCTGCTGGCCTTGCGCATGGGTCGCACCATCAATCGCCCGCTGAGCCAGATCAAGCAGGCCGTGGCGCAGCTCAAGGATGGCCACCTGGAAACCCGCCTGCCGCCGCTGGGCAGCCAGGAACTGGATGAGTTGGCGTCGGGCATCAATCGCATGGCCGGCACGTTGCAGAATGCCCAGGAAGAATTGCAGCACAGCATTGACCAGGCCACTGAAGACGTGCGCCAGAACCTGGAAACCATCGAGATCCAGAACATCGAGCTGGACCTGGCGCGCAAGGAAGCCCTGGAGGCGAGCCGGATCAAATCCGAATTCCTGGCAAACATGAGCCATGAAATCCGCACGCCGCTGAACGGCATCCTGGGTTTCACCCATTTATTGCAGAAAAGCGAACTGACTCCGCGCCAGCTCGACTACCTGGGCACCATCGAAAAATCCGCCGACAGCCTGCTCGGGATCATCAACGAGATCCTCGATTTTTCGAAGATCGAAGCCGGCAAGCTGGTACTCGACAACATCCCGTTCAATCTGCGGGACCTGTTGCAGGATACCCTGACCATCCTCGCCCCCGCCGCCCATGCCAAGCAGCTGGAATTGGTGAGCCTGGTCTACCGCGACACGCCTTTGTCGCTGGTGGGCGACCCGCTGCGCCTCAAGCAGATCCTCACCAACCTGGTGAGCAACGCGATCAAGTTCACCCGCGAAGGCACCATCGTCGCCCGCGCCATGCTCGAAGACGAGCATGAAGACAGCGTGCAATTGCGCATCAGCATCCAGGACACGGGCATCGGTCTCTCCGCCCAGGACGTCCGGGCGCTGTTCCAGGCCTTCAGCCAGGCCGATAACTCGCTGTCCCGGCAACCTGGCGGCACCGGGCTGGGCCTGGTGATTTCCAAGCGGCTGGTGGAACAGATGGGCGGCGAGATCGGCGTGGACAGTACGCCCGGCGAAGGTTCGGAGTTCTGGATCAGCCTGCGCCTGCCCAGGACCCGGGACGACGCCGAGGACTTGCCCGGCCCACCGCTGCTGGGTCGACGCGTCGCCGTCCTGGAAAATCATGAGCTGGCCCGCCAGGCCTTGCAGCACCAGCTGGAAGATTGCGGCCTGCAGGTCACGCCGTTCAATTCGCTGGAAAACCTGACCAACGGTGTCACCGTCGCCCACCAGACCGACCAGGCCATCGACCTGGCCGTGCTCGGCATTACCAGCAACGACATGCCGCCGGAACGCCTCAACCAGCACATCTGGGACCTGGAACACCTGGGCTGCAAAGTCCTCGTGCTTTGCCCGACCACCGAGCAGACGCTGTATCACCTCTCTGTTCCCAACCCCCACAGCCAGCTCCAGGCCAAGCCCGCCTGCACCCGCAAGTTGCGCCGCTCGCTGTCCGACCTGGTCAATCCGCGCCCATTGCGCAACGAACCCAACGAACCGGCGCCCAGCCGTGCCCCCAAAGTGCTGTGCGTGGACGACAACCCGGCCAACCTGCTGCTGGTGCAGACCTTGCTCGAGGACATGGGCGCCAGGGTGCTTGCGGTTGAAAGTGGTTACGCAGCGGTCAAGGCCGTGCAGAAGGAAACCTTCGACCTGGTCTTGATGGACGTGCAGATGCCCGGCATGGACGGTCGCCAGAGCACCGAGACGATTCGCCAGTGGGAAAGCGAGCGCCACTGCTCGCCGCTGCCGATCGTCGCCCTCACCGCCCACGCCATGGCCAACGAGAAACGCGCCTTACTGCAAAGCGGCATGGATGACTACCTGACCAAGCCCATCAGCGAGCGGCAACTGGCCCAGGTCGTGCTCAAATGGACCGGCCTGGCCTTGCGCAACCAAGTGCCGGACCGAGGCTGGGACGGCCATGGCAGCGGAGAGCTGCTGGTGCTCGATCACGAAGAAGGCTTGCGCCTGGCCGCGGGCAAGGCCGATCTGGCAGCGGACATGCTGGCAATGCTGCTGGCCTCCCTGGAAGCCGACCGCGAAGCCATTCGCCAGGCCAGCGAAGCCAACGATCACAACGCCCTGATCGAACGGGTCCACCGCCTGCACGGTGCCACGCGTTATTGCGGCGTACCGCAATTGCGCGCGGCCTGCCAGCGCAGCGAAACCCTGCTCAAGCAGCAGGATCCCAAAGCGGCGGCGGCCCTTGAGGACTTGGAGCGCGCCATCGATCGCCTGGCCAGCGAGGCGCGTATCAGTGCCTGATCCAGGGCAATACCCTGGAAATCGGAATCACTGAAAATCCCCGCTCCGCCCCCGGACTGTAGGAGCTCCTACGCAGTTCCTACAGGCTTTTCTTTTTGCCAGGAAGCCGTCATGCGCGCCATTCTTTTCAGCAGCCAGACCTACGACCGTGACAGTTTCAGCAACGCGCCCGTACCTGCCAACCTGGAACTGCAGTTTCAACCTGCACGCCTGAACCTCGACACCGTGGCCCTGGCCGAACGGCACGAGGTGGTGTGCGCCTTCATCAATGACGATCTCAGCGCCCCGGTGCTCGAACGACTGGCTGAAGGCGGCACGCGGCTGATCGCCTTGCGTTCGGCCGGCTACAACCATGTCGACCTGCTCGCCGCCAAACGCCTGGGATTGAGCATCGTCCGGGTGCCGGCCTATTCGCCCCATGCCGTGGCCGAACATGCGGTGGCGTTGATCATGATGCTCAACCGATGCCTGCACCGGGCCTGCAACCGCACCCGGGATGGCAACTTCAGCCTCAACGGGCTGACCGGCTTCGACCTGGTGGGCAAGACGGTGGGCGTGATCGGTACCGGCCAGATCGGCGCGACCTTCGCCCGGATCATGGCCGGCTTCGGCTGCCAGTTGCTGGCGTACGACCCTTATCCCAATCCCCAGGTCGAAGCCCTGGGCGCCCGTTATGTGCCGCTAGCCGATCTGCTGGCGCAAGCGCAGATCATCAGCCTGCATTGCCCGCTCAACGAACAGAGCCGACACCTGATCAACGCCCGTTCCCTGGAAACCATGCAACGCGGCGCGATGCTGATCAACACCGGTCGCGGCGGCCTGGTGGACACACCGGCACTGATCGAAGCGTTGAAAAGCGGCCAGTTGGGGTATCTGGGACTCGATGTCTATGAGGAAGAAGCCCAACTCTTCTTCGAGGACCGCTCCGGCCTGCCATTGCAGGACGACGTTCTCGCACGACTGCTGACCTTTCCCAATGTCGTCGTGACCGCCCACCAGGCATTCCTGACTCGGGAAGCCTTGGCGGCGATCGCCACCACTACCTTGGACAATATCGCGGCCTGGGCCGCCGGCGCGCCGCAGAACCTGATAGCCAACTAGCCCCCCTGTGGGAGCGAGCCTGCTCGCGAATTAGATGGGTCATCTGACATCATTGCTGACTGATACACCGCTTTCGCGAGCAGGCTCGCTCCACAGGGGATGCATGGAGTTTCGTCGGCATGCCTTCCATCTGGATCATTCCAAGCCATGCCCCGTGCTAGCATGTCGCGCCTATTTGGAGGACCCATGGCCGAACACGATTTCCGCTACACCCTGATGAACCCACAGCACACCTTGACCGAGGTCCGCGCGCTGGCGCCGGGTCGTTATCAGGTCACCGGCAACGGCGGTTCGATCCAGGCCAACGATGTATTGCTCGTCACCCTCAAGGGCAGCAAGGATTTGTCCATGCGACTGACCGTGGACACCGTTCGCCATCTGCTCAAGCCGATGGGCCAATGGACCGCCATGACCACCGGCCCGGTGTTCGGCGAACTGGCGATCCACACCTGGCAGGTCAATTGCGACCGCTGCGCCAAGGAGCTGAGCTTCGAATTCGCCATCGATGCCAAGCTTGGCACCAAGGCCCAGAAGCCAGCCGCCACCGCACGCATCGCCGAGTTGGGCTGGACGACGGTCGGCGAAAAACACCTGTGCCCTCAATGCCAGGAAGCCGCTTGATGAAACGCCTGGTCCTGGCCGCGCTGATCGGCGCCGGCCTGCTGGGTTGTGCCGGCGAGCCGGTGCAACTGCAACAAAACCGCAGCTACATCCTTGAATGGATTGGTGAGCGACCATTGATGGATTACAGCCACCTGACCATCACCCTGGGCGATGATGGCCGGGCCTATGGCAATGCCGGCTGCAACCATTGGTTTGCGCCGTATACCCTGGAAGGCCATCGGTTGAGCTTCGGCAAGGTTGGCAGTACCCGCAAACTCTGCGCCCCGGCAGTGATGGAGCAGGAGACGCGTTTCCTGCAGGCGCTGGAGAAGGTAGAGCGCTGGGACGTTTCGCCCATCGAACAGATGCGTTTCTGGCCCGCCCAAGACAAGCCGCTGCGTTGGTGGTTGGAAGAAGGCTGAGAACAGCTGTTCGGGTTAACTCTGTGGCGAGGGAGCTTGCTCCCGCTGGACCGGTCCGACGCGTCGGGCGTAGCAGGCCCCTGCTTTCTACCTGACACACCGCAGTGGCAGATCCAAGGGGGCCGCTTCGCGGCCCAGCGGGAGCAAGCTCCCTCGCCACAAAAGCCCCATTATTTCAGTGCCTGCAACGCCTCCAGCTTCGCCATCACCGCCGCCGCCGTCTGCTCCCCGAGCAACTGCTCGCGCACCTTGCCCTGGTTATCGATGATGTAGGTCACCGGCAATCCCTCGCTGCGTGGAAGGTCGAAGATCTCGGCCGGGTCCCGAGCCAGCACGGTGAAATGAATGCCCATCTTGTCGCTGGCACTCTTGAGCTCCTCGCCCTGCACCTGATCGAAGTTGACGCCGAACACGCCCACGTTCCGTCCCTTGAGCTGTTCTGCCAAGGCATTGAATTCCGGAATTTCAGTGCGGCATGGCGCGCACCACTCGGCCCAGTAATTGAGCACCACCCATTGTTTGTCCAACCGTTGCGACGCAATCGGCTGGCCGTTCTGATCCACGCCGTAATCGTTTCCACAGCCGGCGAGCAATAAAATGCCGATGAATGTCAGTGCCGCCGCCAATCGCCTCGTCATGTGCCAATCCTTGCCTGAAATGTGAACGCTGGCCGCCCATCAGGTGCTAGGCGCCTCGCTGCACAGTAGAATAGCCGCCACCTTACGCAAGATGCGACCCGCTCATGACTGATCTGACGCTTTATCACAACCCGCGCTGCTCGAAATCCCGCGGTGCGCTGGAACTGTTGGAAGCCCGCGGCCTGGCGCCCACCGTCGTCCGCTATCTGGAAACCCCGCTGGACGCCGCGCAGCTCAAGCGCCTGCTGGGCAAGCTCGGCATCGGCGCGCGGCAGTTGCTGCGCACGGGCGAGGACGAGTACAAGACCCTGAACCTGGCCGACGAAAACCTGGCCGAGGACGATCTGATCGCCGCCATCGTCGCCCACCCGAAACTCATGGAACGGCCGATCCTCGAAGCCGGGGAAAAAGCCATTATCGGCCGTCCGCCGGAAAAGATCCTGGAGATCCTGCCGTGACCACGCCGTACATCCTGGTCCTGTATTACAGCCGCAGCGGCTCCACCAACGAAATGTCCCGGCAAATCGCCCGGGGCGTCGAGCAGGCCGGGCTGGAAGCCAGGTTGCGCACGGTGCCGGCGATTTCCACGGAATGCGAAGCGGTGTCGCCGGATATCCCGGAACAGGGCCCGCTCTACGCCACGCTCGATGACCTGAAGAACTGCGCCGGCCTGGCCCTGGGCAGCCCGACCCGTTTCGGCAACATGGCCGCGCCGCTCAAATATTTCCTCGACGGCACCAGCAACCTCTGGCTGACCGGCGCCCTCGTGGGCAAGCCAGCCGGCGTGTTCACCTCCACCGCCAGCCTGCATGGCGGCCAGGAAACCACGCTGTTGTCGATGATGCTGCCCCTGCTGCACCACGGCATGCTGATCACCGGCCTGCCCTACAGCGAATCGGCCCTGATCGATACCCAGGGTGGCGGTACGCCCTACGGCCCGAGCCATCACGCCGGCGCCGACGGTAAAAGCGGCTTGAACGCGCATGAAGTCGAGCTGTGCCGAGCCTTGGGCCTGCGCCTGGCGAAAACCGCTCTATTGCTGGAGAACGGCCGTGGCTAAGAAGCCCAAGATCCTCCCACCGGTCCACTGGCTGGAACCGCGCGTACGCATCGCCCGCGCCCTCAGCCTGCTGTGCTTTTTCGGTTTGGTGGGGTTGCTCAGTGCGTATTACTTGCTGATCGCCGACCTGCACGGCGCGCGCCCTTGGGTGATCCTGCTGATCGAGCTGGTGCCGCTGTTGATCCTCGCGCCGGGCATGCTCATCGGCAGCGCCCGCGGGCATTCCTGGATGTGTTTCGTGGTGAACCTGTATTTCATCAAGGGCGCATTGGCCGCGTACGACCCGAACCGGCAGTGGTTCGGCGTGCTGGAAATGGCGGCGAGCGTGGCGGTGTTCTGCTCGGCGTTGCTGTATGTGCGCTGGCGGTTTCAGTTGAATCGAAGGTTGGCGGGCGAAGGCGAACCCTCCGTCGCCTGATACACCGCTATCGCGAGCAAGCTCGCTCCCACACTGGGTTTTTGAACGCTGAAAATCCCCTGTGGGAGCGAGCTTGCTCGCGATGGGCGCTACGCGGTCTCAATGATTCACTGTGTAAGCCAGCATCATCGAAATCTGCGACATCGGCCGCCCACCGCTCTCTTCATGCCACTGGTTGAAAGCATTCTGCACCGTCGCCAGGTCCCGCTGGCTGGTGGGGACTTTGTCGATGATGTCCTGGGCATTGAGCGCCGCCACGACGTCATAACTGGTCGAAAAGGTGTCCTTGTCCATCATTCGCAGGAAACGCGGTGCCGACTGGCCGCCCAGTTGATGGCCGTGCTTTTTCAGGTAGGTCCACAGGCCGACGATGTCAGTCACCGGCCAGTCGGCGACCAGCGCGCCAAAGCTGCCCTTTTCATGGGCCACGTCCAATATCATCTGCGCGTTGCGCGGCACACTCTTGAGCTTGCCCAGGTGGCGGATGATCCGCGTATCCTGCATCAATCGCTCCAGGTGTTCGGCACCCATCAGCACGACTTTCTCCGGGTCGAACTTGAAGAACACCTCTTCGAACGCCGGCCACTTGGCGTCCACCAGGCTGTGCTTGAGCCCGGCGCGAAAGACCCGCAGCGCCAGGGTCGAGAGGTAGCGGTCGTCGCTGATCTTGCGCAGTTGCGCCGGGGTCTTGGGCACCGGCAGACGGGCTTCCAGTTCAGCCGCCGAACCGAAGCGGTTCAGACAATACTCGTGCAGCCACTTGTAATCGCGCATGCCCTCTCCTGGGGTCGGAAACGAAAACGGCGCTCGCAAGCGCCGCAAGAAAATGTCGCTGCAATCGTCAGAGATTCACCACATTGACGAACCGCGGCGTGGCGTTTTCATCGATGCGCAGGTTGGTAAAATCGAACAGGTTGCGATCCGCCAGTTGCGACGGAATGACGTTCTGCAAGCCGCGAAAAATGCTCTCGGTACGCCCCGGAGTCTTGCGTTCCCATTCCTGGAGCATCTCCTTGACCACTTGGCGCTGCAGGTTTTCCTGGGAGCCGCACAGGTTGCAGGGGATGATCGGGAACTGCTTGAAATCCGAATAGGCCTGGATGTCCTTCTCGTTGCAATAGGCCAACGGGCGAATCACCACGTTGCGCCCGTCGTCGGCACGCAGCTTGGGTGGCATGGCCTTGAGCGAGCCGTTGTAGAACATGTTCAGGAAGAACGTCTCGACGATATCGTCGCGGTGATGACCCAGGGCCATCTTGGTCGCGCCAATCTCGTCGGCGAAGGTATAGAGCGTCCCGCGGCGCAGGCGTGAGCACAGCGAGCAGGTGGTCTTGCCCTCGGGAATCAGTTCCTTGACCACCGAATAGGTGTCTTTCTCGACGATGTGGTACTCAACGCCCAACGACTCGAGGTAGGCCGGCAGCACATGCTCGGGGAACCCGGGCTGCTTCTGGTCCATGTTCACCGCGACGATGTCGAACTTGATCGGTGCAACCTTCTGCAGATGCATCAGCACGTCGAGCAAGGTGTAGCTGTCCTTGCCGCCGGACAGGCAGACCATGACCTTGTCGCCGTCCTCGATCATGTTGTAGTCGGCGACCGCCTCACCGGCCAGGCGGCGCAGGCGCTTTTGCAGTTTGTTCTGGTTGACCGTAAGAGTGCCCATGACGCGAAATCCGTGAGGTGTGACGAAAGGCCGGCATTTTACGCAAAAAATCCGCCGTCGGCGAAGGCTGATGACAGGCACTTTTGTGGCGAGGGGATTTATCCCCGTCGGGTTGCGCAGCACCCCCTGCGTTTAGCCTGACACTGCGCGGTGGTATGGGAATAATTGGGGCCGCTGCGCAGCCCAGCGGGGATAAATCCCCTCGCCACAGTAAAATCCGGCGCGCCAGAAACCTCGCGCACAGACCTAACGGCGATTAGCGCTCCCGGCTACAGCGCGATTTGCTCTAAGCCCCCCATCCCCCTCGCCGCCACTCCTTTCTATACTGCGGCATAAGGTCGCACACACTTACAGACCTTAACTTACCCGGCCACTTGGCCCGTAGGCGCTCCGTTGGGGGGCGATGGCAATAACAAAGGAGTGACTGACTATGATCCATCATGTCGTGGGGCTCTTTACCCACCCTGATCAAGAATGGAAAGAAATCCGTGGCGATCAGGAAGAAAGCATCAGCCACATGTACCTCACCCACACGCTGATCCTGGCGGCCATCCCGGCGGTGTCGGCGTTCATCGGTACCACGCAGGTGGGATGGGTCATCGGCAATCGCCCACCGGTCATGCTCACCCAGGAGAGCGCGCTGTGGATGACCATCATGTCCTACCTGGCCATGTTGGGCGGCGTGGCGGTGATGGGTGCGTTCATTCACTGGATGGCCCGCACCTATGACGCCAGTCCGAGCCTGGCCCGGTGTGTCGCGTTTGCCACCTATACCGCGACTCCATTGTTCATTGGTGGCCTGGCGGCGCTCTATCCACACATGTGGCTGGGGATGATCGTCGGCACTGCGGCGATCTGCTACACGGTCTACCTGTTGTACGTGGGCCTGCCGACGTTCATGAACATTCCCCAGGACGAAGGCTTCCTGTTTTCCAGCTCGGTGCTTGCCGTCGGCCTGGTGGTGCTGGTGGCTATCATGGCGTTCACGGTGATTGTCTGGGGGCTGGGCGTTGGTCCGGTCTATACCAATTGAAGGATTGAGGCTCTCCAACAAAAAACGATCTGCCACCACAGGCCGCCGCAAGGCGGCCTTCCTCTGTCTCTGGATCTGCCGGGACGACCATTGGGCACCTGGGCGATTCGCAACGGCCAGCGCTTGCGGCATACTCGCCTTTCTGGAGACCCGTAAAGCATGCTCGAGCAACTCAATACCCGCGTCGAAGAGTGTTACCAACAAGCCGAATCCTTTTTCAAACGTCCTTTCAAACGCCCGGTGGTCAGCCTCAAGTTGCGCGGCCAGAAAGCCGGCGTCGCGCATTTGCATGAAAACCTGCTGCGCTTCAACCCGCAGTTGTACCAGGAAAACGCCGAAGACTTCCTCAAGCAGACGGTGGCCCACGAGGTGGCGCACCTGATTGCCCATCAGTTATTTGGCGACCGTATCCAGGCCCATGGCGAGGAATGGCAACTGATCATGCGTGGAGTCTACGAACTGCCACCCAACCGTTGCCACACCTACGAGATCAAACGCCGCACCGCGACCCGCTACATTTATAAATGCCCGTGCGACGGCAGCGATTTCCCGTTCACGGCCCAGCGCCATCGCCTGGTGCGTCAGGGGCGGCGGTATTTATGCCGCAGTTGTCGCAATACTTTGGTGTTCAGTGGGGAGACGCGGGTCGAATAGTGCTTTTTGTAGTGTTTGGACTGGCCTCATCGCGAGCAAGCTCGCTCCCACACTGGATCCGTGAACGACATTAATCCCTGTGGGAGCGAGCTTGCTCGCGATAGGGCCCTGACGGTCGCTACACAACCACCCTGTCACTGCGCAATTGATTGATCCGCTCCGCACTGAACCCCAACGCCCCCAATACCTGGTCCGTATGCTCCCCCAGCCTCGCGCCGATATGCCGCGGCTCGGGCAGCCCTTCGGAAAACTTCAACGGACAGGCGATCTGCGGCTGTCGCGAGCCATCACCACGGGGCACTTGGGTGACCAGGTCCCGAGCTTTCAACTGAGGATGCTCAAGCGCCTCGTCCAGCCCCAGCACCGGCTCGACGCAGGCATCGACCTTGGCGAACATCGCCTGGAGCTCAGTGAAATCGTATTTTTCGAATTCGCTCTGCAGCTCCCGTTTCAGCAGGTGTTGTTGCCCAGGCTCGGACGACAATCCCTGCGCTGCCAGCTCCGGTCGCCCCAACACTTCGCACAATGCCTGCAGGAAAGCCGGTTCCAGGCTCCCCACCGACATCCACCGGCCATCGCGGGTGCGGTAGTAGTCATAAAAACTGCCGCCGTTCAGCACGTGATTTTCCCGCGCCGGCTCCACGCCACAAGCCAGGTAACCGGCGCCGGCCAAGGCATTCAGGCTGAAAACGCAATCGGTCATGCTCACGTCCAAGTGCTGGCCCTGCCCGCTCTGCTGACGGGCGATCACCGCCGCCAACAGCCCGATCACCCCATGCAGCGAACCGCCAGCGATGTCTGCCGCCTGGATCCCCAGCGGCAACGGGCCGCTGTCGGCACGGCCGGTATGGCTGGCCAAACCCGCCAGGGCCAGGTAGTTGATGTCATGGCCGGCGCGGGCCTTGTAGGGCCCCGTCTGGCCGTAGCCGGTAATCGACACGTAGATCAACCGCGGATTGATCGCTTTCAAGACTTCATACCCCAGCCCCAACCGTTCCATCACGCCGGGGCGGAATTGCTCCAACAGGATGTCATGGTCGGCCAATAGCCGTTTGATGATCTCCAGCGCCGCCGGCTGCTTGAGGTCCAGCGCCAGGCTGCGCTTGTTGCGATTGAGGTAGGCATGGCTGGCCGAGACGCCCTGGTCGTGGGGCGGCAGGATCCGCAGCAGGTCCGGACGGTCCGGCGATTCGATGCGCAGCACCTCGGCGCCCATGTCCGCCAGCAACAGCGAGGCGAACGGCCCTGGCAGCAGGGCCGAGAAATCCAGAACCTTGAGCGATGCCAGTGGCCCCTGCATGGAAGATCTCCGCTTTGAATGTGCATCCAAGACTAGGCAGGGGTTGGCGGTGGGGCAATTACCGAAGGGGTTGTCTGGGCTGACAATTATGCTCAGCACAACTTCATGGTGGCGAGGGAGCTTGCTCCCGCTGGGACGGTCCGACGCTTCGGGCGAAGCGACCCCAAACCAACCGCCGCGGTGTATCAGGTAGACAGCATTCAAGTGGTCGGGGGGCTGCTGCGCAGCCCAGCGGGAGCAAGCTCCCTCGCCACAAAAGCCTGTCTGCCGATAATTGCGTCCAACAAAAAACCCGCCGAAGCGGGTTTTTCGTCACAGGCCGAAGATCACTTCACAGGCACTGCGGTATCAGCCGCTGCAACCACGTCGTCTTCTTCACGGACATCGGAGATACCGCGACCACCGGAAGCCAGTTCGGTCTGCAATTGGTCTTCGTCCAGCTCTTTGACCCACTTGGCGACCACGATCGTGGCAACGGCGTTGCCCACCAGGTTGGTCAGCGCACGGGCTTCGGACATGAAGCGGTCGATGCCCAGGATCAGCGCCAGGCCGGCAACCGGCAAGGTGCCCACGGCCGACAGGGTGGCCGCCAGCACGATGAAGCCGCTACCGGTCACGCCAGCCGCACCTTTGGAGGACAGCAACAGCACCGCCAGCAAGGTGATCTGGTGAGTCAGGTCCATCGGGGTATCGGTGGCCTGGGCGATGAACACCGCGGCCATGGTCAGGTAGATCGAAGTACCGTCGAGGTTGAACGAGTAGCCAGTCGGGATGACCAGGCCAACCACGGACTTCTTGGCACCCAGGCGCTCCATCTTGATCAGCATGCGCGGCAGGGCCGATTCCGAGGAGGAAGTGCCCAGCACGATCAGCAGTTCTTCACGGATGTAACGGATCAGTTTGACGACGCTGAAACCGTGGGCGCGGCAGATGGCGCCCAGCACCACCAGCACGAACACCACGCAGGTGATGTAGAAGCAGATCATCAGCTGGCCCAGTTGCACCAGCGAACCGACACCGTAGGCGCCGATGGTGAAGGCCATGGCACCGAACGCACCGAGCGGCGCCAGCTTCATGATCATGTTGATGATGATGAACATCACGTGGGCGAAGCGATCGATGAAGTCCAGCACCGGCTTGCCGTAGGCACCCAGGCGATGCAGGGCAAAACCGAAGATCACCGAGAACATCAGCACTTGCAGGATGTCGCCGTTGGCGAACGCACCGACAATGGTGTTCGGGATCACGTTGAGGATGAAGGCAATGATGCTCTGGTCTTTACCGGCAGAAATGAAACCGGCGATCTTGCTGGTGTCCAGGGTCGACACGTCGATGTGCATGCCGTTGCCCGGTTGCACGACGTTGACCACGACCAGGCCGATCAGCAGAGCGATGGTGGAAACGATTTCGAAGTACAGCAGCGCGTAGCCGCCGGTCTTGCCGACCGATTTCATGTTCTGCATGCCAGCGATACCGCTGACGACGGTGCAGAAGATGATGGGGGCGATGACCATCTTGATCAACTTGATGAACCCGTCACCGAACGGCTTGAGGGCAACGCCGGTCTGCGGGTAGAAGTGACCGAGCAAAATGCCGATGGCAATGGCTACGATCACCTGGAAATACAGGGATTTGTACAGTGGCTGACGAGTCGTCATGGCAAACCTTCCTCAAGAGTCCCGTGGGGCAACATCCACCTGTTGTCCACGACACCTCAATTGCGAACCCTCCTGCACTGGAGGGATTTGTTTTGTCGGCTGCACGCGGCAGACCTGCACAGGGCATCGCAAGGTCCGTGCCATTTTGAGGAAATGCCCTACAACCCGCGTTGCAGAACGCTTTTGTTTATTTGTCGCCGGTTAAACAGGCGGCGAAGGATGGCGGATTTCCGCCAAGACGCCGTTTCTCACTCCTGGATTTGGCGGATATCCGCCTTGTCCAGCCCGGACGCCCTGCTACCATCGCCGGCTTAACGGACGGATTTGAGCCATGCGCCAACGCACGATTGCCAGCCACTTCGCCCGCGCAGCCCTGGGCGGCGCGCGCCGGCACGGGTTTGACTATCTCCCTCTGCTGCAACAATTGGGCATCAGCCCCGAGCTGCTCGACGAACCGCGAGCGCGAATCGCCCCGGAGCAGTTCGCCCGGCTGTTGCAGGCGCTATGGGCGGATCTGGAGGATGAATTCCTCGGATTTGGCCGGGCCGCGAGTAAACCCGGGACGTTTGCCATGATGTGTCACACGTTGATCCACTGTCGGACCCTGGGCAAAGCCCTGCAACGCGGCCTGCTCTTTTACAGCCTGTTTCCCGATGCGCCGAGCCTGACCCTGGAAACCGAAGGCGACCGGGTACGGTTGAACCTGGATGAGTCGACGCTGCGCGATCCCGATCATTTCCTGACAGAAAGCCTGCTGGTCATCTGGCATCGCCTCGGCAGTTGGCTGATCGGCCAGCGGATCGGTCTGGAGCAGGCGACCTTCAGCTATGCCAAGCCTGCCCACGGCGCGGAGTACGACCTGCTGTTCCCCTGCCCGCTGGTATTCGAGGCTCGACGGACCAGCCTGTTGTTTCACGGGCGCTACCTGGACATGCCGCTGCTCCAGGACGAGCGAACGCTCAAGCATTTTCTCGAACGCTCACCCGCCGACCTGCTCTCGCGCCCGGACGATGGCCACAGCCTGAGCAGCCAACTGCGCCGCCTGCTCAGCCGCGACACAGCGCGTTGGCCCGACCTGGACACCGTCGCCGCGCATCTGCACATCAGTTCCCAGACGCTGCGCCGACACCTTCGCGAAGAAGGCACCAGCTTCCAGGAACTCAAGGATCAACTGCGGCGGGATATCGCCATCTACCATTTGGGCCGGGCGGATCTGTCGTTGCAGCAGATTGCCGAGCAGCTCGGGTTCTCGGAGCCGTCGGCGTTTCATCGGGCGTTCAAGAAGTGGACGGGGGTGACGCCGGGGGCGTATCGGGAGTTGGAAAACTGATGGGGGCATCCAGCATCTTTGCTGCATGTACCGATTCCCGTGGCGAGGGAGCTTGCTCCCGCTGGGCCGCGAAGCGGCCCCAACATTTTGCGGTCGCTACGCAACCGAGCGGGAGCAAGCTCCCTCGCCACAGGGGCCCGTAAAAAACACTGGAAATATTCCAGTCAAACCACCGGAAACAGAATCCGGAACGCCGCCCCGCCCAATTCCGAATCCCCCAAGGTCAACCGCGCGCCATAGCTCTCGATGATGTCCTTGACCACCGCCAGCCCGATCCCTTGCCCCGGATGCTGGCGATCCAACCGTTCGCCTCGCTGGAGAATCCGCGCACGCTGGTCCGGCGGTACGCCTGGGCCATCGTCCTCGACGCTCAACTCCGTACCGCCGAGGGTCTGGTGCACGCTGATCCGCACTTCACCCAGGCACAGCCGATAAGCGTTTTCCAGCAAATTGCCAAGCATCTCCAGCAGGGCGCCCTGTTCGATCGGCACCTGGCAGTGCTCCGGCAAATCGAAATGGACCTGGACACGCTTGTCGCGATAGACCTTGTCGAGGGTGTCGCACAGACTCTGCAGGACCGGGCGCAGACGCACCTGGTGGCGCACCAGCCCGCTTTTGCGCAGGCTGGCCCGTTGCAACTGGTAGCCGATCTGCTGGCTCATGCGTTCGATCTGGGTCTGCAGCACCCAAGCCTGCCCACGGTCCTGCGGGCGCCGGGCCATGTCTTCGCTGACGCCCTGCAACACGGCCAGCGGGGTTTTCAGGCTGTGGGCCAGGTCATCGAGGGAGTCGCGATAGCGGCTGCGCTGTTCACGCTCGCTGTGCAACAACCGGTTAAGCGAGCCCGTCAGGCGCAACAGCTCCCGAGGGTGTGCAGTGCTCAGGCTTTCCCGCGTACCCGCTTCGATTTCGTCCAGTTCCTGGCTCAGGCGTCGCAAGGCGCGCAGCCCCCACGTCAGGCCGATCCACAACAGCGCCAGCAGCACCACCAAAGCCGCACCAAAGCCAAGGTAGAGATTGTCCCGCAGCCCTTGCAAGGTCAGTTCGTAATCACGCACCGGCTGCAAGGTGACGATACTGAACGCCGCGCTCTGGCCACCGAGCAGCTTGACCTCGACGTCATAGACAAAGAATTCCTGGCCGTTGTCCTCGCGGATACGCGCGAACTGGTTGCCTTGGCCGTCATACCGCGGCGTGTAGTTGATGTGTTCTTCCTGGGTCGCCTTCGAGCGCCAGACCAGGTTGCCGTCGCGATCATAGATGTAGCCCAGCAATCGGGCATCGGCGAGGTTGAAGCGCTCATCCGGCAATTGCGCCGGCATCTTCAATCGACCATTTTCCACCCGGGCGGCGGAAATCAGCGTGGTCACATCCGAGGCCAGGCGTTGTTCGATGGACTCCTGCAGGGCCAGGCTGAACGCCCCCTGCATCGCCGGCAACAAGGCCAGCATGAACAACGCCGCCAGGGTCATGGCGGCCAGCATCAACCGCAGCCGCAGCGAACGAATCACTGGCAGCGCTCGTTGAACAGATAACCCAGGCCCCGCACGGTGTCGATCGGCTTGAAGCCGGCCGGGGCTTCCAGTTTGCGGCGCAAGCGGCCCACCAATACCTCGATGACATTGGGATCGCGCTCGTCGTCATCCGGGTACAGTTGCTCCATCAAGCGGTCCTTGGCGACCACCTGCTGGTGGTGGCGCATCAGGTATTCAAGGATGCGATATTCATAAGCCGTCAATGCGAGTGGTTCTTCGCCGAGGGACGCCTGCTTGCGGTTGAGGTCCAGCAGCAATGGCCCGGCGACGATGGTCGACTGGGTGAAGCCACTGGAACGTCGCAGCAAGGCATTGAGCCGGGCCTCCAGCTCTTCGAACTGGAACGGCTTGACCACATAATCGTCCGCCCCGGCGGCAAGGCCTTCGACCTTGTCCTGCCAGTTGCCGCGGGCGGTGAGGATCAGGATCGGAAAAGTCTTGTCCTGTGAGCGCAGCCGGCGAATCAACTCCAGGCCGCTGATGCCTGGCAAGCCGAGGTCGATCACCGCCAGGTCATGATTGAACTCGCGGACCTGATACAGGGCCTCTTCGGCATTGGCCACGGCCTGCACCACATGGCCGCTGTCAGTGAGCCGGGTTTGCAGGTGATGACGCAACAGCGCTTCGTCTTCGACAACCAATAGTTTCATGGGCCTCTCCCAGGCGATTCAGAACAGCCATGTCAAACACGGCGCCGGATCGTCTTGGGCCGACCCGGCTGCACGTTTCCATCTCATGCCGCCTAAAAGGTGTAGTTCGCGGATAGGTATGTCTGGGCGCTGCTGGTCAGGTCCAGCGAGCCAACCTTGGCGCCACCGTGCGGACTCATTTCGGTGCTGGCATTGCTGCGCAGGTAACGGTACCCCAGTTCCACCGAGGTGTTTTGTGAAATCTGTTGCAGGACACCGCCTTGCAAGCCCACTGCGTAGCCGATGTCGGTGTCGCGGCTGAAGCCTGGCGAGTCCTGGGTCAATTTGGTCAGGCCCGCCGTGCCACCGCCGAACAGCTTGGTGCTGCTGGTGACCGGATAGAACAAGTCATAGCTGCCCAGCAGGTTTTCCTGGCGCAGCTTGATGCCGTTGTGGCTGCCCGATACGTTGTCGTAGGTGGCGTAGTAGCGACCTTGATCATTCTGCCGACCCAGGCGCAGGCCGTAGGTGGTGGCCTTGGCGATCGCGCCGTCGGCGTTCGGATGGTTCAGGTTCTGGTCCAGGGCGTTGGATTTCTTGACCTTGTCGCTGGTCTGGCCGAGGGTCAGGCTGGCGAAGTTGTCATCGGCGTGGGCCATGGCGCTGGCGCCCAGTACAGTGAATGCCAGCAACAGTTTTTTCATAGCAGTCATGATCAGGTTCCTTGTGAAGCAATGGTTGTGTGAAGTCGCAGCCACGATAGCCATCGCTCCCTGAACACCCCTTGAATGTTCTCTGAACCTCGGCTGAATGAATCGGCTAGTCTGTGTGCACCACTTTTTAAGGAGATCGATCATGCGCAGGTTGCTTGCTGTTGTACTGCTGGCCTTGAGCGGCGCCAGCCACGCCGCCATCCAGACCCAGGAGATTCCCTACACCAGTGCCGACGGCACGAAGCTGATCGGCTATTACGCCTACGACGACGCGGTCAAGGGCCCGCGCCCGGGCGTGGTGGTGGTGCATGAATGGTGGGGACTGAACGATTATTCCAAGCGCCGCGCCCGTGACCTTGCCGGTCTTGGCTACAGCGCCCTGGCCATCGACATGTACGGCGATGGCAAGAACACCGAGCATCCCAAGGACGCCATGGCGTTCATGCAGGCAGCGCTCAAGGACAGCCAGGCGGCCAGCGCGCGCTTCCAGGCCGGGCTCGACCTCTTGAAGAAACAACCCCAGACCGATCCGGACAAACTCGCCGCCATCGGCTACTGCTTCGGTGGCAAGGTGGTGCTGGACGCAGCGCGCCAAGGCGTGCCACTGGCTGGCGTGGTGAGTTTCCACGGGGCCCTGGTCACCAACACGCCGGCCACTCCTGGCAGCGTCAAGGCCAAGATCCTGGTGGAACACGGCGCGCTGGACAGCATGGTCACCGAGGACAACGTCACCGCGTTCAAGAGCGAAATGGACAAGGCTGGCGCCGACTATAAATTCGTCAGCCTCGACGGCGCCAAGCACGGCTTCAGCAACCCCGACGCCGACCGTTTGAGCCACGGCGAACACGGCGGGCCGGACATTGGCTACAACAAGGAAGCCGATCAGAAGTCCTGGGCGGACATGCAGAAGTTTTTCAAGAAGATCTTCTGACACATACTGCTCCTGTGGCGAGGGAGTTTGCTCCCGCTGGGACGGTCCGACGCTTCGGGCGAAGCGGCCCCAAGATTGTCGGCGACCGCTGCGCAGTCGAGCGGGAGCAAGCTCCCTCGCCACAAAAGCGATCCCGCTCAAGCCTCTCCCACTACCCAGCCTCAAGCCAACCCGGCAAAATGCCGGGCATGAACCCACTCCCCGCCCTGCCCGCCTGCTGCTCGCCTCTGGATGAACATTGGCTGCTGCCCGACGCCTTGCCCGATACGGTGCTGCTCAGCACTCGCTTTGATCCGCTGCTGCTCGTCGCGGCTGATTTCCCCAACAGCGCCATCGAAAAGCCGGACAGCATCCAGCGCTCGGTGGCCAAGCGCCAGGCGGAATTCCTCGCCGGGCGGATCTGCGCCCGGGCGGCCTTGCATCGGCTTGATGGGATCGCCTGTATTCCTCCCATCGGCGAAGACCGCGCCCCCGTCTGGCCAGCCCATATCAGCGGTTCGATCACCCACAGCACCGGCCGGGCGGCGGCCATCGTCGCGCAGAAACAGCGTTGGCAAGGCCTGGGCATGGACCTGGAAAACCTGCTCGACCCGGAGCGCGCCGAGCGCCTGGCCGGGGAAATCCTCACGCCCGCCGAACTGCTGCGCATGACAACCACTTCGCGAGAGGACCGGGCGCTACTGGTGACGTTGACCTTCTCGATCAAGGAAAGCCTGTTCAAGGCGCTGTATCCAATCGTCGGGAAGCGTTTCTATTTCGAACATGCCGAGGTGCTGGAATGGTCCCATGGTGGGCAAGTGCGCCTGCGGCTGCTGACCGACCTGTCGCCCGAATGGCGTCATGGCAGTGAGTTGCAAGGGCAGTTTGGGGTGAAGGATGGGCAGTTGTTGAGCCTGGTGGGGATCGAGGCCTGAGATTTGTATTGCCTGGAGTGCCGCCTTCGCGGGCAAGCCCGCTCCCACAGGTGGTATGCATTTTCAAAATGTGGGAGCGGGCTTGCTCGCGAAAGCGGAATATCATTCAGCGCTTATCTCAAGACCGATCCTGATGCCTCGGCCAGCTCAAGCTGAAACACGCCCCGCCCAGGCTTTTGCTCTTGCCGATCAATGCCCGGCCGTCATGCCAGTGGATGATCCGCCGCACGATCGACAGCCCCAATCCATGGCCACCCGAGGCACGCGCGCGGCTGTCGTCCAGGCGCAGGAACGGCTTGAAGACTCGCTCCCAGGCCGCCTCTGGCACGCCCGGTCCGTCATCCTCGACATCGATCCGGCAGCGCAACTGGCCCACCTGGTAACTCACCGTCACCCGGGATCTGGCGTGGCGCATCGCGTTGCCCACCAGGTTCTGCAGGGCGCGATGCAGGAATCTCGGCTCGGCCTCGACCCAGGCGCCATCGCAATCGGCTGCGGACAGGCAAAGGCCACGCTCCACGGTAACCCCGGCCCGCAGAGGGCCCAATTCTTCGATGACTTGACTGACCAACGCGTCCAGGTCCAATCGCTGGAAATTCAACGCCGGTGAGCCCTGCTCCAGACGCGCATACGTCAGCATTTCATCCACCAGCCGGTCGAGGTCTTCGATGTCGTGGTCCATGCCGGCCAGGTATTTGTCCCGGGCCTGGGGCGTGCTGGCGCTTCCGAGCATTTCCAGGCCGAACCGCAGGCGCGCCACTGGCGTGCGCAATTCGTGGGACACCGCACGCACCAGCTCCCGCTGGATCGCCAGCAATTGCTGCAGATGCTCGGCCATGCCATTGAACGCCGAGGCCAGCCGCCCCACCGAGTCGGCCCCGCGTGCCGGCACGCGGGTTTCCAGGCTGCCCTGGGCGATCTGTGTGGCGGCTGACTCCAGGCCGCGCAAACGTCGTTCCAACTGGCGCACCAGCAGATAGACGATCAAGCCGATCAGGCTCAACCCCAACGCCGCGATCAACACCAGCCATTCGGGCGGGTAAGGATTCATCTGGTACAGCGGGCCGATTTCCAGGACCCATGGGGTGCCGACCATCCCGGCGAACACCCGGATCGAATCGCCACCCTTGCCCAGCGCCATCACCGTATCGCCCTCCGAGACCCGACGACGCTGGTCTTCGTCCATGTCTGCCTGGTCGACGGTCATCAGGCGCAAGTCGAAACCGAAGCCCTTTTCCTGTTTGAGTTGTGCAAGCCGCTCGGGCTGCTCGGCCACGGGGTAGCGCACCAGCTCGTCGGCCAACAAGTAGATCGTCGCCCGGGCCAACTGCTCGCTGATCTGGCGAACTTCGCCTACCAACGCCAACTGCTCGCCATCGCTGACCAGCCGATAGACCTTCGCCGCATGGGGGCCGATCTGTTCCACCAGGACCTGCCCACGCAAGACGCGGGTGCGCTGGCCCAGGTCGAGCTCCGCCTGGCTGAGCACCTGCAGTTCCAGCGGGATGCCCAGCAGGCGCGCCCACACTGCCAGGGCCCGACGACGCTCGGTGTCATTCATCGGCCGCAAATTATCGGCCATCAAGGAAAACGTACCGTGGGCCAGGCGCTCGCGGTATTGCTCGCCGCGCGTCTGGTTGAGCAGGTGCAGCGCCAGTACGCCAAGCACCGCCACCAACACCAGTGCCGCGCACATGCCGCCATAGATGCGCAGGAAGATTGAGTTCACGGAGCGGTGTCTACGCAAGCTTCAGGGACGAACAAGTAGCCTTTGCTGCGGATGGTCTTGATCAAGCGCGGATGGTCGGGGTCGTCGCCGATCTTGGGACGGATGCGCGAGATGCGCACGTCAATGGAGCGGTCCTGGCCGTCGTAGCCGATACCGCGCAGGGCAGTGAAGATCTCCTCGCGGGACAGGATGCGCCCGGCATTGGAGACCAGCAGCCAGAGCAAATCGAACTCGGCGCTGGTCAGCTCGATGCCGTTGCCCTGCAGCCAGGCTTCGCGCAAGGCGTCGTCCACCACCAACGGACCGAACTCCAGGCGCCTCTGCTTCGGTGGCACGGCAGGTTCCGGTTCGCTGCGCCGCAGCAGGGCCTGGATGCGCGCCAGCAGCAAGCGCGGGCGCACGGGCTTGCAGACATAATCGTCGGCGCCCAGGTCCAAGCCCTGGATCTGGTCGCTGTCGTCGGTACGCGCCGTCAGCATCAGGATCGGTCCGTCGTAGCGCTCGCGCACCCTGCGGCAGATGCTCAGGCCGTCCTCGCCGGGCAGCATCAGGTCGAGAATGACCAGGTCCGGCTGCTCGTCGATGATCCGTTGTGCCGCCACCGCGCCGTTGCCTTCGATGGCGACGCGCAGGCCGTTGCTTTCCAGGTATTCGCGGGTCAACTCGGCGAGACGCTGGTCATCCTCGACGATCAAAATCTGCCAGGCTTCTTGTTCCACTGGGGGCCTCGTCTTGTTGTAGGTGCACATTAAACTCTGTGGCGAGGGGATTTATCCCCGCTGGGCAGCGAAGCGGCCCCCTGCATCCTGTCTGACACACCACCGTCACCCATTTGGGGCTACTGCGTAGCCCAACGGGGATAAATCCCCTCGCCACAACGGTGCCCGCTTGAAACCTGCATCCTCCCATCTTTTTGTCATGTTAAAGGAGGATAAACACGCCCATGCACCGGCCGATTGTATAAACGCCACCTTCGCAGAAAACAAGCGGACAAATGCGTTCGGTCGGGTTGGATTTGTGTGGTAACGTCCGCGCCCGCAAAAAACCTCGGGCTGTTTTCGAGTCGTCAAAAACATCGAAAAAAGGCTCGCTCCAGCTAGGTCGCGGCCTACAGAGCAGTTCCACGTTTCGCACACAAATTACGCACAGGCTTATCCACAGGTAGCACGTTGATTCACGCCTGAAAACGCATTATCTTGTAGCCCGCCGCGTAAAAAACCCTACATGTAGGGTTTCAGGCCAAAAACCCAACACAAGTCGGATAGAGAATTCAAGCGCTTTTCTTGCCTCTGTCCTTCTGCAACACCGCAGTTTCCAAGTCCAGACCGCCCCTGCGGATGGCAACCGTTTCGAACGGTCGAAAACGACCGAAACGGTACGGGTGTTGCAGTCCTTCGCTGCCACCTTGGCAAACCCGGTTTCGAGCCCAGGCCCGTTACCCAAGAACTTCGGATGGAGGCGGTGCCCGTGGCCCGCTTCCTACTGTCCCGAAGTTGTTATACCCGGCGCCAGTCGGTTGTAGTGCTTCAGGACGGAACGGTGGGCACCGTGATGGTGCCCAAATAAACATAGAGAACGTGGAGACACCCATGCACACCGACACAACTCGCGAGAACCCGCAGGGCACCGCGCCGCTGGCCGCCGATTCGAGCCCGGATCTGTCCGCCACCGCGCCGGGCCAACTGCGTGTGATCAAGCGTAACGGCACTGTCGTTCCCTACACCGATGACAAGATCACCGTCGCCATCACCAAAGCGTTCCTCGCAGTTGAGGGCGGCACCGCTGCCGCTTCGTCGCGAATCCACGACACCGTGGCCCGCCTGACCGAGCAGGTCACCGCGACCTTCAAGCGTCGCATGCCGTCGGGCGGCACCATCCACATCGAAGAAATCCAGGACCAGGTCGAACTGGCCCTGATGCGTGCCGGCGAGCAGAAAGTCGCTCGCGACTACGTGATCTACCGTGACTCCCGCGCCAAGGAGCGTGCCACCCGCACGCCGGCCGACGCCCCGGTCCAGGCCCACCCTTCGATCCGCATCGCACGCGCCGACGGCAGCCTCGCGCCGTTGGACATGGGCCGCCTGAACACCATCGTCACCGAGGCCTGCGAAGGCCTGGAAGAAGTCGATGGCGACCTGATCCAGCGCGAAACCCTGAAGAACCTCTATGACGGCGTTGCCCTCAAGGACGTCAACACCGCGCTGGTGATGACCGCGCGGACCCTGGTGGAACGCGAGCCGAACTACTCGTTCGTGACCGCGCGCCTGCTGATGGACACCCTGCGCGCCGAAGGCCTGAGCTTCCTGGAAGTCGCCGAGAGCGCCACCCACCACGAAATGGCCGACCTGTACGCCAAGGCCCTGCCGGCCTACGTCGCCAAGGGTATCGAATACGAATTGCTGAACCCTGTCCTGGCCGAATTCGACCTGGAAAAACTCGGCAAGGCGATCAACCACGAGCGCGACCAGCAGTTCACCTACCTGGGCCTGCAGACCCTGTACGACCGTTACTTCATCCACAAGGATGGCGTGCGCTTCGAACTGCCGCAGGTCTTCTTCATGCGCGTGGCCATGGGCCTGGCGATCGAAGAGAAGCAGCGTGAAGACCGTGCGATCGAGTTCTACAACCTGTTGTCGTCCTTCGACTACATGGCCTCGACGCCAACGCTGTTCAACGCCGGCACCCTGCGTCCGCAGCTGTCGAGCTGCTACCTGACCACCGTTCCAGATGACCTGTCGGGCATCTACGGCGCAATCCACGACAACGCCATGCTGTCGAAATTCGCCGGTGGCCTGGGCAACGACTGGACCCCGGTTCGCGCATTGGGCTCGTACATCAAGGGCACCAACGGCAAATCCCAGGGCGTCGTGCCGTTCCTCAAAGTGGTCAACGACACCGCCGTTGCGGTCAACCAGGGCGGCAAGCGCAAGGGCGCGGTCTGTGCCTACCTGGAAACCTGGCACATGGACATCGAAGAGTTCATCGAGCTGCGCAAGAACACCGGTGATGACCGTCGTCGTACCCACGACATGAACACCGCCAACTGGATCCCCGACCTGTTCATGAAGCGCGTCTTCGATGACGGCAAGTGGACCCTGTTCTCGCCGTCCGAAGTGCCGGACCTGCATGACCTGACCGGCAAGGCCTTCGAAGAGCGCTACGAGTACTACGAAGCCCTGACCGAGTACAACAAGATCAAGCTGTTCAAAGTCGTCCAGGCCAAAGACCTGTGGCGCAAGATGCTGTCGATGCTGTTCGAGACCGGCCACCCATGGCTGACCTTCAAGGACCCGTGCAACCTGCGCAGCCCGCAGCAGCACGTGGGCGTGGTCCACAGCTCGAACCTGTGCACCGAGATCACCCTGAACACCAACAAGGATGAGATCGCGGTCTGCAACCTGGGCTCGATCAACCTGCCGAACCACATCGTCGACGGCAAGCTGGACACCGCCAAGCTGCAACGCACCGTGAACACCGCCGTGCGCATGCTCGACAACGTGATCGACATCAACTACTACTCGGTGCCGCAAGCGAAGAACTCGAACTTCAAGCACCGTCCGGTCGGCCTCGGCATCATGGGCTTCCAGGACGCGCTGTACCTGCAGCACATCCCGTACGGTTCGGACGCTGCGGTCGAGTTCGCCGACAAATCCATGGAAGCGGTCAGCTACTACGCGATCCAGGCTTCCTGCGACCTGGCCGACGAGCGCGGCGCCTACGAGACGTTCCAGGGTTCGCTGTGGTCCAAGGGCGTCCTGCCGCTGGATTCGCAACAGATCCTGATCGCCCAGCGTGGCGAGAAGTACATCGACGTCGACCTGAAGGAAACCCTGGACTGGGCACCGGTTCGTGCCCGTGTGCAGAAAGGCATCCGCAACTCGAACATCATGGCCATCGCACCGACCGCCACCATCGCCAACATCACCGGCGTGTCGCAGTCGATCGAACCGACCTACCAGAACCTGTACGTGAAATCGAACCTGTCGGGCGAGTTCACCGTGATCAACCCGTACCTGGTCCGCGACCTCAAGGCCCGCGGCCTGTGGGACTCGGTCATGATCAACGACCTGAAGTACTACGACGGTTCGGTGCAGCAGATCGAGCGCATCCCGCAAGAACTCAAAGAGCTCTATGCGACCGCGTTCGAAGTGGACACCAAGTGGATCGTCGACGCTGCCAGCCGTCGCCAGAAGTGGATCGACCAGGCTCAGTCGCTGAACCTGTACATCGCCGGCGCCTCGGGCAAGAAGCTGGACGTGACCTACCGCATGGCTTGGTACCGTGGCCTGAAAACCACTTACTACCTCCGCGCCCTGGCCGCCACCAGCACCGAGAAGTCGACCATCAACACCGGCAAGCTGAACGCGGTTTCCAGCGGCGGCAACCACGGTGACGATTCGGTCCTGGCTGCTCCAGCCGGCCCGGCACCCGTGCCAAAGGCTTGCGCGATCGACGAGCCGGATTGCGAAGCTTGCCAATAAGCTGAGCGGGCGGGCGCGTAAAGGCGCCCGCTGAAAGAAGCCCCCGATAGGCCATTGGTTTATCGGGGGCTTTCTTTTGCCTGGAGGAATGTTGGCGACTGTTCTGGCCCCATCGCGAGCAAGCTCGCTCCCACATTGGAATGCGAACTCCTGTGGGAGCGAGCTTGCTCGCGATGAGGCCGGTCCAGGCAATACAAAACTGAAGCTCATGAAAAAGCCCCTCTTTCGAGGGGCTCCTTGTGCAGCGTTCAAGCAACCATCGATATCAGGTCATCTGAATGATGGTCTGCATGATGGTGCTCTGGGTGGAGATAGTCTTGGCGTTCGCCTGGTAGTTGCTTTGCGCCTTGATCAGCTCGACCAGTTCGTTGGTCAGGTTGACGTTGGACTCTTCCAGGGAGTTGGAGACGATCGAACCCAGGGTGCCGGTTTGTGGCGCGTCGTAGCCCGGGATGCCCGAGGCGAAGGTTTCCTTCCAGCTCGTGCCGCCTACCGGCTGCAGGCCTTGTTCGTTGGTGAAGCTCGCCAGGGCGATCTGACCGATCGGCTTGGTCTGGTTGTTGCTGAAGTTGGCGAGCATCACGCCGCTGCCATCGATGGTCAGGTTGGTGATCTGGCCAGTGGCGTAACCGTTCTGGGTCGGGATCGACCGCGCGGTGTCGGCGTTGAACTGGGTGGTGTTGCCCATGGAAATCGTGATGGTCGGCGCGCTGGCGGCGCCGTTAGCGGTCCAGGTTCCGTTGGTCACGGTGCCAGGAACCCAGCCGGTCAATACCAGATCGCTGTTGATCGTCGGCGCGGTGGCAGGCGGCACCGGTGGCGTGCTGACCTGAGTCAGCTTGCCGCTGGAATCGAAGCTCATGGTCGAAGGAATCGGCGCGTTCGCACCGGTCGTGGTCGGCAAGGTGCCGTTCAGGTTGCGACCATCGATCAACGTATAGACGTTCCAGGTGTTACCGGCAGTCTTGACCATGTACTGGTCCATCGAGTGCTGGTTACCCTGGGTGTCGTAGATCGGCGTGGTGAACTGCTTGGTGAAAGTAGCGGTATCGGCCGGGTTGAACGCGGCAGTGATCGGCGTCGCCGTCGAGTTCAGGTTGATGGTCGACGAAACCAGGCTGGTGGCTTGCGGCGGCAGGTTCGAGGTGTCGATGCGCAGGTCGGTCAGGATCCCGTTGAGGATCTTGCCGTTGGCGTCCACGCCGTAGCCCTGCAGGCGTGCAGTGCCATCGCTGTTGGTGACGTAGCCTTCCTTGTCGGTCTTGAAGGTACCGGCACGGGTGTAGCTCAACGAACCGTCGTTATCCAGGACAAAGAAGCCCTGGCCCTGGATACCCATGTCCAGCACGTTGCCGGTGTTGTTCACGTCACCCTGGCCGAACTGTTGGGAAACGTTGGCCAGGCGCACGCCGTTGCCGACGGTCTTGCTGCCCGAACCCAGCTTGGTGGCCGAGTAGACGTCTTCGAATTCCGCGCGGGACGATTTGAAACCGGTGGTCGCCACGTTGGCGATGTTGTTGCCGGTCACGTCCAGTTGTTTGTTGGCTGCATAGAGACCGCTAAGGCCGATGTTGAAAGACATGTTGACTCCTTTTGCCGGTTAGTCGGCTCTACATACCAATAGTTTGTACTTTGGACAGGGCAATGCTGCCCAGCCCTGCCAGGTTGAGCATCAGCTCACCGCCCGTCTGGCTGATCGTCACGCTGCTGACCGTGGCCGGCAGGTTGGTGATCAGCGACGTGGCCTGGCCGTCGATGGTGGTCGAGGCCGCGAAGGTGTAGGTGCCCGCTTCAACCGTGGCGCCCGCATCGTTCTTGCCGTCCCAGATGAAGGCGGAGTTGCCGGCCTTCTGGCTGCCCAGGTCGATGGTGCGGACGGTCTTACCGTCCTTGTCCATGACCTTGACCGTGAGGGACGACACCGCCGACGGAACCACCACCGTGCCGTTTAGGCTCTTGGAGGTGTCGACCACGGCCTTGTCACCCGGAGCGATGACCGAGCGACCGACCAGGGACGAAGCCTGCAACGCCTGGGACGAGTTGTAGTTGCCGGCGATGCCACTCACGGTCTGGTTGAGCGTGGTGATGCCTTCCAGGCTGCTGAACTGCGCCAGCTGGGCAACGAATTCACCGTTGTCCTGGGGCTCCAGCGGGTTCTGGTTTTTCAGCTGGGTCACGAGCAACTGCAGGAACGCATCCTTGCCCAGCTCTTTCTTGCCGGTCGCCGCACTGGTTGCCGCGCCCAGGCCATCGGTCGTGGTATTGGTCTTGACCGAAGAGTTGGCGAGGATCTCGTTGAGGCTCAAACCGCCGGTGGTGTTGGTGACGCTCATGTGACTCGCCCCTTATCACTGACCGAGGGTCAGGACCTTCTGCATCATGGTTTTGGCGGTGTTCATCATTTCGGCGTTGGTCTGGAAAGAACGACTGGCGGAAATCATGTCGGCCATTTCTTCAACGACATTGACGTTCGGGTAGTAGACGTAGCCCTTGGCGTCGGCCGCCGGGTGATTGGGCTCGTAACGGGCCTCGAGGTTGCTCTGGTCTTCGACCACGCCGAGCACCTGCACGCCCTGCCCGGCCGCGTCCTGCTCCTGGAACAGCGAGTCGCCGCCGGTGGATTGGCCGCCCTGGAACATGGTGGCGAACACCGGATGACGGGCGCGGTAGGTCTGGTCGATGCTCGACGAGACAGTCTCGGCGTTGGCGATGTTACTGGCGACGGTGTTCAGGCGAGTGGTCTGGGCACTCATGGCACTGCCGGCGATGTTGAAAACGCTCGCGATCGACATGGCTTACTCTCCACGCAGGGCCGATACCAGCCCTTTGAATTTACTGTTGAGCAGGGTGAAGCTGGCCTGGAAGTTCACGGAGTTTTCCGCGTAGTTGGACTGTTCCAGTTGAGCGTCCACGGTGTTCTGGTCGATCGACGGTTGCATCGGCGTGCGATACATCAGCGACTCATCGCCACTGCCCACGCCTTCGGCTTCGATATGACGGCTGTTGGTCATGTTCAAGGCGAAGTGGCCGTTCTTGGCTTTTTCGTTCTGTTCGGCGAGGACCTTGGAGAAGTCCAGGTCGCGCGCCTTGTAGTTCGGGGTGTCGGCGTTGGCGATGTTGTTGGCCAGGACTTCGGCACGCTGGGCGCGGAAGCTCAGGGCCTGTTCGTGGATACCGAGCGCTTTATCGAAGCTGATGCTCATGTCGGAAACCTTTGGGTGACCAGAATGTACGTACGAGAGCTTTAGCAAGCGCCGTGCCACTTTGAAAAACCCCGTAAACCGGGGCTTTGCGGGGATCGGCAAAGCGGCAATGCCAGAAAAGCGGCAATCGGTTTCCGCCGGCTGCCGCTTTTCTGCCGCTTTCGCCCAGGCAATGGGGATCAAATGTGGGAGCGAGCTTGCTCGCGATGGCGGTGTGTCAGTCAAGATTGATGTCGTCTGCAATACCGCCATCGCGAGCAAGCTCGCTCCCACAGGGGACGGGGGAGTGAATGAAAAATCAGCGGGCAAAAAAACGGGAGCCCCGTGGGGCTCCCGTTTTTTATAACCCAAGCCAATCACTTCGCCTGGTAGATGATCCCCGGGCTGCACTGGACCATCTGGTAATGATCCGGCAAGCCGTTCAACGCTTCCGACGCGCCAAGGAACAGATAACCGCCCGGCTTCAGGGTGCTGTGGATACGCATCAGGATGTCCTTCTTCACTTCCGCGGAGAAGTAGATCAGCACGTTGCGGCAGAACACGATGTCGAACTTGCCCAGGCTGGCGTAGCTGTCCAGCAAGTTGAACGAACGGAATTCCACTCGGCTCTTGATGGGCGCCTTGACCACCCACTTGCCCGGCCCTTTCGCGTCGAAATAACGCTGCAGGCGATCGGGTGACAACCCACGGCCAATGGCCAGGCTGTCGTACTCGCCGGTCTTGCAGTTATTGAGCATGGTCCCGGACAGGTCGGTGGCGACAATTTGCACGCCCGCCTTCAGCTGGCCGAGGTTGGTCCGCTCGAACTCATCGATGGACATCGACAACGAATAGGGTTCCTGGCCCGACGAACACGCCGCCGACCAGATCCGCAAGCGTTGGCCCGGGCTGGCCTTGATGGCCGCCGGCAATACTTTGTTCTTCAGCACTTCGAAGGGATAAGTGTCACGAAACCACAGGGTTTCGTTGGTGGTCATGGCATCCACGACCATTTCGCGCAGGCCACTGCGCGGCTGGCTCTGGATACGCTGGACCAACTCGCCCAATGACTTGATGCCCTGCTGTTCCATCATTTTATTGAGACGGCTCGACACCAGGTACTGCTTGTTTTCACCAAGCAAGATGCCACAGGCTTTTTCCAGGAAGACCCGGAACTGTTCGAAATCCAAATTACCCGTAGACAAGATACCGCCTCTTTTCACTGTATTGACTTGCCGGGCGCACAACGCGCCCGACCTTTTTAACCTGCTGTCTTGATTCGCTCGACGACCCGGGAAGCCAGGTCATCGGGCCGAAACTTGGCCAGGAAGTCGTCGGCGCCGACTTTCTTGACCATCGCCTGGTTGAATACCCCGGACAGCGAAGTATGCAAGATGATGTGCAGTTTTTGCATGCGCGGGTCGCTGCGGATCTCCGACGTCAGCGTGTACCCGTCCATCTCCGGCATCTCGATGTCGGAGATCATCATCAGGAACTCCTCTTCCGGCCGCTTGCCCTCGTCGACCAGGTTGCGCAGGTAATCCAGCGCTTGCCGTCCGTCATTCAGGGCGATCACCTCGACGCCGACCGTCTGCAGGCAACGCGTGACCTGCTTGCGTGCCACCGACGAATCATCGACGGTCAACACCCGCAGGGAAACCGCCTTGTGCTGCGTCTCGGCATCCACCACTCCGACGGAAATGGTCTCCGGCGTTGGCGCGACTTCGGCGAGGATTTTCTCCACGTCGATGATCTCCACCAACTGGTTGTCGACCCGCGTCACCGCCGTGAGGTAGTGGTCGCGCCCCGTCCCCTTGGGTGGCGGATGGATCTCTTCCCAGTTCATGTTGACGATGCGCTCCACCGACCGCACCAGGAACCCTTGGGTCTTGGTGTTGTACTCGGTGATGATCACAAACGGATTGCTCTGATCCAGCAACCGACCGGAACCGGTCGCCATCGCCAGGTCGAGAATCGGGATCGTCGCTCCCCGGATATTCGCCACACCGCACACGACGGGACTGGATTTAGGCATCAGGGTCAGCTTAGGGCATTGCAGCACTTCGCGAACCTTGAATACGTTAATTCCATACAACTGTTGGCCATCGAGACGGAACAACAACAGCTCCAGGCGATTCTGACCCACCAGCTGTGTGCGCTGGTTTACCGAATCCATCACTCCCGCCATGCCCTGACTCCTAATCACGCTAATGTGTCCGTCGCGCATTCATCACTAAACGGCACGGGGCTTGCTATTGAACCGGCATGAACGCACAAACGACATTTTCTCGACGCCTGACCACTCACTGCCGCCACTGGCTCGGTGCACTGCTGGCTGCCTGCCTGCTCGCTTCTGGCGGTCCTGCCGTCGGTGCTGCTGAAGTAACCTTGCCTGATCTCCTTATCGGCGTCACTCAGGGCTTTCTTGAGTTCACCGTAGAAGACTATCTGGCAACCAGTCAAACCGAAGGTCGCTACGAGATTGAAGTCAACCAGCTCGACCCGCGCCTGCGGATGCCAATGTGCGACAAGGAATTGACTGCCTCGCTGGAGAGTCCGGCCAGGCCGCTGGGCCGCGTCACGGTGAAGGTTCGTTGCGACAGCGCGGCCCCCTGGACGGTGTTCGTGCCCGCTCAAGTGCGCCTGTATCGCGAAATTGTCACCACCACTCGCCCGCTCAAGCGCGCCGGGATTGTCGAACCCCAGGACGTGGTGCTGCGTGAACGCGACGTCAGCCAGATCAGCCAGGGCTTCCTGACTTCCGTTGATGAAGCCATTGGTCAGAAACTTGTCCGACCAATGGTCGCTGACCAAGTGATCACGCAGGTACATCTGGAACAGGCCGAAGTGGTTCGCAAGGGCGACCAGGTGGTCATCACCGCCCGCAGTGGCACGTTAGCCGTGCGGATGCCGGGCGAGGCCCTGTCCAACGGCGGCATGCGCGAACAGATTCGGGTGAAGAACCTCAACTCCCAACGAGTCATCAAGGCGCAAGTAATGGCGCCTGGCCAGGTGGAAGTGGCTATGTAAGGAGGGTAGACAGGCTGGCGCTTGACCTCGGTGTTCCCTAGACTGTGCCTTACGCAAAGGCAAGCGCAGACGTGCGCTCGTTCATTGAAAAATGAGCCTAAAGTTTTTTTGGGGATGGCCGAAAACATGGCAAGCGTCCAAATACCCAGAGGTTTTTTACCATGGTCATCGATTTCAATCGTTTAAACAGCTCCTCACCTGTGACAGGGACTGCGCGTACCAGCGCCAGCAAGGAAACCGCCGAAACCGGCAAATCCAAGCCAGCCGAACAGGCCGCCACTGTCAGCAATGGGGAATCGGTACACCTCAGCAATGAGGCTCAGCAGTTGCAGAAGGTCACTGACAAGCTGCGCGATCAACCTGTCGTCGACAACGCCCGCGTGGCCGCGTTGAAAGCAGCAATCGCCGATGGCAGCTATCAAGTCGACAGCAACCGCGTAGCCAGCAAGCTGCTCAACTTCGAAGCCCAGCGCTAGGCCGTCCGCCGGCGCCAGGCTTTTGGACGCTCAAGACCCAAGGCCAGCCATGCACGACACTAATTTGTTGCAACTGATCACCGACGACTTCGCTCCAGCACAACAATTGCTGGAGCTGTTGCAGACCGAAGCCCTGGCACTCCACGGGCGGGACATGCCTCTGCTGGAAAATATTCTGGCGCAGAAACAGGCATTGATCATTTTGCTCGACCAGCATGGCCGCAAGCGCAGCGAGATTCTCGCCAGCCTCAACCTGCCCGCAGACAACAACGGCCTTGAACAATTGGCCAGCCAATCGTCGGTTGGCGATCAGTTATTGTCCCAAAGCGCAGTGCTCAACGACCTGCTCAGCCAATGCCAGGCCGCCAACGCTCGAAACGGCCAATCCATCCAAATGCAACAGGCCGCCACCGCCAATCAGTTGCGCATCCTCAATGGCGGCGAAATCCCGACGCTGTATGACGCTCGCGGATCGACCGCGAAACTGGTCAAGCACCGTCCGCTCAGCCAGGCGTGACGCGAACGATGACTGCGCACTATCAACGCGCGAAACATGCTGGCAAAATGCTGGCTCTATGTAGTCGTATTTTGCTTGGAGATTGACCCACCGTGTTCAATGCCTCAAACGCGGAAGATGCTCCGCAGCCACCGAAGGTCCTTACCACGCCCCTGGAAATCTCCGGCAACCTGCGGATGCTGCAAGACAGCCATGATCCGCTTATCATTACTTTCCACGAGCGCAGCCAGCGCTTCCAGAGCTACCTGGTGGATGTTGATCGCGAGAAAAACACCATGGCCCTGGACGAGATGATTCCCCGGGACGGCGAACGTTTCCTGCTGGCGGGCGAGCCGTTTCGTGTCGAGGGTTTCCATGACGGCGTGCGTATCGCGTGGGAAGGCAATGGTCCGCTGACCATCGATGATTCCAACGACGGCCGCTGCTACCGCGGCGCCCTGCCCGAAGAAGTGGTCTATCACCAACGTCGCAACGCCTTTCGGGCTGCGTTGAAACTGGCGCAACTGGTGAGCGTGGAGATGGGTGGCGATAAGCTCAAATCACCGGTCAATGGCCAACTGCTGGACATCTCCGCCACCGGCTGCAAGCTGCGCTTCGATGGCGACATCACCGAACGGCTGCAACTGGGCCAGGTTTATGAACGCTTTATCGCCGCCCTGCCATTCGGCAACATGACCGCGCCGGTGGAACTGCGTTACCTGCATTTTGAAGAGCGGATCAATACCACGTTCGCCGGTGTACGCTTCCACAACATCAGCGGCCTGGTGCAGCGCCAGGTCGAACGCTTCGTGTATCAGTTGCAGCGTGAAGCCCGTCGGTTCGATAAAGACGACTTCTGATTTCGCGGGCGTAAAAAACGGGCAATCCCTTGCAAGGATTGCCCGTTTTTTTATGCCCGGCTCAAGGCCTGGCCTGGGTGAAATCGGAGGATGGCGGTTCGTCGTCCGCACCTTCGGTGACTGGCTCCAATTCAGGTTCCGGCTCTGGCTCGACGTCTGGATTGGGCGACGCCTGCATCTGGTCTTGCACGACCTGCTCGTCTACCCGAGGATCGAGGCACGCCACGAGCGGCGAGCTGGTCATGTTGTCCGGCATGGCCACGTGGTGCAGCGGTGCATCGTCGACCTGGTGCAGGTTGGTAACCGCTTTCGGCCGGATCCGCCACACCAGGACCAACGCAAACAGGGCGAAAAAGCCATAGAGCATCTGACTGCCATACAGCTTCATCAGCACCCCGGCAACCAATGGGCCGATGCTGGCGCCCACGCCGTAGGTCACCAGCAGCATCGCCGTCAGCGACACCCGGCGATCGCCTTCGACGTGGTCGTTGGAAAACGCCACCGCCAGCGGATACAGGCAGAACTGCACCAGCGAACAGCAGAACCCCGCAACGAACAATACTTCCAGCGGCACCTGCGACCAGATAGCCAACGGCAACGCACAGACCGCCAGGGCCAGCGCAAAGCAGCGGATCAGCAACGCACGATCATAACGATCCGATAGCCAGCCCAACGGCCACTGGACCAACAGCCCGGCAAAAATGCAGCAGCCCATGAACAGACCGACCTGTTCGGTGGTGAGCCCTTGCTGGGAGGCGTACAGCGGTGCCAGGCCATAAAAGGAGCCGACGATCAGCCCGGAGCCCAGCACGGTGGTCAACGATTGCGGTACACGCTTGATAAAGAAGCGCGGCTCCATCGGCGCCGGATGCAGCGGTGCCGGGTGAATCCGTCGGGTCAACGCCACGGGCACCAGGCACAGGGCAAAACACAACGCCACCAGCATCAGCAGCTCCAGCCCAAGGGCCGGGTGCATGACCAGGATCAACTGGCCCAGCACCAGCCCCAGGTACGAGGCGATCATGTAGCCGCTGAATACCACCCCGCGCTGCTTGGCATCAGCCTGCTCGTTGAGCCAGCTTTCAATGACCATGTATTGGCACATCATGCCCAGGCCGACGATCATCCGCAGCACGATCCAGGCCGGCAGCCAGTCCACCAGGCCATGGCCCAGCACCGCCGCGCCGACAATCCCGGCACAAGCTGAATAAGCACGGATATGCCCGACACGGGCAATCAGCCGATGGCCGATCTTGCCGCCCAGCACCAGGCCGAAATAGTTGGCGGCCATCAGCGCACCGACCCACAGACTGTCGACATGATCGGCAGCCAGGCGCAACGCCAGGTAAGTACTCAAGAGGCCCGAGCCGATGAGCATCATCAGCGAGGCGAAATAAAGCGCTCGAAAAGGTTTCCAGATTTGGCGCATCGGCGTTCCGAGCGGCTCCTTGAGGTAAGTGAGGGCCATCTTGAAGATAGCCCCTATGCAACGGGTTCGTTATGCCTGGGCCGCCAGTACACGCCGTTCCCAGGGCGTGATCTCGTCGAAGAAACTGGTCAGTTCCAGGGTCTTCGACGCAATGTAACCTTCGATGAACTCGGCCCCGAACAGTTCCTTCGCCAAATGGCTACGCTTGAGACGCTCGAGGGCAGCGTGCAAGGTACATGGCAGCGACAGATTATCCGGCACCTCGAACTCGCCCTGGATCGCGGCGCCCGGTTCCAAGTGATTTTCGATGCCATAAAGCCCCGCCGCCAGGCTCGCGGCAATCGCCAGGTAAGGGTTGGCATCGGCCCCTGGCAAGCGGTTCTCGACACGCCGGGCCACTGGTGAACTGGCGGGAATGCGCAACCCGGCCGAGCGATTGTCATGGGACCAGCACGCATTGTTTGGCGATGCGAACGGATGACACAGGCGCTGGTAGGAATTCACGTTGGGCGCGAACAGCGCGGTGAAATCCGCCATGCCGGCCTGCTGCCCGCCAATGAAGTGCCGGAACGCTGCCGTCGGTTCGCCGGCCTCGTCGCTGAACACATTCCGTCCGCTGCCCAACTCGACAACACTCTGGTGGATATGCATCGAGCTGCCCGGCGTTTGCGCCAGCGGCTTGGCCATGCAAACCACAATCAGGCCATGCTTGAGCGCCACTTCCTTGAGCAAGTGCTTGAACAGGAACGTCTGGTCGGCCAGCAGCACAGGATCGCCATGGAGCAGATTGATTTCGAATTGGCTCACGCCCATTTCGTGCATGAAGGTGTCGCGCGGCAACCCCAGCGTCGCCATGCATTCGTAGACTTCATTGAAGAACGGTCGCAAGCCGTTATTGGAACTGATACTGAACGCCGACTGGCCGTCTTCGCGACGCCCATCCAGGCCCACCGGCGGCCGGAACGGCTGCGTAGGGTCCGCATTGGGCGCAAACACAAAGAACTCCAGCTCCGTCGCCACCACCGGCGCCAGTCCGAGGGCCGCGTATCGCGCGACGACAGCCTTGAGCTGGCCGCGCGTCGAAAGTGGCGAGCTTTCGCCGCTGAGCTCGTCGGCATCGCAAATCGCCAAGGCACGGGGCGGATGGCTCCATGGCAAGCGATGAATCTGCTGTGGATCGGGCACCAGCGCCAGGTCGCCGTCATCGCTGCCATAAAAGCGCGATGGCGGATAGCCGCCCATGATGCATTGCAGCAGCACACCTCGCGCCAGTTGCAACCGCCGGCCCTCGAGGAAGCCTTCGGCGCTCATCACCTTGCCCCTGGGCACGCCATTCAAATCCGGCGTGACACATTCAATCTCATCAATGCCCGTCAATCGCTGCGCGAGTGAACACTGGCCATCGGTCGTCATGACGCAATCCTTGTTATGTGCGAGCCGCGAACGGCAACCCGTACAAAATAGGCTTCGGCTGTTCGGAATATCAAGCACCCAGCGACAATAAAGATCTGCCATTGGAATGCACTGTGGGAGCAAGCTTGCTCGCGATAGCGTCAGGTCAGCAGCATTGATGCAAGCTGATATACCGCTATCGCGAGCAAGCTCGCTCCCACAGGGTTCTGTACCGACCCGGAGACTGGCTCAGGGCAGATAAAGCCTGAACACCCCACCGCCCAGCACACTGCCGTTGGCAATCTCGGTACGCCCGCTCAAGCCGCCACGCTGGTGCAGCCCGGCAATCCTGGCGGCGAAGTACAGGCCCAGCCCGGTGCTACCGCTGCTGTGGTTAATGCCCTGCACGTACTCGGCCTGACGCTCGATCATCTCAGGCGGGTAACCTTCGCCGTCGTCGTTGATGGTCAACACCAGTTGCCCAGCCTCGTCGCTCACGCTGATCAGCAATGCCTGCCGGGCATGGCGAATGGCGTTGTTGATCGTATTATCGAGCACCGAAGCAATCAGCTCACGGTCGAAGAAACCCAGCGGGCTCAGCGGATCGACTTCATATGTGGCCATGATCCCGCGACTGCGAAACACGTCCTGGTGGCCGGCCAGTTGCGCTTCGATGAAGTCATCCAGCTCGTGATAGGCCGGATGCAGCGGCAGTTGATTCACCCCGAGTTTATAAAGTCCCAACAATTGCACCAGGAGGCCATTGAGGTGAGCGAACTCGAAGTCCATCACGCCCTGCTCCGATGTCTGCCGCTCGCGCTCCGGCAAGCGCTCGAGCCATTGCGTATGCGCCTGCATGAGCAAGGTCAGAGAGTTTTTCATGTCATGCACGGTAGACGCGATCACCGTGGAAAAATCGAGTGCCTGTTCGCTGTCATTCATCGCCAAATGCCTTGCTTCGCAGTTTTTGATAGCGCGCATGACGCGCATCGGTGTCGGGCATCATGCCCACCAGTTTCAGGCAGGCGCGGCATTCCTGCAGCAGCTCCGACTCCACACTGGTATCGGTGCCATGCAGCAGGGACTGCGCCATGTTCAGGGCAATACTGATGTTTTTCGGTTGCATCTTCAGGGCCCGGCGGAACAATTCCCGCGCCTCGGGCAATGCGCCCGTCTTGTAGACGCGCACGCCTTCGCGGTTCAGCTCGGCGGCGGCATTGCCCTGGTTGAGAATGTTCGGGTCGTCGGTGAGCTTGGCGATGCCTTGCATGACCGCCGGATCATCACCGTAGATTTCCGCGCAGTTCTTGAGCATCGACTCGCCGGCGCTGGTCTGGCCAAGCATCTGCAACTGCTTGGCCACCAGCAAGGCGGCTTCGGCGCTCATGAACTGCTCCATGCCGTCGAGGCGCTGCAAGGCTTGCTCGGTCAACTTCTCGGCAGTTTCGGCATCGTTGAGCAGCAGGCTCGTGGCTTTCATCAGGCGCGCCCGCACCTGCAGCCCCGGATCGCTGGGGTTTTCCTTCGCCACGGCGCTGAGCGTCGTGTTGATTTCCAGACGGGTCCGAGTGTCCAGGCCCTTCTCGCTGCCCTTGCTGATCAACGCATGGGCGAGTCCAAGGTTGGTTTCCGGGTCCTTGAAGCGCGACTGCGCGCCCTGCCCCACCGCTTGACGATAGGCTTTTGAGGCGGTGTCGTAATCCTCGTTGGTCATCGCCAACTTGCCCAACAACGCTTGTCGGCGCACCGCCAGGGGCGACAGGCGGACGGCCTCTTCCAGCACACTTTGAGCCTGCTTGGTGTCGCCTTCGGCCACCAGCACATCGGCCATGCCGTCGTACAACGCCGGCATCATCGGAAAGACTTTCAGGGCTTTTTCATAGACAGCCTTGGCTTCGCCTATCTGCCCACGCTTGAAGAGCAATTTACCCAACCCCGCGTACGCCCACGGCAACGGGCGATCCGCGATGATGGAATTGTACAACCGCTCAAGGGCCTCGTTCTGATTCAGGTCGCGCAGCGCATCGGCCCGATAGCGCAGGCACAGCGGCCCGTAGCGCGGGTCCTGCTTGCACAGGGCGATACAGGCATTGAGCACTTCCATCGGCTTGCCACGATCGAGGGCCTGCAGGATCGGCTTGAGCAGCGTCTTGCGTTGCTCAAGGCGCTCCAACCGCTGGGCCAGGCCGGAGCGATTGAATGGCTTGGTCAGGTATGCATCGGGCTCATGCTCCAAGGCACTGAGCACCATCGCCTGGCTGGTCTCGGCGGTCACCATGAGGAAGACGCTTTCATGGCTGATCAATTTCTCGATCATCAGGTCCTCCAGGACCTGCTGACCATTTTTACGCCCATCACCCAGGTGATAGTCCTGCAGGATAAAGTCATAGCGCTTCTGCGAGCACATTCGCAGCGCTACTTCACCCGTATCGGCGGTGTCCACGTCCTTGACGCCCAGTTCACGCAGCATAGACCGGACGGAACTGCGGAAGTCCGAGAAATCATCGACGATCAGAAAACTTTTTTGGTGGTACGCCAGCATCGAGGATGTCCAGGCAAATAAGAAAATGAGCTCAATGGCAAAAAACAACACAACACCGCCCCGCGGTTGGGCGAGGCGCGCAGATGATAGACAACCGCGACACCCACCGCGAGCCGCTCCGGGACGCCGCGACGTCAGGAAAGGGGCCTCATTGGGTTATCGGCCGCAAACAGCGATCCGTTAAGGATTCGTGGAAGGGCTTGGGAGGATTTGCACAGGAAATGGTGTCCCAGGGCAGGTTCGAACTGCCAACCTTCCCCTTAGGAGGGGGATGCTCTATCCAATTGAGCTACTGAGACACGGGTCGACCACGAGAAACGCGGTGCGTTGGACGGCGAGCATGTTAACGGCCAGCCCCGCTTTTGTCATGCATCCCCGCCTATTAAGTGTAGGCAAATGGTACGGCCCACCGTGTCGTCAAGCGAATAGCCCGTGACTCCAGCCGCCACTCATCTGTCCCAGCCTTGTCGATCTAGTAAATCGGCCAATTGCCACTATCCTATACGTAACAAGGAAAGCAGCCGTCTTGTTCCGCACCGGTTATCTGCCCAACGGTATGGCACAACGACACGATGCAGTGGTCACAAATGCGGAACCTGACGGTTTTTTCAAACCAGTCCGCATTTTTTGATGAAAGGTGCTGGCATAACGCCTTTACCCGGATCAGAATTTGTCACAGAATTGGCGCCAATGATCTGGCAATTTTGAGGCATGATGCGGGCCTCATAACAATTCAGGTTGAACATTTGGCTGCGCGCCTTGTCCTATCGACATCCTGCGGCCAATCCCGAGAACCGCTCCCCTGAACTAACCGGTTAATAAATATGCGCCCAATGACAAAGCCAATTTATTCCAGCCGTACGGCTGACAAGTTCGTCGTACGTCTGCCAGACGGAATGCGCGAACGCATTGCCGAGGTGGCTCGTAATCATCACCGCAGCATGAACTCCGAAATCATTGCGCGCCTGGAGCAAAGCCTGATTCAGGAAGGTGCGTTGGGCGAAGAGCTGAGCATGCGCCTGGACAGCCCGGAGCTTTCGCTGCATGAGCGCGAGTTGCTTCAACGCTTCCGACAACTTTCCCATCGTCAGCAGAACGCCCTTGTTTCGCTGATCGCCCACGACGCCGAAATGGCCGCAGACGCGTCCTGATCGCGTCCAAGATATTAAAGCCAGCCTCGTGCTGGCTTTTTTTTGCCCGAAATTTGGCCGCGGTGAAAAGCAATCGCCCAGAAAAAAGCCCGCCGGCAGGGCGGGCTTCTTGATAAGCCATTCAGAGCAGGAAGATCGTCGCCAAGCCCAGGAAGATAAAGAACCCGCCGCTGTCGGTCATGGCGGTGATCATCACGCTGGCCCCCATCGCCGGGTCGCGGCCCAGGCGAGCCAGGGTCATGGGAATCAGTACCCCCATCAATGCCGCCAACAACAGATTGAGGGTCATCGCAGCAGTCATGACCACGCCCAACGACCAGCTTCCATAAAGCAGATAGGCCACAACGCCAATCACGCCGCCCCAGATGACGCCGTTGATCAACGCCACCGCCAGTTCCTTGCGCATCAACCGCGACGTGTTACCCGTACTGACCTGGTCCAGCGCCATGGCGCGAACGATCATGGTGATGGTCTGGTTGCCGGAGTTACCGCCGATGCCGGCAACGATAGGCATCAACGCTGCCAGCGCTACCAGCTTCTCGATGGAGCCTTCGAACAGGCCGATGACTCGGGAGGCGACAAACGCGGTGATCAGGTTGATCGCCAGCCAGGCCCAGCGGTTACGCAGGGATTTCCAGACAGAAGCAAAAATGTCTTCTTCTTCCCGTAGACCCGCCATGCTGAGGACTTCGCTTTCGCTTTCCTCACGAATCAGGTCAACCATTTCGTCGATGGTGAGACGGCCGATCAGCTTGCCGTTCTTATCCACCACCGGCGCCGAGATCAAGTCGTAGCGCTCGAACGCCTGCGCCGCATCGTAGGCATTCTCGTCAGGGTGAAAGCTCACGGGATCGCTGGCCATCACCTCGGCCACTTGCTTTTCCGGGTCGTTGACCAGCAGGCGCTTGATGGGCAGTACGCCCTTGAGCACGCCGTCATAATCGACGACGAAGAGTTTGTCGGTATGCCCCGGCAGCTCCTTCAGACGACGCAGGTAGCGCAAGACCACTTCAAGGCTGACGTCCTCACGGATCGTCACCATCTCGAAGTCCATCAGCGCACCGACCTGCTCCTCGTCGTAGGACAACGCCGAGCGCACACGCTCGCGCTGCTGGCCATCGAGGGCTTCCATCAGTTCATGGACAACGTCGCGGGGCAATTCGGGGGCAAGGTCGGCGAGTTCGTCGGCGTCCATTTCCTTGGCCGCAGCGAGAAGCTCATGATCATCCATGTCGGCGATCAGGGTCTCACGAACCGAGTCGGACACCTCAAGCAAGATGTCGCCGTCGCGATCAGCCTGGACCAGTTGCCAGACCGTCAGGCGCTCTTCCAGCGGCAAGGCTTCAAGAATGTAGGCGACGTCGGCGGAGTGCAGGTCATCGAGCTTGCGTTGCAACTCGACGAGGTTCTGCCGGTGGACCAGATTCTCGACCCGGTCATGATGCGGCCCTTCCTGGCGATGCGTCAGGTCTTCCACGACCCGCTGGCGATGCAGCAGCTCAACGACTTGAGCGAGGCGATCCTGAAGGCTTTCCTGCGTTTTTTTTACTTCGATTTCAGTCATAGGCGAACTCCACTCCCAGCAGTGGAGCACGCCGGAAGGATCAATCAGTTAATTCATGATTGGCAAAACAAGCTGTTGAGTAACTACTGGGTAAGTCCATGAAGATATTCCAAAGCCCCGGCGGGGCTGACGGGCGCAATCATACACCGCTTGGCGCTGTAAAACGTTAAAAAATCATGGCAAGAACAAGCGCTTGCGAGACAAACCTGAACACAAGCTGAACCTCCGTATCTACGACGACTTATTCTGAAAAGAAAACACACCGCCTGGCAAAAGTGCAGCAGCTACCCTTGCTCTATTCACCGTCAAGGAGGGACGCCAGGATGCCTGGATTTCGCTGTCTATTTTGGCTCTACGCCCTGCCCTGCCTGCCGCTCTGGGCTGCTGACCACGTTGTGCATCGCTGCGAAGATCTCGATGGACAGGTCACCTTCACGACCTTGAGCTGCGGCCCGGGAGAAACCCTGACGCTGCAACCGATCCATTCGTTCAACCCAGGCTACATCGAGCCGATGCTGCCCGAAGCCGAGAGCCATCAAACATCCAGCAACAAAACCAGGCGCAGGGAACCGACCATCGTCGGTCGCCTCGAAGACCGCTGCGGGAACCTGATCAGCGCCGGCCAGCGCCGCGAAGCGATCATCAACCGTCGGATCATCGCTGGCATGAGCCAGCAAGACGTCGAGAGCGCGCTTGGCAAGCCCGACACGATCAAGGTGCGGAATTCGAGCACGCGGTATACCTACAAAACCAAGAAGGGTCGCAGTGCAGAGGTGGTATTTGATGAGAAAGGATGTGTGAAAACCTGAATCGCAGACAGCAAAAAGCCCGCGTTAAACGCAGGCTTTTTGGTGTTTGGTGCACTCGACAGGATTCGAACCTGTGACCGCTCGGTTCGTAGCCGAGTACTCTATCCAGCTGAGCTACGAGTGCAAGTTGTGGTTTTATACCAGATCACAACTGGTTGAAGCCAAGTTATTTGCATTGCTGCAAGCAACTCTTAAATGGTGCACTCGACAGGATTCGAACCTGTGACCGCTCGGTTCGTAGCCGAGTACTCTATCCAGCTGAGCTACGAGTGCATTTGTTGCCGCGCATTATAGGTCGCCAAATCTTTTTGTAAAGCGCTTTTTTCAGTAATTTCAAACACTTACCGATCAAGCCAGATTACAGCGCACTAAACGAATAATGGCGGAGAACGGGGGATTCGAACCCCCGACACCCTTTTGAGGTGTACTCCCTTAGCAGGGGAGCGCCTTCGGCCACTCGGCCAGCTCTCCGCAACACGGGGCGTATATTAACCACCTTCATCCCCGTTTGCAAACATAAAAATCGATAAAAATTAATGGCTTGGTTCGTCGTCCTTCTCTTTCTTGATACGCAGGTAAATTTCCTCGCGGTGCACAGCGACCTCTTTCGGGGCGTTGACGCCGATACGCACTTGGTTTCCTTTGACGCCGAGCACGGTCACGGTGATTTCGCCATCGCCAATAATCAGGCTTTCTGCACACCGACGGGTCAGAATCAGCATACCTTTCTCCTCACGCAATTCACTTAAGGGACAACCGTCTGCAAAAAAAAGGCATGGGACCTACAACCGAAACGGTCGCAGCCTACAGGCCTAGTATTGACCAGCGCGCGCAAAAGAACAGTTTTGGGACACGCCATTCAGAAAAACAAAGGGCGCGGTAAAAACCGCGCCCTCAAGGCAACGCCTTACTCGCCCTGTCGGGCCGCAGCGTCGAGTTCAAACGCCGTGTGCAGGGCGCGCACGGCCAGCTCCAGGTACTTCTCTTCGATCACCACGGAAACCTTGATTTCCGACGTGGAGATCATCTGGATATTGATGCTTTCCTTGGCCAGGGATTCGAACATGCGGCTGGCCACTCCTGCGTGGGAACGCATGCCGACACCGACAATCGAGACCTTGGCGATCTTGGTGTCGCCAACCACTTCGCGGGCACCGATCTCGCCGGCCGTTTTCTTCAACACGGCTTCGGCGGACTGATAGTCGTTGCGGTGCACGGTGAAAGTGAAGTCGGTGGTGTTATCGTGCGCGACGTTCTGCACGATCATGTCGACTTCGATATTGGCGGCACTGATCGGGCCGAGAATCTTGAACGCCACGCCGGGGGTGTCTGGCACGCCACGGATGGTCAGCTTGGCTTCATCGCGGTTGAAAGCGATGCCGGAAATGATCGGCTGTTCCATGGATTCCTCTTCATCAATAGTAATGAGGGTGCCCGGACCCTCCTTGAAGCTGTGCAGGACGCGCAGCGGAACGTTGTACTTGCCAGCGAATTCAACCGCACGGATCTGCAATACCTTGGAACCGAGGCTGGCCATTTCCAGCATCTCTTCGAAGGTAATCTTGTCCAGGCGTTGAGCCACGGGCACGACCCGTGGATCGGTGGTGTAGACGCCATCGACATCGGTGTAGATCTGGCACTCGTCAGCCTTGAGGGCCGCCGCCAGCGCCACGCCCGTGGTATCGGAACCACCACGGCCGAGGGTGGTGATGTTGCCGTGTTCGTCCACGCCCTGGAAGCCGGCGACCACCACGACGCGACCGGCCTTCAGGTCGCCGCGAATCTTCTGGTCATCGATCTGCAGGATACGCGCTTTGTTGTGCGCACTGTCCGTCAGGATCCGAACCTGGTTGCCGGTGTAGGACACCGCCGGCACGCCACGCTTGATCAGCGCCATGGCCAGCAAGGCGATGGTCACCTGCTCGCCGGTGGAAACGATCACGTCCAGCTCGCGGGGAACCGGTTGCTGGTCGCCGCTGATTTGCTTGGCCAGATCGATCAGACGGTTGGTCTCGCCGCTCATGGCCGACAGCACGACCACCAGGTCGTCGCCCGCTTCACGGAATTTCTTAACCTTGTCGGCGACTTGTTCGATTCTCTCGACGGTGCCGACCGAGGTGCCTCCAAATTTCTGTACGATCAAAGCCATTTCAAAGCCGCCTCTGCCCATGAAGGGCGCCCAAATAATCAATCAACAGCGGCCGGGCGCACCTTGGCGAGCCCGGAGCGCCGTCTTAAATACCCTGCTCTACAAATGCAACGGTCTGGGCCAGTGCCGCGTCCAATGCGCCGGCGTCGGTACCGCCGCCTTGCGCCATGTCCGGACGACCACCGCCCTTCCCGCCCACTGCTGCAGCGGCCTGCTTCATCAAATCACCGGCTTTGAGTTGGCCAGTCAGGTCTTTGGTCACGCCTGCGACGAGAACGACCTTTTCCTCATGGACACCGCCGAGCAGGATCACTGCGCGGCCGAGTTTGTTTTTCAGTTGATCGACCAGCGCCAGCAGCGCCTTGCCATCCTGGCCGTCGAGACGCGCGGCCAGCACTTTGACGCCCTTGACGTCCACCGCCTGGGCCGACAGATCGTCGCCCGCGGCGCTGGCAGCCTTGGCCTGCAACTGCTCGAGTTGCTTTTCCAGCAGGCGGTTGCGCTCCAGCACAGCCGACAGCTTGTCGATCAGGTTGTCACGGCTGCCCTTGATCAGGCTTGCCGCTTCCTTGAGTTGTTCTTCCGCCGCATTGAGATACGCCAGCGCCGCAGCGCCAGTGACCGCCTCGATACGCCGCACGCCGGAGGCCACGCCGCCTTCGCTGACGATCTTCAGCAGGCCGATGTCGCCGGTGCGATTGGCGTGGATGCCACCGCACAGTTCAACGGAGAAGTCGCCCATGCTCAGCACGCGCACGCTGTCGCCGTACTTCTCGCCAAACAGCGCCATCGCGCCCTTGCGCTTGGCGGTCTCGATGTCGGTTTCTTCGGTCTCTACCGGGGAGTTCTTGCGAATCTCGGCGTTGACGATGTCTTCCAGCGCCTTGAGTTGTTCAGGCTTGATGGCTTCGAAGTGGCTGAAGTCGAAACGCAGGCGCTGGCTGTCCACCAACGAACCTTTCTGCTGGACGTGCTCACCCAGCACCTGACGCAAGGCTGCGTGCAGCAAGTGCGTGGCGGAGTGGTTCAGCGACGTCGCGTGACGAACCTCGGCATCGACATGGGCCGCCACCGGGGCAGCGATCATCAGGCTGCCGGAGGCCAGCACGCCGTGGTGCAGGAACGCGCCGCCGGTCTTGGTGGTGTCACGCACGTCGAAGCGCGAGTTGCCGGCCTGCAGGTAGCCGCAGTCGCCGATCTGGCCGCCGGACTCGGCGTAGAACGGGGTCTTGTCCAGCACGATGACGCCTTCCTGGCCTTCGCTCAGGATGTCGACCGACTGGCCGTCCTTATAGATGGCGACGATCTTGGCCGAACCGGTGGTTGCGCTGTAGCCGGTGAATTCGGTGGCCACGTCAACCTTGACCAGGCTGTTGTAGTCCATGCCGAAGGAGCTCGCGGAGCGTGCACGCACACGCTGGGCTTCCATCTCGCGCTCGAAACCTTCCTCGTCGAGGGTCAGGTTGCGTTCGCGGGCGATGTCGCCGGTCAGGTCCATCGGGAAGCCGTAGGTGTCGTACAGCTTGAACACCACGTCGCCAGGGACCACGTTGCCCTTGAGTTCGGCCAGGTCCTGTTCGAGGATCTTCAGGCCTTGCTCCAGGGTCTTGGCGAATTGCTCTTCTTCAGCCTTGAGCACGCGCTCGATGTGCGCTTGCTGGGACTTGAGTTCCGGGAAGGCTTCGCCCATCTCGGCCACCAGCGCCCCGACGATCTGATAGAAGAAGCTGCCCTTGGCGCCCAGCTTATTGCCGTGACGGCAGGCGCGACGGATGATCCGGCGCAGCACGTAGCCGCGGCCTTCGTTGGACGGCAGCACGCCGTCGGCGATCAGGAAGCCGCAGGAGCGGATGTGGTCGGCCACGACTTTCAGCGAAGCCTGGTTGTCGTTGGTGCAACCGATGGCCTTGGCCGACGCGGTCAGCAGGCTCTGGAACAGGTCGATTTCGTAGTTGGAATGGACGTGCTGCAGCACCGCACTGATCCGCTCCAGGCCCATGCCGGTGTCCACCGACGGCGCTGGCAGCGGATGCAACACGCCATCGGCGGTGCGGTTGAACTGCATGAAGACGTTGTTCCAGATCTCGATGTAACGGTCGCCGTCTTCTTCCGGCGAGCCGGGTGGGCCGCCCCAGATGTCGGCGCCGTGGTCGTAGAAGATCTCGGTGCAAGGGCCGCACGGGCCGGTGTCGCCCATGGTCCAGAAGTTGTCGGAGGCGTAAGGCGCGCCCTTGTTGTCGCCGATGCGCACCATGCGCTCAGCCGGGACGCCAACTTCCTTGGTCCAGATGTCGTAGGCTTCATCGTCAGTCGCGTAGACCGTTACCCAGAGTTTTTCCTTGGGCAGGTTCAGCCACTTGTCAGACGTCAGGAACGTCCAGGCGAAGGTAATGGCGTCGCGCTTGAAATAGTCACCGAAGCTGAAGTTGCCCAGCATTTCGAAGAAGGTGTGGTGACGAGCGGTATAGCCGACGTTTTCCAGGTCGTTGTGCTTGCCGCCGGCGCGCACGCATTTCTGGCTGCTCACCGCGCGGGTGTAGGCACGTTTTTCCTGGCCCAGGAAGCAGTCCTTGAACTGGTTCATCCCCGCGTTGGTGAACAGCAGGGTCGGGTCGTTGCCCGGAATCAAAGAGCTGGAGGCTACTCGGGTGTGGCCTTGCTCTTCGAAGAAGCGAAGGAAGGCTTCACGGATTTCTGCGCTTTTCATTAGGTTCTTCCACGGAGGCTGCGGCCAAAGGCCTGTGCATAACGTCAACAGACGAAGCAACGGCAAAGGGCCGCATTATATCGGCCCTTTGCGCGGGGTACAGCGTGTTTATGCGATAGAAACTGTCAATTGGCGCGGTTGGCGGGTCATTGGCGGGAAAATTCGACGAAAGTGGCGACTACCTGATCAATTTGCGCCGCGCTGACGTCCATGTGCGTCACCATTCGTAGGCGCGACGCCGCGCTGAGCTTGACGCCCCGCTCACCGGCAAACGCCTTGATCGCCTCGGCCCGCTCGCCCATTTGCACATAGACCATGTTGGTCTGCACCGGCTCGACCTCGTAGCCCGCCGCCCGCAAGCCCTCGGCGAGCCGCTGGGCATTGGCGTGGTCATCCGCCAGGCGCTGCACGTTATGCTCCAGGGCATACAGCCCCGCCGCCGCAAGGATCCCGGCCTGGCGCATGCCGCCACCGACCATCTTGCGCAACCGGCGTGCCTTGCCGATCAGCTCGGCCGTACCGCACAGGACCGAGCCCACCGGAGCGCCCAAGCCCTTGGACAGGCACACCGACACCGAATCGAAATGCTGGGTGATTTCCCGCGCATCGACATTCAATTTGACGGCTGCGTTATACAACCGCGCGCCGTCGAGGTGCAGGGCGAGGCCATGTTTCCGTGTAAAGCGCCGGGCCCGGGCCAGGTATTCCAGGGGCAGGACCTTGCCCTGCATCGTATTTTCCAACGCCAGCAGCCGGGTACGGGCAAAGTGAAAGTCGTCGGGCTTGATTGCCGCCGCGACGTGCGCCAGATCCAGGGAGCCATCGGCCTGCACTTCGAGAGGCTGAGGCTGGATCGAGCCAAGCACCGCCGCACCACCCCCCTCGTATTTGTAGGTGTGGGCCTGCTGGCCGACGATATATTCGTCGCCGCGCTCACAATGGGCCATCAACCCCAGCAGGTTGCTCATGGTGCCCGTGGGCACGAACAACGCCTCGGCAAAACCCAGTCGTTGGGCCAGCTCGGCTTCGAGGCGATTAACGGTCGGATCTTCGCCATACACATCGTCGCCGGTCGGCGCGCTGGCCATGGCATCCAGCATACCGACGGTGGGTTGGGTGACCGTGTCGCTGCGAAGATCGATAACACTCATGAATCTGGCCTCGGGTTCTGGTGGGGGAATTCCCTTTCGAAGGGCAATTACTGCGGGCATGGCGAGGAATAATCAAGCCCAGGACCACACTAACCCAACAGATTATCCAAATCCCTGTGGGAGCGAGCTTGCTCGCGATGGCGGCAGTACATCCTGCATCGATGCAAGCTGAACCACCGCTATCGCGAGCAAGCTCGCTCCCACAGTGGTTTATGTGTTAAAAATTCTCCGCCGTCACATGCCGTGGCGGCAAAACGTTCTCAGGGCGGGGTGCAACTCCCCACCGGCGGTAATTGCGCGCAATGCGCATAGCCCGCGAGCGCTTGGCACTACACGGCTTTTGCGGTGCAGCGACAAGGTCAGCAGACCCGGTGTGATCCCGGGGCCGACGGTCATAGTCCGGATGAAGAGAGAACGGGATTGACACCCAAGGGCCGACTGCGACTCTGTGCGCGGCGTACCCTCGAATCCCCTTCGATTCATGACGCCCTGTTTTTCACACAAACAGGAACCAGAACATGCAACCCACCGCAATCGACAGCAAGACCAAAAACCATCCGGGCGAGCGCGTCGCGTTCATCCAGGCCTGCTGGCACAAGGAAATCGTCGACCAGAGCCGCAAAGGCTTTGTCGCCGAGATGATCAGCCAGGGCTATCAGGAAAGTGACATCGACTTCTTCGAAGTCGGCGGTGCCTTTGAGATTCCGCTGCACGCCAAACTGCTGGCCAAATCCGGCCGCTACGCCGGCATCGTCGCGGCCGGCCTGGTAGTAGACGGCGGCATCTACCGCCACGAGTTCGTCGCCCAATCGGTGATCAGCGGCCTTATGCAGGTGCAGTTGGAAACCGAAGTGCCGGTGTTCTCGGTCGTGCTGACGCCGCATCACTTCCATGCTGGGGAAGAACATCAGAAGTTCTTCTTCGAGCATTTCGTGCACAAGGGCCAGGAAGCGGCGAAGACCTGCGCCGATACGCTGCACAAGACCCGGGCGCTGCGTCGCAGTGAGCAGCGGGCGGTAGCGGTTTAAAAGCCGCTAAAGAACCTGTGGGAGCGAGCTTGCTCGCGAATGCGGTGTGTCAGTTAACAAATAAGTTGTCTGACACTCCGCATTCGCGAGCAAGCCCGCTCCCACACTGGAATGATGGGGCTTTAGATCAGGTTTTCGTCGGTTGCCGGCACGATCAGGATGCCAGCCCGCAAGCCATTCTTCACCTTGGGATTCGGGAAGATGATCCGCGCGCCCTCTTCTTCGATCACCCAGCGCGTATGGGCGATGTCTTCGGCCAGCACGTAGCCTTTTTCAAGCTCGGAGAAGTTCTCGATGTCCGCCGGCAGGTTCAGGCGGAAGCTGTCGCTGTGCTTGATGATTTCCCGCGCGACGCTGAACAGTTGCAGGCCGTCGAGGCTGTCTTCCATCTCCGGCTCGTTGCCTTCGATGATCTGTTGCAGGCGCGTTTCCAGCTGGCTGACATTGACGCCGTCGTTCTGGCCGAATGGCCGGGCCTTGCCCAACTCCAGGGTGAAGGACTCGGCACCGAGCTGATCGTAGGTATAAGCGCTGAACACGATGGACGGCTTGTTCTGCAGCAACACCGCCTCCATCCCCGCAGCACGCAGGCGCGCCAGTTCACGGCGTGAATGCTGGCGACCTTCTTTCCATGGATAGAGGGCGAACTGCTCGATCTTCGAGCCGCGGATGGCGGTGTGCAGGTCGTAATGCAAGCGGCTGCGGTCCGGCACGCTGAAGAAACTCGCGGCCAGCCGTTCCAGCTCACAGGCGCGCAACGCCTCGGGGCCGCCGCTCAGCTCATGGCGACCATTGAACAGGCGATTGACGTCCTGCTCGACAAAACGCTCGCCGCGCCGGATCGCCTCGGGATTGCCGAACAGGAACAGGATGCGTGCCCGTGGCTTCAGGTCGCCACGGGCAATGTCATGCAGCAGGCGATCGAGCAATTCGATCGGCGCGGTTTCGTTACCGTGGATACCGGCCGAGAGCAGCAAGTCCAAGCCATTATCCCGCGCCTCGGGCGGCTTGACCTCCAGCGCGCCCTCGCTCAACCAGCGCATCCGTACGCCTTCGACAGTCAGTTGAGTCTTCTCCGCCGGTTCACGGCCGGCGAGGGTCAGTTCAAGCAGTTTGCCGAGGGCGAGCATAGTGCGATTTCCTTAATGGTCGTGGCCGCAATCCGGGCCATGGACATGATCGTCATCGCTCATGTCAGCCGGCTCCATTTCCAGCTGCAGGCTGACCAGGTTGGTCGCCAATGGGCGCAACAGCAGGTTGGCGTATTCCTCGTCCCCTTCCTCGACATCGACGCCGATCAGCAGCTGGCCGCGGCCGTCCTGCTGGATCCACAGTTCCTTGCCCTGCCACATCACCGCGACGCGGGTGCAGGAGGTTTCCAGTTGCGTGCCGTCGGTGTCTTCAAGGATCAGCTGCAGGGTATCGCTCATGTTTTTACATTCTCGTCTGGGGATAAGGCAACGCGCCCTGCTTTGACTGTAGTCAGGTCGCGCGCGCTTTCAATTGATCTGGAAAGGATAGACCGAGCCAAGTTTAAGGATTTGTGTCAGCTCATCCAGGGCCGACCGGCATTCCAGCAGCAATTGCGGGTCCGCCAGGTCGTTTTCGGTCATGCGGTCGCGGTAGTGAGTCTCGACCCATTGGGTCAGCGAATCGTACAGCGGCGCGGTCATGATAACCCCTGGGTTGACGGCTGCCAGCTCGGTTTCGTTCAGCGCCACGCGCAACCGCAGGCAAGCCGGGCCGCCACCGTTCTGCATGCTTTGCTTGAGGTCGAAGACCTGCACCTCACGGATGACGCCGCCAGAGCTTGTCAGGCCTTGCAGGTATTGCCAGACGCGTTCGTTGCTACGGCATTCTTCCGGTACGATCAACAGCATCGAGCCGTCGGGACGCGACAGCAATTGGCTGTTGAACAGGTAGGAACGGACCGCGTCATCGACGGTGACCGCCGAACGCGGTACGCACACCGATTGAAATTTCCCACCGACCTTGGCGAGTTTGTCGCTCAGCTCGGCCAGCATCTTCTCGGTCTCGAGGAACGCATCCTCGTGGTAGAACAGCACTTCGCCGTTGCCCACCGCGATCACGTCGTTGTGGAAAACGCCCTGGTCGATCACCGCCGGGTTCTGTTGGGCGTACACCACGCCCTCCTCACTCAAGCCATGCAGGCGAGCGACGGCGCGGGAGGCTTCGAGGGTCTGGCGCGCCGGGTATTTCTGTGGCGACGGGAAACGACTGTCGAACGCACTGCGGCCGAACACGAAGAACTCGACACCAGCCTCGCCATAGGCGCGGCAGAAGCGCGTGTGGTTGGCCGCACCTTCGTCACCGAATTGCGCCACGGCTGGCAATGCGGCGTGGTGCGCGAAGTGTTGCTGGTTGGCGAACATCGCCCCCAGCACGCGACTGGTGGTCGGGTGCTCGATGCTGCGGTGGTATTTGCAGTTGAGGTTGGCGGCGGTGAAATGCACGCGGCCGTCAGCCGTGTCGGCGCTCGGGCTGACGGTGGCGGCGTTGGCGACCCACATGCTCGACGCCGAGCAACTGGCGACCAGCAGCGGCATCGCTTCTTTCGCGGCCTGCTGGATGACCTGCGCGTCGCTGCCGGCAAAACCCAAGCGGCGCAAGGCCGCCACGTCCGGACGTTCCTGTGGCGCCAGCACACCTTGCTTGAACCCCATGTTCATCAGCGCTTTCATCTTCGCCAGGCCCTGCAGCGCCGCTTCCTTGGGGTTGGAGCATTGCTGGCTGTTGCTCTGGGAGGCGACGTTGCCGTAGGAGAGCCCGCCGTAGTTATGGGTCGGCCCCACTAGACCGTCAAAGTTGACTTCATAGGATTTCATCAGCGAGGCTCCACGAGAATCTGTTTTTTATAGGCATCAGTTAAGACCGCAGCGCGGTCTTCGCGAGCAGGCTCGCTCCCACAAAAGGACGGTGCAAATCCCTGTGGGAGCGAGCCTGCTCGCGAAAAGGACTACACCATTTTTACGCCAGGCGTCAGGCTCGCCGGCATGACCAGGCTCGGCGTCTCCAACGAAGCCACCGGATACGCGCAATAATCCGCCGCGTAATAAGCGCTGGCGCGATGGTTGCCCGAGGCACCGACACCGCCGAACGGCGCGCTGCTGGCGGCGCCGGTCAGTTGCTTGTTCCAGTTGACGATGCCCGCACGGCTTTGCAACCAGAACTGCTCGTAGCGCTCCTGAGAGTCCGAAAGCAAGCCGGCGGCCAGGCCATATTGAGTATTGTTGGCTTCGGCGATCGCGCCGGCGAAATCTTTGTAACGTATAACCTGCAGCAACGGCCCGAACAATTCCTCGTCGGGGCGCTCGGCCACGGCGGTGACATCGAGGATCCCCGGCGTCAACAACGCCGCCTGGGGTCGTGGCTGGGTCATGGACAGCAGCGGCACGGCCCCCTTGCCCAACAAATGATTCTGCGCATCCATCAAGGCTTTCGCGGCAGCCAGGGAAACCACCGAGCCCATGAACGGCGCCGGTTGCTGGTCAAACGGCCCAACCTCAATGGTCGAGCTGACTTGCACCAGGCGCGCCAGCAAGGCATCGCCCCACGGGCCTTCCGGCACCAGCAGGCGGCGTGCGCACGTGCAGCGCTGGCCGGCGGAGATGAACGCAGACTGGATGATGGTGTACACCGCCGCATCGACATCGGCCACTTCATCCACCACCAGCGGATTGTTGCCGCCCATCTCCAGCGCGAGGATCTTGTCCGGACGACCGGAGAACTGTTGGTGCAACAGGTTGCCGGTACGGCTGGACCCGGTGAAGAACAGCCCGTCGATGCCCGGCTCCGCCGCCAGGGCAATACCGGTTTCACGCGCGCCTTGCAGCAGGTTCAGCACACCCGCCGGCAGGCCCGCTTCGGCCCAGCACTTGACCGTCAGCTCGGCGACTTTCGGCGTCAACTCGCTGGGCTTGAACAACACGCAGTTACCCGCCAGCAGCGCCGGCACAATGTGGCCGTTGGGCAAATGGCCGGGGAAGTTGTAAGGGCCGAACACCGCCACCACGCCGTGGGGCTTGTGGCGCAGCACGGCGGTGGCGTCGCCCAGGGGCCCGCTCTTTTCGCCGGTACGCTCGCGGTAGCTCTGCACCGAAATGGCGACCTTGTTGATCATGCTGGTGACTTCGGTGGCCGCTTCCCACAGTGGCTTGCCGGTTTCCTCACCGATGCAGCGGGCCAATTCGTCAGCGTGAGTCTTCAGGGTGCCGGCAAATGCTTCCAGTACCTGGATACGTTCGTCCAGCGGGCGCCGAGCCCAGTCCGGGAACGCCTGGCGCGCAGCCTGCACTGCGGATTCCACCTGGGCCGCCGTGGCGCCTCTTCCAGACCACAGCACTTGCTGGGTCACCGGATTCAACGACTCAAAGGCGTCGCCCTGGCCTTCCAGCCAACTTCCAGCGATGTACAACGATTTCATTATTTCGACTCCCGAGCAGCGGACAACGCCACGGCACGCACCTGGTCGCCAGCGTTGAGTTGAAGACGTTTGGCGGTCAGCGGATCGACCACCAGGGTGCCCGCGGCAAAGCGCGCCGGCGCCGCCGTGATGCGGCAGTCCTGGCATTTGCGGTTATGGATGAGGAATGGCGTGGCGTCATCGCCCGGCGTGCCGATGGCCAGCACCAGCGCCTGGCTGTCGCGGATCGCACGGATCTTGCCAGTCTCGCATTCGACGGCCGGGCCGGCATCGAAGATGTCGACGTAGCCCTGGTAGCTGAAGCCTTCGCTCTTGAGCATCGACAGCGCCGGCTCGGTGTCGGGATGAACCTGGCCAATCACGGCCCGGGCGTCCTCCGACAGGAAGCAGGTGTACAGCGGAAACTTGGGCATCAGTTCGGCAATGAACGCCTTGTTGCCCACGCCGGTCAGGTAATCGGCCTGGCTGAATTCCATCTTGAAGAAATGCCGGCCCAGGCTTTCCCAGAACGGCGAGCGGCCATTTTCGTCGGACATGCCACGCATTTCGGCAATGATCTTGTTGCCGAAAAGCTGCGGGAACTCGGCGATGAACAGCATCCGCGCCTTGGCCAACATCCGGCCATTGAGGCCGTTGCGGTAGTCCGCATGGAGGAACAACGAGCACAGCTCGGAATTGCCCGTCAGGTCGTTGGCCAGGAACAGCGTCGGGATTTCCCGGTAGATGTTCAGTTCCTGGGAAGCGCTGACCGTCAGGCCAACCCGGAAGTTGTACCAAGGCTCACGCAACCCCACGGCGCCAGCGATGGCGGAAATGCCCACCACGCGACCGTCATCGTCTTCGAGCACGAACAGGTAGTCCGCGTCACCACGCCCGGCTTCGCCGCGAAACGTCTTCTCGGCCCAGCCAACCCGATGGGCCAGGCGCTCTTCGTTGGCCGGCAAGGTGGTCAGGCCGGTGCCGGTGCTGCGGGCCAGGGCGATCAGAGCGGGTAAATCGCTGCTGCGTACGGGACGAACGATCATGCTATCTCCTCAGACGGGCCGCTCACGCCACCCGCGAAACACTGCTGTTAAACCGCCACCAGGCGCACGCTGGCGCCTTCACCGACGCCCAGGGCTTCGGCTGCTTCCATGTCCAGCGTCACAGGCTTGCCTGGCGCGTAGTCGAGGTCGAGCAGCACGGCGCGGTAGTCCTGCAATTGGGCGTTGGCCACCAGGTATTGGCGACCGGCGCCCTTGACGGCTTCGCCGATCTTGACCGGCACCACTCGGCTCTGGGCGATCGAGCGGATCCCCGAGACGCGGGCATGCAAGGTCGGGCCACCGTCAAAGATGTCGATGTAGTGATCGGTCTCGAAACCCTCGCGCATCAGGATGTCGAAGGTGATCTGTGCGCGTGGGTGAACCTGGCCCATGGCTTCCTGGGCGGCATCCGGCAACAGCGGCACGTAGATCGGGTAATGGGGCATCAATTCGGCGAGGAAGGTCCGGCTTTTCAGCCCGCACAGACGCTCGGCGGCGGCGTAGTTGAGGTCGAAGAAGTTGCGACCGATGGCGTCCCAGAACGGCGAGTCACCATTTTCATCGCTGTAGCCGACGATCTCGGTCACCACCGAATCGGCAAAGCGCTCCGGATGGCTGGCGACGAACAGCAGGCGCCCACGGGAATTGAGTTCGGCCCAAGGCGACCCGACCAGTTCCGGCACGACGTAGAAACTCGTCAACAGGCTGTTGCCGGTCAGGTCGTGGCACTGGGAGAGTACGTGGATCTTGTTATGGATCTTCAGCTCGCGGGACGCATGGACGAAGGTCTCGTTGCGAAAGCTGTAGAACGGCTCGGAGTATCCCGCCGACGCAACGATGGCCGAACAACCCACCAACTTGCCGGTGGCGGTGTCTTCGAGGACGAAAAAATAGCTCTCTTCGCCGTTGAAACTGACTTCGGCGGCGAACGAGGCTTCGCTTGCGGCGATCTTGTCGCTCAGGCGTTCCACGTCATCCGGCAAGGAAGTGACACCGATCGGGCTGTCCGCAGCCAGACGCTGTACCTCGCCCAGATCAGCCATTTGCGCGGGGCGCATCACCAGCATGGTGTCACTCCTTAACTTGAAATAAACGGTTCGACCATTGGGTCGATACACAGAAAAAAATACTCAGTGTGGGAGCGGGCTTGCTCGCGAAGGCGGTTTGTCAGGCAACATTTGGGTTGAATGTGACTGCCTCTTCGCGAGCAAGCCCGCTCCCACAAAGGGTCCGACTCAGCCTCAGGCTTGGGTCAACTTCGCCGCAGCCCGTTCGAAGCGGTCCAGGCCGGCGTCGATGTCGGCGTCTTCCACCACCAGGCTCGGGGCGAAACGAATCACGTCCGGGCCGGCTTGCAGGATCATCAGGCCTTCCTGTTCGGCGGCATTGAAGATGTCCTTGGCCTTGCCCTTCCAGGCGTCGTTCAGCACGCAACCGATCAGCAGGCCCAGGCCACGCACCTGGGTAAACAGGCCGTACTTCACGCCGATCTGCTCCAGGCGGGTCTTGAACTTGTCGTGCTTGGCCTTGACGCCATTGAGCACCTCAGGCGTGTTGACCACGTCGATCACCGCCTCGGCCACCGCGCAGGCCAGCGGGTTGCCGCCGTAGGTGGTGCCATGGGTGCCGACGACGAGGTGCTTGGCCAGTGCTTCGGTGGTGAGCATCGCCGCGATCGGGAAACCACCGCCCAGGCTCTTGGCGCTGGTGAGGATGTCCGGGACCACGCCGTAATGCATGTAGGCGAACAAGTGGCCGCTGCGGCCCATGCCGGTCTGCACTTCGTCGAACACCAGCAGCGCGTTGTGCGCATCGCACAGTTCGCGGGCGCCTTGCAGGTAAGCCAATTCGGCCGGCAACACACCACCCTCGCCCTGGATCGGCTCCAGCACCACGGCGCAGGTCTTGTCCGAGACCGCCGCTTTCAAAGCGGCCAGGTCGTTGTAAGGAACGTGGGTGATGCCGGTGATTTTAGGACCGAAACCGTCGGAGTACTTCGACTGCCCGCCGACGTTGACGGTGAACAGCGTGCGACCGTGGAAGCTATTGAGCGCAGCGATGATTTCGTATTTTTCGCTGCCAAAACGATCGAACGCGACGCGACGGGCCAGCTTGAAAGCGGCCTCGTTGGCTTCGGCACCGGAGTTGCAGAAGAACGCACGCTCGGCGAAGGTCGCGTCGACCAGCTTATGGGCCAGGCGCAAGGCCGGCTCATTGGTGAAAACGTTCGATACGTGCCACAGCTTGTTGGCCTGTTCGGTCAAGGCTCCGACCAGAACCGGGTGGGCATGGCCCAGCACGTTGACTGCGATACCGCCAGCAAAATCGATCAGCTCGCGACCGGACTGGTCCCACACGCGGGAACCGGCACCACGCACAGGGATGAAGGCAGCAGGTGCATAGTTGGGAACCATCACCTGGTCGAAATCGGCGCGTTGTACCGCGGCTTGCTCAACGGACATCGGAGTCTCCTGAAGAGGAACACCCACCTGGAACTGGCGGGCTTGGTAAGGATTGTAAGGACAGTTTTCAGCCCGGCCTTGCCGCCAAGCGACAACTTCTTATAGCGCCAACCCACGTTTTTCGCGGGTTTACGGCAATGCGACAAATAGCGTCGCAAAGGCGCAGTTTAAACGTTGCCGGTGTATTTGAGGTGCCTGCATCCACATTTCCCTCGGCCATGCAAAACACACCTTGTGGCGAGGGGATTTATCCCCGCTGGGCTGCGAAGCGCCCCCTAAAGCCAGGCTGCTCGGTGTGCCAGATAGATTGGGTTGGCTGTCTTGGGGCTGCTTCGCAGCCCAGCGGGGATAAATCCCCTCGCCACAGGGTTACATGCACTACCCATATAAGGGGTTGCGCCAGCTTTAGCCCCGTTCGGACGGCACCGAGGACAATTCGAACGGGCTGCTGCTACGCCGCTGGTTACGGTCTTCCCGCGGCGTGGCACCAAAGAAGTTGCGATAGGCGCTGGAAAAATGAGGGCCGGAAGAGAAACCGCAGGACAGGCCGATCTGGATGATGGACTTGCTGGTCTGCATCAACATCTGCCGCGCCTTGTTCAGGCGCAGTTCCAGGTAATACTGGCTCGGCACACGATTGAGGTACTGCTTGAAGATCCGCTCCAGCTGCCGACGGGACACGCACACATGCTGGGCGATTTCGTCGGTGGTCAGCGGCTCCTCGATATTGGCCTCCATCAGCAGCACGGCCTGGGTGAGCTTCGGATGGCTGGACCCCAAGCGATTCTGCAACGGAATGCGCTGGCGCTCACCGCCCTCGCGAATGCGCTCGACCACCAGTTCTTCCGACACCGCGCCGGCCAATTCGGCACCGTGGTCACGGGCCAGAACCGCCAACAGCAAATCGAGCACCGACATTCCGCCGCAGGCACTCAGGCGATCGCGATCCCAGTCAAACAGATGACTGGTGGCGATGACTTTGGGGAAGCGCTCGGAGAAATCATCCTGCCAGCGCCAGTGCACGGCAGCCCGATAGCCATCGAGCAAACCCAACTGGGCCAGTGGATAGACGCCGGCGGACAAACCACCAATGACGCAACCGGCCCGCACCAATTGTTTAAGCGCACTGCTCAGCGGCGAAGCCAGCGCAGTCGGCGGCTCATCGGCCACCAGGAACAGTTTCTGCAAACCTTCGAGCTTGCCCGCCCACGGTTCGCCCGGCAGTTGCCAGGCGCCCTCGGTCGGAGGCTCGGCTTGAAGAAACGACAGCTCGTAGACCACGTCCGGATGCACTCGCTGAGCGACACGCAAGGCCTCCTCGGCCAGCGCCAGCGTCAAGGCTTTAGTGCTGGGCCAAATCAGGAAACCTATTCGATGGGCAGTCATGGCGGGCGATCCGAAGCGAAAACAGTGTTAAAGCCAAAAGCGGCTGCAACCAAATTAGACCATCTGGCGCGCGGTGCGCAGCATGACCCAAATCAGGTGCGTAACGGGAGCGATTACTTGAGGCTGCCCGACAGGAATTGCTGCAGGCGCTCCGATTGCGGATTGACCAGCACTTCGCGCGGGTTGCCACTTTCTTCGACGATGCCTTTGTGCAAGAACACCAACTGGTTCGACACTTCACGGGCAAAGCCCATTTCGTGGGTCACCACCACCATGGTCCGGCCTTCCAGGGCCAGGGCCTGCATCACCTTGAGCACGTCGCCCACCAGCTCCGGGTCCAGCGCCGAGGTCGGCTCATCGAACAGCATTACCTCAGGCTCCATTGCCAGCGCACGGGCGATCGCCACGCGTTGCTGCTCGCCGCCGGACATGTGGCCTGGGTAGGCATCCTTGCGATGGGCCACGCCGACCTTGTTCAAGTAATGCTCGGCCTTCTCGCGGGCCTCGGCCTTGGGCACGCCCAGCACATGGACCGGCGCTTCGATGATGTTTTCCAGCGCAGTCATGTGGGACCACAGGTTGAAATGCTGGAACACCATCGACAACCGCGAACGCATGCGCTGCAGTTGCTTGGGGTCCGAAGCCTTCATCGCGCCGTCCTTGCCGGCAACCAGTTTCAACTCTTCGTTGTTGAGCAGGATCTTGCCAGCGTGGGGTTGCTCAAGCAGGTTGATGCAACGCAGGAAAGTACTCTTGCCGGAGCCACTGGAGCCGATGATGCTGATCACATCGCCAGCCGCGGCTTTCAGTGACACGCCCTTGAGCACTTCGTGACTGCCATAGCGTTTATGCAGGTCTTGGACTTCAAGCTTATACATGCGGTCGGTTCTCACAAAACGTCAGTCGTTGAGCAGTCGATCGGATCGACGCGTTATCAGTGCTTGCGCGGCGCCAGGTAACCCAGCCAGCGGCGCTCGGCCAGCTTGAACAGGCGCACCAGGATGAAGGTCAGGCACAGGTAGAACACACCGGCGGTGATATAGGCCTCGAACGGCAAGTAATACTGCGCGTTCACCGTGCGCGCGGCACCGGTAATGTCGATCAGGGTCACGATGGACGCGAGACTGGTGGTCTGCAACATCATGATCACTTCGTTACTGTACTGCGGCAGCGCCCGGCGCAGGGCCGACGGCAACAGGATCCGGCGATACAGCTTGTAGCGCGACATGCCCATGGCCTTGGCAGCTTCGATCTCGCCATTGGGCGTGGCCCGCAGGCTGCCGGCGATGATTTCAGCGGTGTAGGCGCTGGTGTTGATGGCGAACGCCAGGCAGGCGCAGAACGTTGCGCTGGACAGCCATGGCCAGAGGAAGCTCTCGCGCACGATGGCGAACTGCGCAAGCCCGTAGTAGATCAGGAACAGCTGCACCAGCATCGGCGTGCCGCGGATCACATAGGTGTAGAGCCAGGCCGTCATGTTGACGATCGGCTGCTTCGACACCCGCATCAGCCCCAGGGGCAGCGCCGCCAACAGGCCGAAGAACAGCGACAAAGCCAACAATTTGAGGGTGGTCAGCAAGCCACTGAAGTACAGCGGCAAGGCGTCATAGATGACGTTGTAGTCGAAGATCATAGATCAGCCGCCCTTACGCCTACCGAGTAGCGCTTCTCAAGGTGACGCAACGCCAGCAACGAGACGCTGGTGATCACCAGGTACATCGCCGCCACTGCGAGGAAGAAGGTGAAAGGCTCGCGAGTGGCATCCGCCGCCTGCTTGGCCTTGAACATCATGTCTTGAAGGCCCACCACGGAAATCAACGCGGTGGCCTTGGTCAACACCAGCCAGTTGTTGGTGAAGCCCGGGATCGCCAGGCGAATCATCTGCGGCACCAGCACCCGGAAGAACACCTGGAAGCCGTTCATGCCGTACGCCATGCCCGCCTCGGCCTGCCCCTTGGGGATCGCCATGAAAGCACCGCGAAAGGTTTCCGACAGGTAGGCGCCGAAAATGAAGCCCAGGGTACCGATACCGGCCGCCAGCGGGTTCAGGTCGATGTAGTCGTCATAGCCAAGCATCGGCGCGACGCGGTTGAGCAGGTCCTGGCCGCCGTAGAAAATCAGCAGGATCAGCACCAGGTCGGGAATGCCGCGGATGACCGTTGAATACAGGTCGCCCAGCCACGCCAGCCAACGCACCGGCGAGAGGCGCAAGGCAACACCGATCAGCCCCAGGACGATGGCCAGGGCCATGGACGACAAGGCGAGCTGAAGCGTCAACCATGCGCCATCGAGGATGACAGCCCCGTAGCCTTTCAACATGATTCAGGTCCTCGAAAGTGGGATGAAAAAATGGCGCAAACCGCAGAGATCCTGTTGCTTGCGCCATTTCGCACGAGTGGCGAGACGTGGTTACTTGCCGTAGATATCGAAGGCGAAGTATTTGTCCTGGATTTGCTTGTACTTGCCGCTCGCCCGAATGGCAGTGATTGCGTCGTTGATTTTGCCTTTCAGCGCATCACCCTTGCGAACCGCGATGCCGATGCCGTCGCCGAAGTATTTCTCGTCGGTGAAGGCCGGGCCGACGAACGCAAAGCCCTTGCCGGCGTCGGTCTTGAGGAAACCGTCATCCAACAGCGTAGCGTCTGCCACGGTGCCGTCGAGGCGGCCGGCGGAGACGTCCAGGTAGATTTCGTTCTGCGAGCCGTACGGCTTGATCTCGGCACCCAGCGGGGCCAGGACTTCACGAGCGAAACGCTCGTGGATCGAACCGCGCTGCACGCCAATGTTCTTGCCCTTGAGCTCGGCCAGGCTGTCGCTGACCTGGGTGCCAGCCTTCATCACCAGACGGGCCGGGGTGTTGTAGTACTTGTTGGTGAAGTCCACGGACTTCTTGCGATCTTCAGTGATCGACATGGACGACAGGATCGCGTCGATCTTGCGCACCTTCAGCGCCGGGATCAGGCCATCGAACTCTTGCTCGACCCACACGCACTTGACCTTCATCTCTTCGCACAGCGCGTTGCCGATGTCGTAGTCGAAACCGACGATACTGCCATCCGGAGCCTTGGAGGCAAACGGAGGGTAAGCCGCTTCGATACCGATCTTCAGGGGCTTCTCGTCAGCGAAGGTTGGCAGGGACAGCACGGACAGTGCCAGGGCGCCAAGCAGCACAAGTTTCTTCATCTTGGGACTCCATCGGTAAAGGGCAAAAACGGCAGAGTGAGCAACAGCCCAATATGCGAATGGGTGAAACGAACTTTAGTGCTGCGTCCGACAAGCGCGCATTTTAGTCAACGCAGGTCACGACGAGCGAGTGATCGGCATTCTAACGACAGGCCCGAAGTCGATATTTCTTCAATGCGACAACAAATTACAGAAGCACCGAGAAAGCTGTTCGAGCACATTGACAGTCTCGAAAATTCATGCAAGAGCAACAGAAAGGGAACCAATCATCGCTGCAAATAGCGGGCCCATTATTCGCAAACCCTTCTAATCCGGCAAGCACAGCGTGTCGGCTTGTTTTTCGAAACGCTTGAAAACGCCCTGCAACGGGGCTTGGCGTTTCACATCGCCCCGTTGTGGCGCCTTTGGTTACACATTTCGAAACACCGGTAACGTTCAGACGCGTCCTACATTGAACGCCGATATTTATTCACCCACCTGTCAGCCAAACGCCAGCCCCTGTGGCGAGGGAGCTTGCTCCCGCTGGGCTGCGAAGCAGCCCCAAAAGCCAGGCACCGCGTTTGTTCAGGCATATCGCATTTATCGGTTTACGACTGCTGCGCAGCCGAGCGGGAGCAAGCTCCCTCGCCACAAAGGCACTCCCACTCCCGGCTCACATAGCGCGTACGAGCGACCATAAAAAAGCCCCACCCGGCAAATACCGGGCGGGGCTTTTCAGTGTTACACGCGACCGTCAGGCAACGTTCATGGTCTTGTGCGTCTCGATCAGGTGCGCCACCACACCCGGGTCGGCCAGGGTGGAGATATCACCCAACCCGTCGTATTCCGCGGTAGCGATCTTGCGCAGGATGCGGCGCATGATCTTGCCGGAGCGGGTTTTCGGCAGCCCCGGTGCCCACTGGATCACGTCCGGCGAAGCAATCGGACCGATCTCCTTGCGCACCCAGTTCTTCAATTCCAGGCGCAAGGCTTCGCTGGTTTCTTCGCCGGCATTGAGGGTGACGTAGACATAGATGCCCTGCCCCTTGATGTCGTGCGGCACGCCCACCACCGCCGCTTCGGCGACTTTCGGGTGGGCAACCATCGCGCTTTCGATCTCGGCCGTACCCATGCGGTGGCCGGACACGTTGAGCACATCGTCCACTCGACCGGTGATCCAGTAGTAGCCGTCCTCGTCGCGACGGGCACCGTCACCCGTGAAGTACATGCCACTGAAGGTCTTGAAGTAGGTGTCGACAAAACGGTCATGGTCGCCGTACAGCGTACGCGCCTGGCCCGGCCACGAGTCGAGGATCACCAGGTTGCCTTCGGCGGCGCCTTCGATCAGGTTGCCGAGGTTGTCCACCAGCGCCGGCACTACACCGAAGAATGGGCGGGTTGCGGAACCCGGTTTCAACGCCGTGGCGCCTGGCAGCGGGCTGATCAACACGCCACCGGTCTCGGTCTGCCACCAGGTATCGACGATCGGGCAACGCTCCTTGCCGACATTCTTGTAGTACCAGTCCCAGGCTTCCGGGTTGATCGGCTCACCCACCGAACCCAGCAGGCGCAGGCTGCTGCCGTCGGCGCCTTCGACAGCGGCAGTGCCCGAGGCCATCATCGCGCGGATCGCGGTCGGCGCGGTGTAGAGGATGCTGACCTTATGCTTGTCGACAACCTTGGCCACGCGGGTGATGTCCGGGTAGTTCGGCACGCCTTCGAACAGCAGCGTGGTCGCGCCATTGGCCAACGGGCCGTAGACGATGTAGCTGTGACCGGTGACCCAACCCACGTCGGCGGTGCACCAGTAGACCTCGCCCGGCTTGTAGTCGAACACACGCTCATGGGTCAGCGCCGCGTACAGCAAGTAACCGGCAGTGGTGTGCTGCACGCCCTTGGGCTTGCCGGTGGAACCGGAGGTGTAGAGGATGAACAGCGCTTCTTCGGCGCCCATTTCCTTCGGCGCGCAAACGGTACCGGCCACCTTCATCAGGTCTTCGTACCAGATGTCGCGGTGCTGGTTCCACTTGATGTTGCCCGCCGTGCGCTTGCACACGATGACCTTCTGGATGCTGCTGGTTTCCGGGTTGGTCAGCGCGTCATCGACGTTGGCCTTGAGCGGGATCTTCTTGCCGGCGCGAATGCCTTCGTCAGCAGTGATCACCACTTTGGATTTGCAGTCGATGATCCGACCGGCCAAGGCTTCAGGGGAGAAACCACCGAACACCACAGAGTGAATCGCACCGATGCGGGTACAGGCCAGCATCGCGACCACGGCCTCGGGGATCATCGGCATGTAGATCGTCACCACGTCGCCGCGATGCACGTCCTGGCCGCGCAGGGCGTTGGCGAACTTGCAGACTTCTTCATGCAGCTCGCGATAGGTGATGTTGCGGCTCTCGGATGGGTCATCGCCCTCCCAGATAATCGCAATTTGATCGCCGCGCTCGGCCAGGTGACGGTCGAGGCAGTTGTAGGAAACGTTCAAGGTGCCGTCGGCAAACCACTTGATGTCGACATGGTGATCGTCGAAAGAAGTCTGCTTCACCGTGGTGAAAGGCTTGATCCAATCGAGGCGCTTGGCCTGCTCGCGCCAGAAGCCATCGGGGTTGACGACCGACTGCTGGTACATGGCCTTGTAGGTCGCCTCGTCAGTCAGCGTGTTGGCCGCAACCTCGGGACGAACGGGATACACAGAAGCCGCACTCATCTTTCTTACCTCGGTGACAATAGTTGTTTTTGTATGGTTCCGTTGTAGCTTGGGGCGGGCCTATAGAACCATTCGACGATGGTAGTAACAAGTCCCTACAAAATGTCGGTACTAACCCGCAAAGCCACCTGAAGATATCTTCATGTGGGAGCGAGCTTGCTCGCGAAGGCGGCGGTAAATCCCACATAGATATAGCAGGCAGCCCCTAGCCCCTAGCCCCTCCGCCGATTATTACCAGATCAACCAACAGTGTTTATCAAAACCGAGTCTGTTTACCCCCACCCCCTCCTTCTAAAATCCACCTCGCCAACCGGCAAACACGATTGACGCAACACAGCCCCCACGAAGGCCGTTGATCCAACTTCCAACACTTGCTCCACACGCAACCCCAAAAAGGTTGCGTGACCCCACTCGACCTCAAAAAAGGTGAAATACAGATGAAAGCTCTATGGGTTCTGGTCCTCGGCAGCCTGTGCGCCACCGCGATGGCGGATGAGACCCCGACGGATGTTGCACAGCAAAAACCGGCAATCGAGGAGTACACCTACTCCACCCACCTGGACATCGCCAAAGTTATCTATATGAGCGACATCCCGAATGTCTGCGAAGTGGTCCCGGCGAAGATGGAATACGACGACTCCAAGGGCCAACGCCACATCCTGCGCTACAGCGTCATGGGCAACGGTTGCTCCAACGGCTGATCAACCTAATCGAACCAGGACCAACCCTCATGAAAAGCAGACTGATCCTCACCCTGACCCTGTCCGTACTGGCTGCCAGCACCTTCGCCGCCGACGGCTTCGATCGCACCGGTTCCGCCGCCGCAATCAAGCGCCAGGACCTGACGGACTCCGCCACGATCGCCACCGACGATCACGACCGCACACGCACCGCGACTGTCGCCACCGATGACCGCGACCATGCCGATTCGGCGCGTACCGACTGATCATTACTGGCAACTTCCATGGCCCGATTTCGGTCGGGCCAGGTTGTGTCTGGAACCGCCGAAAACCCTTCACAAACACAACATGTAGTGCAAAACCGCAAAAAACGCTGGTTTTTTGATCAAAAAAAACCGCGATCCGCACCCTGCAAAAAAAATCTTCAACGGCCAAAGCCTTGTAAACCCTCGCTCCCACGCGGATATACCCCCCGCCGCCCCTTCTGTGAGCTATTTCGCCGCACCACGTAGGCAAAAAAGTCCTTATAATGCCGCCTTAAATGGGCCTGCAATATTCCCTTACAGGGGATCACGCCAGCCTGGAGCCCACGCAGGGGCCCATCGCCTCCTCGCGTTCACCGCTGCTCCGGAATGACCCGTACATTTTTCTGTTTATTGCCTGCGTCAGCTGCTGCAACAAACGATTTTTCAAGATCCACCGCGGCCAGTAGGCCTTCATCGGGCATCTGGCCCTCACGCAGGAGACGACACGTCATGCTGAGCTGGGACGAATTCGACAAAGAAGACAGTGGCGAAGTCGCTGTAAAAGGCGCCAACGCCGGCCACGCTTCTGAAGCCAACATGGACCGCCTCGACAGCGCCGGCGGTGCCGCCGCCCTCGAAGCCCGGGCCGTGACGGCCAGCGACTCGGCCGCGATCATTCGCGCCAAGGCCGCCCTCGACAAACTCGACGTCGCCGAAGGCCTCGCCGAACTCGAAGGCGCCTCCGCCCGTGTCGCCGTCGATGAAAAGCGCATGATCAACTGCCGCGCCGACCTCAACCAGCTCGTGCCATTCAAATACGACTGGGCCTGGCAGAAGTACCTGGACGGCTGCGCAAACCACTGGATGCCGCAAGAAGTCAACATGACCGCCGACATCGCCCTCTGGAAAAACCCGGAAGGCCTGACCGACGACGAACGCCGCATCGTGATGCGCAACCTGGGCTTCTTCTCCACCGCCGACTCCCTGGTTGCCAACAACCTGGTCCTGGCCGTGTACCGCCTGATCACCAACCCGGAGTGCCGCCAGTACATCCTGCGCCAGGCGTTCGAAGAGGCGATCCACACCCACGCCTACCAGTACTGCATCGAATCGCTGGCCATGGATGAAGGCGAAATCTTCAACATGTACCACGAGATCCCATCGGTCGCGAAAAAAGCCGCCTGGGGCCTGAAATACACCCGTTCGATCTCCGATCCGAAGTTCGAAACCGGCACCCCGGACACCGACAAAGAGCTGCTGCGCAACCTGATCGCTTACTACTGCGTCCTGGAAGGCATCTTCTTCTACTGCGGCTTCACCCAGATCCTCTCCATGGGCCGCCGCAACAAAATGACCGGCGTCGCCGAGCAGTTCCAGTACATCCTGCGCGACGAATCCATGCACCTGAACTTCGGTATCGATGTGATCAACCAGATCAAAATCGAAAACCCACACTTATGGGATGCCGAGATGAAGGAAGAAGCGACCCAGATGATCCTGCAAGGGACCCAACTGGAAATCGAATACGCCCGCGACACCATGCCTCGCGGTGTATTGGGGATGAACGCGGCGATGATGGAGGACTACCTCAAGTTCATCGCTAACCGTCGCTTGTCGCAGATTGGCTTGAAGGAAGAGTACCCAGGGACGACCAACCCGTTCCCTTGGATGAGCGAGATCATGGACTTGAAGAAAGAGAAGAATTTCTTTGAGACTCGGGTGATTGAGTATCAGACGGGTGGGGCTTTGAGCTGGGATTGATTCGAAAGACAGATCCTAGGCTGCATGCGTAACTAAAACCCCGTGAAAACGGGGTTTTTGCATTTCTACAGGGGCCCAAACCGCGTTTAACTTCAGGCAGGCATACCACCTCTGCCCTACAACAAACTCAGATTTTTTCCGTATTGACCCCGTATCGCCTCGTTACCTATCTTAGTCGCAGGTGCCTAAGAAACGCCCAACGTAGTAGCTAATCGCCGAACATGGAATCGCGTACTGTCCGAGGACACGTGCAATTCTGTGTGGGGAAATAGCCAGTTGGGATTTTTCTTACATCCTCTACGTCGGGCTCGCGCCACTAACTTTCAAACGTAGAGGTAGTTATGCCCACAAGAACGCAGCTCTGCTCTCCGTATGTCTCGGAGAACCGTCATGCCTGACGCTTACACTCCGGCGGTTTTTACCCGTCATAACGTTAATTTTCATGCCCTTCTGCTTGAAAACCAGGCTTGGTTCAGCGCCTCCGATTTGGGGCGTTTGATGAGCAAGCACCTCGACGAGCGCATGACCCGCAAGCTTGACCCTGACCAGCGCCGGATGATGCTCGTGCATGTCCATGGCTTGACCGAAGAGCGTCTGATGCTGAGCGAGTCAGGCGTTTATGCGCTGCTGGTTTATCACTACTGCCCTGAGTATCGGTTGCTGCGTGAGTGGATCACGCATCAGGTGGTACCAACCCTGCGGGATGAGCGCTACTCGCATAAGGTGGAACGGCCTACGTTGAGCGTGTTGGATTGGCCGAAGATGTCGCTCTGCATGCTGCACTGGCAGGATGAGCCATGGATTCGTTTGCGGGATATGCCAGCGGTGCTGGTGGATGATCCGTTTGGGCAGCACGAATCCTGGTGGCGGAAAGCTTCTCGGATTTTGCGAGGGTCTTGAGATTCAATCAGAGGCCGTCGTCCGTGTTCGAGCGACGTTTTTTGTTGGTCATATGGAATGAGGGCTGCTGCGCAGCCCAGCGGGAGCAAGCTCCCTCGCCACGGGTGTAGGCTCTGAGAACTTCAGCGTCTGTTGATAGAAAAGAATTTATGGAGATATGTAATGACGAAAAAAATAAGAAGTGAGGCCTTCGAGTCGATTCACAGCTCGGCCGAAGCGTTGCTGAAAGTAGGCGCTATCGACGAGGCCACCATGCGAGAGTTCGACGAGGCCTGCATGGCTGAGGTATCTGCTGAACTCTCAGATCAAGAAGATTCGCCTGAACTCAGAGCTAGCCCTCAAACCCCTTGATGACGTCCTCCGGAGTGCGGTCGAAATCCGCCAGCATCCGAATATTCCCCTTCAATCGACCAGGCTTGCGCGCCTGCGGTGTAGCGACATGAGGCAGCAGTTCCAGATAAGGCTTGCCGGCCTTGGTGATCACCACCCTGTCGCCCTGCCATGCACGCGCACCCAGTTGTAAGAGCTGGGACTTTGCTTCGCGCAAGGTTACTTCCACCTGTTCACTCATGCACCGTCTCCACGGATTCAACTGACCCAAGCTTGAGCGCTCGATAGGTTCAAGCTGGCGCTCCAAGTCTCTGCTCTGAACATTTCTCCACCTACCCGGCCGCGCCCTTGTCGCCATCCTTGGCCTTCGTACCGAGCTGTGCTGCGGTTTTGCGTTTAGGATTAGCACCGCGAATGGGCATTTGGGGAGTCGTTTTTTGCGGCTTGGGCGGCGGCGTGTAAAGGGTCGTGGCAGACTTCGTCAGCCCCAGGCGCAGCCCGAACTTTCTCAAGATGGCTTCGATGGTGCTAAGGGTTGGATTGCCCTTGTCCTTCTCGATCTGGTACAGGGCCTTGGTCGACATGTTGCACATGAGAGCAAAGGTTTCCTGATCCAGGCCGGTCACCTCAAGCCGTAGACGGCGAATAGCGGTTCCCAGGGTTTCGATCCCCGTCACATGTTGCATGACGATGTCGTCAATGAGCTCCCTGCGCCGTTCGTTGATGTTCTCTTTCATCGCAGCCCCCATTCAGCCAGGCGCTTATCCAAATTGTTCAGCGGAATAGACTGAGCGCGCCTCACTTCCTCTGGAAGATCAACCAGCAGATCCGGTAAAGCCCTGAATATCTCGGCGGCTCCAAGCAGACGCTCGAAAAGCACGTCAGGGCTGACCAAGTCCTGGAAGTCACTGCAGACCGCTTTCCAGTCTGGACTTCCCATACGCTCAGCCTTCCATTTGGTTACCCGAGTGACACCTTCCGGATCGAGTACCATTGGTGCAAGGTCATAGATCGGCGCCAGTTCGAATTTGTCCCGATATCTGAAGATGGCCGTGTTGCGCCCATGGTTGTCCGAATTTCCCAGGATACGGTTCAGCAGGTCACGGCGAAGGTATTCAAATACCAGTTCCTCAAGCTCACCTTCCTGCCCATTCGTGCGCCACAGGTGAATCAGGCGACTGAGTACATCCTCATGATTCATTCTCGAACCAGGCTCGGTGTTCTCACACACTGAATAAATCGACTCGACCGGAATCCTCTCCACCATGTCGTTGGCGACTCGCCGATCAAAGCGCGGCATCCACAGGCTTGGCTTATCGGCTTCCTCAAGCACCAGTCCATCTGTAGATATCGTCTTCAAACCGAGTCGGGAGATCGCTTTGTAATAGTGGTACTCGGCCCGCAGGATGTTCTTGTCGCGCTCAGTCGCTTGGTTGCGAGCAAACTTCACCAACCAATGACGACGCGCAAGTTCGTCAGAAAGCATCGCATCGGCATAAAGCGCGCCATCCCCATCCTCAACCATAATCAGCTTTGGAGCTTCCCCCTGAGCGCCCGTAGCACCGCCCAGCGCAGCGCCAGATTCATAGGCGTATTCGAGGAAGTCATTTGTTCTGTCTACGATTTCTTTGCGTGCAAAGGCCTCTTTGCGAGTCTGGTCGATCTGCTCGAAAGACTCCTTCACCCTCAAGTGCCCAATGGGAGAAGGTGTGCAGCGACTCAGGAGGAAAAAACTCATGTCCATGCCGTCTGGCTTTTCCTCACCAAATCTCTTCTGCAACGATTTCCGAGCAGCTCCGGCCGGTATGATGTCGTAGACGAATGGGGGATAGCCTTTACCATCGACAGCATTCCAGCTCAGCGGAAGATTTACGCTGAGGGCGTGTTCAAATGCGGTATCTAGCTTATGAATGAAGTGAACCAAGTAATCTTGGTCGTAGGATACGCTGCATCGCGACTCCTCAACCTTCTGAGCGTTCGACACGCTGAAGACCACAGCGTCGCGCCAGTGGCCTTCAACGTAAGTCTGGATGGTGAGTTGTTCGGACATTTTTAAATCAACCGGAACTATGATGCCGGTTAGTCTCGCCAAAAGCCTCTCTACCAGCAATATAATTCCGATTAAAGGCGGAACGCGGCAGATAATCGGCATTCTAATACCGACTAATTGGACCTGGAGCTGCAGAACGAGGGCTGCTCCGCAGCCCAGCGGGAGCAAGCTCCCTCGCCACGGGTCGATGTCAGGGCGCAGGCGGGCGGCGGGCTTGATGGCCAGGTTGGTTCTGGGAATCGCGAGCAAGCTCACTCCCACGGGGTTTGTGATGCGTTGAAACTTCGGGTGCATCCCGCCCTGCCCTTCGGTATTAATACACTTCCTCTCACGGACCCGAGCCCCGATGAAATTCGATACCGCCTATTGCCTCAGCCTCGATGCCAAGCTTTCGATCTATGACGTTCGGGACCTGAATTTCGACGAGACCATGGCCTTCGATTCGGCCAAGGAGCGCTTTCAGTGCCCCAACGATGCCTGTCGGGCGGCGTTTGATGAGGGGAATCGGCTGACGACGTTCAATGCCAAGAACGTCAATTACATCCGCACGCCGCATTTCAAGAATCAGCCGACGACCCAGCATATCGAAGGCTGCCCTTATGTCAGTCCAAAAACGCCAGGGCTTGATGCGCAAAGCGTTGAGGCAGATGACGACCGCGAGGAGCATTTTCCGTCGGAGTTGTTACTGACTCGGCGTCAGTACGTGCGCAAGCCGTCCGATCCGTCGAAGGACGTTGAGGCAGCGACTCGGCCTACGTCGCCCACCCTATCGTCCCATGGTGATAACGCTCATTCCGCCCAGGACTCGACACCGGACAAAACCAGCGTCTTCGCCCACCCAGTGGAGTGTTTCGTCTCGAACTTCGCGGACAAGGATCTGCTCAAGCGCATGCCGCTGAAGATTGGCGAGCACACGGCGCCCTATGGATTGTTCTTCAAGAAGATCGAGTATTTGCAGGACAACAGGGGCTTGATTTACTGGGGCAAGATCAAGGAAATCAAGGATTACACGCTGAGCTTTCGCATCGATTTCGAAGCAAAGGTCTGGTTCAAGCAACCGGACGAGGCGAAGAAAAAACCTTACTCGGTCAACGTTTACCTGAGCAAAAAGCTGATCGATAACTACCGCAAGCGCAAAGCGTTCCTGGCTGAGATCAAGCACGCCATCGACAGTGATGCGCCGTTGTATTGCTTCTTTTATGGCGTGACGCCGGAGTTCAAACAAGTACCGAGCAAAAAGAACCCCGAAGAAACGTTCGGGGTGTTCAGTGCCAATATCGAGAACCTGGATCACTTTATTATTCGGGAGGCGCCGGGGCTAACCGATAACTGATTTCGCCTTGGCTAGCCGTAGCGCTACGCCTCCTTCATTGCGCTTCTTGGGCAAGTTGCCGCTCGAACGACCGCATCTCTCGTTTCACTTCGATGTGCCGCTCACGTGCTGCCTGGGCGGCAGGCTCATCCAAGCCACCATAACGCCGCAACCAATGGACGATCATTTCTTCGTCCGGGTAGTAATAGTCCTTATGTCCCTTACTGCTTCTCGGGGTGTCATTCATATTGCCGTCGAAGCGACCTGCAGAGACTCATCAGAGGGTAACGTGCCCCATTCGGCAGCGCAGTCCTCAAAAATCCAGGAAATCTCGTTGAGGTGCTTTTGCGCACCACGATGGCCACGTTTATAAAAGATGTAATCACGACAACTTTCCTGGAAGCGCTCCATCATCGCTTCATCATCGACCCAGCGAAGAAGATCATGCTGCCCCGCGTGACGCATCAAGCCATTGATCCATCGTTCGGAAAACCGGTGAACAAAACCTTCAATTTCCGCTTTTTTAGCACCGGCGAAAATCATGCAATAACGGGTTCGCACGTGGATGACGAACAACACGTGTTTGCGCTGCACAGTGATTACATGAACCAGCCATTGCTCGTCGAGCTCACCCAGCTCATCGTCCTCGATAACAGGGGATGGCGGTTTCTCTATCGGGGTGACTTTCTTACCTTTGCTCACGCGGCTGAAAAAATTACTGGCCGCTTCGGTGCAGTTGAAGATCAGCATTTAAACTCTCGGAAAATATGAGAGACGCTAGGCGTCGTCGGCCCATTCAATCTCGAACGGTTGGCGAACAGCGTCGGAAACTCTTTCACGAAGCTCCTCATTCAGAATCGTCAATTCCTGATCGCTCAACAGGTCGTACGCAATCAGCTATCTCAACGATAAGGAAATGTCTCGACGTCGACCTACGTTGAACGCCATCGCCAAGCTCTTGTCACGATCTCGCATGAGCCGGTAGAGCGTGCGATATCGAGCGTGAGCGGATAGAGCTTCGTTCTGAGCCACTGTCTGGGCATCCGAAAGAACGCCTTGGCAGAAGCGTTCCAACGCCAGCTCGCTGAGCTCGTTGTAACGCTTCCAATCACTGTCGGATATCGACATGCCACTCTCCTTCAACAAGACATGGAGCAACGCTGCACGGAGATTTTATCTTATCGATATGCCCAGCATCACAACGACCAACAATCCAATATAGACCCAGGCGTGAAGCCTATCCGGTATCCGTCCGATCCATGGCGTTGCCAGACGGATACCCAGCAGCGCGCCAAGTGTCAGCACAGCGAAGGCCATCAAGTCGACGTACCCAACAAACCAAGCCCCCAAATCAAACTCGGTAAACCCAGCCATGAGCATGTAAGTCAACGTCCCGGCCACCGCAACCGGCAAACTCAACGGGTTGGCCATGGACGTCGCGCGGGACATGTTCAGCCCGCAACGGCGCAGCAAGGGCACCGTCATGACGCTGCCACCCACGCCCAGAAAAGTGGCAATGACACCGATGCTGATCCCGCCTGCCGAGACCTCTGTGCTGCTCAATCTCCGTGGGACTGCAGCGTCAGACTGTGTCAGAAAACCGCGTCGGAACAAGCAGTCCAGAATGGTCACGCCCAGGTAAACGATAAAGGCATAGCGAATGACTTCGCTGTTCGACCACATCGCGACAACGGCTCCGATGATAGCGCCCAGGCCAATGAAGCCGCCCAACGGCCATACATAATGACAAATAAGATTACCGGCGCGGTGATGCTTCACGGTGGCGATCAGCGCGTTGACGATCATCACGCAGGTCGAGGTGGCCACGGCAATGTGCATCGCCGATTGGCCGATTGGGTCGTCGGTACCGTGGCTGGCGGTGAGCATGCGGTATAGCAAGGGCACCACGACGAAGCCGCCGCCGAAGCCGAACAACACGGCCGTCACACCACTCAGGCAGCCAAAACAGGCAAGCAATACATAGAACATCGCGGCGAATCCGTGAAATGGGGAGACGCCTACGATAAGAACGCCAAGCTTGGCTCGCCGCAGCAAATAAGCCAACAATGTTCGCGTTTACGCCAATTTGCGAGTAGCCCATCGATGCGCAACAGCTCTATCGATCTATTGGATGCGACACCCAGGGCCGTCGTTGCCATCGGCACCGACTACGCCCACGGCCAAATGTTGCCGTTGCATCGCCATCGCCGCGCGCAGTTACTCTACGGCGCCACCGGGGTGATGCAGGTCTGCACGGCGGATGGCAACTGGGTGGTGCCACCGCAACGGGCGGTGTGGATTCCGCCGGGGATTGATCATGAAGTACTGATGCTGGGCGTGAGTACGCGCAGTCTCTACATCGAACCGGCCACGGTAACGGCCATGGATTCGCGCTGCCAAGTCATCAGCGTGTCGCCCTTGATGCGTCAGTTGTTGATGGAAGCCGTCGAGCTTGCGCCGGAATACGACGAGGCTGGACGGGACGGTGCGCTGATAGGCCTGCTATTGCATGAACTGCTTCGCAGTGCCCATTTGCCGCTGCACCTTCCCATGCCACGGGATCCTCAACTGCTCGAACTATGCCAGGCGTTCCTGACACACCCTGACGCCCATGCCTCGCCTGTGAAATGGGCGGCGCAGTTGCACATCAGCTTACGCACGTTCAATCGGCTGTTCAGTCGGCACACTGGCCTGAGTTTCAGTCAATGGCGTCAACAGGCGTGCGTGATGGCGGCGCTGCCTCGCCTGGCTGACGGGGACTCGGTGACGCGCATCGCCCTGGACTTGGGCTATGACAGCCCAGCGGCATTTTCCACCATGTTTCGCCGCACGCTCGGCCATGCTCCGAGCACCTGGTTGGAGATGACCGCTGGTCGTTGATCAAAAAAATGAGATTGAAGCGGCCTCAAAACAACTGTACAAAAACACAGTATTTATAATCCGCCGCTTTGGAGCTGCTCATGGCCTCTCTCGCAATCAAAACCACCCTGGAACGCATCGCTGTCTATCAATTCACCCCCGCCCACAGTGCACAGGCCCGCGCCATGTTGGGCTGGAGTGTCGAGGAGCTGTCCCGGCAGTCCGGCGTGTCGGTCAAGGCTATCCGGCGCTTCGAAGCCGGTGGCGACTTGCTCGACGTGACCCGCCTGGCCCTGGCGTTTCGCCTGGAAGCCGAGGGCCTGGTGTTCTTCCCCGGCTTCGCACCGGGGCGCGGCATGAACATCAAGGGCGCGACGCCAGACCCGATGGGGCGGCCCGATTACGCGATGATCGAGTAAAACCTACCGCGCAGGTTCTAGGCGATCCCAGCTTGGTCTTGATACGTCGAGGATTCCACGTCCAGCCACCAGGCGCGGCCAGATTGCGGCTGCGTCAGTGTGAAAGCTTCGCCCATTTGGGGCGTGGTGATGCAGACGTTGCGTTCCCAGGCCAGGGCCAGGATTCGATCGAAGGGTTCATACCAGGCATGCATCGCCAGGTCGAACGTGCCGTTGTGGATTGGCAACAGCCAACGGCCCTTGAGATCGATATGGGCCCGCAAGGTTTGCTCCGGCTGCATGTGGACATGAGGCCAATCGACGTTATAGGCGCCGGTTTCCATCAGCGTCAGATCGAACGGGCCGTATCGTTCGCCGATGCGCTTGAAACCGTCAAAGTAACCGGTGTCGCCGCTGAAGAAGATTCGTGTGGCGCCGTCGATCATGACCCACGAGGCCCACAGGGTGCTGTTGCTGTCGAACAGGCCGCGTCCGGAAAAATGCTGGGAGGGCGTGGCTATGAATTCGATGCCGTCAACCTCGGTGCCCTGCCACCAGTCCAACTGGCGCACCTTGCTGGCGTCGACACCCCATTTGATCAGGGTGTCGCCTACGCCCAGGGGCGCCAGGAAGTGGCGGGTCTTGGTCGCCAGCTTGAGAATGGCCTGATGGTCGAGGTGGTCGTAATGATCATGGGAAAGGATCACCGCTTCGATGGGCGGCAATTCTTCCAGGCTGATGGGCGGTTGGTGAAAACGCTTGGGGCCGGCCCATTGCACAGGTGAGGCGCGCTCGGAGAAAACGGGGTCTGTGAGCCAGAATTTATCCCGCAGCTTGAGCAGCACGGTGGAATGGCCCAGGCGGAAGACGCTGTGGTTCGGCGCGGCCAGCAACGCGGCACGTGTCAACGGTCGAACGTCGATGGCACCCGCAGGACGGGTGGAGTGCGGCTTGTGGAAGATCATGTTCCAGATGATGCGCAGGGTGGTGCCAAAGCCTTCGCGCGGTGTGAAGGCATGATTGCGATACTTGCCCTGTTCATGTCGCGATGCAGGGTTATCCGGAGAAGAAATGGTCATGATGCGATAACTCCAAGGGCGTCAGCGCTGTTGCGCTTCGCCGTTGTGGACGCTGGATGGCCGCTACGTACACGCTCAGCCGCTTGATTCAGAAAACTACACCACTCGGTGTAGTTTCTACATTGCATGAATCCTCCAGCCAAGTAAACTGCCGAGTGTAAATTCTCTCCTTCGACCGACGAATGCCCATGACCGCACCGCAACGCCTCACCGAGCGAAAACGCGAAGCCATCCTCCAAGCCGCGATTGCTGAATTCCGTAGCAGCGGTTTCGAGGTCACCAGCATGGACAGGATCGCGGCGACTGCCGGCGTATCCAAACGCACGGTGTACAACCATTTCCCGAGCAAGGAAGAACTGTTTGCCGAAATCCTGAATCGGTTATGGAACAGCATCACTGCGGAACAAGACATGCCCTACCGCTCTCAGGCGCCACTACGGAAGCAATTGCAAACGCTGTTGCAAGCCAAACTGCAGCTGCTGGCGGACGAGAATTTCCTCGACCTGGCACGCATTGCCATCGCGGCGACGATTCACTCCCCGGAGCGAGCACAAGACATGGTGTCGCGCATGGGTGAACGCGAAGAAGGCCTAACGGCCTGGATTCGCCAGGCCCAGGCCGATGGTCGGTTGAAGCCCGTTGAGCCAGCCTTCGCCGCCCAACAGATGCATGGGCTGCTCAAGACGTTCGCGTTCTGGCCGCAGGTTTCAATGGGCCAACCGAGCCTGACTCAGGAGGAGCAGACCCGGGTGATCGAGTCGGCGCTCGATATGTTCCTGAGTCGCTACGAGACCTGAATATCAGCGCCAGCGCAGATTGCGCCCCAACTCGTCGAACAAGGTCACCACCGAACGCAAGGCCCGGCAGTCCGGACGGGTCAGCAGCCACAGCGCCGTGTCGTAACCCTCCAGCGGTTCGCCCAAAGGCATCAGGCCCTTGCCTTCATCGATCAGAAAGTCCGGCAGCGCCGCAACCCCCAGGCCGGCCCGCACCAGCTCGGTGACCGAGAGCATACTGTTACAGCGATAGGCGGGCACCACGCCGGGTAGATGTTGACGACGCCAGGCCACGGTGGGGTGATCGGGCAGGAAATCGTCCGGCGCGATCCACGTCATGGAAGCCAGCGCCTGGGTATTCGTCGAGCGCAGATACTCGGCCCCGGCACATATCCGGTAAGCCACACTGCCCAGGTTTCGACCGACCAGATGCTCCGGCGGTGTACGGGTCAATCGCAACGCAACGTCGGCATCGCGGCGGCTCAGGTTAGCAAAGTCGTTGGAAGTGCTCAGTTCAAGGCTCAACGCCGGATAAGCCGGCATGAAACGCGCAAGTGCCGGCAACAACAACGCTTGCAGGACTGAGTCACTGCAGGTCAGGCGCACCGTCCCGCTGATAACTTCACCGCCCTGCTCCACGCCCACCCGCGCCGCCTCCAAGGCTTGCTCTGCCCGTTCGGCTTGTTCGGCCAACGCCTGGGCCAGGCTCGTGGGCAAGTAACCCGAACGACTTTTATCGAACAAGGGCTGGCCGAGGGCGGCCTCCAAACGACGCACCGAGCGAAAGACGGTGGAGACATCCACCGCCAGCAGTCGAGCCGCCCGTGCCAGAGAGCCGCCACGGACCAGCGCGAGGATCAGGGACAGGTCGGGATAGTCCAGACGATAGTGCGCAGCTGCATTGATCACTTGGGTAAACGCCAATATTGATTGCGTGAACGCCAATCTATAGTGGCAACCAGGAATCAACAAGCGGCGAGCCACCCATGGAAAAACAGCACCCCCTCAACATCGCCCTGGTCGGCGATTATGACCCGCAAATCACCGCTCACCGAGCGATCCCCCTCGCACTTGAACTGGCCGGCAGGCATACGGGCCACGACATTCGCTTCCAGTGGCTGGCCACCAACGGGCTTGTCGACGATACGTTGTTGAATGACTTCGATGGTGTCTGGTGCGTCCCCGGCAGCCCCTACCAAAATGAAGAAGGCGCCTTGCGAGCCATTCGTTTTGCCCGCGAACAACGTCGGCCTTTCCTCGGCACCTGCGGCGGCTTTCAGCATGCCGTGCTGGAATATGCCCGCAACGTGATGGGCTGGGTTGACGCCGTCCATGGCGAAAGGACCCCGAAAGCTGAACGGGCATTATTGACGCCGCTGAGCTGTGCCTTGGTCGAGACCATCGACAGCCTTCAGCTCGATGCGGGCTCGCTGATTGCCAAGGCTTATGGCCGACAGACCGCGTTCGAGGGCTACCATTGCCGATTCGGGGTTAATCCAGATTTTGAAAAAGACTTGCTGAGTCAGCGCCTGCACGCCGTTGCGAGGGATTCGGCCGGCGACCTGCGAGCCGTGGAACTGCGCGATCATCCTTTCTTTGTCGCAACATTGTTCCAGCCAGAACGCGCCGCACTGGAAGGCCGCGTGCCGCCACTGGTCAGCGCTTTTGTCGAAGCCTGCGCGAGGAAAACGCCATGAGCGCCGCCCATTATTACGCCGTGATTTTCACCTCCCTGCGTACCGAGGGGGACCAAGGCTACGCCGAAGCCGCCGAGCGCATGCTCGCCCTTGCCCGGGAGCAGCCCGGATTCCTGGGCGTCGAATCGGCCCGTGGCGACGACGGCCTGGGGATCACTGTTTCCTATTGGAACGATGAAGCAGCCATCCTGGCCTGGAAGCATCACCCCGAACACGTCGCGATCCGTGAACGTGGCCGATCAACCTGGTATGCCGAGTTCCAGACGAGGGTGTGCAAGGTCGAACGAGACTATGCCTTCCAACGCCAAACTTGATGCCAGGCCACAGAACCTGTGGGAGCGGGCTTGCTCGCGAAAGCGGTGGGTCAGCTGCAGCGATGTTGAATGTGCCTACGTCTTCGCGAGCAAGCCCGCTCCCACATTGAATCTTTGGTGTTCACAGATCCAGGTTTTCAGCCTTCGACCAACTGCCGCACCGCAACAATTTCCGGCAGATCGCTGCGGGCCATGTACACACGCAGCGGCTCGGTGAGGTTGATCCGGTCGTCGACGTTCTGGTCCAACAGCAACTGGATTCGCTCGCGCTTGAGCGCCATGGTGCCGTCTGCCGCCGGGGCCCAGGCAAATTCGCTGGTGGGGATGATGCCGTCATCGGCGACGTCCATGCCAAAAGCGTCTTCGCTGAAACGCACGATGTATCGGCCGGTCTTGCGGTTCAGGCCGACAAAACCTTTTAGCTGGTCGGCGGCCTGGCAGATGAGTGTCGAAGTGATGCGCATGGTAAACCTCATGGATGCGTCCCGTGGGACGTCTGATCGATGGTTTACACGCAGGGCAAGCGAATGACGTTCAGGTTTCCCTCTACCGGGGAAACTGGTGCGACCAAGGGTACTGCAAAGTGGTTGGAAAGTGCGTGGGAAAATCTGCTTTACGCAGGTCAATGTCGGTATGGCGATAGCGTCCGCAGCGTTCAATTGTTAAAAGAGAGGTTTTACAGAAACCACGAAAGGATCTCGAGCATGCCTGTCACCTTTACCCGTAGCGCCCTGATGCTCGGCCTGTTGCTCGGCCTCGGCCAGGCACACGCCCTCGAAACGCCAAGTCCGAAGGCCCTGGCAACCCAGCAGGGGATTCCCCATCCAGCGGTCATCGCCCATCGCGGCGCCTCGTTCGACGCCCCGGAATCGACCGCCGCAGCCTACAAGCTGGCGAGGGACCTGGGAGCGGATTACCTGGAGCTCGACCTGCAACGCAGCAAGGACGGCGTCCTGTTCGTCTTGCATGACGACAACCTGCTGCGCACCACCGATGTCGCGACCAAGTTTCCCGAGCGCAACGACAGCAGCGCCAACGCGTTCACCATGGCCGAACTCAAGACGCTGGACGCCGGCAGTTGGTTCAACGCGGCTTATCCGGACCGTGCTCGGCCTTCCTTTGTGGGCTTGAAGATCCTGACGCTGGACGAGGTGATCAACATCGCCGAGGGCAACCCCCAGCAGAAACCAGGGCTGTACATCGAGACTAAGGAGCCCAAGCTGTTTCCCGGCATCGAACGTGACCTCAAGGACAAATTGCAGGACCGTGGCTGGCTGAGTCCGTCCGGGTCCAAGCTGGCCAAACGCGCCACCGGCGTGGGCCAGGGCAAAGGCAAAGTGGTCTTGCAAACGTTCGAGAAGAGCAGCTTGGAACTGCTTCATCAGGAAATGCCCAAGGTGCCGAAAATCCTGCTGCTGTGGGTGGGTGAAGGCAACATCGAGCCTAAATCAAAAGTGACATTCGCCGAGTCCGGCGAAACCGACAAGGCCGCCTACTACGCCAGACAGGAGCCCAAGGACAAGGCCGAGTTCGAGCAATGGATCCAGTACGCCAAGGCCCACGGCGCCATCGGCACCGGACCTTCAGCGGCACTGACCCATGGTGGCAGCCAGAGCTATTCGGACCTGGTGAAACCGTGGATGAACCAGTACACCCATGACCAGGGTCTGCTGGTACATGTCTACACCGTGGATGAACCGGTGGACTTCAAGAAAGTGATGGATGCCGGCGTAGATGGCATTTTCACCAACCGCTCCAGTGAGTTGCTCAAGTACTTCAAGCGTCCCGAAACCGGCAGTGTGGTGCAACTATTGGAGAAGAACGGTTATTAAGAATCGGGGGCGGATCGGTGCGGTCGGCGCAAGTTTTCCGAATTAAGGGTGAATTAAGTTGCCAGAGATAATCTGGCCCCACTTAAACGAATCACCCTTTAACGACACCAAGGAAAGACAGATGAAAACTTTGACTGCCCTGTTCACCGCTGCCGCCCTGACCCTCACCGCTGGCCTGGCCCAGGCGGATGTACGAATCGACCAGATTCCTCAATTGGTCAAGGACGGCAAGATCAAATCCCTCGAGTCGATGAATGCCGAAGCCCTGAAGTTGCACCCGGGCGCCACCATCACCGACACCGACCTGGATAACCACTTCAACGGCTACGAATATGAAGTGGAACTCAAAACTGCCGATGGCAAGGAATTTGACGTTGATTTCGACGCCACCACTGGCAAAGTCTTGTCGAACAAACAAGACACTTGATCCATGGAAATAAAAGAAGCCGCGCAACTTGAAAGTTGCGCGGCTTTTTCGTGAACGCTGACCAAGCCTTCGCCGCAGCCCAACCGTCACAAAACCTTCAAAGAACCCTGCAATGATGCCGCACAAGTGAACCTGTCATCGCCGCGACAGGCACTCCCGCCAGCGAGCCTTCATGAACCACAGCATCGACCAAAGCCATCGCGACCCGGACCTGTTCGGCCTGCTTTACGGGTTTCGCTTCCTGCCTGGCGAGCGCGGACGAGAAATTGATTCGGCCCAGGCCCTGCAAAGCCTGCAACAACCGCAAGATCCCGACGAATTCCTCTGGCTGCACCTGAATTTGGCCCACGCCGCGTGCGAGCGCTGGATGAAAAGCCGGCTGGCCTTGCCCCAGGAATTCTTCGAAGCCTTGCACGAGGGCTCGCGCTCGACCCGCATCGAGCACGTGGACTCGGCCTTGCTCGCCGTGGTCAACGATGTGGTGTTCAACCTCAGCAACCTGGTGTCCTCGGATGTGTCCACGTTGTGGGTTTGCGTGAGCAGTCGGCTGATTGTCAGCGCACGCCTGCAACCGCTGCACTCGGTCGACAAGCTTCGCTCATCGGTCAAGGCCGGCGAGTGCTTTCGGTCACCTTTGGAGTTGCTCGTGCATCTGCTGCGCGACCAAGGCGAGGTGCTGACCCAGATCGTGCGCAAGACCAGCCTCAGCGTCGACCAGATCGAGGATCAGTTGCTGTCTTCACGCCTGTCCACCAACCGCGCCGAACTGGGCAGCCAACGCCGGGTGCTGGTGCGCTTGCAACGTCTGCTGGCCCTGGAGCCGGGTTCGCTGCTGCGTCTGCTCAATCGCCCGCCGCAATGGCTGCAGAAAGAAGACGTCAAGGAACTGCGCAAATCCACCGAGGAGTTCGCCCTGATCATCAACGATCTCACGGCCCTGGGCGAGCGCATCAAGTTGCTGCAGGAAGAAATCGCCGCCAACCTCAACGAACAAAGCAACCGTACCCTGTTCACCCTGACGGTGGTCACGGTACTGGCGTTGCCCATCAACATCATTGCCGGTTTCTTCGGCATGAACGTCGGCGGCGTGCCGCTGGCCAGTGATCCCGAGGGCTTCTGGATCCTGGTGGCGCTGGTCGCCACCTTCACCGTGATTGCAGGCCGATGGGCGTTTCGCAAGCGGCGCGATTATTGAGCTGGTTCACTTCAAGTTTGCATGGAACCTTGTGGCGAGGGAGCTTGCTCCCGCTCGGCTGCGCAGCAGTCGTAAAAGCTGTCGCACCGCGCTGAATGGCTTTGGGGCTGCTGCGCAGCCCAGCGGGAGCAAGCTCCCTCGCCACGGGTGTTAACCAAGCCCTGTTCCAAACCGATCAATGTCGTCAGGCACTCAACCGCGCCGTCACTTCGTTCAACTGCCCCGACAACCCGTGCAGATCCCGACTGGCCGCTTCAGTACGCTGCACATTGTCCAGGTTGGTGCTGGCGATGCAGGTGATTTCAGTCAGATTGCGCGAGATGTCCTCGGCCACGGAGGTCTGCTCCTCCGCCGCCGTGGCAATCTGGCGATTCATGTCGCGAATCGCTTCGACAGCCTGGGTGATACGTTCGAGCATCTCGCCGGCCTGAGTCACCTGCTCGACACTTTCTTCGCTGCGCGACTGCCCGCTCTCGATGGCCTGGGCCGCGTCCACCGCGCCTGTCTGAACGGTCTGGATGATCTGGTTGATCTCGATGATCGACGACGCAGTGCGCTGGGCCAGGCTGCGCACTTCATCGGCCACCACCGCAAAACCGCGCCCGGCCTCGCCGGCCCGCGCGGCTTCAATGGCGGCGTTGAGGGCCAACAGGTTGGTCTGCTCGGCGATCCCGCGAATCACTTCCAGGACCTTGCCGATGCGACCGCTGTCGGTTTCCAAGCGGCGGATCACCGTGGCCGTGTTGGCAATCTCGCCGCGCATTTGGGTGATCGTGTGGATGGTGCCTTGCATGACCTTTTCGCCCAACTGCGCGGAATGATCGGCATCATCAGCGGCCCGCGCCGCGTCGGCGGCATGACGGGCAACTTCCTGGGCGGTGGCGGACATCTCGTTCATCGCCGTTGCGACTTGATCGGTGCGTTCGAATTGCTCGCTGGTGCCTTGGCTCATCAGGCTGGCAATCGCGTTGAGCTCGCCGCTGGCGCTGTCCAGTTCCGTGGCGCTGCGTTGCAGCCGGGTGAAGGTTTCAGCGAGGAAGTCACGCAACGTATTCGCCGCCAGGGCCAGGTCGCCCAACGCATCCTGACGTGTGCTGGTTACGCGCTCGGCGAAACGCCCACGGCTCAGTTGAGTCACGTATTCGATCAGGCTACGGATTGGCTGCACCAGGTTGCGGTTGACCAGCCACAGACTCAGCAAGCCGACCAGCAATCCCGAAAGCAGCATGATCACGGTGCCCAACAGGATCGTACGATCCGCACCGGCACTGATCAGCGCCGATTGTTCATCGCCCAGTTTGTGCAGCTCCACCACCAATTCGCTCATCTGCTCGCTGGCGGCACGGTCAACACCCTTGACCGCCGCGTCCCCTGCCGCGGCGTCTGCACCAGCGGAGACAAACGCATCACGCCCCTTTTGATAGGCGGCACCCAATTGCGCGTGCTCGCCCCGCAGGCGTTCGATGCGCGTCCTGATCGACGCCGGGACACCTTCGTGCTTGATCAACTCACCCAGGAGGTTCTGGACATCGCGCTGGCGATCATCGAACTGCTTCCAGTATTTTTCCAGGTCCGCGGGCTGCTTGCCGCGCAGCAAGACGTTTTTCCATTCCTGGACTTGTACCTTGAATTGCAGATTGGCCTCGTCGATCAATTGCGACGCACGCAACGGGCCATCAATCAGGCTGCGATAATTCTGGATGCCATCGGAAAGGAAATGAAAGGAGGCCAGGGCGATCAGCAGCATCGCCAACAGGCTGCCGCTCAGCAGGGCCAGAATCTGCGCTCTCAGGGATTTTTGTAGAAACATGGAGTCGATCTCTTCGAAGAAAGGACCTCCATGTCCAGGGTCCACTCTCGCTACTGAATGTGGAGGATATGTACACAGGGTCGGCCCCCAGGCCCTGTTCTTGAGCCCTGCCGACCACCGGTAGCGACGGCGTTTTCGCTGCTGGACATGACCTGTCCAGACAAGCCCACCGGTCGCCCCACCAGGATTGAAAGTCTTTTTGTCATTTCTCCTGGGGTATCCTGCCCACGCTTTGTAGAAGCGCGGATCTACCCGATCAATCAACAGACTTTGCGAGGAGCGCGAAATGCACGAGATCCCTAATCTCCCCTTCCCAAGCCTGCACGAACCTGAGCAGACGACCCCGCTGCAAGCCGGAGGGCAACCCGACGCCCAGCAACCCGAGCAGCAGCAAACCACTGAACGCCGCCAGGCCGACAACGAAGACTGATCCACCCGCAGCACCAGACTGTGTGGAAAGCGCAAGGCTCTGTACGAAATGTATCCGCACTCGCCCATACTGCGTTGAAACGGGGCTCGGAATGCTCATGTACTCCAGTACACTGCGCTTCCTCGCCCCGTTTCGCCTTGTCTGGCCTTCGCGCGAACACATTTCGTACAGAGCCTAAGATGCGCTTTCCACACCGCCTGAATCCGAGCCCCACGCCATGACCGACGACACTTCCTCCTTCAGCCCGGCCCAGGCCAGCGTGCTGATTGGCACCGCCGAGAAAATGGTCGAGATCTGGACCCGCCTCTCTTCCGAGAAACAAGCAGCCCTGCTGACTCGGTTCGGCACGGAAGAAAATGCCATTGCCGCGCTGGTCACTGCGCACCTGGTCGCTGACAAAACCACACCCGAGCCGCCGTCCGGCAAATAGTTTTACTTTTCCACGCGCCACCGCTGCGGTCGCCGCTATCATAAGCAGCCTATCTATCCTGCTGCCCCGTGGACCTTTTCCCCATGCCAGATCTCCAGCGCCCCATGGCGGTCACGCTGCAAGTCGTTTCCATCGTCCTGTTTACCTTTATCGGCTATCTGAACATCGGCATTCCCTTGGCCGTCCTGCCCGGGTTCGTCCATGGCGAGCTGGGGTTCGGCGCGGTAATCGCCGGGTTGGTGATCAGCGTCCAATACTTGGCCACGCTGCTTAGCCGTCCTTATGCGGGCCGCATCATCGACAACCTGGGCAGCAAGCGCGCGGTCATGTTCGGCCTGGCCGGGTGTGGTTTGAGCGGCGTGTTCATGCTGGTTTCTGCCTGGACCGCAGGCATGCCGGTCCTGAGCCTGACCAGCCTGTTGATCGGTCGCCTGGTGCTGGGCAGCGCCGAAAGCCTGGTCGGCTCGGGCTCGATCGGCTGGGGCATCGGCCGGGTCGGCGCGGCGAATACCGCCAAGGTCATCTCGTGGAACGGCATCGCCAGTTACGGCGCGCTGGCGATCGGCGCGCCGTTGGGGGTGTGGCTGGTGAAATCCCTCGGGCTGTGGAGCATGGGCGCCAGCATCATCCTGCTGGCCGTGCTCGGGCTGGCATTGGCTTGGCCGAAAACCGCCGCGCCCATCGTCGTCGGCGAGCGCCTGCCGTTCATGCATGTGCTGGGGCGCGTATTGCCCCACGGCTGCGGCTTGGCCTTGGGTTCAATCGGGTTTGGCACCATCGCGACCTTCATCACCCTGTACTACGCCACGCAGCACTGGGAAAACGCCGTGCTCTGCCTGAGCCTGTTCGGCGCCTGTTTCATCGGTGCGCGGCTGTTGTTCGGCAACCTGATCAACCGTCTCGGAGGGTTCAGGGTCGCGATTGCGTGCCTGTCGGTGGAAACCCTGGGCTTGCTGCTGTTATGGCTGGCGCCCGATGCACAGTGGGCACTGGCGGGGGCGGCGTTGAGTGGTTTCGGTTTCTCGCTGGTATTCCCGGCGTTGGGCGTGGAAGCGGTCAACCTGGTGCCAGCCTCCAGCCGTGGGGCGGCGGTGGGCGCTTATTCGTTGTTCATCGATTTGTCGTTGGGCATCACCGGCCCACTGGCCGGGGCGATAGCCGCCGGTTTCGGCTTTGCCTCGATTTTTCTGTTCGCTGCGCTGGCGGCCCTGGGAGGGTTGGCATTGAGCGTCTACCTGTACCGTCAGGCGCCTCGCTACCGTGAGGCGCGGGAGAAACTCTAGAAATCCACCTTGCCGCGCCCGGCCTTGATCGAGCCGCGCTTGGTCTTCGATTCGAGGCGACGTTTTTTCGAGCCGAGGGTCGGTTTGGTCGGGCGGCGTTTCTTTTCGACCTTGGTGGCGCTGAGGATCAGTTCGACCAGGCGCTCCAGCGCATCGGCCCGATTCTGTTCCTGGGTGCGGTATTGCTGGGCCTTGATGATCAACACACCGTCGCCAGTGATGCGACTGTCGCGCAGCGCCAGCAACCGTTCCTTGTAGAACTCGGGCAGCGACGACGCAGGAATATCGAAGCGCAAGTGCACAGCGCTGGAAACCTTGTTGACGTTCTGCCCCCCGGCGCCCTGGGCGCGAATGGCCGTCAGCTCGATCTCGGCGTCCGGGATGTGCACGGTGTTGGAAATGACCAGCATGGAAAGTGTCCGGTGTCAGGGTCCACAGGATACCGCGAATCCCCAAGACAACACTTAACCCCTTGTGGGAGCGAGCTTGCTCGCGATAGCGGTGTGCCAGTCAACATCAATGCTGCTGATCCACCGCTATCGCGAGCAGGCTCGCTCCCACAGGGGATTTGTATGTGGCCTGAAAGAACAAACCCGGCACTCGGCCGGGTTTGTCTTCTTTCAGCGATGCTTACTTGGCGGCAGCCGCCACGGCCAGCTCATGCCGAGCCTCGCGCTTGTTCTTGATCACATAGCACACCCACATGAACACCACCCACACCGGAATCGCGTACACCGAGACCTGGATGCCGGGGATCAGCAACATCACGCCGAGGATGAACACCACGAACGCCAGGCAGACATAGTTGCCATACGGGTACCACAGCGCCTTGAACAGCGGCGTCTGGCGAGACTGGTTCATGTGCTGGCGGAACTTGAAGTGCGAGTAGCTGATCATCGCCCAGTTGATCACCAGGGTCGCGACCACCAACGACATCAGCAGCTCCAGCGCATGCTGGGGAATCAGGTAATTGAGCAGCACCGCCACCAGCGTGACCGCCGCCGAGGCGAGGATCGAGCGAACCGGCACGCCGCGCTTGTCGATTTTCGCCAGGGCCTTGGGAGCATCGCCCTGCTCGGCCATGCCCAGCAACATGCGGCTGTTGCAGTAGGTGCCGCTGTTGTACACCGACAGTGCGGCAGTCAGCACCACGAAGTTGAGGATGTGCGCAGCTGTATTGCTGCCCAGCATCGAAAACACCTGCACGAACGGGCTGCCGCTGTAGGCATCGCCGGAAGCGTTAAGGGTGGCCAACAGGCTGTCCCAAGGCGTCAGGGACAACAACACCACCAAGGCACCGATGTAGAAAATCAGGATCCGGTAGATCACCTGGTTGATGGCCTTGGGGATCACGGTCTTCGGCTTGTCGGCTTCAGCGGCGGTGAAACCGAGCATTTCCAGGCCACCGAAGGAGAACATGATGATCGCCATCGCCATCACCAGGCCGCTCACGCCGTTGGGGAAGAACCCACCGTGGGACCACAGGTTGCTGACTGACGCTTGCGGGCCTCCGTGACCGCTGACCAGCAGGTAGCTGCCCAGGGCAATCATGCCAACGATCGCCACGACCTTGATGATCGCGAACCAGAACTCGGCCTCGCCGAAGACCTTGACGTTGGCCAGGTTGATCGCATTGATCAGGATGAAGAACGCCGCCGCCGAGGCCCAGGTCGGAATGTCCGGCGCCCAATAGTGAATGTACTTGCCAACCGCCGTCAGCTCGGACATTCCCACCAGGATGTAGAGGATCCAGCAGTTCCAACCCGACAGGAACCCGGCGAAACCGCCCCAGTACTTGTGGGCAAAATGACTGAAGGAGCCGGCCACCGGCTCTTCGACGATCATCTCGCCGAGCTGGCGCATGATCATGAAGGCGATGAAGCCGCAGATGGCGTAGCCGAGGATCATCGACGGGCCGGCTGATTTCAGCACCCCCGCCGAGCCGAGGAACAGGCCGGTGCCGATCGCGCCGCCAAGGGCGATCAGCTGAATGTGGCGATTTTTCAGGCCGCGCTTCAGCTCGCCTGAATGCGAGTTTTGTCCACTCATGAAAAGGGTCTCACGCAAGGTTTGATGATATTCGTTAGACGTTGCCGCTCGAATCGGATCTCAAGCAGCGCCGATCAAACCCCAGCGCAGGCACCAGGAATTCAGCGTTTTTACAACGGTCATGCGTCACCTGTTTGTTTTTATCTGTGACGAAATCGAACCCGACACGCTTGTGGCGTGGCGGAGTGAACAAGGCGGATAACCTTGAAAGTGCGTGGCTACGCGAAGGGTCACAGTAAAACGCGGCGCATTGTACACCGCTGACCCCCTGCTGCCAGACACCACCGGATCAGCGTGTCATTTGCCGGGATCGCACGGGGCCGCCTCGAACATCTCGGGCGGCTGCGAAAACAGGTCCGGGCTCTTGCGAGCCGTTGAAGCGTGGAATGCGAAAAACACAACCACGGGGGAAGGAAAACGGAGCTACGGCGTTCATTGCGCCTCCTTTTTGTTATTCACCTGCACGACAGGCATGGAGCGCATCTCACCCTTGAAGAAGCGCTGAAACAAGCGGGCCAGAGCTCCGGAACCAGTCCACGTCGAGGCCATGCGGAAGCTTTTTCTTACAACCGGGAAAACCTGCCTCTACGACCCGCATGCAAGGCTTTTTTCGTCATCAATTCTTTACGGCGCGTAAAGCAGACTTTCCATCAAGGGTGTTTGCAGATCCTGACCACAAATTGACGGTAGATAGCTACCTAACGAAGACAGCCCACCAGACGACTGTTTTTAAACAGCTAATTTGCCCATGAAAAAATGGAACAAAAAGTTCAAACAAAAAAAATAAAATAATTTTTTGCATTCCAAAAAACCCTCGACTAGGTTTTCAGCCACTTGCCCAGGCATCGTGCCGGCGAGTTTTTGCGGTGCCGATTCAGCCGGGTTCCACTCGCCGAATCGGCCCGCGTTTTCCGCAAAAGTCATCTAGGAGATTCACTATGCAAGCACTGGACAAAGACTTGGAAACCGAACTGCAACTGGATGAATGGTTCGACGCACCGACCCATGAAGCCGCCGTTGAAATGATGCAAGCCGACGCCGTCGTTCCGTTCGGCACGGCGATGTGGCCTCTGTAAGCGATACCCGGCGGAGCTGATCCGGCCGGTCGGCTCCGCATCCTGCTGCCAGGAAGCCAAATCAATCGTCAGGGAAGAATAAGCATGGACACACAACGAGCCATCTCACATTTCCTTTACTACCTCGAACATCATCCTGCCCTGGCCGGCATCCAGCCCGCCAAGGTATTGCTCGGCCACACCGCCGATTACGAAGCGTTGGCCGGCAGCATTGCAGAACAAGCCGGGAGCACTTCGCCGTTCAGGTTCAACGCCATGCGCCTGGACCTCGAACCCACGGAACGCCTGTCCCAGGCCATTGCCGACAGCGATCTGTACATTTTCTTCTACGACTCATCCACCCTTCCCAACCCACGCCCCGATGGCCCGGACTTTGTCCGCGCGCTGCAGGGCGTAATGGCGGACAACTGGAAAAAATCGCTGTTGTTCAAAGACTATGGCGACTATTTCTACGACACTTTCAGCGTCATTCCCCAACGGATCGCCGGGCTCAATAGCCACCTGATCCGCCGCATGTCCCAGGCTACGACGTTGAGCTTCGAAGATGAGCACGGCTCGTATTTCGACACCGCGCTGCACAACGTCAAGAAGTGGACCGACATCAATGGCGTCGGCAACTACGATCTGGCTCCCGGCGAAATCGCCACCCACAGCGACACCATCAATGGCCGGGTGAAATTCGTCGGGACTTTCCTGAGCACGATTCCCTTCGCACGCAAATATGGCGTGCTGCAGTCGCCGCTGGAGCTGTGGATCGAAGACTCCACGATCCAGAAAATCGCCACCGATGTCCCGGGTCTGGAACACGATTTCAACCGGTACCTGGACGCCAACCCGTCCAACCGGCGCATCGAAGAACTGGGGATCGGCACCAACGAAGGGGTCAAGAGCCTGTACGCTCGCAACGCCGGTTTCGAAGAGCGCCATTGCGGCCTGCACCTGGGGCTCGGTGGCGGCGCCAAGGGCAGCCATCACCTGGATCTGATTTTCGAAAGCGGTGTGCTGGCGCTGGACAAAGAGCCGATGTTTGATGGGCGGTTTGTGCTTTAGGCTGAAATCGATTGTGGGGCTGCTGGCGCCATCGCGAGCAAGCTCGCTCCCACAGTTGATCTTGGTGACTGGGAGATGTGTGTTCGGCGCCGCTCCATTGTGGGAGCGAGCTTGCTCGCGATGGCGGACTCAAAAAGCGCTGCATCACTAAAGCCAGGCCAAAAAAAACGCCAACCCAACGGTCGGCGTTTTTTCTTGCAGCTTGCAGCTAGAAACTCACAGCTGCCTCACTCCGGCTTACGACGCCCAAACCCCGGACGCTGTCCCGAACCTGCCGGGGCACCACGGCGCTTGCCCGACGGTGCATCGCGGTCAGCCAGGATGATGCCCGGACGCTTTTTCGGCGCAGGCTTGGCCGGGCGCTTGGTGTCGGCCGGGCGATCCGCCACTGGCGTACCGCGACCAGCCGGGGCTCCACGCCCTTCGCCACGCTCGGTACGACCATTGGCCGGACGTGGCGCACGCGGGCCACGCTCGCCGTCCTGACGCGGTGCAGGCTTGCGGGCCGGACGTTCGCCTTCGATCTGCGGCTCGCGGGAAGGACGCGGGCCGGTCGCTACGCCGTCGGCCGCCGGGCGCAGTGTACGCACGCGCTCGGTCTTGCCCATCGGACGCGAGGACTTGCGCTGCATCCGCTCCAGCTTGTCCTTGCTCTTGGCGGTCATCTGCGGCATTGCCACAGGCTTGAGGCCCACTTCGGCCGCCAGGATGTCGACTTCCTGCTGGGTCATTTCACGCCAGCGGCCCATCGGCAGGTCGGAGTTGAGGAACACCGGGCCGAAACGCACACGCTTCAAGCGGCTGACCACCAGACCCTGGGATTCCCACAGGCGCCGCACTTCACGGTTGCGACCTTCCATCACCACGCAGTGGTACCAGTGGTTGAAACCTTCACCGCCCGGCGCCTGCTTGATGTCGGTAAAACGCGCCGGGCCGTCTTCCAGCACGACGCCGGCCTTGAGACGCTCGATCATCTCGTCATCGACTTCGCCACGCACACGGACGGCGTATTCGCGGTCCATCTCGTAGGACGGGTGCATCAGACGGTTCGCCAGCTCACCGTCGGTGGTGAACATCAGCAAACCGGTGGTGTTGATGTCCAGGCGACCGATGTTGATCCAGCGGCCTTCTTTCGGACGCGGCATCTTGTCGAACACAGTCGGACGGCCTTCCGGGTCGTCACGGGTGCAGATCTCGCCGTCGGGTTTGTTGTACATGATCACGCGGCGCACCGTTTCGGCGGCCTCTTCACGCTTGATCACCTTGCCATCGATGGTGATGGCGTCATGCATGTCGACGCGCAGGCCCAAGGTGGCGTCTTTGCCGTTGACCTTGATGCGGCCCTGGGTAATCCAGGCTTCCACGTCACGGCGCGAACCGACGCCGATGCGGGCGAGGACTTTTTGCAGTTTTTCGCCTGCTGGGCCGATTTCCTGGCTGTCGTTCTGGTCTTGGTCGTTCATTTCTGGGCACCTCCCGGTGTGGTCGAGCCAGGCTTGGCCTGACACTTTGAAAACAGGTCTTTCGGCGAAGGGATCGCCAAAGGGTCGCGAATCATACGCTCGTTGAGGTGATTGCGCATCAGAGACTAGCTGATCGAAATGCCCTTGGTGCTTTTTCCGCCGATCGGTGGCACCCGACTTAATGAAGGCCCCTGTGGGACGGCGGTGGATCAGCCAGTGTTTGCAAACCAGTTGAGTCAGTCGTCGAACTGGCGCCGTTCGTTTTCGATCGCTTCAGCCAGGGCGCGGGCCTCGGCCTCTTCATCGCTCAGTTCGGGCTCAGGCGGCGCAAGGGCGGCGACGGCGGCCAGCAATTTTTCCCGGGCTTCGGCGACGCCAAGGATGTCCTCCTCCGGCTCGGGCTCGATTTCACTGAGCGGCGTCGGTTCATCCGCTTCTTCTTCGAGGCCCGGCTCCTCACGCAGCAGGTCGTCGAAGTCGGTCTTCAAGCCCTCCTCCATCGTGTCCAGTTCCAGCAGCAACGAATGGAAACTGGTCTCTTCCTTCGGCTCCTCAGGCTCGGCACTGGCGTCGGCCAGTTCCTGCAAGCCCTGGGGCACCGGAGCGTCGTCGAATTCCAGCATCGGCTCGGGTTCCAACTCCCGCAGTTCCGCCAGCGGCGGCAGGTCGTCGAGGTTCTTCAGGTTGAAGTGATCGAGAAAGGCCTTGGTGGTGGCGAACATCGCCGGCTTGCCCGGTACGTCGCGATAACCGACGACGCGAATCCACTCGCGCTCCAGCAAGGTCTTGACGATGTTGCTGTTGACCGCCACGCCGCGCACATCCTCGATCTCGCCGCGAGTGATCGGCTGGCGATAAGCGATCAGCGCCATGGTTTCGAGCAGCGCCCGGGAATAGCGCTGCGGCCGTTCTTCCCACAGGCGTCCGACCCACGGGGCAAACTTCTCACGGATTTGCAGGCGGTACCCGGACGCCACTTCCTTGAGCTCGAAAGCCCGACCCTCGCAGGATTTGCCCAGCAATGTCAGGGCTTTCTTGAACACGGCCGGCTCGGGCCGCTCGCCTTCTTCGAAGAGTTCGAACAGACGCTCCATCGATTGCGGCTTTCCCGAGGCCAACAGGAAAGCTTCAAGCAAGGGGGCCAGCTCGCGGGGTTCAGTCAGATTCATTGATTTGCTCGTTATTCGGCTCGGGCTCGCACGTGGATCGCTGCGAACGGCTCATTCTGCACCAGCTCGACCAAGGATTCCTTGACCAATTCCAGGACCGCCATAAACGTCACCACCACGCCCAGCCGCCCTTCCTCGGCGGTGAACAGCTCGACGAAGGGGACGAAGCCGCCGCCCTTGAGCCGTTCCAGCACATCGCTCATGCGCTCGCGGGTGGACAGTGCCTCGCGACTGACCTGGTGGCTTTCAAACATATCGCCCCGGCGCAGGACCTCGGCCATGGACATCAGCAACTCTTCCAGGCTCACGTCCGGCAGCAACTTGCGTGCCCGCGCCTCGGGGGCATCGAGCTTGGGCACCACCACATCGCGCCCGACCCGGCTCAGGCCGTCGATGCCCTCGGCGGCCACCTTGAAGCGCTCGTATTCCTGCAAGCGGCGGATCAGCTCCGCCCGAGGATCGTCTTCTTCCTCCTCGACTTCGGCCGAGCGCGGCAGCAGCATGCGCGACTTGATTTCGGCAAGCATGGCCGCCATCACCAGGTATTCCGCCGCCAGCTCCAGGCGCACCGACTGCATCAGCTCGACGTAGCCCATGTACTGGCGGGTGATTTCCGCCACGGGAATGTCGAGGATATTGATGTTCTGTTTGCGGATCAGATACAGCAGCAGGTCGAGCGGACCTTCGAAGGCTTCAAGGAAAACCTCCAGCGCATCCGGCGGAATGTACAGGTCCAGGGGCATTTCCATGACCGCCTGGCCATAGACCATCGCGAAGGGCAGCTCCTGTTGCGCGCCAGCCTGGCTGTCCACGCTGTCGACGGCGGTCTCCACAACGGACATTCAGGCCTCGACCATGAACGGCGTCGGGTCGCCGCAGCCGACGCGCACCACCTGCGGCTCGCCGTCGGCCAGATTGATCACCGTGGAGGCCTTCATGCCACCGAAACCGCCGTCGATGATCAGGTCGACCTGATGTTCGAGCATCTGGCGGATTTCGTAGGGGTCAGTCAGCGGATCGGTCTCGCCGGGCATGATCAGCGTCACGCTCATCAAAGGCTCCCCCAGCTCCGCCAGTAGCGCCAAGGCAATGGGGTGGCTCGGCACGCGCAGGCCGATGGTGCGTTTTTTGGGATGCAACAACAGCCGCGGGACTTCCCGGGTGGCATTCAGGATAAAAGTATAAGGGCCCGGTAGATGGGCCTTGAGCAGGCGGAAAGTGCCGGTATCGATCTTGGCGAACAGCCCCAACTGCGAAAGATCGCTGCAGATGAGTGCGAAGTTGTGCTTGTCATCCAGCTGACGCAGGCGTCTGACTCGCTCGACGGCATTCTTGTCGCCGATCTGGCAACCGATGGCGTAGGACGAGTCGGTGGGATAAACCACCACGCCACCGCCACGGATGATTTCCACGGCCTGTTTGATCAGGCGCGCTTGCGGGTTTTCCGGATGAATCTGGAAAAATTGACTCACGTGTTCTACCTGTTCAGACGGCGGCGATAACGGGATCATGTTTGAATCTACACCATAGTGGTGGCAGATCTTCCGGCAACGGGCGATATTCGCCTATCTCGGACCAGCCCCCCGGGCCATGGAAATCGCTGCCGGCGCTCACCAGCAATCCAAACTCCCGGGCGAGGATCGCCAGGCTGCCGACCTGCTCGGCCGGCTGATGGCCATTGACCACTTCGATGGCATGGCCCCCTGCTTGAATATAGTCGGCTATCAGGCGGCGGCGCTTGCTGCGGGTGAAATCGTAGTGCCAGGGATGCGCCAGGCTGATCCAGGCGCCGGCGGCCCGCAGTGTCCCGACCGTCTCCTCGAGTGTCGGCCAGTGCTGCTTGACGTCCCCCAGCTTGCCGGCCCCCAGCCATTTGCGGAAGGCTTCGGCGCGGTCCTTGACGAAACCTTCGCGCACCATCCAGTCGGCAAAATGCGGCCGGGCCGGCGCGTTGCCGCTGTCGCCCAATTCCTGCTGGATCTGCCGGGCCCCTTCCAGCGCACCGGGCATGCCCTTGAGGGCGAGCTTGCGGCTGATCTCCTCGGAGCGCAGCCAACGACCATCGCGCAACTCGGCGATGGCCTGGACCAAGGGCGGTGCCGTCACATCAAAACCGTAGCCCAGTACATGAATGGTCGCCCCGCCCCAGGTACAGGACAGCTCGACCCCGTTGACCAACTGCATGCCCAGCGCGGTCGCGGCACTGCGGGCCTCGTCGAGGCCTTCGAGGGTATCGTGATCGGTCAGGGCCAGGACTCGCACGCCGTGCTCGAACGCCCGCGCCACCAGAACCGCAGGCGCCAGGGCCCCATCGGAGGCCGTGCTATGGCAGTGCAAATCAACATTCACGGGACTTTGTTACCTCAAATCAGCTGGCCCTATCGCGGCCAAGGATGTTTGTTATTATGCCGCCACATCCTGCTCCTGGCTGCCACTGTGAAACAATTCATCGATTTCATCCCGCTCCTGCTGTTTTTCATCGTCTACAAACTTGATCCCCGGACCGTCGATATCGCCGGCCACTCCTTGACTGTAGGCGGTATCTACAGCGCCACCGCGGTGCTGATCATCAGTTCCCTGGTGGTCTACGGCGCGCTGTTCATCTCCCAGCGCAAGCTGGAGAAGAGCCAGTGGCTGACCCTGATCGCCTGCCTTGTATTCGGTAGCCTGACCCTGGCCTTCCATAGCGAGACGTTCCTCAAATGGAAAGCCCCGGTGGTCAACTGGCTGTTCGCCCTGGCCTTCATCGGCAGCCACTTCATCGGCGACCGCCTGCTGATCAAGCGCATCATGGGCCACGCCATCAACCTGCCCGAGCTGATCTGGACCCGCCTGAACATCGCCTGGATAGCGTTTTTCCTGTTCTGTGGCGCCGCCAACCTGTTCGTTGCGTTCACGTTCCAGGAATACTGGGTCGACTTCAAGGTGTTCGGCAGCCTGGGCATGACGTTGCTGTTCCTGATTGGCCAGGGCATCTACCTGTCCCGTCACCTGCACGATGCCGACCCCACCACGCCAAAAACCGAGGACTGACATGCTCTACGCCATCATCGCCACCGACGTCGCCAACTCCCTGGAAAAACGCCTGGCTGCCCGCCCTGAGCACCTGGAGCGCCTGCAACAGCTCAAGGCCGAAGGCCGCATCGTGCTGGCCGGTCCCCATCCGGCGGTGGACAGCAACGACCCAGGCGCCGCCGGTTTTACCGGCAGCCTGATCGTGGCCGAGTTCGAGTCCCTGGCCGCCGCACAAGCCTGGGCCAAGGCCGACCCGTTCGTGACAGCTGGCGTCTATGCCAATGTCGAGGTCAAGCCGTTCAAGCAAGTCCTGCCGTAAATTTCCCCGGCGCGATGAGCCTTCCTGGCTCATTGCGCTCAATGGCTCATTGTTCTCGTCCGCCTGCCGACAACCTGTCTAATCTGCTAAATCTCGATTGGAATTCAGGAGCTGCAATGCGCAAAGGTCCGTTGTGCCTGTTGTTGGTCACGTTGGCGATCGGGGCGCCCGCCCATGGCGAGGAAACCTCCGAAGCCGGCCATTCGACGCCCTTGTCGCTGAGCGCAGGCGGCCAGATCGCCGAATTGCAGCAACGCTTGAAAGACAGCGAGCGCATGCGTGAAGAGCTCACCCAACAATTACAGAACACCAACGGCGAACGCGAAAGCGCGCTGGTGGGACGGTTGCGCCAGGAAAACCAGCGCTTGAAATTGCAGCTCAAGGAAGCCCAGGCCAATCCCCTGCCACGCCTGCTGACCGATCAGCAGCAATGGTTCGTGGTGGGCGCCGGGGTAGCGCTATTGGCCCTGCTCTGCGGTATCTTTGCCAGCGGTGGACGTAGACAACGTCGGCAATGGCTAAATTGAGTGAGTCATGAGCGAGCTGTTACTGATAGATGATGACCAGGAGCTGTGTGAGCTCCTCGGCAGTTGGCTGGGCCAGGAAGGTTTCCAGGTCCGCGCTTGCCACGATGGCCTGAGCGCCCGCAAGGCCCTGGCCGAAACCGCCCCGGCGGCGGTGGTGCTGGATGTGATGCTGCCCGACGGCAGCGGCCTGGAATTGCTCAAGCAATTGCGCAACGATCATCCGGAGCTGCCGGTATTGATGCTCTCGGCCCGTGGCGAGCCGCTGGACCGCATCCTCGGCCTGGAATTGGGCGCCGATGATTACCTGGCCAAACCCTGCGACCCACGGGAACTGACCGCCCGCCTGCGCGCCGTGCTGCGGCGCAGCCACCCGACGGCCGTGTCCAGCCAGATCGAACTGGGCGACCTGACCTTCAGCCCGGTACGCGGCGTCGTCAGCATCGACGAGCAGGAACAAACCCTCACGGTGTCCGAAAGCCGCCTGCTCGAAGCGCTGCTCAAGCAACCGGGCGAGCCGTTGGACAAGCAGGAGCTGGCGCAGCTCGCCCTGGGCCGCAAGCTGACCCTGTACGACCGCAGCCTCGATATGCACGTGAGCAACCTGCGCAAGAAAATCGGCCCCCACCCCGATGGCCGGCCACGGATCGTGGCGCTGCGTAGCCGGGGTTATTACTACAGCCTTTAAGGCACTGCGCCGATCTCTTGTGGCGAGGGGATTTATCCCCGCTGGGGTGCGAAGCGCCCCCTATTGCTGCCATTAAGGTATATCAGTTGAAGCCGTGGGGGCCGCTGCGCGCCCCAGCGGGGATAAATCCCCTCGCCACAGCAAGCTCCCTCGCCACGGGGATTAGTCTTCGCCCGCTGGATTTGTCAGGTCCGCACCAAACCGTCTTTACCCAAGCTTTACCCACCCCTGACCGCCGCTGACCTTGATCTCCGTAATCTGGACACATCCGGAACTGACCGGGAACGAGACAAGGAGAAACACCATGCGCAAGACCCTCACCGCCCTGATGTTCGCCGCAGCCCTGCCGACCGTCGCCATGGCCATGCCCGAAGGTCCTGGCCCGATGGGCCCGATGGACGGCCCGCGCCACGGTGGCCAGATGCATGACAGAGGTCCCTACAGCCAACTGGACCTGAGCCACGAGCAACGCCAGCAGATCCGTCGGATCATGGGCGAACAACGCCACGAACAACGTGAACTGGTGGACAAATACCTGGCCAAGCTGTCGCCAGCCGACCAGAAAGCCATGCAGGACGAAAGGGAGGCTCGGCACCAAAAAGTCGATGCGCAGATCCGCGCACTGTTGAAGCCGGAACAACAGAAAGAATTCGACGCGATCCAGAAGAAGCAGGCCGAACGTCGGGCCGAGTGGGCCGAATTCAAGGCCTGGAAAGCGCAACAGCCGCAAAAAGCGCAATAATGCCCTGAAGTACCACCAGCCCAACGGCACACCGCCGTTGGGCTTTCTTTGTTTTCGAGGATAAATCCGTGCGTTCATTGTTCTGGCGCGTCCTGGCCAGTTTCTGGCTGGCCATCGCTCTGGTGGCGGGACTTTCGATTCTGATGGGCCACATGCTGAACCAGGACGCCTGGATCCTCAGCCGTCATCCAGGCCTCAATACCCTGGCCGAAGAGTGGACGCAGACTTACGAAAGCCAGGGCGAAGACGCCGCGCAGGCCATCCTCCAACAGCGCAAGCGCCAGTATCACATCGACGTCCAAGTGCTCAACGAAAGTGGCGACCCGGTGGTGCGCGGCACCTTTCCGCACCGTGCCGCCGCGTTCGAGGCGCGCCAGAACAACGACGACCGACGCCTGCCCTGGCGGCGCCTGACCGACGAGTTCACCAGCGCCAAGACCGGCGACACGTACCTGTTCATCTACCGCATCCCCCACCCCGAATTGGACGCCTGGCACCGCGGCAGCTTGCTCTGGCCCCTCAGTGCCCTAGCGATTGCCCTGGTAGTACTGACCTTGTTCAGCCTGTTGGTGACCCTTTCCATCACCCGTCCGCTGAGCCGACTGCGCGGCGCGGTGCATGACCTGGGGCAAGCGGCCTATCAGCAGAACAGCCTAGCCAAGCTGGCCAACCGACGGGACGAATTTGGTGTGCTGGCCACGGATTTCAATCGCATGGGCGCGCGCCTGCAAAGCCTGATCGCCAGCCAGCGCCAACTGCTGCGCGACGTTTCCCACGAATTGCGCTCGCCCCTGGCCAGGCTGCGCATCGCCCTGGCACTGGCGGAGCGCGCGAGCCCCGAGGAGCGCGAAAAACTCTGGCCGCGACTGACGCGTGAGTGTGATCGACTGGAAGCGCTGATCAGTGAAATCCTGGTCCTGGCTCGCGTCGATGCCGACAACGCCAGTGCCGAAGAGGTCGATCTCAACGGGCTACTGATCAATCTACAAAAAGATGCCCAGATGGCTTCGCCGGAGCAAATCGTGCAGCAGGAAACCGAGCCGAACCTGGCCCTCAAGGGTTGGCCGACGATGATCGAGCGTGCCGTGGACAATTTGTTGCGCAACGCCCAGCGCTTCAGTCCGGACGGGCAGCCCGTCGAAATGCGCGCGGTGCGCCAGGGGGAGCGAATCCTGGTCAGCGTGCGCGATCACGGGCCGGGCGTCGAGGCCGAGCATCTGGGCCAACTGGGCGAACCGTTCTATCGCGCGCCCGGCCAGACCACTGCCGGTCATGGCCTGGGCCTGGCGATCGCCCGCCGCGCAGCCGAACGCCACGGCGGAGCGCTGGTATTGGCCAACCATCCCGAGGGCGGGTTCATCGCGACGCTGGAATTGCCGTTGGTGCCGGGGGCAGTAGTCCCCCCTACAGACCAACAGTGAACCCCGTGGCGAGGGAGCTTGCTCCCGCTCGGCTGCGCAGCAGTCGCAAACTGGTTGGCGGGATTTACCTGTTGCACCGCGGCGCCTGGTTTTGGGGCTGCTTCGCAACCCAGCGGGAGCAAGCTCCCTCGCCACAGGAAATCAAGCGCCCCGATCAAACCAAACGATAATTCCTCTTATTCAAACCGCCCTGCCCTGTTAGACTTTGCGCCCGCGTTTCACTCGTCCCGCAGGATTCCCGATGCCGTCGTTGCCTCTTCGCTTATGCGCTCTGCTGTTGGCCTTGGGCCTGAGTGCCTGCGATGACGCCCCGCGTTTCACCCAGGCCGAGCCCGGCGAAGCCAAGTCCGGTGGCAACGCGACGGTACGCAAGGCCGACCAGAATGCCTTTTCCCTGCCTTCGGCCAACCTGCCGCCCTCGCGGCGCGTGGATTTCAGCGTCGGTAACAGTTTCTTCCGCAGCCCTTGGGTGATCGCTCCTTCGACGACGACTGCCCGCGATGGCCTCGGTCCCTTGTTCAACACCAATGCCTGTCAGAACTGTCATATCAAGGACGGTCGCGGCCACCCGCCCGCACCAGACGCAACCAGCGCGGTATCGATGCTGGTGCGCCTGTCGATTCCGGACGCGCCACCCTACGCGAAGGTCATCGAACAGCTCGGCGTCGTGCCGGAACCGACCTACGGCGGGCAATTGCAAGACATGTCCGTGCCAGGCGTTGCGCCGGAAGGCAAGGTGCGGGTCGATTACTCGCCAGTCCCGGTGCGTTTCAACGACGGCACCGTCGTGGAACTGCGCAAGCCGAACCTGCAGATTACCCAGCTGGGTTATGGCCCGATGCACCCCGACACGCGTTTTTCGGCCCGCGTCGCACCGCCGATGATCGGCCTGGGTTTGCTCGAGGCCATCCCCGACGACGCCATCCTGGCGAATGCGCAGGCTCAGGCACGGGACAAAAACGGTATTGCTGGCCGTCCGAACAGGGTCTGGGACGATATCCAGCAAAAGACCGTGCCGGGGCGTTTCGGCTGGAAGGCCGGGCAGCCGAACCTCAATCAACAGAACGTCCATGCGTTTTCCGGCGACATGGGCCTGACGACCAGCCTGCGTCCGTTCGACGATTGCACCGAGGCCCAGGTCGATTGCAAGCGCGCGCCCAACGGCAACGGTCCGAAGGGCGAGCCGGAGGTCAGCGACAACATTCTGCGCCTGGTGTTGTTCTACAGCCGCAACCTCGCCGTGCCGGCCCGTCGCGACGTGAACTCGCCCCAAGTGCTGGCGGGCAAGAATCTGTTTTTCCAGGCGGGTTGCCAGTCCTGTCACACCCCCCAATACACCACATCCGCCAACGCTGCCGAGCCGGAGCTGGCGAACCAGGTCATCCGCCCATACACCGATTTGCTGCTGCACGACATGGGTGAAGGGCTGGCTGACAACCGCAGCGAGTTCCAGGCCAGCGGCCGCGACTGGCGGACTCCGCCGTTATGGGGTATCGGCCTGACCGAAACCGTCAGCGGTCATACCCAGTTCCTGCACGACGGTCGCGCCCGCAACCTCCTCGAAGCCGTGCTCTGGCATGGCGGCGAGGCCCAGGCGGCGCAGCGACAGGTCTTGGCTTTCAACGCCGAGCAGCGCGCTGCGCTGTTGGCTTTCCTGAATTCCCTTTAACGTTATTTCCTGAAACGGGAGCCCGACATGTTCCGTCCCAAGCTGTTGTTCACCAGCCTCGCCGCCATCGCCCTCGGCGCCTGCTCGCCCCAGGATCCCCAGGCGGTCACGTCGGCTGCCATTGCCAAGCAAGTGATCCTGCCGACCTACAGCCGCTGGGTCGAGGCAGACCGGCAATTGGCGAGCAGTGCCTTGGCGTTCTGCCAAGGCAAGGAAACCCTGGAGACCGCCCGCGCCGACTTTCTCAAGGCACAAAAAGCCTGGGCCGAACTGCAACCACTGCTGATCGGTCCACTGGCCGAGGGCAACCGCGCCTGGCAAGTGCAGTTCTGGCCGGACAAGAAAAACCTGGTCGGCCGCCAGGTCGAGCAATTGGTCAACAGCGAGCCGCAGATCGACGCCGCCGGCCTGGCCAAATCCAGTGTTGTCGTGCAAGGGCTCTCCGCCTACGAATACCTGCTGTTCGACGCCAAGATCGACATGGCCGACAGCGCCCAGAAAGCCAAGTACTGCCCACTGCTTACCGCCATTGGTGAACGCCAGAAGCAACTGGCCGAAGAGATCCTGTCCCGTTGGAACACCAACGACGGCATGCTCGCCCAGATGAGCAAGTTTCCTAACCAGCGCTACGCCGATTCCCACGAGGCAATCGCTGATCTGCTGCGGGTCCAGGTCACTGCCCTGGACACCTTGAAGAAAAAACTTGGCACTCCAATGGGCCGCCAGAGCAAGGGCGTGCCGCAACCGTTCCAGGCCGATGCCTGGCGCAGCCAATCGTCACTGCAAGGTCTGGAAGCCAGCCTGAGCGCCGCCAGGACCGTGTGGGTCGGCGTCGACAACAAAGGCCTGCGCGGTCTGCTGCCAAGCGACCAGAAGCCATTGGCGGACAAGATCGATGCTGCCTACGATGCCTCGTTGAAGCTGTTCGCCAGCAGCCAGCGCTCACTGACCGACATGCTCAACGACGACGCCGGGCGCCAGCAACTCAACGATTTGTACGACAGCCTCAACGTCGTCCACCGCCTGCACGAGGGCGAACTGGCCAAGGCGCTGGGCATTCAACTGGGCTTCAACGCCAACGACGGTGACTGATCATGTTTCGACGTCAGGCTCTGGCACTCGGCAGTATGCTGCTGGGTGCCGTTACCCTGGGCGGCTGGACGCTGTTCAAGCAAAAGGACAAGCGTGCGCTACTGCTTTCGGCACGGGACGATGGCGATGGCAATCACTTCGCCGTCGGCTATCGACTGGACGGCACCCGGGTGTTCGCCACCCGGGTCGGCCAGCGTTGCCATGACATCATCAACCACCCGACGCTGCCGATCGCGCTGTTCGTTGCCCGCCGTCCAGGCACCGAAAGCTATCTGATCGACCTGCGCGACGGGACACTGTTGCAGACCATCGCCTCGTTACCGAACCGGCATTTCTACGGTCACGCGGTGATCCACAAGAGTGGCGAGTGGTTGTACGCCACAGAGAACGACACCCGCGACCCGGGGCGCGGCCTGTTGGGCGTGTATCGTTTCGAAGGCGAGCGGCTGGTCCACAGCGGCGAAATCTCCACCCACGGCATTGGCCCCCACCAAGTGTCATGGATGCCTGACGGCGAGACATTGGTCGTTGCCAACGGCGGCATTCGCACCGAGGCCGAAAGTCGGGTCGAAATGAACCTTGACGCCATGGAGCCGAGCCTGGTGTTGATGCAGCGCGATGGCACGCTGCTGAGCAAGGAAACCCTCGCCCAGCAGATGAACAGCGTGCGCCATTTGGGCATCGCCAGCGACGGGACCATCGTCTCCGGCCAGCAATTCATGGGCGCCGCACATGAGCCGTCGGAACTGCTGGCAATCAAGCGACCGGGCCAACCTTTCCAGGCGTTCCCGGTGCCCGAACATCAGTTGCAGGCCATGGGGCACTACACCGCCAGCGTCGCCGTGCACAGCGAACTGCGCCTGGTGGCCCTGACGGCGCCACGGGGCAATCGCTTTTTCATCTGGGACCTGGACAGTGGCGAGGTTCGCCTGGACGCGCCTTTGCCGGATTGCGCCGGGGTGGGCGCGGTGGCCGACGGTTTCGTCGTGACATCGGGCCAGGGGCGTTGCCGCTATTACGATTGCCGGCAATCACAATTGGTTGCAAAACCGCTGGACCTGCCGGCGGGGCTCTGGGACAACCATCTGCATCTGGTCTGAGCGGGGGGCGGTGCCGGGCGCTATGACTTTTCAGAAGAGTCCTACGCCCCACCGTCCCGCCAGCATCTGGAATACCCCGAGCGCACAGGGTAATGTGCCCGCCTATCTGTATTTTCTCTCAGCTCTTTTCCAAGGAAGTGGAACATGCTGCGACGCCGCATGCTGATCATGTTGGGTGTTGTCCTGCTGGTGGTGCTGTTGCTGGCAGGCTACAAGGCCTTCTCCATCTACCAGCAGATCCAGATGTTTTCTGTCCCGAAACCGCCCGTCAGCGTTGCCGTGGCCAAGGCCACCGAGCAACCCTGGCAGTCTCGCCTGCCCACCGTCGGCAGCCTGAAGGCCTTGCAAGGCGTTGACCTGAGCCTGGAGATCGCCGGCACGGTGCAAAAGCTGCAGTTCGAATCGGGGCAAAAGGTCAAGGCCGGCCAACCGCTCCTGCAACTGGACAGCGAAGTCGAAAGCGCCCTGCTGGAAACCGCCCAGGCCGACCTTGGCCTGTCGCAGCTGGATTTCGGCCGGGGTCGACAACTGGTCGGCAGCCAGGCGATTTCCAAAGGCGAGTTCGATCGGCTTGCGGCCCAGTTGAAGAAGAACCAGGCCACGGTCAACCAGCTCAAGGCATCGCTGGCGAAGAAACACATCGTCGCGCCTTTCAGCGGCACCATCGGCATTCGTCAGGTGGACGTTGGCGATTACCTGGCCAGCGGCACGGTGATCGCCACCCTGCAGGACCTCAGTAGCCTGTACGTGGATTTCTATGTCCCGGAACAGACGGTGCCTCGGCTCGCCGTTGCCCAAACGGTCAACGTCAGTGTCTCGGCCTACCCAGGCCAGACATTCGTCGGCACCATCAGCGCCATAAACCCCAAGGTCGAGGACAGCACCCGCAATGTGCTGGTGCGCGCCACCCTTGCCAACCCCGATGGCAAGTTGTTGCCCGGCATGTTTGCCAACCTGCAGGTCGTCTTGCCAGACGTGGCCGCCGGCATCGTCGTGCCGGAGAGCGCCGTGACCTACACGCTCTATGGCAACTCGATGTACGTGGTCACCCAGAAGAAAGCCGCCGATGGCAGCGTCGAGAAAGATGACAAGGGCCAGCCGGTCCTGATCGCCGAGCGGCGCTTCGTCGAGACGGGTGAGCGTCGCGACGGGCAGGTCCTGGTGACCAAGGGCGTGCACAGCGGTGAAGACGTGGTGATTGCCGGCCAGCTCAAGCTCGACAACGGCACGTCCATCGCCATCAGCGACGACAAGACCCTGACCGAACAGAACAGCACGCCGCGCGCGGACTGATCAAGGAACCCCCATGGCTTTTACCGATCCGTTCATCCGCCGCCCGGTGCTCGCCACCGTGGTCAGCCTGTTGATCGTGCTGCTGGGCTTCCAGGCCTGGAGCAAGTTGCCCCTGCGCCAGTATCCGCAGATGGAAAACGCCCTGATCACGGTGACCACCGCCTACCCCGGCGCCAATGCCGAGACTATCCAGGGCTATATCACCCAGCCAATGCAACAAAGCCTGGCCAGTGCCGAAGGCATCGACTACATGACCTCGGTCAGCCGACAGAATTTCTCGGTGATCTCGGTCTATGCCCGTATCGGCTCCAACAGCGACCGGCTCTTTACCGAACTGCTGGCCAAGGCCAACGAGGTCAAGAACCAGCTGCCCCAGGACGCCGAGGACCCCGTTCTCAGCCGAGAGGCTGCCGACGCCTCGGCGCTGATGTACATCAGTTTCTTCAGCAAGGAATTGAACAATCCGCAGATCACCGACTACCTGTCACGGGTGATCCAGCCCAAACTGGCAACCCTGCCCGGCATGGCTGAGGCGGAGATTCTCGGCAACCAGGTCTTTGCCATGCGCCTTTGGCTGGACCCTGTCAAGCTCGCAGGCTTTGGGCTGACGGCTGCCGACGTGACCGATGCGGTGCGCCAGCAGAACTTTCTTTCTGCCGCCGGCGAAGTGAAAGGCGAGTACGTCGTTACCAGTATCAACGCCAACACCGAACTCAAGTCCGCCGAAGCGTTCGCCGCGATCCCCCTGAAGACCGCCGGGGACAGCCGCGTGTTGCTGCGGGACGTCGCTCGCGTGGAAATGGGCGCCGAAAACTACGACACCATCAGCTCCTTTGGCGGCACGCCTTCGGTATACATCGGGATCAAGGCCACGCCCGGCGCGAACCCACTGGACGTGATCAAGGAAGTGCGCAAGATCATGCCGGAGATGGAAGCCCAGCTTCCGACCAACCTCAAGGCCGAGATCGCCTATGACGCCACTTTGTTCATCCAGGCCTCCATCGACGAGGTAGTGAAGACCTTGTTCGAGGCGGTACTGATCGTCATCGTCGTGGTCTTCCTGTTCCTCGGAGCCTTGCGCTCGGTGCTCATCCCGGTAGTGACCATTCCACTGTCGATGATCGGCGTCATGTTCTTCATGCAGTTGATGGGCTACTCCATGAACCTGCTGACGCTGCTGGCCATGGTGCTCGCCATCGGCCTGGTGGTGGACGATGCCATCGTGGTCGTGGAAAACATCCACCGACACATGGAGGAAGGCAAGACCCCATTCGACGCCGCCATTGAAGGCGCGCGGGAAATAGCCATGCCGGTGGTCTCGATGACCATAACCCTCGCGGCGGTGTACGCGCCCATCGGCTTGCTTGAAGGCCTGACGGGGGCATTGTTCAAGGAGTTCGCCTTGACCCTGGCTGGCGCCGTGGTCATTTCAGGCATCGTCGCGCTGACCTTGTCACCCATGATGTGCGCGATGCTCCTGCGCCATGACGAGAATCCCACGGGGCTGGCCCATCGACTGGACGTGATTTTCGAACGCCTGAAAAACCGTTACCAACGCCTGCTCCATGGCACGCTCAACAGTCGGCCCGTGGTGCTGGTATTCGCGGTGATCGTGCTGTTGCTCATTCCCGTGCTGATCATGTTCACCAAGTCCGAACTGGCGCCCGACGAGGACCAAGGCATCATCTTCATGATGGCCAACGCGCCGAAGACGACCAACCTCGATTACCTGAACGCCTACACCGATCACTTCATCACGATCTTCAAGGAGTTCCCCGAGTACTACTCCTCTTTCCAGATCAACGGCTATAACGGCGTCCAGTCAGGCATCGGCGGCTTCTTGCTCAAGCCCTGGAACGAACGCAGCCGCACCCAGATGGAAATCCTGCCCGAGGTCCAGGCCAAGCTGGAAGGCATCCCGGGCCTGCAGATCTTCGGTTTCAACCTGCCCTCGCTGCCAGGCACCGGCGAAGGCTTGCCCTTCGAGTTCGTCATCAATTCGCCGAAGGACTACACGACGCTGCTGCAGATTGCCGAACGGGTCAAGAAACGCGCGCTGGAGTCCGGCAAATTCGCTTTCATGGACATCGACCTGGCCTTCGACAAACCCGAAGTCGTGGTGGATATCGATCGCGCCAAGGCCGCCCAGATGGGCGTGTCAATGCAGGACCTGGGCGGAACCCTGGCAACACTGCTGGGTGAGTCCGAGATAAACCGCTTCACTCTGGAAGGGCGCAGCTACAAAGTAATTGCCCAGGTCGAACGACCGTTTCGGGACAATCCGGACTGGCTGAACAATTACTACGTAAAGAATACCCAGGGCGAATCGCTCCCGCTGTCGACGCTGATCAAGGTCAGCGACCGGGCACGACCGCGCCAGTTGAATCAGTTCCAGCAGCTCAATGCGGTGACGATTTCAGGCTTTCCAACCGTGAGCATGGGCGAGGCCATTGAAACCGTCCGCCAGATTGCCCGCGAGGAAGCTCCGGTGGGGTTCGCCTTCGATTACGCCGGAGCTTCGCGCCAGTTCGTACAGGAAGGCAGTGCGCTGTGGGTGACCTTTGGCCTGGCGCTTGCGATCATCTTCCTGGTGCTGGCCGCGCAGTTCGAGAGTTTCCGGGATCCACTGGTCATCCTGGTCACGGTGCCGTTATCCATTTGCGGCGCGCTGATTCCGCTGTTCCTCGGCTGGTCGAGCATGAACATCTATACCCAGGTCGGGCTGGTGACGCTGATCGGACTGATCAGCAAGCACGGTATCCTGATCGTCGAGTTCGCCAACCAATTGCGCAAGGAACAAGGCCTGAGCCCGCGCGATGCCGTTGAGCAGGCCGCGTCGATACGACTGCGGCCCGTACTGATGACAACCGCGGCAATGGTATTCGGCATGGTGCCGTTGATCCTGGCCACCGGCGCCGGAGCGGTCAGCCGCTTCGACATCGGCACGGTCATCGCCACGGGCATGTCGATCGGCACCCTGTTCACGTTGTTCGTGTTGCCTTGTGTCTACACCTTGCTGGCCAAAGCCGACAAACACTGAGACCTGTGACGGTGCAAAAAACAAAGGCCTCGCAAATGCGAGGCCTTTGTTTTGAATCAGGACGCTCAACTCTGAGGCTTCATGCCTTGGGACAGGCCAAACATGAACAGCAACAGATCGTTATCCGGTCGGATAGCATCCGTCGCCTTTGCTACTCGAGGCAAAGGGCAATGCGCGCCAACGGTGGAAGTATGGTTGGAGGCACTGAGGATCTGTGATCGGGGCTGCTCCCATACCGCGACCGCCATTGATGCAACTGCCAGGGCTCCGACTAGAAACAAACCTCTAGCAATTTCTAGTTTCATCGCTATAAACCTTTGATAGCGCTGCCAAACGCCGTCTCATAAAAGTAGACCAGTTTTTTCCAGTCGGAATCACGAAACGACGAATGGCGCCGCAGTTGCTTCATGTCGTGGGAGGCCGCGCTTCGGGCAGTCAGGCGTTGTCGGCATTTCTCGAAATCCAACAGGGCGACTTCGGCCTTCGCCGACTCGCCTTCTCCGGTTACGCGGACAAACACATGCTTGATGTAGAGGCATCCATGTTGCCAGCGGCCCTTGTGCATACGAGCCAGGTTTTCAGCCAACGACTGGAGGATATGGTCATGTACGGCCTCGCCGTGACGTTCGCGTCCGCCTCCGGCATACCAGTGTTCGATTTCCTGGAAGCCATCCATCGCGTGAGTCACCAATAGCGCACGCCACTTATGCACCGGGTCTCTTTGGGCGCCGCAGAAAAAAATCTGGGGAACCGTGACGTTGAGCTCGCTCAGAGCCGACAACGCACGCTGCTCACGCAGCACAGTCGGGCGACCAAACGGATGCATCAGGCTGCGGTAGATGTGCCCCGTCTGACGCTTGGAATACAACAGTTCGCCATTACTGCTGATCCGTTGTACGCCACTTTCACCGCCACGGCGCGTATTGGGCTCTTCCACCCATTCGCCGCGCTGATTCCAAAAATGATCGAAGCAACTATGAGAAGCCGTTGGGGCTCCTGCTGCCTGCACTGCCATCCCGTTACCCCTTGCGCAATACATAAACTCGCCACATGGCATAAAGCGGTAGGAAATCCAATTGTTCCTGGATCCGAAACCCGGCCTGTCGAAATTCCTCCTCCACCGTAACAGCAGGTAACACAAATCGGTTTTGGTAGCCTTTCTGCCCACGCTTTCGCTCCGCGCGTTTGCGTTTCCAGGCCTTGAAATTGCCATCGACCCACAATGAAACGATCACGCTGTCCCGGCTGACACGCTCGAATTCCCGCAGAATCGCCAGGCGGTGCGCGGGTTCACCGATGTGGTGGAGCAGGCGAATGCAAAAAATGCTATCGACGGCGTTATCAGGCAAGGCGATGTCGAACGCAGAAGTCTGCAAAGGTTGTACCCGTTTTACGACATCGGCGGGCTGAGCGCTCATTGCGGTTTGAAGCATGGCTTCGGAATTGTCCGCACCGATAATGACCCGGTTCGGTTTTTCGGCCAGCAAGGGCCAGAAACGCCCCGCTCCGCATGGCAGGTCCAGCACCAAGCCAGGCTCACCCGCCAGGGTCAGGGCGCGGCGTGCTAGTTGTTGGTCGCGATGGTGGGAGAGACGACGGCTCAATCCACTGCGATGCTTGAGAAAATATTGCTTGGCGTGCTGCTCGTCGTATTTCTCGGAAAAATCCAGCTTGACGGTCTTCGACATGGGGGCACTCCGTTACGAATGCCCAACCTTATGAACCGGCATGTCATCTCTTTGTGAAAAATCCGTCGCGAAAATTGACGAATCGTTTCAAGGTTTTTCAAGTACCAGTGTCAGCCCTTCGGATTCAGTTCTACCTCGAAACGGCAGCCATTGGGTTCCATTGTGCTGAGGCTGACCGTCCAACCCTGGTTCTCGCAAATCCGTTGCACCAACGACAGCCCCAGCCCCAGGCCTTCGCCGCGCTTTTCGTTCCCTCGCACGAAAGGCTCGAACATCGCCTCGCGCTTCTCCTCGGGGATGCCCACGCCGCTGTCTTCGACCACGAAACCTGTCGCGGTCAGCGAAACACGAATGAACCCCTGATCGGTGTAATGCAAGGCATTGCGCAACAGGTTGCCCATGACAGCTGTGAGGAAGGTGGCGTTATACGGTGTATCAAGGGGCTGCCCCGATTCGAAGATCAACGCCAGCCCTTTGGATTCGATAGGAGCGCGCCATACACCGAGCAGGTTTTCCGCGACCTGACCAAGCGTCAGCCGGGGTGCCATGCCGTTGTCTTCGCGCTGGGCCCGGGCAAGCATCAGGAAGGTCTGCACCAATTCGCGCATTTCTTCACTGGCCCGGTTGATGCGTTCGACCTGAGTACGCCCCCGCTGGTCGAGTGCCGGATTCTCCAACAACAGTTCGCAGGACGTGGCCAAGACCATCAATGGCGTGCGCAACTCATGGCTGACGTCACTGGTGAATAGCCGCTCACGGGTCAAGGCTTGGCGCAGTCGGCCCAACGTAGCGTCGAACGCCACGGCCAGCTCGCCCACTTCGTCGGCGGCATAGTCCGGGGCCAGCGGTGGCGCGAGTCCGAGGAGCTGGTCGCGATGCCGAACCTGGCGGGCCAGGCGCACGACCGGCGCCATCACCCGACGGGCCAACACCCACCCCAGGAACACTGCCAATGCGAGGCTGAGCACGAAGCCCACCAACACCACGGCGAACAGGACCCGTTCACGCTCCTCGAAATCGCTCTGGTCCTGCAGCAACACGTAATGCCGACCGTCTACGATCTCCACCATGGCGTGGTAGGACAGTTGTTCGCGAAACACCTCATGAAAGCCACGGTCGAGGTGACGGAGATCCTTGGGCAGCTCGAAGTCACCCGGGCCGCCGCTGAAATAGAACAACTGGTCGGGTTCGGGCCGATGACTCCAGTCGGAAACGCTGTCCATCAACAGCAAGCGTTGCAAGTCGCCGCCGAGCCCGGCGGAAATCAGTTTTTCTTCCACCAGGTGGACCGTTGCCACGATGCCAAGGGCGAAGGCCCCCGCCACCAACGCGCTCATCAACGCGAACGCGATGATGATCCGCTGGGCAAGGCTTTGCTTAAACTCCATCGCGGCCCTCGGCCAAGCGGTAACCGACGCCGTGCACCGTATGCAGCAGCGGTTTTTCGAATGGTTTGTCGATCACTTGTCGCAGTTGATGCACGTGGCTGCGCAGGCTATCGCTGTCCGGGCAATCATCGCCCCACAAGGCTTCCTCGAGTATCTCGCGACGCAGCACATGAGGACTTTTCTGCATCAGTACCGCCAGCAACTTCAGCCCTACGGGGTTGAGCTTGAGCAGCTTGCCTTCGCGGGTAACCTCCAGGGTATCGAGGTCGTAGCTCAGGTCGCCGACCTGCAAGGCGCGCCGACCACCGCCCTGGGCGCGACGCATGACCGCTTCGATCCGCGCCGCCAGCTCCGACAAGGCGAAAGGTTTGACCAGATAATCGTCGGCCCCGGATTTGAAGCCCTGCAAACGATCATCCAATTGGTCGCGCGCGGTGAGCATGATCACCGGCGTATCTCGCCGGGCATCTTCGCGCAGACGCTTGCACAGCGTGTAGCCGTCGATGCCCGGCAGCATGATGTCGAGCACGATCAAGTCATAGTGTTCGGTCGCGGCCAGGTGCAGCCCCGACAAACCGTCCTGGGCACAATCGACGGTGTAGCCCTTGAGCCCCAGGTAGTCGGCCAGGTTGGCCAGGATGTCACGGTTGTCTTCGACCAATAGAATTCGCATGGGCATCTCCTCTGCACACGTAGGCAATCGTCGTGGCCCGCGCAGCTTAAGGCCAAGCGTGTCTCGCGGCTAGGGTTGTATCTGCCTGTGTCGGGGCGAACCAGTAGAGCGCATTGCACGGACTGGACCGCATTGACGAGTTTTTCACCGAACATTCACACCTCGCCAACGCTGCGCGGCCCACACTTCGCGCGACGCGCTGTTCACGAACATTCCCTTAAAGGTACCGCCATGGTTTCCACCCTCCTGCGCCCCGCTTCCAGACCGCTGAACGTGCCGGTCGCCCTGGGTATTCCCGCCGTGGTCGCGGTCATTCTGGTGTTACTGGAACTGACCACGCTGGACATGGACCTGGCCCGTCTGTTCTACAACTCCGCTGGCGGGGGATTCATCGGCCGGCACAGTTTTTTCCTTGAAGATATCCTGCACGACCGGGCCAAACAGCTCGTTATCGCATTCTCTCTTCTGGCCGTCCTGGGGTTCATCGCTTCTTTTTTTATCGCCCGACTCAAACCTTTCAAACGCGAGCTGGGCTGTCTGGTCTTGTCGCTCGCGCTGGCAACGGCCTTTGTCACGCCCCTGAAGGCGGTCACCGCGGTGCAATGCCCCTGGAGCCTGAAAGAATTCGGTGGCAAGGAAACCTACAGTGAATTGCTGAGCCCACGTCCAGCCACCGACAAGCCTGGCCGATGCTGGCCCGGTGGACACGCCGCCACGGGTTTCACGTTGTTTGCGCTGTTTTTCGTGCTGCGCGACCGCCGTCCGCGCCTGGCCCGTCAATCGCTGATATTTGCCTTCTCACTGGGCACCGTTTTCTCCGTGGGCCGGATGATGCAGGGGGCGCATTTCTTTTCCCACAATGTGTGGACAGCGGTGTTCTGCTGGCTGATTTGCCTGGGGTGTTATTACTTCATTCTCTACCGGCCGGCCGCCAGGGCTGATCGCGTAGCGCTGAGCCAACCCGCCAACGCCTGAACATGGTGCAGTAACTCTGTGGGAGCGAGCTTGCTCGCGATGGCGGTGGGTCAGTCAATCAAGCATCGACTGATACTCCGCCATCGCGAGCAAGCTCGCTCCCACAGGGGAATGGGGTGTTGCTTCATGAATCCAGGGCAATAAAAAACCCCGCTTGCTTTCGCAGGCGGGGTTTTTCGCTACAGGGGTAAGGCTGGCTTACATCATGCCGCCCATGCCACCCATGCCGCCCATGTCCGGCATGCCGCCGCCAGCTGGAGCGTCTTCCTTGATTTCAGCGATCATCGCCTCGGTGGTGATCATCAGGCTGGCAATCGACGAAGCTGCTTGCAGAGCCGAACGAGTCACTTTGGCTGGGTCCAGGATACCCATTTCGATCATGTCGCCGTATTCGCCGGTAGCAGCGTTGTAACCGTAGTTACCCGAACCCTGCTTGACCTTGTCGACCACGACGCTTGGCTCGTCGCCGGAGTTGGCAACGATCTGGCGCAGCGGTGCTTCAACAGCGCGACGCAGCAACTGGATGCCGACGTTCTGGTCATCGTTGTCGCCTTTCAGCTCGCTGATGGCTTGCAGGGCACGAACCAGTGCCACGCCACCGCCAGGTACCACGCCTTCTTCGACGGCTGCGCGGGTTGCGTGCAGGGCGTCTTCAACGCGGGCTTTCTTCTCTTTCATTTCAACTTCGGAACCGGCACCAACCTTGATCACCGCAACACCGCCGGACAGCTTGGCCAGGCGCTCTTGCAGTTTTTCACGGTCGTAGTCGGACGAAGTCTCGGCCACCTGGGCGCGGATCTGGGTCACACGCGCCTGGATATCGGCATCGTTGCCAGCGCCGTCGATCACGGTGGTGTTTTCCTTGGACAGGATCACGCGCTTGGCGTTACCCAGGTGCTCCAGGGTGGTGCTTTCCAGGCTCAGGCCGATCTCTTCGGAGATAACGGTACCGCCGGTCAGTACGGCGATGTCCTGCAGCATGGCCTTGCGACGGTCGCCGAAGCCTGGTGCCTTGACGGCAGCAACCTTGACGATACCCCGCATGTTGTTCACGACCAGGGTCGCCAAGGCTTCGCCTTCGACGTCTTCAGCCACGATCAGCAGTGGGCGACCGGCTTTGGCAACGGCTTCCAGCACTGGCAGCATTTCGCGGATGTTCGAGATCTTCTTGTCGACCAGCAGGATCAGCGGGCTGTCCAGCTCGGCAACCATGGTGTCTGGCTTGTTGACGAAGTATGGCGACAGGTAGCCACGGTCGAACTGCATGCCTTCTACAACCGACAGTTCGTTTTCCAGGCCCGAGCCTTCTTCAACGGTGATCACGCCTTCCTTGCCGACTTTTTCCATGGCTTCGGCAATGATGTCGCCGATGGAGTTGTCGGAGTTGGCCGAGATGGTACCGACCTGGGCGATTGCCTTGGAGTCAGCGCATGGCTTGGCCAGGCCCTTCAGTTCCTTGACGATGGCGATGGTCGCCTTGTCGATGCCGCGCTTGAGGTCCATCGGGTTCATACCGGCAGCGACGGCTTTCAGGCCTTCGTTGACGATCGACTGGGCCAGTACGGTCGCGGTGGTAGTACCGTCACCGGCGTCATCGTTGGCACGGGAGGCAACGTCTTTGACCAGTTGCGCACCCATGTTTTCGAAGCGATCTTTCAGCTCGATTTCCTTGGCTACGGAAACGCCGTCCTTGGTGATGGTCGGAGCGCCGAAGCTCTTCTCGATGATCACGTTACGGCCTTTCGGGCCCAGGGTCGCTTTTACTGCGTCAGCCAGGACGTTGACACCGGCGAGCATTTTCTTGCGGGCGGAATCGCCGAATTTAACTTCTTTAGCAGCCATGATCGATATTCCTTAAATACTTTTTAGTAGCGGGAAAATGAGCGGGGGAATCAGCCTTCGAGAACGGCGAGGATTTCGCTCTCGCCCATTACCAGCAGGTCTTCGCCGTCGACTTTCACAGTGTTGCTGCCGGAGTAAGGGCCGAACACAACCTTGTCACCCACTTTCACGGCCAGCGCACGTACTTCACCGTTTTCCAGTGCCTTGCCTGGACCTACAGCGAGAACTTCACCGTGGTTGGCTTTCTCGGCAGCCGAACCTGGCAGGACGATACCGCCAGCGGTTTTCTTCTCTTCTTCGCTGCGACGGATGACGACGCGGTCATGCAGAGGACGAAGCTTCATTGTCGATCTCTCCTAATTTTGGTTTTCATCGGCCGGTGTAGTCCCGGCGGGTTTAACAAAAGCCGGCGGAGCCGGGGTGCGGTTCGTCAAGCGAACCGCGGAAGTCTGTCCAGTGTCGCCACCGGAAACCTTGCGGTGACCCATACATAAGGGCGTGCAAGGCGATTACAAGGGCAAGAGATGAAAATTTTTACTTCATCCGGGCAAAAACGGACACGGCACCCGAAGGTGCCGTGTCGCAGGATATTCACTTGGTATCGCGGTGCTCGAATTCACCTTCGATCACGTTCGGCTCGCGGCCTACGGGCTCCCTGGGGGCCGGGCCGCCACGAGGTTGGAGATCATCGGCAAAGGCTCGCTGACGCATCGCCTGATCTTCGGCGCGCTGGCGCATCTTGTTGGCCAGCAACCGGCGGGTAAACGGCAACAGCAGGACCAGGCCCAGCACGTCGCTGATGAAACCTGGCAGGATCAACAGGCCGCCGCCCAAGGCCAGCATCAGGCCTTCAAGCATGGTCTGGGCAGGCAGCTCGCCACGGCTCAGGCTTTCACGGGCCCGCAGCGCCGTGGCGAGACCGGCGATGCGCAGCACGAACACGCCGAGCATCGAACCGAGAATGACCAGCAACAGCGCCGGGAAGAACCCGATCGCACCGCTGACCTTGACGAATACGAACAGCTCCAACACCGGGAACAGCAGAAAGAGCAACAAAAAAGGGCGCATCAAAAGGTTCCTCAACGCAAGAATGCCTTGCTATGAAAACCTAGATGACGTCGCCCTTTCGTGAATTCAAGCACCAACCTCGGCATTTTTTGGCCATTGCTCGGCGTGGGCCAGATAAACCAAGGCCTCGCGAACTTGTGTCGGCGTGTTGCAAGGGTTCGGGAACGCGAGCCAATGCAATCCCTGCCCGATGCGCAGGTGCATGCCTTCGCTGTCGATGCCGACCAATTGCGCCGGTTCTGTTTTCGGCAGCCCCGTCAGCGCCACGTAATGGGCGATTGCCTTGGCGTGATCGACATTCATGTGTTCGATCATGCTGGCTTCGGCCTTGCCGGCGAAAGGATTGGCCAGGGTGAGGTGGTCGATCCAGTGAATGGCGCCGAAACCGCCAATGTAGCGATGGCGCACCGGGTCCAGGACCCAGAAGTCGAAATCGTGGGCCTTGTGGTAGTTCTGCGACTCAGGAAAATAGCGGTAGTAACGCTCGGCTGCGGCCTCGATCGCGATACTGTCTTCGAGTCTGCGGGCCTCGGCCAGATAGGTCAGGCGCCCCACCGCCTGCACATCCTCAGCGCCCCGCTCCCCTACCAGCATCGAGCACTTGGGATCTTTCTGCAGGTTGTGGGTGTGCTGGGCGATGCGGCTGATCAGGATCAACGGCCGGCCCTGCTCGTCCAGGCAATACGGCACAACGGAGCCGAACGGAAAACCCGGCATCGACTTGGAATGGGTGGAGAGCATCCCCCGGTATTCCTTGAGCAGCAATTCTCGGGCATGCTTGGCAACGTCAACGCTCAATTTATGACTCCTTTGAAGAAATCCGTTTAAAAAACGGACAGGCGACTGATGGATGTTTCAGTGCGCCGTCGGGGCAGTTCTCATGTGCAGCCGGGCTACACCGTCGCAGATCGAGAGGCCTCCATGAAGGTAATCCTCTAACGTTCTGCCACCGGGACATGCGAATGCAACTCACCGACAAAGTAATCATTATCACTGGCGGTTGCCAGGGCCTGGGCCGCTCCATGGCGGAGTATCTGGCTGGCAGGGGCGCGAAGCTCGCCCTGGTCGACCTCAATCAGGAAAAGCTCGACCAGGCGGTCGCCGCTTGTGCCGCCAAGGGTGTCGAGGCCCGTTCCTATGTGTGCAACGTGGCGAACGAGGAGCAGGTCAGCGACATGGTTGCCCGGGTGGCAGAGGATTTCGGCGCGATTCACGGCCTGATCAACAACGCAGGCATTCTGCGTGATGGGCTGCTGCTCAAGGTCAAGGACGGCGAAATGACCAAGATGAGCCTGGCCCAATGGCAAGCCGTGATCGACGTCAACCTCACCGGTGTATTCCTGTGTACCCGTGAAGTGGCGGCAAAAATGGTCGAGCTGAAGAACAGCGGCGCGATCATCAATATCTCGTCGATCTCCCGCGCGGGCAATATCGGCCAGACCAATTATTCCGCCGCCAAGGCCGGCGTCGTCGCCGCCACCGTGACCTGGGCCAGGGAACTGGCGCGTTATGGCATCCGCGTGGCAGGCATCGCGCCAGGTTTCATCGAAACCGAAATGACCCTGGGCATGAAGCCCGACGCCTTGGAAAGAATGACCTCCGCAATCCCGCTCAAGCGCATGGGCAAACCCGAGGAAATTGCCCATTCGGCCGCCTATATCTTCGAGAACGACTACTACACCGGTCGGATCCTGGAGATGGATGGCGGGATGCGCATCTAAACCCACCGCATAACCCATGTGGGAGCGAGCTTGCTCGCGATGGCAGAGTATCAGTCACATCAAGGCTGACTGAACCGACGCCATCGCGAGCAAGCTCGCTCCCACAGGGGATTGTGTTTCAAAGCATCAATCGTCGCTGACGGTGATGTTCGGCATCGCCGGTGACGCGGCTTCCTGCAACACGATCCGCGCGCCGACGTGGCGGGCCAGTTCCTGGTAGACCATGGCGATCTGGCTGTCCGGTTCGGCGATGACGGTCGGCTTGCCACCGTCGGCCTGTTCGCGGATCACCATCGACAGCGGCAGCGAGGCCAACAGCTCGACGCCGTACTGGGTCGCCAGTTTTTCCCCGCCACCTTCGCCGAACAGGTGCTCGGCGTGCCCGCAGTTCGAGCAGATGTGCACTGCCATGTTTTCCACCACGCCCAGCACCGGGATGTTCACCTTGCGGAACATCTCCACGCCCTTGCGCGCGTCCAGCAGGGCGAGATCTTGGGGCGTGGTGACAATCACCGCGCCGGCCACCGGGACTTTCTGCGCCAGGGTCAACTGGATATCGCCGGTGCCCGGGGGCATGTCGATCACCAGGTAATCCAGGTCGCCCCAGGCGGTTTGCGTGACCAATTGCAGCAAGGCCCCGGACACCATCGGCCCGCGCCAGACCATCGGCGTGTTGTCGTCGGTCAGGAAGGCCATGGACATGACTTCGACGCCGTGGGACTGCAGCGGCACGAACCATTTCTGATCCTTGACCTGCGGGCGGGTACCCTCGGCGATGCCGAACATGATGCCCTGGCTCGGACCGTAGATGTCCGCATCGAGAATCCCCACCTTTGCCCCTTCGCGGGCAAGTGCCAGCGCCAGGTTGGCGGCCGTGGTGGACTTGCCCACGCCGCCCTTGCCCGACGCCACGGCAATCACGTTCTTGACGTTCGCCAGCCCCGGCACCTGGGCCTGGGCCTTGTGCGCGGCGATCACGCTGTTGATCTCGACTTTGGCGGCTGCCACGCCGTCCAGGCCTTCGATGGCCATCTGCAGCATTTGCGCCCAACCGTTCTTGAACAGATCGGCGGCGTAGCCGATTTCCAGCTGGACACTGACGCGATCGCCCTGGATGTCGATGGCACGCACGCATCCGGCGCTGACCGGGTCCTGGTTCAGGTAAGGGTCGGTGTACTGGCGAAGGACGGCTTCCACCGCTGCGCGATTGACGGCGCTCATGGGCAACTCCGATAGCAAGACTTGAAAAACAGGTCGCTATCCTACGCCGCACGCTCCCGCGTGGCGACCCGATTACAGCAGTGCGAACACCTTTTGTGGCGAGGGGATTTATCCCCGCTGGACTGCGCAGCAGTCCCAAAACATTCGATCCCGATCAGCCTGACTCACCGAGGCGCCAGGTTTTGGGGTCGCTTCGCAACCCAGCGGGGATAAATCCCCTCGCCACAAACAGGCCGGCGGGGTGAAATATATTTCCCGGCGCTTTATAGTGGCCGACCTCCGTTTCATCAAGTAGCCGAGCCCCATGTCCGAGCCACGCAAGATCCTCGTCACCAGCGCCCTGCCCTATGCCAATGGTTCGATTCACCTTGGCCATATGCTGGAATACATCCAGACCGATATGTGGACGCGCTTCCAGAAACATCGCGGCAACCAATGTATTTATGTCTGCGCCGACGACGCCCACGGTTCGGCCATCATGCTGCGCGCGGAAAAGGAAGGCATTACCCCGGAACAACTGATCGCCAATGTCCAGGCTGAACACAGCGCCGACTTTGCCGAGTTCCTGGTGGATTTCGACAACTTCCACTCCACTCACGCCGAAGAAAACCGTGAGCTGTCGAGCCAGATCTACCTGAAGCTGCGTGACGCCGGGCATATTTCCACCCGTTCGGTCACCCAATATTTCGACCCGGAAAAGAAGATGTTCCTGGCCGACCGCTTCATCAAGGGCACCTGCCCGAAATGCGGCACCGAAGACCAGTACGGCGACAACTGCGAAAAATGCGGCGCCACCTACGCCCCGACTGATTTGAAAGACCCGAAGTCGGCAATTTCCGGCGCTACCCCGGTGCTCAGGGACTCCCAGCATTTCTTCTTCAAGCTGCCTGACTTCCAGCAGATGCTGCAGACCTGGACCCGCAGCGGCACGCTGCAGGACGCGGTCGCCAACAAGCTCGCCGAGTGGCTCGATTCGGGCTTGCAGGAGTGGGACATTTCCCGCGATGCGCCGTACTTCGGCTTCGAGATTCCCGGCGAACCCGGCAAATATTTCTACGTGTGGCTGGACGCGCCGATCGGCTACATGGCCAGTTTCAAGAATCTTTGCGACCGCACACCGGAGCTGGACTTCGATGCGTTCTGGGCCAAGGATTCCACCGCCGAGGTGTATCACTTCATCGGCAAGGACATCGTCAACTTCCACGCGCTGTTCTGGCCGGCCATGCTCGAAGGTGCCGGTTTCCGCAAGCCGACCGGTATCAATGTCCATGGCTACCTGACCGTCAACGGCCAGAAAATGTCCAAGTCCCGCGGCACCTTCATCAAGGCGCGCACCTACTTGGATCACCTGTCGCCGGAATACCTGCGCTACTACTACGCGGCCAAGCTCGGCCGTGGCGTCGACGACCTGGACCTGAACCTCGAAGACTTCGTGCAGAAGGTCAACTCCGACCTGGTGGGCAAGGTCGTCAACATTGCCAGCCGTTGCGCCGGCTTCATCCATAAGGGCAACGCCGGTCTACTGGTGGCCGGGAACGCCGCGCCGGAACTGACCGACGCCTTCCTGGCCGCCGCGCCAGGCATCGCCGACGCCTACGAGAACCGCGACTTCGCCCGTGCCATGCGCGAGATCATGGCCCTGGCCGACCGCGCCAATGCCTGGATTGCCGACAAGGCACCGTGGTCGCTGGCCAAGCAGGAAGGCAAGCAGGACGAAGTCCAGGCCATCTGCGCCCTGGGCATCAACCTGTTCCGCCAGCTGGTGATTTTCCTCAAGCCGGTGCTGCCGTTGCTGGCCGCCGATGCCGAGGCGTTCCTCAACGTTGCGCCGCTGACCTGGACCGATCACCAGACCCTGCTGAGCAACCATCAGTTGAACGAGTTCAAGCCGTTGATGACCCGCATCGACGCCACCAAGGTCCAGGCCATGATCGACGCGTCCAAGGAAGACCTGGCCGCCAGCCAGACCGATACCGGCGGCCCGAGCGGCAACGGTGAGTTGGCCAAGGACCCGCTGTCGCCGGAAATCGACTTCGACGCCTTCGCTGCGGTCGACCTGCGCGTGGCACTGATCGTCAAGGCCGAGGCCGTGGAAGGGGCGGACAAACTGCTGCGCCTGACCCTGGACATCGGCGATGAACAACGCAACGTGTTCTCCGGCATCAAGAGCGCCTACCCGGACCCGGCCAAGCTTGAAGGTCGGTTGACGATGATGATCGCCAACCTCAAGCCACGCAAAATGCGTTTCGGTATGTCCGAGGGCATGGTGATGGCGGCGGGCCCCGGCGGTGAAGAGATCTACTTGCTGAGTCCGGACAGCGGCGCCAAGCCGGGCCAACGGATCAAATAATCCGATCGCGTACGGCACCGATCCCACAGTCGCCTCCCAGCGACTGTGGGATTTTCATATCTGGCCCACCCTCACGGCGTACCGGATAATGCCTAATCTTGCTTACAGGCTCCTCATCACCAACGGACCATGACCGACATCCTCCTCTCCCTGTTCAGCGCCGCCCTGATCAACAACCTTGTGTTGCAATGGCCGCTGGGCATCGATCCGCTGCTAGAGGCCAAGGGCAGGCGCCAAGTCCACGCCTTGGGTCTGGCGACGGCGTGCCTGATGCTAATGGTCGGTACCTTCGGTTATATGGTCGACGCGTGGCTGTTGGCTCCGACACAGCTGACATCGCTCCGGTTATTCGCCTGGCTGCCGCTGAGCGTGCTGCTGATCGCGCCGTTGCTGCGCCTGCTGGCGCGCTGGCTGCCCTCACTGCCGTTCGATGGCTTGTGGCCGCTGTTGCTCGGTAATGCCGGTGTCCTCGGTGTCGCGTTGCTCAATGGACGAAGTGATCAGGGGCTGGGGTCTGCGATGGCTTTCAGCTTGGGCGCCGGGTTGGGCTTCTGGTGGGTGCTGAGCCTGTTCGACGACTTGCGCCAGCGTACCTTCAACAATGATATTCCCCTGCCCTTCCAGGGCCTGCCGATTCAGTTGATCAGCGCCGGATTGATGGCGGTGGCCTTCCTCGGATTACGCGGGCTGGTCAAGACATGAACCTGATCCAAAGTATCGACGCCCTGCTGCCGCAGACCCAATGCGGCAAATGCGGCCATCCCGGCTGCAAGCCCTACGCCGAAGGCATCGCCCAAGGCGAGCCGATCAACAAATGCCCCCCCGGCGGCGATGAAACCATCGCGGCCCTGGCCGAGCTGATGAAAGTGCCCGTGCTGGAACTGGACGCCAGTCGCGGCTCAGCGCCGGCGCAGATCGCCTTTATCCGTGAGGCCGAGTGCATCGGTTGCACCAAATGCATCCAGGCCTGCCCGGTGGACGCGATTGTCGGCGCGGCAAAACTGATGCACACCGTCCTCATCGACGAATGCACCGGCTGCGATCTCTGCGTGGCGCCTTGCCCGGTGGACTGCATTGAAATGCGGCCACTGCCGATGGAGACCGTGCTGCCGGTCGTCGGCGGCCTGGCCTTCAGCATCGAAGCGCTGCAAGCGCGTGCCGCCAAGCGCAACCACGCCCGCCAGCGCTTTGAACAGCGCAACGCGCGTCTGCGTCGCGAAGAGGAGCAGCGTCAGGCCGAGCGCCTGGCGCGGGTCCAGCGCAACGCTCAGGCTCAAGCCCAGCCCCTGGATCCGGTGCAAGCCGCGCTGGAGCGAGTGCGCGCGCAAAAAGCCGCCAGTGCCGATGCCGCGTTGAAGAAGGCCAAGATCGACCTGGCCATGAGCCGGGCACAACTGAACAAATCCTTGAAGGCGTTCGGCCATCCGCCCACGTTCGAGCAGCAGTCGCAATTGATCGTCCTGCAACGCCAGTTCGAAGCGGCGGAACAGGCGCTGGCCCAACTGGAGAGCACTACGCCGCCAGCCGCTGCCCTAGCTCCTGCGCCGATAAACGACGCCGATCTCAAGCGGGCCAAGATCCAACTGGCGATGCGTCGCGCCGAGCTTGCCAAGGCCCGGGCCGCCTCCGCTTCGGATGAGCAATTGAAAGCGCTGGAGCAAGCCGTGGAAGACGCCGAACGGCAGGTGGCCGCCCATGCCGCTTCCTGAGCCGCTGGATGAGCGACTGCGACAGGCGATGGGCCGGGTATTACTGGCGACCCTGCCGGGCGTGCTGGCCTTGATGTGGGTTTATGGCTGGGGCGTGATATTCAATCTGCTACTGTCCGGCCTCACCGCACTGGCGGTCGAGGCGCTGGTACTGCGTTTGCGACGCCGCCCACTCAAACCGCCACTGGGCGATGGTAGCGCACTGGTCAGCGCCACCTTGTTGGCCGTTGCCCTGCCGGCCTATAGCCCGTGGTGGCTGACGGTCACAGCGACCGCCTGCGCCTTGTTGTTTGGCAAACATGTGTGGGGCGGGGTCGGCAGCAATCCGTTCAATCCGGCCATGCTGGGATACGCCCTGGTCCTGTTGGCGTTCCCCCAACACATGAGCCAATGGCCGACGCTTCATGGCATCGGCCTGGGCGATGGGTTGCGGCACGTTGCTGGCATTGCCCAGGCACCCGACGGATGGGCTGGCGCCACTGCGCTGGACAGCCTGCAAATCAATCGAAGCCTGACCATCGACGAACTGTTTGCCAGTGACCCGGCGTTCGGTCGTTGGGGTGGGCGTGGTGTCGAGTGGGTCAACCTGGCCTTCCTCGCTGGCGGCCTGTTTCTGCTGCAACAACGCGTGTTCAGTTGGCACGCCCCGGTGGGCATGCTTGTCAGCCTGTTTACTGTGAGCCTGTTGTGCTGGAACGGGTCTGGCTCCGACTCCCACGGCTCGCCGCTGTTTCACCTGTTGACCGGCGCGACCATGCTGGGCGCGTTTTTTATCGTGACCGAGCCCGTGTCCGGGGCCAGGACGCCGCTTGCGCGGTTGTTGTTCGGCGCAGGCGCGGGGTTGCTGGTCTATCTGATTCGCACCTGGGGCGGCTTCCCGGATGGCGTGGCGTTTGCGGTGCTGTTGATGAACCTCGGTGTCCCGGCACTGGACCGCTTCGTCGAGGCGCGGCAAAGACGGTCGCCGACATGAAGAAAACCGCGGGCATTGCGATCCTGACCTTGCTGGCCGGCCTCGGTATCGGCGCCACGTACCTTGTGCAGATCAATACCACCGCGCGCATCGAAGCCCAGCGGCAAATCATCGCCAACAGAACGTTGCTCGACGTGTTGCCAGCCGGCCAATATGACAACCAGCCACTCGCGCAGTCTGTTGTCGCAGCCCCTGTGGTATTGCCCCACAGCACGCTGCTGAACGGTTACCTGGCGACCCGCGGCGGCCAGCCCACGGCTGTGCTCTTGCGCAGTCAGGCACTGGGTTATGAAGGCAGTATCGAATTATTGGTCGCCATCGACCCCACCGGCCGACTGCTGGGCGTGAAAACCCTGCGCCAGTCGGAAACCCCCGGCCTGGGCGCGGCGATCGCCGGTTGGCCGAACAGCTGGCTACAGATGTTCCAGGGCAAGACGCGCCAGGCGCCAACGGATGAAGGTTGGGCCTTGAAGAAGGACCAGGGCCAATTCGATCAACTGGCTGGCGCGACGGTGACGTCCCGGGCAGTCCTTGAAGCGGTCCACGATGCGCTGCGTTACTTCGACGAGCACACGGTTCAATTGACCGGAGCGATAGAGCATGATTAAGCCTGCGTCCTGGTCCCGCGGCCTCGTGCTCGTTCCCCTGGTAGGCGCCAGCGACTCGTTGGTCAATGCGCTGGCCCTATGGGTTGCCTGGGTTTTGATCAGCCTCGCCCACGGCTCGGCAATGACATTTTTAAGGACACGCCTCTCAGTCCGCCAGCAACTCCTCGCATCCATCGTCCTGGCAGCCACAATGACCGCTTGCGCAGACTTGCTGGCACAAGCCTGGATGTTGGAACGGCACGACGCGTTGAGTTTGTATATCGGATGGATCGCGCTGAGCTGCGTGACACTGGAACGCCTGACAGTCGTCGAGACCCGCATGCTTGCTTATCTCAGGCTGGCGGGACAATTCGGCCTGCTGATCACCAGCCTGGGCGCTCTGCGCGAGATGATCGGCGCAGGCGTCCCATTGGCCCTGCTCGTCCCCGGCGGATTCATCCTGCTCGGCCTGTTGCTCGCCGCCTACCAAGCTTGGACTTCCACTCCGCCCCGTTCACCCCTAGAGGAAAAGCCGCGCCCATGAACGCCGCAAAACGCCTGGAAATATTTCGTCGCTTTCATGAAGACAACCCGGAGCCGAAGACCGAACTGGCCTACTCCTCTCCGTTCGAGCTGCTGATCGCGGTAATTCTGTCGGCCCAATCCACCGATGTTGGCGTCAACAAGGCTACGGCCAAATTGTTTCCTGTGGCCAATACGCCACAAGCGATCCATGCCCTGGGCGTCGAAGGGCTGTCCGAATACATCAAGACCATCGGGCTGTTCAACAGCAAGGCAAAAAACGTGATCGAGACCTGTCGCCTGCTGATCGAGCGCCACGGCGGCGAGATCCCCCAGACCCGCGAAGAGCTGGAAGCCCTTCCGGGCGTCGGCCGCAAGACTGCGAACGTGGTGCTCAATACCGCTTTCCGGCAATTGACGATGGCAGTCGACACGCACATTTTCCGCGTCAGTAACCGGACTGGACTGGCCCCGGGCAAGGACGTAGTAGAAGTGGAAAAGAAGCTGATGAAATTCGTTCCCAAGGAATACCTCCTGGATTCCCATCATTGGCTGATCCTGCATGGACGTTACGTCTGCCTGGCGCGCAAGCCCCGTTGCGGGAGCTGCCGGATCGAAGACCTGTGCGAGTACAAGCACAAGACATCCGACGATTGATGCGCTATTGCTTTTGTTTATCCGTCGATTGAAAAAATCTTTTTTACCCGCCGGTGGTTTATCGCTATAAGGAGCGCGAATGGCAGTCTTAGCCTGGAGCCGAACCCATGAGTACTGGCAAAGAACAACTGGATGTAGAAGACGATTTCATCGCCGTTGAGGCTGACGACGCGGAACCGGTGGTGGTGGAAGTGGCAAAAACCAACCTGAGCAAACGCCGCACCATCGATAACCTCCTGGAAGAGCGTCGCTTGCAGAAGCAACTGGCCGATTACGATTTTGACCTCTGACACGTAAAAGCCTCCCTGGTGGAGGCTTTTTACCGTGTGCCTGTGGCCCTGAACTCAGACCAATCCATTTCGCTGGGCCAATTCGATCAGGTCGACCAGCGAGCGGGCGTTGAGTTTCAACAACAGGCGGGTCTTGTAGGTGCTGACGGTCTTGTTGCTCAGGAACATCGCGTCCGCTATTTCCTTATTGGTTTTTCCGCGAGCCAGTTGCTGCAGGACCATCATTTCTCTCCCGGACAAACGGTTCACCATCTCGGACTCACTGGCATTGCCAAGACTTGAACGTACCGTGTGCAGCGCCTGGTTGGGAAAGTAACTGTAACCCGACAGCACGGCCTTTATTGCACTTAACAACTCGGTCAGGTCCTGTTGTTTGCAAACATAGCCCGCTGCCCCCGTCTGCATGCAACGCATCGAAAAATGCCCGGGAGCCTGGGACGTCAATACCAATACTTTCAAGGGTGAAGGATTGACGGTCAGGCGTGCGATGACTTCCAACCCATCCAACTTCGGAATTCCAATATCCAGGATAACGATATCGGGCATTTGTTCCCGGGCAATCTGTAATGCATCAACGCCATTATCCGTTTCGGCGATAACTTCATATCCATGACGCTCCATTAGTAAACGTACAGCAAGACGAATGACGGGGTGATCATCCACGATCAGCACTTTATTCATGGGCAAATCCAATTTCGCTGTTCGAATTTTTAGAGCATGCACAATAGCCTAGTCATTTTCCCTTGGCATGCCGCTCCCCCTGAGCGCTCGCAGCGAAAGACATAACCTACAAACATCACAGAAAATTCCTACAAATAATCCGCAAAATAATGTGGCATGAATTTTCCGAAAAAATCGAAGCGGCGAATCTGACGCACCGACCCTCCTATGAATGACGCGACCTTTCCTGCACAACAAAACACATTTCAGTTCACATCGACAACATACTCATAAAAAGTAACTGATTTATTTATAGACAAACGGTAAAAATTTCACTCAATCGAATCAGCTTCTGTATAAAAAGAATGGCTCAACACCCTCGACTTAAAAGACGTCATTGTGCTTTTTTGGCCAGGCTGTTTTGTTTAGAGCCAACACATCAAACCCACTCGATTAAAACTTCAATCACCGAGCATAAAATTATCCATGAGCATTTATTATGAACAACACCCAAAGAACCATTACCAACCCCATGACGTTGATTGCCATACTGGCAACGTTATCAGAAACATCCGCAGCGATAGCCTTGCCCTTCCTGGATGATGAAGATCGTGAATGCTATATCTGGTTCCTGATCGGTTTTCCCTTTTACTTGTCGCTGCTGTTTTTTCTCACACTCAACTTTAATTACCGTTCTCTGTATACCCCTTCGGACCTTCATAAAAGCAAACACCTCAAAAAGACCACGAACGGCTCCGCCGGCCGACGCGGCCATGCATTACGTCGAGGGAGGAAAAACCAGCGTCATTTGATGCGTCTTCGTCGGAGAAGAAAACCGTGACCCTGTTCGACGGACAAAAAAACGGCCTGCTCATGGCAGGCCGTTTTTCATTGAACCGGATCAGATCAGAACAGCTTGCGACCCTTGTTCGCCGCGATACGCATGCGCAAGGCGTTGAGCTTGATGAAACCGGCCGCGTCGGCCTGGTTGTAGGCACCGCCGTCTTCTTCGAAGGTCGCGATGTTGGCATCGAACAGCGAATCGTCGGACTTGCGCCCGGTCACGATCACGTTGCCCTTGTACAGCTTCAGGCGCACGACACCATTCACGTTGACCTGGGAGGCATCGATCATCTGTTGCAGCATCAGACGCTCCGGGCTCCACCAGTAGCCGGTGTAGATCAGGCTGGCGTACTTGGGCATCAACTCGTCCTTCAAGTGAGCCACTTCGCGATCCAGGGTGATCGATTCGATCGCCCGGTGAGCGCGCAGCATGATGGTGCCGCCTGGGGTTTCGTAGCAGCCACGGGACTTCATGCCGACATAACGGTTCTCGACGATGTCCAGGCGACCGATGCCATGCTCGCCGCCGATACGGTTCAGGGTCGCGAGCACGGTGGCCGGGCTCATTTCCACGCCGTCCAGCGCGACGATGTCACCGTTGCGGTAGGTCAATTCCAGGTATTGCGGGGTATCGGGAGCCTTCTCAGGGGAGACGGTCCAACGCCACATGTCTTCTTCGTGCTCGGTCCAGGTGTCTTCCAGAACGCCGCCTTCATAGGAGATGTGCAGCAGGTTGGCATCCATCGAGTACGGCGATTTCTTCTTGCCGTGGCGCTCGATCGGAATCGCATGCTTCTCGGCGTAGTCCATCAGTTTTTCACGGGACAGCAAGTCCCACTCACGCCACGGGGCGATGACTTTCACGCCGGGCTTGAGGGCATAGGCCCCCAGTTCGAAACGCACCTGGTCATTACCTTTACCGGTGGCACCATGGGAAATGGCGTCAGCGCCGGTTTCGTTGGCGATTTCGATCAGGCGCTTGGCAATCAGCGGACGGGCGATGGAGGTACCCAGCAGGTACTCGCCTTCGTAAACGGTGTTGGCGCGGAACATCGGGAACACGAAGTCACGGACGAACTCTTCGCGCAGGTCATCGATGTAGATTTCTTTGACGCCCATGGCCTGGGCCTTGGCGCGTGCAGGCTCGACTTCTTCGCCCTGCCCCAGGTCCGCGGTGAAGGTCACCACTTCGCAGTTATAAGTGTCCTGCAGCCACTTGAGGATCACCGAAGTGTCCAGGCCGCCGGAATACGCCAGAACGACCTTGTTTACGTCCGCCATGCCATCACTCCACGGGTTGTACGGAAAGCCGGGAAGTCTAACGTCCAGCGCGGATAATTTACAGAGGCGCGACAGCTTATGACGACGAAGCGACAGATTATGTCGATTGAGCGACGATCAGGACGGGGTCAGGAAGTGCGTGCAGTTGCCGCGGCAGGCGCAGCCGTCTTGGCCGGAGCAACCGGCGTCGGTGCCTTGCCCGGCGCAGCAGCGGGCGCCACGGCAGGAGTAGCTGGCGCTGGCGCGGCTGTTGGTGGCTGAGGAGCCGGGGCCTGGGTAGCCGCTACACGCTCGAGCTGAACGACGACACGGCGATTCTTGGCCCGATTGGCTGCGTTGGTGTTGGGAACCAGCGGATAGCGCTCGCCGTGGAAACGCACGGTAAATTGGGACTCCTGGAAACCGTTGGCCTTGAAGAAATCCATGACCGCCAGCGCACGACGACGTGACAACTCCCGGTTGGTCAGACGATTGCCGCTGTTGTCGGAATGGCCGTCAAGCTCGACATGATTGACGCTCGGGTCAGCCTTGATGAAGTCGAGCATGACCTGCAACTGGGCCTTGGCCTGGGCGTCGAGCTCAACCCCCTCGCCCGGAAAACCGATCTGGGTCTGCTTGATCTGCTCGAAGTTCTTCGGCAACAGTTTCGCTACACAGCCCTGGTAATCGTTGAACGCCTTGTTGAAGCGCACAGGCAGCAGCCGGACTTCGGATACGCGCCCATCCTCGGTATTGCGTCGAATCACCGGACTGCGTCCCTCCATCAGCCCGCTGATCAGACGGCCCGCCTGTATTTGGGAGCTATTGAACAACACGTCGCCACTGCCGATCCGGACCGAGCCCAGATTGATGTCGCCCCGTCCCGGCTGCCACGGCGCCGCAGCCGCCAACAACGTCGCGGAGCCACCACCGAGCATCGGGTTATACGCCTTGAGCCGGAACGTAGCCTGCTCGCCCGCCTTGCGCACGAATTCGCCGCTGCCAAAATCGGTGATCGGCTGACTCAGCCGGCACTCGAACTTGTCACCTTCGACCGTCCACTCAATGCTCTCCAGACGGGTCTGGAAAGTGAGCGCCATCGCAGGAAGGCTGGCAAACACACTGAGCAAGGCTAGATAACGCTGGCGCACGGGAGGCTCCACTGGCTTTTATACGGAAATCGAAAACGCTGGGCATGCCGTTTGGCCGAGACAAGGCACAAAATCGCGGCACACCTGAAGGGGCTATCGGTAACTTGCGGCAAAACTTGATAGCGGGTGCCCGGATCAGTCTTTTCCGGTAGCATTCCCCGGAGATTTACCCGCCTGGAAGCCCCCCATGTCCGACCGCCTGACCCTGCTGCGTCCCGACGACTGGCATATTCATCTTCGCGATGGTGCTGTGTTGACCCATACCGTCGCCGATGTCGCGCGCACTTTTGGCCGCGCCATCATCATGCCCAACCTGGTTCCGCCCGTGCGCAACGCCGCCGAGGCCGATGGCTATCGCCAGCGCATCCTGGCCGCGCGCCCGGCCGGCAGCCGCTTCGAACCGCTGATGGTGCTTTACCTCACCGACCGCACCCAACCCGAGGAAATACGCGAGGCCAAGGCCAGCGGTTTCGTGCACGCGGCCAAGTTGTACCCGGCCGGCGCTACGACCAATTCGGATTCCGGCGTCACCAGCATCGACAAGATCTTCCCGGCGCTGGAGGCGATGGCCGAAGTCGGCATGCCGTTGTTGATCCACGGCGAAGTGACCCGGGGCGATGTCGATGTGTTCGACCGCGAGAAAATCTTCATCGACGAGCACATGCGCCGCGTCGTCGAGCGTTTCCCGACCCTCAAGGTTGTGTTCGAGCACATCACCACGGGCGATGCCGTGCAGTTCGTCAACGAGGCCCCGGCCAACGTTGGCGCAACCATCACCGCCCATCACCTGCTGTACAACCGCAACCACATGTTGGTGGGCGGGATCCGGCCACACTTCTATTGCCTGCCGATCCTCAAGCGCAACACCCATCAGGAAGCCTTGCTGGACGCGGCCACCAGCGGCAGCGCCAAGTTTTTCCTCGGCACCGACTCGGCACCCCACGCCCAGCACGCCAAGGAAGCGGCCTGCGGTTGCGCCGGCTGCTACACCGCCTACGCCGCCATCGAGATGTACGCCGAGGCGTTCGAGCAGCGCAACGCCCTGGACAAGCTCGAAGGCTTCGCCAGCCTGCACGGCCCACGCTTCTATGGGCTGCCGGTGAACACCGATCGTATTACCCTGGTCCGCGACGAGTGGACCGCCCCTGCCAGCCTGCCGTTTGGCGAGCAGACTGTCATCCCGCTGCGCGCCGGTGAAAAACTGCGCTGGCGCCTGCTGGAGGAAAACGCGTGAGTGAAGATCATTTCGACGACGAACTGGACGGCAATGGCGGCTCGGGCGGCCCTCGCCACCCCATGGCTGCCCGCTTCCGGGGTTATCTGCCGGTTGTGGTCGACGTAGAAACCGGTGGTTTCAACTCAGCCACCGATGCGCTGCTGGAAATCGCCGCGACGACCATTGGCATGGACGAGAAAGGCTTTGTCTTCCCCGACCACACCTATTTCTTCCGGGTCGAACCGTTCGAAGGCGCCAACGTTGAAGCAGCCGCCCTGGAGTTCACCGGGATCAAGCTCGATCATCCGTTGCGCATGGCGGTCAGCGAAGAAACCGCCCTGACCGACATCTTCCGTGGCGTGCGCAAGGCGCTGAAAGCCAACGGTTGCAAGCGAGCGATCCTGGTCGGTCATAACAGCAGCTTCGACCTGGGCTTCCTCAACGCCGCCGTTGCACGCCTGGACATGAAGCGCAATCCGTTTCACCCGTTCTCCAGCTTCGACACCGCGACCCTGGCGGGCCTGGCATACGGCCAGACGGTATTGGCCAAGGCCTGTCAGGCGGCCGACATCGATTTCGATGGCCGCGAAGCCCACTCGGCCCGCTACGACACCGAAAAGACCGCCGAGCTGTTTTGCGGCATCGTCAACCGGTGGAAGGAGATGGGTGGCTGGCAGGATTTCGACGACTGATATAGAGCTAGGCTTAGCTCTTTGTGGCGAGGGGATTTATCCCCGCTGGGTCGCGAAGCGGCCCCAAACCTGCCAACTGGGTGTGGCGGACTCACCTTTTTGGGACTGCTGCGCAGTCCAGCGGGGATAAATCCCCTCGCCACAGTATGTATTCAGCCACCCATAAAAAAACCGGCCCATCGAGGGCCGGTTTTTTTATGCCGCGGTTGTGCTTACAGCTTGTCGCCGTGCTCACCCAGGTAAGCGGCTACGCCTTCAGGCGATGCAGTCATACCCTTGTCGCCTTTTTTCCAGTTGGCCGGGCAGACTTCGCCGTGCTCTTCGTGGAATTGCAGGGCGTCGACCAGGCGGATCAGCTCTTCCATGTTACGGCCCAGCGGCAGGTCGTTGATGATCTGCGAACGAACGACACCTTTGTCGTCGATCAGGAACGCGCCACGGAAGGCCACGCCGCCCTCGGACTCAACGTCGTAGGCCTTGGCGATTTCGTGCTTCATGTCGGCAGCCATGGTGTATTTCACCGGGCCGATGCCGCCTGCGTTGATGGCAGTGTTGCGCCAGGCGTTGTGGGTGAAATGCGAGTCGATCGAAACAGCGATCACTTCCACGTTGCGCGCCTTGAAGTCGTCCATGCGGTGATCCAGGGCGATCAACTCGGACGGGCAGACGAAGGTGAAGTCCAGCGGGTAGAAGAACACCAGGCCGTATTTGCCTTTGATGGCCGAGGACAGGGTGAAGCTGTCGACGATTTCGCCGTTGCCGAGGACGGCGGGAACGGTGAAGTCAGGGGCTTGTTTGCCTACGAGTACGCTCATTGGATATCTCCTGGTGTAGTAACGTGAAAACAAGGTCCGCGCCAGCCTGCCACCTCCAGGCGACAGCCCTGTGACACGAACCCGCTTCGCAAGGACCGACCATCATACACCGCACGTTTGGACTGTCCTCAACGGTTTTTCCACGGCATCGAAAATCTGTTGCGCATGATCGACTCTCCAACCGAAAACCGTTCGTCAGCCCGAAGCAAAGGTGATGAAAGAGTCCTAGAAACCACTTTGACAATCATTCTCGTTAACATTAAGATCCGTCTCAATTGAGTCACAACCAGCGACGGTTCTCACTTATGTATGTATGCCTCTGCACTGGCGTCACCGACGGGCAAATCCGCGAAGCGATCTATGAAGGTTGCTGCAGCTATCGCGAAGTCCGCCAGGCCACCGGCGTAGCCAGCCAATGCGGTAAATGCGCCTGCCTCGCCAAGGAAGTGGTGCGTGAAACCCTCGCCAAAGTACAGACCGCCCAGGCCTCGATCCCTTATCCGGTAGAATTTACTGCCGCATAAATCCAGCTTTTTGAAGAACCGGACTCAATGTCCGGTTTTTTTATGCCTGTAAATCAAATGGTTAGGTGCCAGACGCGGAACTCAAACATTCTTATTCCGATTAATTTTCATTTATTATTCAAATACTTAGGTTTGACACCGGTAAATGCGCGGCTCAAACTCTGCCTTATACACAGCTATTACAGGGCAGGCCGTTACCATGAAAGGCGACATCACAGTCATCCAGCATCTCAACAAGATCCTCGCCAATGAGCTGGTCGCGATCAATCAATACTTCCTGCATGCGCGCATGTATGAAGATTGGGGCCTGAACAAGCTGGGCAAGCACGAATACCACGAATCGATCGACGAGATGAAACACGCGGACAAGCTGATCAAGCGCATCCTGTTTCTCGAAGGCCTGCCAAACGTCCAGGATCTTGGCAAGCTGCACATCGGTGAACATACCCGCGAAATGCTTGAATGCGACCTGCGTATCGAACGCACTGGCCACGCCGACCTCAAAGCCGCCATCGCCCACTGCGAAAGCGTCGGTGACTTTGGCAGCCGCGAACTGCTCGAAGATATTCTCGAATCCGAAGAAGAACACATCGACTGGCTGGAAACCCAACTGGGCCTGATCGACAAAGTGGGTCTTGAGAACTACCTGCAATCGCAGATGGGCGAAGAATAAGCTTCCCAGAAGCAAGCCACTAAAAAGCCCCGCCCTCTTTCGAGGCGCGGGGCTTTTTGTTGCCCGAATTTCAAACCACTGAAATCCATCGTGGGAGCGAGCTTGCTCGCGATAGCGGTGGATCAGGCAAAAAAATACTGACTGACCTACCGGTATCGCGAGCAAGCTCGCTCCCACAAGGGTTCGTGTTCACCACAACCGGTGTAATGAACAGAACCTCATGAATCAGGCTTCGGACTTGTTCGCCGCTGCTGCTTCAACAGCTGCCTTGATCGTGGTTTGCAGAGAACCGTCAGCCGCCATCTCGGTCATGATGTCGCTACCACCGATCAGCTCACCACCCACCCACAGCTGTGGGAAGGTTGGCCAGTTGGCGTACTTTGGCAGGTTGGCGCGGATTTCCGGGTTCTGCAGGATGTCCACGTAGGCGAACTTCTCGCCACACGCCATCACCGCCTGAGCAGCCTTGGCCGAGAAGCCGCATTGCGGGGCATTCGGCGAGCCTTTCATGTAAAGCAGGATAGTGTTGTTGGCAATCTGGTCTTTGATCGTTTCGATGATATCCACGGAGCACCTCGGCTTGAACTTTGCGACTACAGATGTCGACACGGTGGCGCATTGTAACGGAAAGCCGAGCACCCTGCTCGGTCCGCCCCAGGGACAATTTTACGCAGCCGCGACCTTCACCGGAACCCCGTTGAGCGCCGCATTCCCGGACAGCTCATCAAGCTGACAGTCATCCGTCAGGTCGTTGGCACTGGAACCGGGTTGCCCGCTGGCGATGGTCATCTGTACACCCGGGCGGGCGTGGCCCCAGCCGTGTGGCAGGCTGACCACGCCTTTCATCATGTCCTGGCTGCCCTGCACTTCCACTTCAATCATGCCTACGCGAGAACTGACCTTCACCCGCTGCCCATCGACAAGGCCTCGGCTGGCAAGATCGTCCGGGTGCATCAGCAACTGGTGACGCGGCTTGCCTTTCACCAGCCGATGAAAATTATGCATCCAGGAATTGTTGCTGCGCACATGACGACGGCCAATCATCAATAGCTCGTCGGACGCTGGCGGCGGCAACGCGGCAAAACGTGCCAGGTCGGCGAGGATCACCGCTGGCGCCGCCTGTACCCGGCCGTTTTCGGTTTTCAACCGGGAAGCCAGGTTGGGCTTGAGCGCACCGAGATCGATGCCGTGGGGATGATCGAACAGCGTCGCCAGGGATAATTTGTGCGGCGATGCATCCCCGTACGCACCCGCCCGCAGGCCGAAATCGATCATCTGCGCGGGCGGCATGGTCGGCTTGAGTTCCTTGCCAGTCCGGCCAGCAAAGGCTTTTGCCAGGCCAACGAAGATCTCCCAATCGTGCAATGCACCTTCGGGCTTGGGCAGGATCGCTCGGTTGAAACGAGTGACGTTGCGCACCGCGAACAGATTGAAGGTGGTGTCGTAATGATCGTTTTCCAACGCTGAAGTCGATGGCAGGATCAAGTCGGCGTAGCGCGTGGTCTCGTTGATGTACAGGTCAATGCTGACCATGAACTCAAGTCCGTCCAACGCCTGTTCGAGCTGTCGCCCGTTGGGCGTGGACAAGACCGGATTGCCGGCCACGGTCACCAGTGCGCGGATCTGTCCTTCGCCCTCGGTGAGCATTTCTTCGGCAAGGGCCGAGACGGGCAGCTCGCCAGCATATTCGGGGCGCCCGGATACCCGGCTTTGCCAGCGATTGAAATGGCCGCCCGAGGTGGTCGCCACCAGGTCAACCGCCGGCTCGGTGCACAGCGCACCGCCCACCCGATCGAGGTTGCCGGTGACCAGGTTGATCAGTTGGATCAGCCAATGGCACAGCGTGCCAAAAGCCTGGGTTGAAACCCCCATCCGCCCATAACACACCGCCGACGGCGCGGAGGCGAAATCCCGGGCCAACTGACGGATCTGTGCGGCCGGAACGGCACAGAGAGGGCTCATCGCCTCGGCGGTAAAGGTTGCAACGGCCTGGCGCACTTCGTCGAGGCCATCCACCGGTAAATGGCTGTCGCGGGTCAAGCCTTCGCTGAACAGTGTGTTGAGCAAGCCAAACAGCAGCGCGGCGTCGCCACCAGGACGTACGAAGATGTGCTGGTTGGCGATGGCCGCTGTCTCGCTGCGCCGAGGATCAACCACCACAACCTGGCCACCACGGGCCTGGATCGCCTTCAGGCGCTTCTCCACGTCCGGTACGGTCATGATGCTGCCATTGGAGGCCAGCGGGTTGCCGCCCAGGATCAACATGAAGTCGGTGTGGTCGATGTCCGGGATGGGCAGGAGCAAACCATGCCCATACATCAGATGGCTGGTGAGGTGATGGGGCAACTGGTCCACCGAGGTCGCCGAGAAGCGGCTGCGGGTCTTCAACAGGCCCAGGAAATAATTGCTGTGGGTCATCAGCCCATAATTGTGCACGCTGGGATTACCCTGGTAGACCGCCACCGCGTTCTGGCCGTGACGCTCTTGAATGCTCGCGAGGCGATCAGCCACCAATGCGAAGGCTTCTTCCCAGGCAATCGGCTGCCACTCGCTGCCGACCCGCCGCATCGGCTGGCGCAACCGGTCCGGATCGTTCTGGATGTCCTGCAGGGCCACGGCCTTGGGGCAGATGTGGCCACGGCTGAAACTGTCCAGCGGATCGCCCTTGATCGAAGTGATCGCCAGGCCCTGGCCTTCTGTTTCAGTGGTTTCGAGGGTCAGGCCGCAGATGGCCTCGCACAGGTGGCACGCACGGTGGTGAAGAGTCTTGGTCATGGCCAGTCTCTGTTTTATTCGTGGCGGGCATTGTTGGCCGCGGGAGCAAAACTATGGCCCGTGATCCTCCACAGCGCCAGCGACGTTCGTCCCGTGAATCGCCGGGCATCAGGCCCGCCGATGAAGCGGCGTCAGGGCTGTTCGGGCGGCGGCGCCAGCAACTGGATTTCCTCGATGGTCTCCACCTGCTCCTGGGCGATGGGCACCCCGGTCAATTCGCCGATCAATCGCCAATGTTCGTCGAGCCCACTGCTGATGGTGGCCATGCGGTCGATCATTCGCCGGCCAGCGGCCTTGGTCACTTCGTCATCACTGCGCAACAATTCGAATGACATGGACGTCACCGAAGCGGTGAGGTGCGTCAGGGAGCGTGCCGTCAGCCCCAGCAATTCCATCAGTTGTTGCTCTTTCAAATCCATTTCGGGGCTCCTGCATCTCGGGATTCATTTATAACCCAGCCCCCTGCATTAGGAAATATTTCACGTCAGACAACAGACAGGCGCGCCAAAGACTGGCCTCCACAATCGCTCGCCAGATAGACAGCCACCCGCCCAGCTTGATTGCCAAGGGACTCGACGCCAGTGTACAAATGGGTCGCTGCTGTCAGGAAACCGGCCTCGACCATGCCATTGCAACTCTGTGATGGCTTCGCTGAAATCCCTTAAAACCGTAGCCCTATTGGTAAGACGCGACATTTAATGTCAATATCGCGCCTTCCCCTATTTTCGTCGCCCCGTGCGGCTTTTGCCGCAGGTCTCGCCCGTTTTTTCGTTAAACAAGGCTTTGAGCATCTGCGGTCAGTAACAAAAAGGTAGTCAATCATGAGCGCAAGGCACTTTCTCTCCTTGATGGATTTCACGCCCGAAGAGTTGCTCGGCGTCATCCGTCGAGGCGTGGAGCTCAAGGACCTGCGTAAGCGCGGCGTACTGTTCGAGCCCTTGAAAAACCGTGTGCTGGGGATGATTTTCGAGAAGTCATCGACCCGCACGCGCATTTCATTTGAGGCCGGCATGATCCAACTCGGTGGCCAGGCGATCTTCCTCTCGCCCCGCGACACACAGTTGGGCCGTGGCGAGCCGATCAGCGATTGCGCCATCGTCATGTCGAGCATGCTCGACGTCATGATGATCCGTACTTTTGCACACAGCACCCTGACAGAGTTCGCGGCCCACTCCCGCGTGCCGGTGATCAACGGCTTGTCCGATGACCTGCACCCTTGCCAACTGCTTGCCGACATGCAGACATTCCTCGAGCACCGCGGCTCCATCCAAGGCAAGACCGTGGCCTGGGTCGGTGACGGCAACAACATGTGCAACAGCTATATAGAAGCAGCGATGCAATTCGACTTCCAGTTGCGTATTGCCTGCCCCGAAGGTTATGACCCCAATACCGAACTGCTCGCCAAGGCCGGTGACCGGGTGTCCATCGTGCGTGATCCGAAGCTGGCCGTGGCCGGTGCGCACCTGGTGAGCACCGACGTCTGGATATCCATGGGACAGGAAGAGGAAACCGCCAAGCGCCTGAAGCTGTTTGCCCCGCTGCAAGTCAACCGCGCCCTGCTCGACCTGGCGGACGCCGAGGTGCTGTTCATGCATTGCCTGCCAGCCCACCGTGGCGAAGAGATCAGCCTCGACTTGCTGGATGACCCGCGCTCCGTGGCTTGGGACCAGGCGGAAAACCGTCTCCATGCGCAGAAAGCCCTGCTGGAATTCCTGGTCGAGCCGGCGTACCACCACGCATGAGCCATTCATTGCTGCTGAACCTGCAAAACCTGGCCTGCGGCTACCAGGACCAGCGGGTCGTACAAAACCTCAACCTGCACCTCAATGCGGGCGACATCGGTTGCCTGCTCGGCTCGTCCGGATGCGGCAAGACCACGACCTTGCGGGCCATCGCCGGGTTCGAGCCCGTACACGAAGGCGAGATCCAGTTGGCCGGGGAAACCATCTCCCGCGCGGGTTTTACCCTGGCACCGGAAAAACGCCGCATCGGCATGGTGTTCCAGGATTACGCGCTGTTCCCGCATTTGAGCGTCGCCGAGAACCTGGCGTTTGGTATCCGCAAGCACCCTGAAAAGGACCGCGTGGTCGACGAACTGCTGGAACTGGTCAACCTGAAGAACCTGGGGAAACGCTTCCCCCATGAACTCTCCGGAGGCCAGCAACAACGCGTCGCACTCGCCCGGGCACTGGCGCCCGAACCGCAATTGCTGCTGCTCGACGAACCCTTCTCCAATCTGGACGGCGAGCTGCGACGCAAGCTCAGCCATGAAGTCCGGGACATTCTCAAGGCCCGGGGCACCAGTGCGATCCTGGTCACCCACGATCAGGAAGAAGCGTTTGCCGTGAGTGATCATGTCGGCGTGTTCAGGGAAGGTCGCCTGGAACAGTGGGACACGCCTTACAACCTCTATCACGAACCACTCACGGCCTATGTCGCCAGCTTCATTGGCCAGGGCTATTTCATCCGGGGACAGCTGGATAGCCCGGAATCGGTGCAAACAGAATTGGGCGCACTGCGCGGCAACCGGGCCTACACCTGGCCGGTTGGCTGTGCCGTGGATGTGTTGCTGCGCCCTGACGACATCGTCTACGCGCCAGACAGCCCGCTGACGGCCACCATCGTCGGCAAGACCTTCCAGGGCGCTTCAACCTTGTATCGCCTGCAATTGCCGACGGGTGCGCAACTGGAATCGATCTTCCCGAGCCATGCCGACCATCTGGTCGGCGCCACTGTCGGTATTCGCGTGGCGGCCGAGCACTTGGTGCTGTTCCAGGCCTCGGGTAGCACGGCGGCACACTTGCCGCCGGTGGAAAGCGGTGTGCGGCGGTTCAGCACTGTGTAGGCGCTGCCGAAGGCTGCGATCTTTTGATCTTCTGTTTGATTCAGTGGGCCTGAAAAAGATCGCAGCCTCGCTTCGCTCGACAGCTCCTACCAGATGTATCGGGCATTAGCCCAGCGACAACGTCCCGCTGGCCACCAACGTCGCATTGCCGCCGATCTTCACTCGCTCGCCTTCCAACCGACAAAACAACGCCCCGCCCCTGGCCGAGCATTGATAAGCCGTCAGCCCCAGCTTGCTCAGGCGTTTGGACCAGTATGGAATGAGGCTGCAATGGGTCGATCCGGTCACCGGGTCCTCGTTGATACCAATCGCCGGAGCAAAATAACGCGAGACAAAATCGTGCTTGCTTCCCGGTGCGGTAACGATCGCGCCCGGCCACGGCAGTTTCGCCAGGGCCGTCATGTCCGGCTTGCATTCAAGGACAGCCTGTTCCGATTCCAACACCACGAACAGTTCGTTCGAGCTCAGCACGTCCACCGCCTCGACACCCAAGGCATTCTGGACCGCCAGTGACGCGCCCAATTCAACGGGCACGATGGCCGGAAAATCCAACCACAGCCGATCACCTTCCCGGGTCACGCTCAGGGCACCGGATTTACAGATGAAATCCAGTCGCTCCGAAGCTTCTTTATATATCTCGAACAACACATAGGCGCTGGCCAGCGTGGCATGACCACACAACGGAACTTCAGTGGTTGGGGTAAACCAGCGAATGTGCCATTGCTGGTTCTCTCGCACCAGGAACGCGGTCTCAGCCAGGTTGTGTTCAGCGGCTATTTTCTGCATCAACTCATCGGCGAGCCAGGCATCGAGGCGATAGACCATCGCAGGGTTACCGCCGAAAGGCCGGTCACTGAACGCATCGACCTGATGAAACGCAAGCTGCATGGCACTTCTCCTTTTTTATTGATGCGCGAGCATGATCGGTCACGGCACCGTTTAACCAGTGACAGATCCGCAGAATTTTCGCCCTACAGCGCATAAAAAATCCGACATCCTTTCAGCCTTGAAGACTCCCTCCATTGTGAGGCGCGCGCTCCTGCCGGGTGGCGCAGCTGCTACAAACCTTCAGTCAGGCACGTCCAATATCAGCAAACTTCGCCCCGGTATGCTCCGCCAATACCGCAGGCGCCAATTCGACTTCCAGGCCACGTCTCCCCGCGCTGACGAACATATGGGTGAGCGGCTGCGCGGAACTGTCGATAAACGTGCGCAGGCGCTTTTTCTGTCCCAAAGGGCTGATGCCCCCCAGCAAATAGCCGGTCGAGCGCTGTGCGGCGGACGGATCGGCCATCTCGACTTTCTTCACCCCGGCAGCATGAGCCAGTGCTTTCAGATCCAGGCTCCCCGCCACTGGCACCACAGCCACCAGCAGCTCGCCTTTTTCGCTGGTCGCCAGCAAGGTCTTGAATACCTGCGCCGGGTCCAGTCCGAGCTTTTCCGCCGCCTCCAAGCCATAAGACGCGGCCTTGGGATCGTGTTCGTAGCTATGAATGCGATGTTCGGCGCGCACCTTCTTAAGCAGATCCAACGCAGGGGTCATGACCATTCCTTACAGGGAAACGAATGGCAAAATTCTATGCGATCAGCGAGCAAAAGGCTTTGAGGACATTGCTTTCAGTGTCAAGACGCCCTGCGCCAAAGAATCATTCACAGCACGAATAATCCAAATATGACCAATGGTTCACTTTCGACCTTTGACAGCAGCGTTTCTTGTCTATATTTTTTCGAAACTGAAAGCAGAAACACGTGTCTCAAGAAACAACCCGAGGGCAGGCTGAACATCAGGTCCCCTGGCGAAGAACGCGCAACCAGGTTTATCGGCGGCGCAAGACAAGAAAAAGAATTGAGGTTTGAATGGCTACTGCTTTAGAACAACCGTCCCTCTCCAGCCAGTGCCTGGCAGAATTCCTGGGGACGGCCCTGCTGATATTCTTCGGCACGGGTTGCGTTGCGGCGCTCAAGGTCGCGGGTGCCAGCTTCGGACTATGGGAAATCAGTATCATCTGGGGCGTCGGCGTCAGCATGGCGATCTACCTCAGCGCTGGCATTTCCGGCGCGCACCTGAACCCCGCCGTCAGCATCGCCCTGAGCCTCTTCACTGACTTCGAAAAACGTAAACTGCCCTTCTATATCATTTGCCAAGTGGCCGGCGCTTTTTGCGGCGCGCTGCTGGTCTATACGCTGTACAGCAACCTTTTCTTCGATTTCGAACAGTCCCGTCATATGGTTCGTGGCACAGAAGCGAGCCTCGAGCTGGCTTCGGTATTCTCCACCTACCCTCACTCCGCGCTATCCACTGGCCAGGCGTTCCTGGTGGAGGTGATCATTACCGCTATCCTGATGGGCGTGATCATGTCCCTCACCGATGACAACAATGGCTTGCCCCGAGGGCCGCTGGCACCGCTGCTGATCGGCCTGTTGATCGCGGTGATCGGCAGCTCGATGGGCCCCTTGACGGGCTTCGCAATGAATCCAGCGCGAGACTTCGGTCCAAAACTGATGACTTTCCTTACTGGCTGGGGTGAAATTTCCCTCACTGGCGGACGCGACATTCCGTACTTCCTGGTGCCGATCTTTGCGCCGATTGTCGGGGCATGCCTGGGCGCAGCCGCGTACCGCGGATTGATCGCGCGCCACTTGCCAAGCCCCTTGGCTACGGGAAAGGATGCAGGATCTGCCATCGACGGCAAACCCAGAACGTCTTGAAACAACGGGTGCGCCGCCTGCCCCTCACTGCGCGCCCCATGGCTCCACCCCTTATTTACGTCCCAAGGCAATCGACATGACCGACATTGAGAATAAGAACTACATCATTGCCCTCGACCAGGGCACGACCAGCTCACGTGCGATTATTTTCGACCGTGACGCGAACGTGGTCGGTACCGCCCAACGGGAATTCGTCCAGCATTATCCGCAGCCTGGCTGGGTCGAACATGATCCGATGGAGATCTTCGCTACCCAGAGCGCAGTCATGGTAGAGGCGTTGGCCCAGGCCGGCCTGCATCACGACCAAGTCGCCGCCATCGGCATTACCAACCAGCGCGAAACCACCGTGGTCTGGGACAAGAACACCGGGCGCCCGATCTACAACGCCATCGTCTGGCAATGCCGACGCAGCACCGAGATCTGCCAGCAACTCAAGCGTGACGGCCACGAGCAATACATCAGCGAAGCCACCGGCCTGGTCACCGATCCGTATTTCTCCGGCACCAAGCTCAAATGGATCCTCGACCACGTCGAGGGCAGCCGTGAGCGAGCGCGCAACGGCGAACTGCTGTTTGGCACCGTGGATAGCTGGCTGATCTGGAAATTCACTGGCGGCAAGGTCCATGTCACCGACTACACCAACGCCTCGCGCACCATGCTCTTCAATATCCACACGCTGGAGTGGGATGCGAAGATGCTCGACATCCTCAACATCCCTCGAGAGATGTTGCCGCAAGTCAAATCCTCCTCCGAGATCTACGGTCGTACCAAAAGTGGCATCGCCATCGGCGGCATTGCCGGCGACCAGCAGGCCGCCCTCTTCGGCCAGATGTGCGTGGAGCCGGGCCAGGCAAAAAACACCTACGGCACCGGCTGCTTCTTGTTGATGAACACCGGCAACAAGGCCGTCAAATCCAACCACGGCATGCTCACCACCATCGCCTGCGGCCCTCGCGGCGAAGTGGCCTACGCCCTGGAAGGCGCGGTCTTCAATGGTGGCTCCACCGTGCAATGGCTACGCGACGAGCTGAAAATCATCAACGATGCCCTCGACACCGAATACTTCGCCAACAAGGTCAAGGACAGCAACGGCGTTTACCTGGTGCCGGCCTTTACCGGCCTGGGCGCACCGTATTGGGACCCCTACGCCCGCGGCGCCCTGTTCGGCCTGACCCGTGGCGTGCGAGTCGATCACATCATTCGCGCCACGCTGGAATCCATCGCCTACCAGACCCGCGACTTGCTTGACGCCATGCAGCAAGACGCCGGCGAACGCCTCAAATCCCTGCGCGTGGATGGCGGCGCGGTGGCCAACAATTTCCTGATGCAATTCCAGGCCGATATCCTCGGCACTCACGTCGAACGCCCGAAGATGCGCGAAACCACGGCCCTTGGCGCTGCGTACCTGGCCGGCCTGGCGTGCGGTTTCTGGGGCAGCCTGGAAGAGTTGCGCGGCAAGGCAGTCATCGAGCGCGAATTCGAACCGCAACTGGATGAACAAGCGAAGGAAAAACTCTACGCCGGTTGGAAAAAAGCCGTCAGCCGCACCCGCGACTGGGAACCTCACGAAGACGCTGAATAAGGCCCGATAAAACTCTGAAACTGGTCGGGAGGGCGTTCCTGCGGCATCATGGGCAAATTTTGTATGGCAGCCCAAAGGAAGCCCCATGAATCTGCCTCCCCGCCAGCAACAAATCCTCGAGCTTGTCCGCGAACGCGGCTATGTCAGCATCGAGGAAATGGCGCAATTATTCGTCGTTACCCCACAGACCATTCGCCGCGACATCAATCAACTGGCGGAAGTGAACCTGCTGCGCCGCTACCACGGCGGCGCCGCCTATGATTCAAGCGTGGAAAACACCGCCTACGCCATGCGCGCCGATCAGATGCGCGATGAGAAACAACGCATCGCCGAGGCGATCGCTGCACAGATTCCCGACCACGCCTCGTTGTTCATCAACATCGGCACCACCACCGAATCCATCGCTCGGGCGCTGCTCAATCACAATCATCTCAAGGTCATCACCAACAACCTGCACGTAGCGTCGATCCTCAGCGCCAAGGACGACTTCGAAGTCCTGATCGCCGGCGGCAATGTACGACGCGACGGCGGCGTGGTGGGCCAGGCCTCCGTCGATTTCATCAACCAGTTCAAGGTCGACTTCGCCCTGGTGGGCATCAGCGGAATCGATGAAGACGGCAGCCTGCTGGACTTCGACTACCAGGAAGTGCGGGTATCCCAAGCCATCATCGCCAATGCCCGACAGGTATTGCTGGCGGCGGACTCGAGCAAATTCGGACGCAACGCCATGGTTCGCCTGGGCCCGATCAGCCTGATCGATTGCCTGGTGACCGACCAGCAACCGGTGCCAGCCCTGGCGCAGTTGTTGAGCCAGCACAAGATTCGGCTGGAAGTGGTCTAGCTCCGCCCCCTGTATCCAGTTCCTGTGGCGAGGGGATTTATCCCCTCGCCACAAAAGCACTTCCACCCACATCCCCACCCTTCGTGTTCGAAAATTTTCCTTTCAGCCCCCTTCGATCAGTATTTTCAATCGAATTCGACTGGCTGCGGCCGTGCTTATGGGCTAGTATTTTCGCAAATGAACATAAATGTTCGAATTCAAATATTTCGAAAAGAGCCCGAGGCCAGCCGATGCCCACTTCCACCTTGCCTACGCCCCCTATCGCCGAGATCTACGACATCGCCGTCATTGGCGGCGGGATCAATGGCGTGGGGATTGCCGCGGACGCTGCCGGTCGCGGTCTTTCGGTGTTCCTTTGCGAAAAGGACGACTTGGCCAGCCATACCTCATCGGCCAGCAGCAAGCTGATTCATGGCGGCCTGCGCTATCTCGAACATTATGAATTCCGTCTGGTGCGTGAAGCCCTGGCCGAACGCGAAGTGCTGCTGGCCAAGGCCCCGCACATCGTCAAGCAGATGCGCTTCGTCCTGCCCCATCGCCCGCACCTGCGTCCGGCCTGGATGATTCGCGCCGGCTTGTTTCTCTACGATCACCTGGGCAAGCGTGAACAACTCGCCGGCTCCAAGAGCTTGAAGTTCGGCGCCGACAGCGCCTTGAAAAGCGAGATCACCAAAGGCTTCGAATATTCCGACTGCTGGGTCGACGACGCACGGCTGGTAGTGCTCAACGCCATGGCCGCCCGGGAGAAAGGTGCGCATATCCATACCCGGACCCGCTGCATCAACGCTCGCCGCAGCAAGGGCTTGTGGCATTTGCACCTGGAACGTGCCGACGGCAGCCTGTTTTCGATCCGCGCCAAGGCATTGGTCAACGCCGCCGGCCCGTGGGTGGCCAAGTTCATTCGGGATGACCTGAAGATGGAGTCGCCCTACGGCATCCGCCTGATCCAGGGCAGCCACCTGATCGTGCCGAAACTCTACGAAGGCGAGCACGCTCACATTCTCCAGAACGAGGACCAGCGCATCGTCTTCACCATTCCCTACTTGAACCAATTTACCTTGATCGGCACGACTGACCGCGAGTACACGGGCGATCCGGCGAAAGTAACGATTACCGAAGGCGAAACCGACTACTTGTTGAAAGTGGTCAATGCGCACTTCAAGAAACAGCTCAGCCGCGAGGATATCTTGCACAGTTATTCCGGCGTCCGCCCGCTGTGCAACGACGAGTCCGACAACCCTTCCGCCGTGACTCGGGACTACACCCTCTCACTTTCCGGGGGCGGCGAAGAGGCGCCGTTGCTGTCGGTGTTCGGCGGCAAACTGACCACCTACCGCAAACTGGCCGAATCGGCCATGGCGCAACTGGCCCCTTACTTCACACAGATGCGCCCAAGCTGGACCGCCGTCGAGGCCCTCCCCGGCGGTGAAAACATGACCACGCCACAGGCGCTGTGCTCGGCGATCCGCGACAAATTCGACTGGCTGCCGACCGACATCGCCCGCCGCTGGGCCACGACCTATGGCAGCCGAACCTGGCGCATGCTCGAGGGCGTGCACAGCCTGGCCGATATGGGTGAACACATCGGCGCCGGCCTCTACACCCGGGAAGTCGATTACCTGTGCAGCGATGAATGGGCAGTCGATGCCCAGGACATCCTGTGGCGCCGCAGCAAGCTGGGCTTGTTCACCACCGCTCCCGAGCAACAGAAGCTCCAGCAGTACCTGGATAAGGTCGAGCACAACCGCCGCAAGATCGAAGCGGCCTGAACGTAACCCGCTAAACCAAAAGCCCTTGAAATCCGGCGATTCAGGGGCTTTTTATTGTCTGTAATCCGTCATGGACTTGTGGGAGCGGGCTTGCTCGCGAAGACGGCGGCCCCTTCTACATCATCGTTATAGATGGACCGCTTTCGCGAGCAAGGCCGCTCCCACAAGGATCGAGAAGCCCGTGAGGAATTCGGTTTTCCGAACACGACCCGGCAGTCAGTTCGGCAAACCGGATAAACAACGCTTAAAAAAGCTGAAACAAAACATTAATTTCCTTTAAAAACAGCCAGATAGCACCAAGCCACTGGCTTGGCACGACTCATGCTCTACACTCCTCGAGACGAACGCCTGTTACGCCAACACAACAGGAGCTGCCAGGCATTCGACGCACTCAGGGCCGGTGAACCGGCCAAATACAAAAAAAACAATGTCGAGGAAACATCGATGCGCATCGTTCCCCATCTCCTGGGCGCAGCCATTGCTGCCGCTCTGATCAGCACTCCGGTCTTCGCAGCCGAACTGACCGGCACGTTGAAAAAGATCAAAGAGTCCGGCGTCATCACGCTCGGTCACCGCGACGCCTCCATTCCGTTTTCCTACATCGCGGACGCTTCCGGCAAGCCGGTCGGCTACTCCCATGACATCCAGCTGAAAGTCGTCGAAGCCCTGAAGAAAGAGCTCGACGTACCGAACCTGCAGGTCAAGTACAACCTGGTCACCTCGCAAACCCGTATCCCGCTGGTGCAGAACGGCACCGTGGACCTGGAGTGCGGCTCCACCACCAACAACGTCGAGCGCCAGCAGCAAGTCGCCTTCTCCGTTGGCATCTTCGAGATCGGCACCAAGCTGCTGTCCAAGAAAGATTCCAAGTACAAGGATTTCGACGACCTCAAGGGCAAGAACGTCGTGACCACCGCCGGCACCACGTCCGAGCGCTTGCTCAAGGCGATGAACGCCGACAAGCAAATGGGCATGAACGTCATCTCGGCCAAAGACCACGGCGAGTCCTTCCAGATGCTGGAATCGGGCCGGGCCGTCGCGTTCATGATGGACGACGCCCTGCTCGCTGGCGAAGCCGCCAAGGCCAAGAAGGCCGATGACTGGGCCGTTACCGGTACTCCACAGTCCTACGAAATCTACGGCTGCATGGTGCGCAAGGGCGACGAGCCGTTCAAAAAGGCTGTCGATGACGCCATCAAGGCCACCTACGCCTCGGGCGAGATCAACAAGATCTACGAAAAATGGTTCATGCAACCTATCCCGCCAAAAGGCCTGAACCTCAACTTCCCGATGAGCGAAGAACTCAAGAAGCTGATCGCCAACCCGACCGACAAAGCGGCTGACGAAAAGAAATCCTGATTTCTGACTAACCTTATCTCCTGAAGGGGCCCGGCCCTTTCAGGGGATGGTCATTCCCTGCTGGCAAATCTGGAAACACTCGAACCGGTGGCTGTCGAGCCGATCGCGTGTGCCTGGCCCTCCAAGCCGGGCGGGAACGGAGTTTCCCCAGGCGGGCATTTGTATATCGAACGATCTGAGGGGAGACCCTAATGAATTACAACTGGGACTGGGGCGTGTTCTTCAAGTCCACCGGCGTGGGCAGCGAGACTTATCTCGACTGGTACGTGGCCGGCCTGGGCTGGACCATCGCCATCGCCGTCGTCGCCTGGATCATCGCCCTTCTGCTGGGTTCGATCCTGGGTGTGATGCGCACCGTGCCGAACCGGCTGGTGTCGGGTATCGCCACTTGCTACGTGGAGCTTTTCCGTAACGTGCCGCTGCTGGTTCAGCTGTTCATCTGGTACTTCCTGGTACCGGACCTGCTGCCCGCCGATATGCAGGAGTGGTACAAACAGGACCTGAACCCGACCACCTCGGCCTACCTGAGCGTTGTCGTCTGCCTGGGCCTGTTCACCGCCGCACGGGTCTGCGAACAGGTACGCACCGGTATCCAGGCGCTGCCACGCGGCCAGGAATCCGCTGCCCGTGCCATGGGCTTCAAGCTGCCGCAGATCTATTGGAACGTGCTGCTGCCCCAGGCCTACCGGATCATCATTCCGCCGCTTACCTCCGAGTTCCTCAACGTCTTCAAGAACTCCTCCGTGGCCTCGCTGATCGGCCTGATGGAGCTGCTCGCGCAGACCAAGCAGACCGCCGAGTTCTCGGCCAACCTGTTCGAAGCCTTTACCCTGGCGACGCTGATCTACTTCACCCTGAACATGAGCCTGATGCTGCTCATGCGCATGGTCGAGAAGAAAGTCGCGGTGCCCGGCCTGATCTCCGTGGGGGGTAAATAATGGAATTCGACTTCACAGGCATCATCCCGGCCATTCCCGGCTTGTGGAACGGCATGGTGATGACCCTCAAGCTGATGGCCCTGGGCGTCGTCGGCGGGATCATCCTGGGGACGATCCTGGCGCTGATGCGCCTGTCCCACAACAAGCTGATCTCCAACATCGCTGGCGCCTACGTCAACTACTTCCGCTCGATCCCGTTGCTGCTGGTCATCACCTGGTTCTACCTGGCGGTGCCGTTCGTGCTGCGCTGGATCACCGGCGAGGACACTCCCATCGGCGCGTTCGGCTCCTGCGTCGTGGCGTTCATGATGTTCGAGGCGGCGTACTTCTGCGAAATCGTCCGGGCCGGCGTGCAGTCGATCCCCAAGGGCCAGATGGGCGCGGCACAGGCACTGGGCATGAATTATGGCCAGGTCATGCGCCTGATCATCCTGCCCCAGGCGTTCCGCAAGATGACCCCGCTGTTGCTGCAACAAAGCATCATCCTGTTTCAGGACACCTCGCTGGTCTACACGGTCGGCCTGGTGGACTTCCTCAATGCTTCGCGGGCCAATGGCGACATCATCGGCCGCTCCAATGAGTTCCTGATCATCGCAGGTCTCGTGTACTTCACAATCAGCTTTGCCGCCTCGCTGCTGGTCAAGCGTCTGCAAAAAAGGTTCGCCGTATGATCTCTATCAAGAACATCAACAAGTGGTATGGGGACTTCCAGGTACTGACCAATTGCAGCACCGAGGTCAGCAAAGGCGAGGTTGTGGTGGTGTGCGGGCCGTCGGGTTCGGGCAAGTCCACGCTGATCAAGTGCGTAAACGCCCTGGAACCGTTCCAGAAAGGCGACATCGTGGTCGATGGCACGTCGATCGCCGACCCGAAGACCAACCTGCCGAAACTGCGTTCACGCGTGGGCATGGTGTTCCAGCATTTCGAACTGTTCCCGCACCTGACCATCACCGAGAACCTGACCATCGCGCAGATCAAGGTGCTGGGCCGCAGCAAGGAAGAAGCCACCAAGAAAGGCCTGCAATTGCTTGAACGCGTCGGCTTGTCCGCCCACGCCCACAAGCACCCGGGCCAGCTCTCCGGCGGCCAGCAGCAGCGCGTGGCGATTGCCCGGGCGCTGGCGATGGACCCGGTGGTGATGCTGTTCGACGAACCGACCTCGGCCCTCGACCCGGAAATGGTCAACGAAGTGCTCGATGTGATGGTGCAATTGGCCCACGAAGGCATGACCATGATGTGCGTGACCCACGAAATGGGCTTCGCCCGCAAAGTGGCGAACCGGGTGATTTTCATGGATCAGGGCCAGATCATCGAAGACTGCCCTAAAGAAGAGTTCTTCGGCGACATCAGCGCCCGCTCCGAACGTGCGCAGCATTTCCTCGAGAAGATCCTGCAGCACTAAAAACACCGCCTCCTACTGTGGGAGCGGGCTTGCTCGCGAAGAGGGCAGCACATTCAACATCAATGTGGCTGATACACCGCCTTCGCGAGCAAGCCCGCTCCCACTGAGGGATCGGAGTTGGCTTGTCGATTTGTGTTGTGGTTGACCCAAGGCTTCTGTGATGAAATGCGACCCCACCCTTTATCGCGCCGCGCCGCCATCACTCGCCGTGAAACCCCGTCTGATCCGCCATCTGTTCCTGCCGCCGTTGATCATCGCCCTGATGGTCGGCCTGGGCTACCTCGGCTTCTGGATCAGCGAGCGCTACGGCATTCGCGGCCTGGCCGAGAATGGCGAACGCCAGTTGGAGCTGCATGCCCGCGCAGTCGAGAGCGAGATCAGCAAGTACACCTACCTGCCCAGCCTGCTGGAGCTTGAATCGAGTGTCTCGCAACTGCTCGACGACCCGACGCCTGAGCATCGCAAGACCGTCAACGAATACCTCGAAGGCCTCAACCGGCGCAGCCGCAGCCGGGCCATCTACGTGATGGACACCACCGGCCGGGTCATGGCCACCAGCAACTGGCGCGATGTCGACAGTTACCTGGGTGAAGACCTGTCCTTCCGTGCCTATTTCCAGAACGCCGTGCGTGGCCAGCCAGGGCGTTTCTATGGCATCGGCAGCACCAATGGCGAACCGGGTTACTACCTGGCCCATGGCCTGGAGGAACAAGGCAAGATCATCGGCGTGGCTGTGGTCAAGGTTCGCCTCGAAGCCATGGAAGAACGCTGGCAGCGAGCACGCCTGGAAGCCTTCGTCAGCGACGAAAACGGCATCATCATCCTGTCCAGCGACCCGGCGCGACGGCTCAAGTCGGTGCGTCCTCTGAGCGACGAAACCAAGGAACGCCTGGCTCGCAGCCTACAATATTACTGGTTCCCGCTGAACGAGCTGATTCCCCTGGCACGAGAACACCTCACCGAAGGGATGGAGAAACTGACCTTCCCCGCCAACACCGAGATCAAGGCCGACCAGCAGGCCACCAGCTATCTCTCGCAAACCCGGCCGTTGAGCGACACACCGTGGAACTTCACCCTGCTGACCCCACTTGACGACCTGCGCCGCCAAGCGATCAACCAAGGCATCCTGGTGGCCGTTGCCTTTGCCCTGGTGGCCTTTTTGTTGATCGCCTGGAACGAGCGGCGCAAAGTCATCGCCACCCGCCTCGCCGCCCGCGAGGCGCTGCAAGAGGCGAACAACCAGCTCGAACGTCGGATTACCGAACGCACCACCGACCTGCGGGCCAGCAATGAACGGCTCAAGGGTCAGATCCGTGAACGACGGCAGGCCGAAGAGACGTTGCGCCGGGCCCAGGACGAGTTGGTACAGGCCGGGAAACTGGCGGCCATCGGCCAGATGTCCACCAGCATCGCCCATGAACTCAACCAGCCGTTGGCCGCCCTGCGCACCTTGTCAGGCAACACCGTGCGCTTCCTGGAGCGCGGCCAGCTGGACGTTGCCAGCGCCAACCTCAAGACCATCAATGAATTGATCGACCGCATGGGCCGCATCACCGCCAGCCTGCGCGCCTTTGCCCGGCGCGGCGATGACAAGGGCCGCGCGAGCCTGGGCAAGGCTGTCGAAGCCGCGCTGCAACTGCTGGGCGGACGCCTGGAAAACCGGGCGATCCAGATACATTCCGGTTTCGATGACGTCCAGGTGCAAATCGACCAGACGCGCCTGGAACAGATCCTGGTGAACCTGATCGGCAACGCCCTGGACGCCATGCAAGCCCAGCCCGAGCCGACGCTATGGCTCGAAGGCAAGACCAGCGACGGCAAATATCGCCTGCGGGTACGGGACAATGGCCATGGCATCGACCCGGAGGCCCGCAAGCATCTTTTCGAACCGTTTTTCACCACCAAACCCGGCGAACAAGGCCTGGGGCTGGGCCTGACGCTTTCGGCGAGCCTGTGCGCCGCCGCGGGCGGACACCTGGGCGTCGAGCATCCGGATGGCGGTGGAACCACGTTCATCCTCAGTTTGCCGTTGGTAAGCCTTTCTCCTGCCGAGCCGCTATGAACAATGACCTGAGCGTACTGATCGTCGAGGACGATCCCCATGTCCTGCTGGGCTGCCAGCAGGCCTTGAGCCTGGAAGACATTCCGTGCATCGGCGTGGGCAGTGCCGAAGAGGCGCTGGAACAAGTCGGCGATGATTTCGCCGGTATCGTCATCAGCGACATCCGCTTGCCGGGCATCGATGGCCTGGAATTGCTCACCCGCCTCAAGGCGCGGGACAGTCGCCTGCCGGTGGTGTTGATCACCGGTCACGGCGACATTTCCATGGCCGTCGACGCCATGCAGAAAGGCGCCTATGACTTCATGGAGAAACCGTTCTCTCCCGAACGCCTGGTGGATGTCGCCCGTCGAGCCCTTGAACAGCGCGGCCTGGCCCGGGAAGTCTCATCGTTGCGCCGGCAGTTGGCCGAACGCGATTCCCTCGAAGGCCGGATCATCGGTCGCTCGCCGGCCATGCAACACCTGCGGGCGTTGATTGCCAACGTTGCCGACACCTCGGCCAATGTGCTGATCGAAGGCGAAACCGGTACCGGCAAGGAACTGGTCGCCCGCTGCCTGCATGACTTCAGCCGGCGCCACGACAAACAGTTCGTCGCGCTGAACTGCGGCGGGCTGCCGGAAAACCTGTTCGAAAGCGAGATCTTCGGCCACGAGGCCAACGCCTTCACCGGCGCCGGCAAGCGTCGGATCGGCAAGATCGAACACGCCGACGGCGGCACGCTGTTTCTCGATGAAGTGGAAAGCATGCCCCTGCCCCTGCAGATCAAGCTACTGCGTGTTTTGCAGGAACGCACCCTCGAGCGCCTGGGTTCGAACCAGAGCGTGGCCGTGGATTGCCGAGTGATCGCTGCCACCAAGTCCGACCTCGACGAAATGGGTCGGGCCGGACAGTTCCGCAGCGACCTGTATTACCGTCTCAACGTCGTGACGCTGGAGCTGCCGCCCCTGCGCGAGCGACGCGAGGACATCCTGCAGTTGTTCGAACACTTCCTGCGCCAATCCTCCCTGCGCTTCGACCGTACCGTGCCGGAGCTGGACAACCAGACACTGTCGAACCTGATGAGCCACGATTGGCCAGGCAACGTACGCGAACTGCGCAACGTCGCCGAACGCTACGCCCTTGGCCTGCCGGCCTTCAAGAAATCAGGTGCCAGCAGTGGCACCCAGGGCCTGGCTTTCGCCGAAGCGGTGGAGGCCTTCGAACGCAACCTGCTGGTGGACGCATTGCAACGCAGCGGTGGCAACCTGACCCAGGCCAGCCAGGAATTGGGCATGGCCAAGACCACGCTGTTCGACAAAGTCAAAAAATATGGCCTGAGCCATTAATCAACCGGACGGTAACCAGTGGATCTGATTTTCAAAGCGGCGCTAGGTGCAGCCGTGGTGGTCATCCTGGCAATGCTGGCCAAGACCAGGAATTACTACATTGCCGGGCTGGTGCCCCTGTTCCCGACCTTTGCGCTGATCGCCCATTACATCGTCGGCAAGGGCCGTTCGGTCGATGACCTGAAGACCACGATCGTGTTCGGCATGTGGTCGATCATTCCGTACTTCGTCTATCTCGCGACGCTGTACGTGATGGTCGACCGGATGCGCCTCGAAGCCTCATTGGCCGTCGCTGCCGTGGCCTGGCTGATGGCGGCGACGGTGCTGGTCAGCGTCTGGGTGCGGCTTCACGGCTGATCCTTGTGATTAATAACCGACGGTAAACCGTGTCCGCGAAAACTGCGGTGTCTCGACCTCGTCGATCATCGCAATGGAATAGTCGGCAAAGCTGATCCAACTGCGCCCGGTATTATCGAACAGCAGGTGGTCCTTGCCGACGCGGAACTCGCCGGTGCGTTCGGTTTCGACGAACTCCGCCGAGGGTGAAAGAAACGTCCAGTCCAGGTCCTGTTCGTTTCGCAGCACATCCAGGAACAAGGCACCGGCCGTGGCTTCGGCCAGGTATTCCTCAGGGAAGCCATCGCTGTCGATCACACGGCTGTTATCCGGCAGCAGCAACGAACCGGCACCGCCGACCACCAGCAGGCGCTTGACCCCGGCGGCCTTCACAGGAGCGATGATTTTGTCGGCCGGCACGGTGGCAAAGTGCGCGGCGCTGATGACCACGTCATGGTCGGCGACAGCGGCGATCAATGCCTCACTGTCCAGTACGTCCAATTGCTTGCTGACCACGCCGGCCCGTTCGCCGATCTTTGCGGTGTTGCGAGCGATGGCCGTCACGCTGTGACCACGGCGCAGGGCCTCTTCCAACAGTTGGCTGCCAGCGCGGCCGGTGGCGCCGATGATTGCGATTTTGCTCATGTGATTCTCCAATGTTTATTCGTAGGTTCTACTTCAACGTGTCTTGGAACCATGAACACATTCGTGGCGAGGGAGCTTGCTCCCGCTCGGCTGCGAAGCAGTCGCAAAAAGGTCCATGCCGTATGCGAGATGCAACTTGGTTTCTGCATAGGGGCTGCTGTGCAGCCCAGCGGGAGCAAGCTCCCTCGCCACAAAAAAGCGTTCTGATCAAAGATTGGCTGTCACCACTTCATCTCACCCTTTGCCACCTTGGCACTCAGTTCCAAGGAACTGTCTTCCCCCAGGTCCGGATAGCGTAGTTTCATGGCGGCGATCAACGCGGCGGAATCCTTGGCCTTGGCGGTTTCTTCGTCGAAGGCCTTGATGTAACCGGCGGTAAAGCGCACCGGAGCCAGGGAGCGGGCACTTTCGCCCAGGTAATGGCCGGGAATCACAGTGGCCGGTTGCAGCTTTTCAATGCTGTCCAGCGTCGCCAACCAATCCTTGTGGGACTTGGGCGTCTGGGTATCAGCCATCCAGACATGAATGTTCTCCGCCACCACCACGCCGCCGACCACGGTCTTGATCGATGGAATCCACACGAAACTGCGGTCTGGCTGCGGACCCTCGAGGCCGACGATCTGCAAGCGCTTGCCTTCCAGCGTCAGGCTGTCGCCCTTGAGCACTTGGGGCACGAACGTCTTGGACGGCGCATCGCTCTTCAGGATCGGCCCCCAATATTTCAACTTGCCGTCGGCAGTGGCCTTGATGTGCTCGACGGTCGGCGCGGATGCGAAGACTTTGGCTTCAGGGAAAGCGGCCACCAGGGTTTCCAGGCCGAAATAGTAGTCGGGGTCGCCGTGGCTGATATAGATCGTGGTCAACCGCTTGCCACTGGCGCGGATTTTTTCGACGAGCTGTTCGGCTTGGGATTTGCCGAACTGCGCGTCGACAAGGATCGCCTCCTTTTCACCGCTGACCAATACCGATGTCACTGGGAAGATTGCCGCCGCGCCGGGGTTATAGACATCCAGCGTCAAGTCGGCGGCCCAGGCCTGGGCCGTGAAGACCAGCGCCGCGGTCGCCAGCAACAAGTGTTTGATGGGGGTGAAACCGGTCATGAGGTGCTCCGTTGTGCAAAGGCCCGCAAGGGAATGAACGGAGCTTAGTTGCCAAACTCATTACAAAAAATGCGATGCTGGAACATAGTTTGTTTCTGAAATCGGGCAAATCATGGATCGTCTACAAGCAATGCGGGTGTTCGTCACCGTGGTGGACCTGGGTAGCCAATCCGCGGCGGCCGAGCATCTGGACCTGTCGCGGCCGGTGGTGTCGCGTTACCTGGCGGAGCTGGAGGATTGGGTCGGCGCCCGATTGATGCACCGCACCACCCGCAAGCTGAGCCTGACGGCCGCTGGGACGGAGATCCTGCCGCGCTGCCGACAGATGCTGGAGCTGTCCGGCGACATGCAAGCGGCCGTCAGCACGCCGGAAGACGCGCCACGGGGCATGCTGCGCATCAGCGCCAGCCCCTCGTTCGGTCAGTCGCAATTGGCGAGCGCGATTGCCGAATACGTCCAGCGCTACCCAGGCGTGAGCGTTGACCTGCAAATGCTCGACCGCACCGTCAACCTGGTGGACGAACGCATCGACCTGGCGATCCGCATGAGCAACGACCTCGACCCGAACCTGATTGCCCGGCGCCTCACGGTTTGCCGCTCAGTCATCTGCGCCGCCCCGCGCTATCTGCGGGAACACTCGACACCGCAGCGAGTGGAAGACCTGAGCCGGCACAACTGCCTGACCCATTCGTACGTCGGCAAGAGCCTGTGGCATTTCGAGCAGGACGGCGAACAGGTCTCGGTGCCGGTGCAAGGCAACATCAGCGCCAACGAAGCCAGCACCTTGCTCCAGGCAACGATAGCCGGCGCGGGCGTGGCGATGCTGCCGAGCTACCAGGCCGGTCCTCATATCCAGAGCGGCGAACTGGTACGCCTGCTGGCCCACGCCGAACCGCGCCGGATGAACATGTATGCGGTGTATGCGTCGCGCAAGCACATGCCCTCGGCGCTGCGCAGCTTGCTGGATTTCCTGGTGCTCAGGTTTCCCGAGACGCCGGAGTGGGATGTGGGGTTGTAGCTACCTCTGCGGGAACCTTTGTGGGAGCGAGCTCGCTCGCGATAGCGGTGTATCAGTCAATAAAAGGGTGGCTGACACTCAGCCATCGCGAGCAAGCTCGCTCCCACAGGGGATCACTGTACAGCCTCAAGGCTGCGCCGGGATTTCACCAACAGCCCGCCCCAAGGCATACTTGCCCCCCTCCGCACTCCAGAACCCAGAACCGCCCCATGCGTATCCACGTCAGCTTCATCGACCGCGTCGGCATCACCCAGGAAGTCCTGGCCTTGCTCGGTGGGCGCAATCTCAATCTGGATGCGGTGGAGATGGTGCCGCCCAACGTCTACATCGACGCCCCGACCCTCAGCCCACAGGTGCTCGACGAGTTGCGCGAGGCACTGTTCAGTGTGCGCGGCGTGGAGTCGGTCACCGTGGTGGACATCCTGCCGGGCCAGCGGCGGCACTTGCAGCTCGATGCCTTGCTTGCGGCGATGACCGACCCGGTGCTGGCTCTGGACAGCGCCGGCAAGGTGCTGTTGGCCAACCCGGCACTGATCGCCCTGTACGGACGCGAACCGGCCGGGCAAAGCGTGGCCGAGCTGTTCGGCGACGCCGCGCTGCTGGACGCCTTGCTGGAAAACGGCTTTCGCTTGCCGCTGCGGGAAATCACCCTCAACGGCCAGACCTTGTTGTTGGACGCCACCCCCATCACCGATGCCGGCGCGCTGTTGACGCTCTACCAGCCGAACCGCATCGGTGAACGCCTGTCGGCGCTGCATCACGATCACGCCGAAGGCTTTGACGCATTGCTGGGCGAATCCCCGGCGATCCGCACCCTCAAGGCGCGGGCACAACGGGTCGCGGCGCTGGACGCGCCGCTGCTGATCCAGGGCGAAACCGGCACCGGCAAGGAACTGGTGGCCCGGGCTTGCCACGCCATCAGCGCCCGCCACGGCGCACCGTTCCTGGCCCTGAACTGCGCCGCGCTGCCGGAAAACCTGGCCGAAAGCGAACTGTTTGGCTACGCCCCCGGTGCCTTCACCGGAGCCCAACGCGGTGGCAAGCCGGGGCTGATGGAACTGGCGAACCAGGGCACGGTGTTCCTCGATGAAATCGGCGAGATGTCGCCGTATCTGCAAGCCAAGCTGCTGCGCTTCTTGAACGATGGCAGCTTCCGCCGGGTCGGTGGCGACCGAGAGATCAAGGTCAACGTGCGGATTCTCAGCGCCACCCACCGCAACCTGGAGAAGATGGTCAGCGAAGGCTCGTTCCGCGAAGACTTGTTCTATCGCCTGAACGTGCTCAACGTCGAAGTCCCACCGCTGCGTGAACGTGGCCAGGACATCCTGCTACTGGCGCGTTATTTCATGCAGCAGGCCTGCGCGCAGATCCAGCGCCCGGTCTGCCGCCTGGCGCCCGGCACCTATCCGGCGTTGCTCGGCAACCGCTGGCCGGGCAACGTGCGGCAATTGCAGAACGTGATCTTCCGCGCCGCCGCCATCTGCGAAAGCAACCTGGTGGACATCGGCGACCTCGACATCGCCGGCACCTCCGTGGCGCGCCAGGGCGATGTGGAGGTCGAAAGCCTGGAGCAGGCCGTGGAAACCTTTGAGAAGCACCTGCTCGAAAGCCTCTACGTCAACTACCCCTCCACCCGCCAGCTCGCCAGCCGCCTGCAAACTTCCCACACCGCGATTGCCCATCGGTTGCGCAAGTACGGCATTCCCAATAAGCCGTAAGCCCGCCGCAATTCCTCTGTGGGAGCGAGCTTGCTCGCGATAGCGGTGTGTCAGTCACCCTATGGCTGACTGGGCTACCGTCATCGCGAGCAAGCTCGCTCCCACAGGGGTTCTGAGTTGTGGTCGAGAATCGCATCAAAAGCGACCTCCACCTGTACTGAAAGCGCTACAGCGGAACGATATCGCTACACTCGGCGCCAACCTGCACTGTGCAAGGCGTTGATCCCACAACGATTTTTTCCAGCCTTCAAGCCGTAGCGATTTCGCTACAGCCTGAAATGCCGAGCGTCGCAAAAAACGAGTCAACCAATTGATATATAAGGGTTTACTAAAATTGGCCACGTTCTTGCTAAGGGTATAGCCATTCGGCCGGGCCAAGCCCCGCGCCTTCTTCGCGTCCACCAGACGAAATCTGGCCCCAGGAGTTTCCATGAGCGAGTTGCGTTTTACTGAAGATCACGAATGGCTGCGCGCCGAAGCCGACGGCACCGTCACGGTAGGCATTACCGCATTTGCGCAGAACGCATTGGGCGACGTGGTTTTTGTGCAACTGCCTGAGTTGCAGGCCTATGCCAAAGGCGCCGAAGCCTCCACCGTGGAATCGGTCAAGGCCGCCAGCGGCGTGTACATGCCCCTGGACGGTGAAGTGCTCGAAGTGAACGGCCAACTCGACGGCAGCCCGGAACTGGTCAATGAAGATCCGATGGGCGAAGGCTGGTTCTTCCGTTTTAAACCGACCGACGCCGACGCAGTGGCTAAGCTGTTGGATCAAGACGCCTACGACCGCCTGATCAAAGCCAACGCCGAAGCCTGAGGAGCGCCACATGACTGTTAATCTCGGCACTGCCAACGAATTCATCGCGCGCCACATCGGCCCGCGTGCCAGCGACGAGCAAGCCATGCTCGAGCGCCTGGGCTACGACTCCCTGGAGGCCCTGAGCGCCAGCGTCATCCCGGAAAGCATCAAGGGCACCAGCGTGCTGGACATGGGCGACGGCCAGAGCGAAGCCGACGCACTGGCTTCGATCAAGACCATCGCCGCCAAGAACCAACTGTTCAAGACCTACATCGGCCAGGGCTACTACAACTGCCACACGCCGGCACCGATCCTGCGCAACCTGCTGGAAAACCCGGCCTGGTACACCGCCTACACCCCGTACCAGCCAGAAATTTCCCAGGGCCGTCTCGAAGCGCTGCTGAACTTCCAGACCCTGATCAGCGACCTCACCGGCCTGCCGATCGCCAACGCCTCCCTGCTCGACGAAGCCACCGCCGCCGCCGAAGCCATGACCTTCTGCAAGCGCTTGAGCAAGAACAAGGGCAGCAACGCCTTCTTCGCCTCCGTGCACAGCCACCCGCAGACCCTCGACGTGCTGCGCACCCGTGCCGAGCCCCTGGGCATCGACGTAGTCGTGGGCGATGAGCGTGAACTGAGCGACGTCAGCGCCTTCTTCGGCGCGCTGTTGCAATACCCGGCCAGCAATGGCGACCTGTTCGACTATCGCGAACTGACCGAACGCTTCCACGCCGCCAACGCCTTGGTGGCCGTCGCCGCTGACCTGCTGGCCCTGACCCTGCTGACGCCTCCGGGCGAATTCGGTGCCGACGTCGCCATCGGCAGCGCCCAGCGCTTCGGCGTGCCGCTGGGTTTCGGCGGTCCGCATGCGGCGTACTTCTCCACCAAGGATGCGTTCAAGCGCGACATGCCGGGCCGCCTGGTCGGCGTCTCCGTGGACCGCTTCGGCAAGCCGGCCCTGCGCCTGGCGATGCAGACCCGCGAGCAACACATCCGCCGCGAGAAAGCCACCAGCAACATCTGCACCGCCCAAGTACTGCTCGCCAACATCGCTAGCATGTACGCCGTGTACCACGGCCCCAAAGGCCTGGTGCAAATCGCCAACCGCATCCATCACCTGACCGCGATCCTCGCCAAGGGCCTGGGCGCGCTGGGCCTGAGCGTCGAGCAGGAGAGCTTCTTCGACACCCTGACCCTGCACACCGGCGCGCAAACCGCCGCCCTGCACGACAAGGCCCGTGCCCAGCGCATCAACCTGCGCGTGGTGGACGCTGAGCGTGTTGGCCTGTCCCTGGACGAGACCACCAGCCAAGCGGATATCGAAACCCTCTGGGGCCTGTTGGCCGACGGCAAGGCCGCGCCAGACTTCGCCGCCCTGGCCGCCAACGTGCAAAGCCGCATCCCGGCCGAGCTGGTACGCCAATCGGCGATCCTCGGGCACCCGGTGTTCAACCGTTACCACTCCGAAACCGAGCTGATGCGCTACCTGCGCAAGCTCGCCGACAAGGACCTGGCCCTGGATCGCACCATGATCCCGCTGGGTTCCTGCACCATGAAACTCAACGCCGCCAGCGAAATGATCCCGGTGACCTGGGCCGAGTTCGGCGCCCTGCACCCGTTCGCCCCGGCCGAGCAGAGCGCCGGTTACCAGCAACTGACCGACGAGTTGGAAGCCATGCTCTGCGCCGCCACCGGCTATGACGCGGTGTCGCTGCAACCCAACGCCGGTTCCCAGGGTGAGTACGCCGGCCTGCTGGCGATCCGCGCCTATCACCAGAGCCGTGGCGAAGACCGTCGCGACATCTGCCTGATCCCGTCCTCGGCCCACGGCACCAACCCGGCCACCGCCAACATGGCCGGCATGCGCGTGGTCGTGACCGCCTGCGATGCCCGTGGCAACGTCGACATCGAAGACCTGCGCGCCAAGGCCATCGAGCACCGCGAGCACCTCGCCGCGCTGATGATCACCTACCCGTCCACCCACGGCGTGTTCGAGGAAGGCATCCGCGAAATCTGCGGGATCATCCATGACAACGGCGGCCAGGTGTACATCGACGGCGCCAACATGAACGCCATGGTCGGTCTTTGCGCGCCAGGCAAGTTCGGCGGCGACGTCTCGCACCTGAACCTGCACAAGACCTTCTGCATTCCCCACGGCGGTGGCGGCCCGGGCGTCGGCCCGATTGGCGTCAAGTCACACCTGGCGCCATTCCTGCCAGGCCACGCCAACATGGAACGCAAGGAAGGCGCAGTGTGCGCGGCGCCGTTCGGCAGCGCGAGCATCCTGCCGATCACCTGGATGTACATCCGCATGATGGGCGGCGCGGGTCTCAAGCGCGCCTCGCAACTGGCGATCCTCAACGCCAACTACATCGCCCGTCGCCTGGAAGAGCACTATCCGGTGCTCTACTCCGGCAGCAACGGCCTGGTGGCCCACGAATGCATCCTCGACCTACGTCCGCTCAAGGACAGCAGCGGCATCAGCGTCGATGACGTCGCCAAGCGCCTGATCGACTTCGGCTTCCACGCCCCGACCATGTCGTTCCCAGTGGCCGGCACGTTGATGATCGAGCCGACCGAAAGCGAATCCAAGGAAGAACTGGACCGCTTCTGCGACGCCATGATCTGCATCCGCGAAGAAATCCGCGCGGTGGAAAACGGCAGCCTCGACAAGGACGACAACCCGCTGAAGAACGCCCCGCATACCGCGGCGGAACTGGTCGGCGAGTGGACTCATCCTTACAGCCGCGAACAGGCGGTGTACCCGGTAGCGTCATTGATCGAAGGCAAGTACTGGCCGCCAGTAGGCCGGGTCGACAACGTGTTCGGCGACCGCAACCTGGTTTGCGCCTGCCCGTCGATCGAAAGCTACGCTTGACCATGAAGGGGGGCGGTCCATCCGCCCTCCGAATATCCCTTGTGGGAGCGAGCTTGCTCGCGATAGCGGACTGTCAGTTGTCATTTGAGTGACTGCCACACCGCTATCGCGAGCAAGCTCGCTCCCACAAGGGGCCTGAGTCACATCTTCAAAGTCGATCCCATAAAAAGAAACCGGAGAAACACCATGTCGTTAAGCGTGTTCGACCTGTTCAAGATCGGCATCGGCCCCTCCAGCTCACACACGGTCGGCCCGATGCGTGCCGCGGCCCGTTTTGTCGAAGGGTTGCGTCGTGATGAGCTGCTCAATACCACTGCCAGCGTCAAAGTCGAGCTGTACGGTTCCCTCGGTGCCACGGGCAAAGGCCACGGCAGCGACAAGGCCGTGCTGCTGGGCCTCGAAGGAGAGCATCCCGACACCGTGGACACCGAAACAGTGACCGCCCGGCTCCAGGAGATCCGCAGCAGCGGTCGCCTGAACCTGCTTGGCGAACATACCATCGAATTCAACGAAAAATTGCATCTGGCGATGATCCGCAAGCCGTTGGCCTACCACCCCAACGGCATGATCTTCCGCGCCTTCGATGCGGCGGGCCTGCAAGTGCGCAGCCGCGAGTACTACTCGGTGGGCGGCGGCTTTGTCGTCGATGAAGACGCGGCCGGCGCCGACCGTATCGTCGAAGATGCCACGCCCCTGACCTTCCCGTTCAAGAGCGCAAAAGACTTGCTGGCCCATTGCAGCACTTATGGCCTGTCCATCAGCCAGGTGATGCTGACCAACGAAAGCGCCTGGCGCCCCGAAGCCGAAACGCGCGCCGGCCTGCTGAAGATCTGGCAGGTAATGCAGGATTGCGTAGCGGCGGGCTGTCGCAACGAAGGGATCCTGCCGGGCGGGCTGAAGGTCAAGCGCCGGGCCGCTGCGTTGCATCGCCAGCTGTGCAAGAACCCCGAAGCGGCCTTGCGAGACCCGCTGTCAGTGCTGGACTGGGTCAACCTGTATGCCCTGGCCGTCAACGAAGAAAACGCCTACGGCGGCCGTGTCGTCACGGCGCCCACTAATGGTGCGGCGGGCATCATCCCGGCCGTGTTGCATTACTACATGCGCTTCATTCCCGGGGCCAACGAAGATGGCGTGGTGCGATTCCTGCTGACCGCCGCCGCCATCGGCATCCTGTACAAGGAAAACGCCTCCATCTCCGGCGCTGAAGTCGGTTGCCAGGGGGAAGTCGGCGTGGCCTGTTCCATGGCTGCCGGCGCATTGTGCGAAGTGTTGGGCGGTACCGTGCAGCAAGTAGAAAACGCCGCCGAAATCGGTATGGAACACAACCTCGGCCTGACCTGCGACCCCATCGGCGGCCTCGTCCAGGTGCCCTGCATCGAACGCAACGCCATGGGTTCGGTGAAGGCCATCAACGCGGTGCGCATGGCCATGCGTGGCGACGGCCATCACTTCGTCTCCCTCGACAAAGTCATCCGCACCATGCGCCAGACCGGCGCCGACATGAAAAGCAAATACAAGGAGACCGCCCGCGGCGGTCTGGCGGTCAACATCATCGAATGCTGATGCGTGCCACTTTCATTTTTCCAGGAGCTGATATGTCCACCGAACAACTGTTGAAAACCCCGCTGCACGCGCTGCACCTCGAACTCGGCGCCCGCATGGTGCCGTTTGCCGGCTATGACATGCCGGTGCAATACCCGTTGGGCGTGATGAAAGAACACCAGCACACCCGTGATCAGGCCGGCTTGTTCGATGTGTCCCACATGGGCCAGATCCGCCTGACCGGCGCGGATGCTGCCAAGGCACTGGAAACCCTGGTGCCGGTGGACATCATCGATCTGCCCGTGGGCATGCAGCGCTACGCGATGTTCACCAACGACAACGGTGGCATCCTCGACGACTTGATGGTCGCCAACCTGGGCAACGACGAACTGTTCCTGGTGGTCAACGCCGCCTGCAAGGATCAAGACCTGGCTCACCTGCAAGGGAAAATCGGCGGCCAGTGCAGCATCGAGCCGCTGTTCGAAGCCCGCGCCCTGCTCGCCCTGCAAGGCCCGGCCGCGGTCACCGTACTCGCACGCCTGGCGCCGGACGTGGCGAAAATGACCTTCATGCAATTCCAGCGCGTCACCCTGCTGGGCGTGGACTGCTTTGTCAGCCGTTCGGGCTACACCGGTGAGGACGGTTTCGAAATTTCCGTGCCGGCGGCCGATGCGGAGAAACTCGCCCACGCCCTGCTGGCCGAGCCAGAGGTGGCCGCCATCGGTCTTGGCGCCCGAGACTCCCTGCGCCTGGAAGCCGGCCTGTGTCTTTACGGCCACGACATGAACACCGAGACCACGCCCATTGAAGCCAGCCTGCTCTGGGCGATCTCCAAGGTCCGCCGGGCCGATGGCGCACGTGCCGGGGGCTTTCCGGGGGCTGAAACCGTCTTTGCCCAGCAACAGAACGGCGTAAGCCGCAAACGCGTCGGCTTGCTGCCCCAGGAACGCACACCAGTGCGCGAAGGCGCGGAGATCGTCAACGAAGCCGGCGAGACCATCGGTACGGTGTGCAGCGGCGGCTTCGGGCCGACACTGGGCGGTCCGTTGGCGATGGGTTATCTGGACAGCGCCTACGTCGCCTTGGATACACCAGTCTGGGCCATAGTGCGTGGGAAAAAAGTGCCTCTGCTTGTAAGCAAAATGCCATTCGTTCCACAGCGCTACTACCGAGGTTGATTGCTTGTTTCTATAAGTAACGCGGTTGCGTTAAACGTGCACTAATGTGTAACGCAACCGCCATAAAAAGGTGCATGTAGTGATATTCAACCGGGCTTATAACGCCACAGAACAATCGGAATAGCCTTTTGAATAAGCCTTCCCCGGCGAAGCATCTAAAACACCGGCAAGCTGAGCAAATCCGGGCTCTTGAGGGGGGTTGTTTTTTCGTTGGAAGTTGGCGTAGAGTTTGATCACTGTGTTTGCATGGGTCGCTTGGATCGTGACCTGGGCAGTAGCCTACGAAGTTAGCTACAACCCGTTCGACGTCATCTTACTTTCCTGCAACCCAGCCCCAGTACTCTTTCGTGTGGAAAGAGGCTGTCATTAATTTAGCGTCAAGGAAATAAGAAAATGTCCCAACGTCAGAGCGGTACCGTCAAGTGGTTCAACGACGAAAAAGGTTTTGGTTTCATCACCCCTGAAAGCGGTCCGGATCTGTTCGTACACTTCCGTGCCATCCAGGGCAACGGCTTCAAGAGCCTGAAAGAAGGCCAGAAAGTCACTTTCGTCGCCGTGCAAGGCCAGAAAGGCATGCAGGCTGACGAGGTCCAAGCCGAAGCCTAAGGCTTTCGCAAACTAAAAAGCCCCTGATTGATATCAGGGGCTTTTTTATGGCCGCAAATCCGTAAAATGGCTTCTTTTTGGCTCGAGGCCGTCATGTCGAAACACCTGCTCATCCCCCAGGGTGACTTCCCTCCCGCCGGCCTGGGCCGTCGCCTGGCCGCGATGTTCTATGACTTCCTACTATGCACGGCACTGCTGATCGTCACCGGTGGCGTGTACAAGATGATCCAGATGGCGATCATCGGCGAAGAAAAAATGCGCGTCCTCACCGATGCCGGCGCACTGGACGGCGATCCGCTACTGTCCACAGTGCTGCTCTTCGTGCTGTTCGGCTTCTTCGCCAAGTTCTGGACCCACAACGGCCAGACCCTGGGCATGCAGGTGTGGTGCATCCGCGTGCAGAACGCCGATGGCACGGCCATCAGCCTGTGGCAGGCGTTGTTGCGCTTCGTGGTGTCGATTGCATCACTGCTGCTGGTCGGCGCAGGCTTCATCTGGGCACTGTTCGACAAGCGCAAGCGTGGCTGGCATGACATCTACTCGGATACGCAGTTGGTGCGGATTCCCAAGAAGACCAAGTAGGGACACCAAATAATGCTTGGAATACAGTGTGGCGAGGGGATTTATCCCCGCTGGGCTGCGAAGCGGCCCTGAACCTGACACCACAGAGTGTCAGAATGACCAAATGGGGCCGCTTCGCGACCCAGCGGGGATAAATCCCCTCGCCACAGAAAGCCCCGCAAGCCTGAAGATATTCTTCAGCTTCAGGCATTCCCCGCCAACTTCATCCGCGCCGCCTGGGTGAAGTCCAGCATGCGCTTGAGTGGGCGAATCGCCTGGGGGATCAGCGCCGGGTCGACGAATATCTCGTTGCTGCCATCCTTCAACGCCTGAAGCGTACGTTCCAGGGTGTTCATCGCCATCCACGGGCAATGCGCGCAACTGCGGCACGCCGCGCCGTTACCGGCGGTGGGGGCTTCGATGAAGACCTTGTCCGGGCACAGCTGCTGCATCTTGTAGAAGATGCCGCGGTCGGTGGCGACGATCAGCGTCTTGTTCGGCAAGCTCTGGGCGGCGGCGATCAATTGGCTGGTGGAGCCCACGGCGTCGGCCAGTTCAATCACCGAGGTCGGCGACTCCGGGTGAACCAGGATCGCGGCGTCCGGGTACAGTGCCTTCATGTCTTCCAACTGCTTGGACTTGAACTCTTCGTGGACGATGCAGGCGCCGTCCCAGAGCAGCATGTCGGCACCGGTCTTGCGCTGGATATAAGTGCCCAGGTGCTTGTCCGGTCCCCAGATGATCGTCTCGCCGTTGTCCATCAAGCTCTCGACGATTTCCAGTGCGCAGCTGGACGTCACCACCCAGTCGGCCCGAGCCTTGACCGCCGCCGAGGTGTTGGCATACACCACCACGGTGCGCTCCGGATGTTGGTCGCAGAACGCCGAGAACTCATCCACCGGACAACCCAGGTCGAGGGAGCAGGTGGCTTCCAGGGTCGGCATCAGCACGCGCTTTTCGGGGTTGAGGATCTTGGCGGTCTCGCCCATGAACTTGACGCCGGCCACCACCACGGTCTTGGCCGGGTGGGCATTGCCGAAGCGGGCCATTTCCAGGGAGTCGGAGACGCAGCCTCCGGTCTCTTCGGCCAAGGCCTGGATGATCGGGTCACAGTAGAAGTGCGCGACCAGCACCGCGTCCTGAGCCTTGAGCTCGGCGGCGATGGCGGCGCGGTACCAGGCCTCTTGCTCGGCCGACAGCGGCTTGGGCTGCTTAGCGTCGAGGTGAGCCTGGACCAGAAGGCGTTCGGAAATTTGCGTCATGTTCGCAAGACCTATGGGCGCGTTTTGCGCGAAAGTCGAGTATACACCCGGCTCCGGACCACTCGGGTACCGCCGGGAAAGTGAGTGTCCATCAGGCACGGGACAGCGTGAAGCCGGCAAGGCTACAGAATATCCCGCCGTTGCAAAAGATCATTCTGACCTGTGCCCGGCCAGGCGTATCACGACATATAGGCCGAACACAAACCTGTGGCGAGGGGATCTATCCCCGCTGGGTTGCGCAGCAGCCCCGAAATGATGAATGCAACTATGCCTGATGCACTTCGGTGTCAGGCTTTAGGGCCGCTTCGCGCCCCAGCGGGGATAGATCCCCTCGCCACAAACTTGTGTTCGCCAAGAAATTGTTGACTTCCCACCCCCACCAAGCTGACTGAAATGTAATCACTCGCCGCCTCCGCCTGTGTCATCTTTTGCTCAGACCTACGCAGGAGGCCCACCTCCTGCACGCAGCGAATCGACTGACGGACTTTCACCGCATGCAAACAAAAACTTCCCGGCGAACCTTTGTGAAAGGCCTCGCCGCTGGCGGCATTCTGGGGGGCTTCGGCCTGTGGCGCCCGCCCGTCTGGGCCGTCACCAGCCCCGGTCAGCCCAACGTACTGAGCGGCACCGAATTCGACCTGTTCATCGGCGAAAGCCCGGTCAACTTCACCGGCAACCCACGCACCGCCCAGACCATCAACGGCGGCATCCCGGGGCCCCTGCTGCGCTGGCGCGAAGGCGACACCGTGACCCTGCGGGTGCGCAACCGCCTGCACGACACCACGTCTATCCACTGGCATGGCATCTTGCTGCCGGCCAACATGGACGGCGTGCCCGGGCTGAGCTTCAAGGGCATCGAACCCGGCGGCCTGTACGTGTATCAATTCAAGGTCCGGCAGAACGGTACTTACTGGTACCACAGCCACTCCGGTTTCCAGGAGCAGGCCGGCGTCTATGGGCCGCTGGTCATCGACGCCAAGGAGCCCGAACCCTTCCAGTACGAACGGGACTACGTGGTGATGCTCACCGACTGGACCGACGAAGACCCCACCGACATCATCCGCAAGCTCAAGAAGCAATCGGACTATTACAACTACAACAAACGCACCGTCGGCGATTTTATCGATGACGTGGGCAAGAACGGCTGGGGCGCCACCGTGGCCGATCGCAAGATGTGGGCCGAGATGAAGATGAACCCCACCGACCTGGCCGACGTCAGCGGCGCCACCTACACCTACCTCATGAACGGCCAGGCGCCGGACATGAACTGGACCGGCCTGTTCAAGCCTGGCGAGCGGATTCGCCTGCGCTTCATCAATGGCTCGTCCATGAGCTATTTCGACGTACGCATCCCTGGCCTGAAAATGACCGTCGTGGCTTCCGATGGCCAACACGTCAAGCCCGTGAGCGTCGACGAATTGCGCATCGCCGTGGCTGAAACCTACGACGTCATCGTCGAGCCGACGCAAGAGGCCTACACCTTGTTCGCCCAGTCGATGGACCGCACCGGCTATGCCCGTGGCACCCTCGCCAGCCGGGCAGGACTGTCGGCGCCAGTGCCACCCCTTGACCCTCGCCCCTTGGTCACGATGGACGACATGGGCATGGGTGGCATGGATCACGGCAGCATGGCTGGCATGGGCGAAATGAGCGGCATGGACCATAACTCGATGCAGGGTATGGAAGGGATGGACCATGGCCAGATGCAGGGCATGGACGATAATGCCATGCAAGGCATGGATCACGGCGCCATGCAAGGCATGGGTGCCATGCAGGCCCATCCCGCCACGGAGAAAGACAACCCGCTGGTGGACATGCAGGCCATGAGCGTCAAGCCCAAGCTCGATGACCCGGGCATGGGCCTGCGCAACAACGGTCGCAAGGTGCTGACCTACGCGGACCTGCGCAGCACCTTTGCCGACCCCGACGGGCGCGAGCCAGGGCGCACCATCGAGCTGCACCTGACCGGGCACATGGAGAAATTCGCCTGGTCGTTCAACGGCGTGAAGTTCAGCGACGCCGCGCCGTTGCTGCTCAAGTACGGCGAGCGCCTGCGCATCGTGCTGATCAACGACACCATGATGACCCACCCCATCCACCTGCACGGCATGTGGAGCGACCTCGAAGATGAGAACGGCCAGTTCATGGTCCGCAAGCACACCATTGATGTACCACCGGGTTCCAAACGCAGCTACCGGGTGACCGCCGATGCACTCGGACGCTGGGCTTATCACTGCCACCTGCTCTTCCATATGGAAATGGGCATGTTCCGTGAAGTCCGGGTACAGGAATAAGGAGCCGACCATGAGCATTGTTTTTCAATACCGTTGCGTGCCCCTCGCAGTTCTTTTCCTGGGCACCAGCCTGTCGGCCTGGGCCGCAAGCAATGATATGCAAGGCATGGATCACAGCCAGATGCAGGGGATGGACCACAGCCAGATGCAAGGCATGGATTCGATGCAGGGCATGGATTCGATGGAAGCCGCGCCGACCAGCAGCCGCGCGCCCATTCCTGAACTGACCGCTGCCGACCGCGCCGCCGTTTATGAAGACCACAACGGCCATGCGGTGCATGACAGCGCCATCAATTCGTTTTTCCTCATCAACCAACTGGAATGGCAAGACGCCGATGACGGCAGCGCCCTGAGCTGGGACGCCTCTGGCTGGATCGGCGGCGACATCGACCGCTTGTGGCTGCGCTCCGAAGGCGAACGCACCAACGGCAAGACCGAAGAAGCCGAACTCCAAGCCTTGTGGGGCCACGCAGTCAGCCCTTGGTGGGACGTGGTGGCTGGCGTGCGCCAGGACTTCAAGCCCGGTGATCCGCAGACCTGGGCGGCGCTCGGCGTTCAAGGCATGGCGCTGTACAACTTCGAAGCCCAGGCCACCGCCTATATCGGTGAAGGCGGCCAGAGTGCGGCGCGCCTGGAGGGCGACTACGACATCCTGCTGACCAATCGCCTGATCCTGCAACCGACCGCCGAAGCCAACTTCTACGGCAAGAACGACCCCGACCGCGGCGTCGGCGCGGGCCTGTCGGAGACTGAAGTCGGCCTGCGGCTGCGTTACGAAATCCGCCGCGAGTTTGCGCCCTATATCGGCGTCACCTGGAACCGCGTCTATGGCAACACCGCCGATTATGCCCGGGAAGAAGGCGAAGACCGCAGCGAGGCACGCCTGGTACTCGGCGTGCGCCTGTGGTTCTGACGGCGTCACCATTATTCCTTTTAAAAAACCTAGAAAACCTGTGCTGTAGGAGTCCTTGCATGTCATTCATCAAAAACGCTGTCATCGCCGCCGCGCTGTCCACCGGCCTGTTGGTCAGTGGCCTGGCCCAGGCCCATCCGAAACTGCTGTCCTCAACCCCGGCAGAAGGTGCCGAGGGGGCAGCGCCGACAAAGATCGAGCTGCATTTTTCCGAAAACCTGATGACCAAGTTTTCCGGTGCCAAGCTGATGATGACCGAGATGCCCGGCATGTCGGCGCACTCACCAATGCCCATGCCGGCCAAAGTGTCCGGCAGCGACGATCCGAAAACCATGGTCATCGTGCCGAACGCGCCGCTCTCCGCTGGCACCTATCAGGTCCAGTGGCGCGCGGTGTCATCCGACACTCATCCGATTACCGGCAACGTCACGTTCAAGGTGAAGTGACTCGTGAGCGACTCGATCAATATTGCGTTGCGCTTTGCCCTGTACGTGGACCTGATGTTGCTGTTCGGCCTGGCCGCCTTTGGCCTCTATAGCTTGCGAGGGCAGGAGCGAGTATCGGGCGCCGTATTGCCTTTCGGGTCGCTGCTGGCGATCACAGTGGTGCTTGGCGGCCTGCTTTCCCTGGCCGCGATGGCGTGCATGGCCTGGGCCATGAGCGGCGTCGCGGATTGGACCGAGCTGTGGCCGCACATTGAAATGATGGTGTTCGAGACGGATGTCGGCTGGGCCTGGATGCTGCGCATGGCTGCGCTGCTGCTGGCCGGTTTCGCCGTAATGTTCAGCCAACGTTGGTCGACCGCCAGCCTCGGCCTGGCCACGCTCTGCGGTGCCGTGGCCTTGGCAACACTCGCCTGGGCAGGCCACGGCGCCATGGACGAAGGCTCGCGTCGCAATTGGCACTTCATCACCGATTTCCTGCACCTGTGGGCGGCAGGTGGTTGGGTGGGCGCCTTGGCTGCGTTTGCCCTGTTGCTTCGCCAGGCCGAGCCGCAGTTGGCGGTATTGGCCCGGACACTGACCGGGTTCGAAACCGCCGGGGCGCTGATCGTGGCGATCATCGGTGTGACCGGCGTGGTGAATTACCTGTTCATTGTCGGCCCGAATGTCGATGGGCTGCTCGACAGCACTTACGGTCAATTGCTGGCACTCAAGCTCATCCTGTTCGCCGCCATGTTGGTGTTCGCGGCGCTGAACCGCTTCCATCTGAGCCCATTGCTGGAACAGGCCAGACAGACCGGCGAACATGGCGTCGCGGTGACTGCCTTGCGGCGCAGCATGGTCCTGGAATTCTCCGTGGCAGTGATCATCCTGGCGCTGGTGGCGTGGTTGGGGACGTTGAGTCCGGTGATGGGATAAACAGGACAGATTGCGAACTACATTGTGGCGAGGGGATTTATCCCCGCTGGGTTGCGAAGCGACCCCAAAACATGAGTCCACACTGCACGAGGCGAAATGGCATTCGTGCTTTTTTTGGGGCTGCTTCGCAGCCCAGCGGGGATAAATCCCCTCGCCACAAAAGCGAGCCTTCAACGATTGGCGCTGGATTTAGTTTTTCGATAGGCCCCGCCAGTTTTCAGTTTGCCCAAGGCAGCGTGCCCCAGCCTAAATAGCGCTTTGTTCCAACCAAGGCTCTGTTATGGAAAACGTTCGAACCTCAAGCACCCATGCCGGCTGGCTAATGGTCAGCATCGTATTGGTAGCGCTGAATCTACGGCCTTCGATGGCAGCCGTCGGGCCGTTGTTACCAGCGATTCGCGGCGAAGTCCCCTTGAGTTTCAGCGCGGCGTCGCTGCTGACCATGTTGCCTGTCATGGCGATGGGCTTGGCAATGTTCCTCGGCATGCGCATCGCCCTGCGTATCGGCGAGCACCGCACCATCGTGCTGTCGCTGTTGATTGTTGGTATCGCCACAGCCTCGCGCCTGTATCTGGACAGCGCCGCCGGGTTGATCGCCAGTGCGGTCGTGGCCGGGCTCGGGATAGCCTTGATCCAGGCTGTGATGCCGGCACTGATCAAGTCGCGCTTCGCCGATCACGTATCACTGCTCATGGGCTTGTACGTCACTTCCATCATGGGCGGTGCAGCAATTGCCGCATCGTTTTCACCTTTGGTCCTGGTGCAGACCGGCAGTTGGCGCGTCAGCCTGGCCATTTGGGCATCGTTATCACTGGTCGCCCTGGGCTGCTGGTACGCTCAGCGAGCGAGCGTCATCCCTTTGCCCGAAGCAGCGTCCCGGCATCACGAAGCGTTTGCCAGCAACGCCCGGGCCTGGCTCCTGGCGATTTTCTTTGGCTTGGGCACCGCCTCCTACACGTGCGTATTGGCCTGGCTGGCGCCGTACTACGTAGAAAAAGGCTGGAGCGAACAGCACGCTGGCCTGCTGTTGGGGTTCCTCACGGCAATGGAAGTGCTCTCTGGGCTGGTAACCCCCGCGATTGCCAACCGCAGCCGGGATAAACGCCTGGTCCTGAGCGTCCTGCTGGCCTTGATCATCAGCGGCTTCTGCGGCCTGATCCTCAGCCCGGAACGCTTCAGCCTGCTCTGGCCCTGCCTGCTGGGGCTGGGTATCGGCGGCCTGTTCCCCATGAGCCTGATCGTATCCCTCGACCACGTGGACAACCCACGCCGGGCCGGTGGCCTTACAGCGTTCGTGCAGGGAATTGGCTATCTCATTGCCGGGCTTTCGCCACTGGTTGCCGGAATGATCCGCGATCGATTGGGGAGCTTCGAGTGGGCCTGGTGGTCGCTCATGGCGGTCATGGTGTTGATGATGGGAATGGTGTTGCGCCTGAATCCGAAACATTACGCACAGCACATCCGTTGAATTGAGGCTAGTTAAACCCCGGAGCGTTAACTGGCGAGTCTTGGCGCTACTATACCTGCCAGGAATTTTTACCTCGTAAGGGAGCTACGCCTTGTCCGTCACACCTGACAGAACCTTCGCTGAAGTGCTCAAGCAAACCGTCAAACGCATTCTTGACTACTGGACTCAAATTACAGTCACTTTCGGCCTGCTCGCGACAGGTTTAGGGTTCGTCACGCTGTATCTTTACACCCGCACGATTGGACGTATCGATCTCTTCATGCCGTCGATCGATGTGAAGTCTGCTTTATTGGTCTGGGTCGTGCTGGTCCTGCTACTGATGCTTTCATATCTATTCATCCTCGGGGGAACCACGTGGATGTTCGGCTGCTCCGTTCTGCTTTTTTCTAACTTGAAGGACAACCAACCGAGGGTTCTGTTTTATCTGACGGTCCTGACCGTGGTGGGGTTTAGCGCCTTCATCTGGGCCACCTTTTTCCCGCCCATACCATTGGGCGCCTGGGAGACTTTCATCGCGTTGCTCCTGATCGTCTTCGTGGTGTGCTGGCTCATGTACGCCGTCACACCATTCAAGCGAATTGTCAGAAAAAGCACACTTGTCCAAGCCAGGCTGGATCGTGCCCGCTTGAAACGTCTGGAAGCCAGCAAACAGGCAAAAAAGAAGAGGCTTTCAACGCATAAGGCAACCCGCCCGCCGAAAGCCTGGATGAAAAAATGGCACGCCTTAGTGCACGAATGCGGAAAAAAGACCGCGTCCGCACGGCGCTGCGTAAAAGAAAAATGGCAACGACTACTGTCGTGGGTACAGGCTCGCAAAGAATTCGGACTCGTCTCCGTGCTCTCGCTTTCCATATTCCTGACGGTGATCTTCGCAGCCTTTCCAATCCTTTTGACGATACGTTCGCACATGGAGAGGGAAACGCCCGACACAGTTCCCTACGTAGCGGGTCTGTCCTGGATGACACTCATCTTCACTCTGTTACCGGTCATCGTATTTTATTGTTTCAAGGGGGATATCTACCGGCGGACCTTTAATGGCCTGGTGGCGATGGTCTTCGCTTTTTGCGCCTTCACATTGCTCTCGCCAGGCAGTTTGAGCCAGATAACCTACATCGCGGCAGGAGGATTATCGGTTCGCCAACAAACGGTGGAGCGCTACGCCTTGCCAGACGATATCAAGCTGCAAGACTTGGATGCCACGATGTGGAAAACGCGTCAGCGTGATTCGCAAAAAATAGAAATCGAGGCGTTCCAGTTGTATTCCTTTGGAGACGTGCTGTTGTTATGCCCAAAAGACATGCTCTCACTCGAACTCAAGGAGCTGAAGAGTTACTCGAAGTTCTGCGTCAGCACGCTCAATAGCAAAGTTGCACGGAAACCCCGGTTACCCATATTCGCCAGGAAACCACAAGAGGAGTGGAGCTGCCGGGTACCCTCATGGCAGATCCACGCAGGGCGCTGGCTCGCATGGGAAGCATTGATCCCGAGCGTTCACCGCTCTGCGTCGGGCGAGAAAAGGGGCTAAAAGACTCGATCAAATCGAGAGCGCGGCTTCCTTCGACAGGTAGCAGAGTTGGCGTACGGTCGCTCTGCAACTGCCCCCGACAGGCTGCTGGCTTTTCGTGCACGGGCGGGCGCACTTTATTTCAGGCAAAAAAAAATCCGGAAATCCTCACTTTCGTGGGCCTTCCAGATTTTTAAAACTACAGAAAATGGTGGGTCGTGTGGGATTCGAACCTACGACCAATTGGTTAAAAGCCAACTGCTCTACCAACTGAGCTAACGACCCGCTGTGTGGTGGCGCGTATAATACTGATTTCTAAGGACTATTCAACACTTAATTTGAAATAAATCAAAAATAAGGGGTTGGATCGCTCACACCCGCCGCCGCGAAGCCTTCGGCACGCAGGCGGCAGCTGTCGCATTTGCCGCAAGCGCGGCCCTGATCGTCGGCCTGATAACACGAAACAGTAAGGCCATAATCCACCCCAAGCTTCACCCCTGCCCTGACGATGTCAGCCTTGCTGAGGTTCTGCAGAGGCGCCTGGATCCGGAAACCCTGCCCCTCTACGCCGGCCTTGGTCGCCAGATTCGCCATGCGTTCGAAGGCCTCGACAAACTCCGGACGGCAATCCGGATAGCCGGAATAATCCACCGCGTTGACACCGATGAAAATGTCACGGGCACCCAGCACTTCGGCCCAACCCAGCGCCAGGGACAGGAACACCGTGTTGCGCGCCGGCACATAAGTCACCGGAATGCCTTCACTCGGCGCCTCGGGAACATCGATGGAACTGTCAGTCAGGGCGGAACCGCCGATGCCGTTGAGGTTCAGGCCGATCACCTTGTGCTCGACAACGCCCAGGTCTCGGGCGACCCGCTCGGCGGCGTGCAACTCGGCACGGTGGCGCTGGCCATAGTCGAAACTCATTGTGTAGCAGCGATAGCCTTCGGCGCGGGCCATGGCTACGACCGTGGCCGAATCCAGGCCGCCCGACAGCAGGATGACCGCGCGCTTTTCTGGAGTGGTTAATTGTTCAGTCATGTCAGCGCCCCGGCTCGTCGTTCCAAAGATATTTGTGCAGTTGCAGTTGCAGGCGCACCGGCAAGTTATCCGCCACCACCCAGTCCGCCAGCTCCCGAGCATTCAGGTCGTGGTGACTAGGGGAAAACAGCACCTCGCCAGCCCGTTGGTCCAGACCGTACTGGATCAGCTTGGACACCGCCCAGTCGTAGTCTTCCCGCGAACAGATGACGAACTTGACCTGATCGTTGGGCGTCAGCAGCTCGATGTTCTCATAGCGGTTGCGGTGGGCTTCTTTCGAACCAGGAGTCTTGAGGTCCACGACGCGGCTGACCCGCGGATCGACCGCCGATATATCCAGCGCGCCACTGGTTTCCAGGGAAACCTCATAGCCTGCATCGCACAATTGCTTGAGCAAGGGGATGGCATTGGGCTGCGCCAATGGCTCACCCCCCGTGACGCAAACATAACGCGGACGGAAGCCGGCCACTTGTTCGAGGAGATCGTCGAGGGTGCGCAAGGTGCCGCCATTGAAGGCGTAGGCACTGTCGCAGTATTGGCAACGCAATGGGCAACCGGTAAGGCGCACAAAAACAGTGGGCAGCCCGGCCGTTCGCGTTTCACCCTGCAACGAGTAAAAAACTTCGGTAATTCTCAATGTGTCTTGCATAGTCGCCACGGGCGTAACAGCTAAACAGGCTGTCCGCCTCCGTCAGGCACCTCAAGGAACCCCGCCAACGCGTAGATCCCAAGAAGCGTGTTTCATAAAAAGGGCGTGAATTCTAACGAAAAAACCCGCGACAGGCGCGGGTTTCTTCCAAGCGGGTTCAAACAGCCTTACATGCGCTGCAGATCGCGCTGGGCCAACTGAGCGGCGGATGTCCCCGGATACTGGGCCACCACCTGCTGCAGAATGCCCTTTACCTTGTCGGTGTGACCGAGGCGGCGCTCTACGTCAGCCAGCTTGTACAGCGAATCCGGCACCTTGGCGTGCTTGGGATACAGTTGCGAAACCTTGGCGAATGCCTGGCCGGCACCTTGCAGGTCACCCTTGGCCAGGTTCACCTCACCCAGCCAGTATTGGGCGTTGCCCGCGTACTGGCTGTTTGGGTATTTGCGCAGGAAAGCGGCAAAGGCCTGGCTGGCCTTGTCGAAATCCTTGGCCTTGATCAAGTCGAAGGCAGCATCGTAGTAGAGCTTTTCCTTCGCCGGATCAGCCGGCTCGCCACCGGCAGCAGGTGCTGCTGGAGCACTCGCCCCAGCGCCTGCGGCTGCACCGGGGGCGTTCAGATCGCCACCGGCTGGAGAATTCTCAGGAGTCGCGGCAGGTGCAACGCCGGTTCCTATGCGCCGATCAAGATCCTGGTATCGCTCCAGGTTTTCCTGCTTCATGCGCGAAATATCATTTTGCAGTTCTTCAATCACACCCTGTTGGCGCGAGATCTGATCCTGCATTTGCTGCAGTTGGTTGAACAGCTGGCCCTGTGCCGAGACAGGGGCCGAAACCCCTCCCCCGGCATAGGCGCCGTTCGTACCGTAACCTGCAGGCGGATAACTGCTCCCGCTATTGTTATAGCCGGCATCGTTATCGACCACAGGAACCGCAGCCCACGCCGCAAGCGGCGCGAGGCTGAGAGCCAGAACAGTTACAGCACGACGGCACGTTCGCATGACGAATTACTTACGCAGTTCGACGCGACGGTTTTGAGCCCAGGACTGCTCGTCGTTGCCGGTAGCAACTGGACGCTCTTCGCCGTAGGAAACCAGTTCCAGCTGAGCTGGGGAAACACCTTGCAGTACCAGGTAGCGTTGAACGGCTTTCGCACGACGCTCGCCCAGTGCCATGTTGTACTCACGAGTACCACGTTCGTCGGTGTTGCCTTCCAGAACAACGCGAGCGCCGTTTGCTTTCAGGTCTTTGGCGTGAACGTCCAGAGCGCGCATGGCTTCTGGCTTCAGGTCCGAGCTGTCGTATTCGAAGTAGAAGGTGGTGATTGCGCGCAGAGCAGCTTCTTCGCTCATGGAGCCGTCAACTGCACCGGTGTTAGCGCCGTAACCAGCGTTTGGATCAACAGCGCCTTCACCGGCGTTGTCGCCGCCTTTGGACGAGCAACCTACAGCTACAGCCATGGCCAGAGCCAGCGCAGCAAATTTACCAAACTTCAGCATTTCCATCGTGAAACTCCTAATGAACCCCAGTGTGTTAAGTAAAACGTATTGCGCCGCGTCAGTTCAGGTAAGGGGACCAGGACGGTTCTCTGACTTCGCCTTGAGCGGTAGGAAGCGGGAGCCTCACGCGTCCATTAATGGACACGAGCATCAAGACTCCCCGGCCCTGCTGGCGGGTGGCGTAGATTACCATGGTGCCGTTGGGCGCAACAGTAGGTGACTCGTCCAGAGTGCTATCAGTGAGGATTTTTACGCTTCCGCGCTGCAAATCCTGGGCCGCCACCTTGAAATTGGTGAAACCATCCTGGCGATGGATCATGACCAGGGTCTTTTCGTCCGCCGACAGTTTAGGGTTGGCGTTGTAGTTACCGACGAAAGTCACGCGTTCGGCACCACCGCCACCAGCGCTGGTCTTGTAGATCTGCGGCTTGCCGCCACGGTCGGAGGTGAAGTAGATGGTCGAGCCATCCTTGCCCCAGAACGGTTCGGTGTTGATGCCCGGGCCGTTGGTCACGCGCGAGATCGAACGAGACGCCAAGTTCATCACGTAGACGTCCGGGTTACCGTCCTTGGACAGTACGAACGCCAGGCGCGAACCGTCCGGCGACCAGGCTGGCGCGCCGTTCAGGCCTTCGAAATTGGTGATCTGCTCACGACGACCAGTGTCGATGTGCTGCACGAAAATACGTGGACGCTTCTGCTCGAACGAGACATAGGCGATACGCTTGCCGTCAGGCGCAAAACGCGGCGACAGGATCGGCTCGCGCGATTGCAGCAACGTCACCGCTCGGGCGCCGTCATAGTCGGAACGCTGCAGGGTGTAGCGGGTGTTGTTCTCGGAGAAGCGCTCAGCCGTCACGTAAAGCATACGCGTAGAGAACGCACCCTTGATGCCGGTGAGCTTTTCGAACGACTGGTCGGCGATGTAATGCGCCATGTCACGCAGTTGGTCAACGCTGCCCGATACGCTACCGGTCAGCACTTGCTGTTCGGTGGCGACATTGAACAGGGCGTATTGCACCTGCAGGCGACCGCCCGCCGGAACGATGCTGCCGACCATGATGTACTGGGCGCCCAGGGCCTTCCAGTCACGGTAGATGACTTCGCTGGCCTGGGTTGGCAGGCCGATCATGTTCTGCTTCGGAATCGGCGCGTAGTAACCGGAGTTGCGCAGGTCGTTGCCGATGATTTCCGCCATGTCGTCCGGCAGGACGCTGCCGCCCTGCCAACCGAACGGTACGACGGCGATCGGGGTGGCCCGGTCGCTGCCGCTGGTGACCAGGATGTTCTTTTCCTCTGCCATCGCTATCCCTGCCAGGCAGCAGATAACGACAAGCATTGATCGAAGAAGGTTTCTCACAAGGCTAGATCCTCAGGTGTGAATGTCATCTTGAACGAACGATAGGGAGCAAAATCGCTCGGCTTCATTCCTTGCATTTCCGTCAACCGCCCAATGTTCTTGACCGCCGCGACCGCCGAAGCGTCGAACGGACCATCGCCACTGGACTTGGCCACGCTGACCGAGGTAACCGTACCGTCGGGCAACATGCCGATTTGCAATACAACTGTCATGCCTTTGCGCGCCGAAGGTGGACGAGCCCAGCCTTCCGCCGCACGGGCACGAATCAGATCGTCGAAACTGCCGGCGACTTCATCGCCCTGCTCGTCGGCCAATGCCTGCTGGCGCTCCGGCGTGTCGGAAAGCAAATCTGCCAAGGCCTGGGCCTTTTTCTCTTCGGCGGACTTACGCGCTGCGTCCTGGGCCTTTTTCTTGGCGGCGTCGGCGGCGGCTTTCTTCTTCGCGTCTTCGGCGACTTTCTTTTTCGCCTCTTCAGCTTCAGCTTTCTTCTTGGCGTCTTCGGCCGCTTTTTTCTTCGCGTCCTCGACAATCTTTTTCTTCGCTTCTTCAGCGGCCGCTTTCTTGGCCTCTTCTTCAGCGGCTTTCTTGGCTTCTTCTTCGGCTTTCTTCTTGGCTATATCAGCCAATTGTTTCTCTTCTGCCTTCTTGGCTTCGGCGGCTTTCTTCGCGTCGTCGGCTTTCTTGGCTTCGTCTGCCTTTTTAGCCTCGTCCGCTTTCTTCGCCTCGTCGGCCTTCTTCGCTTCTTCGGCCTTTTGAGCAGCTTCTTCTTTCTTTTGTTCCGCGGCCCTCACGGCTTCCTGCTCGACCTTCTTCTGCTCCATCTGCTCGACTTCAGTCTGGCGCGCGGCGGATTTCTTCGCTTCGCCGGCAAGCTTCTGGTTGGTCTGCGTCGTGGCCTGGCTCTTCGACTTGATCTGGTAAAGGGTCGCCTGCACGATCGGCTTGGCCGGCGGCAATTCCGGGGTCATGGCAAAGCTGACGAACAGCATGCCGAACACCAGCACATGCAGGCCGATGGCAAGGACACTAGGCCAGAAGTAGCTTTCCGAGGCGGACGGCTCTCGCTGTTGCTGCATCAGGGCGCCTCAGTGATCAAGCCAACGTTACCAACCCCGGCTTTCTGCAGGCCGCCCATGGCGCCCATCACGGCACCGTAGTCGACGGTCTTGTCGCCGCGAATGAACACCTGGGTGCGCTTGCCGGCATCGTTGCCGACACGAATGATCTTGGTCACCGCGTCGGTCATCTGCGGCAGGGTCATGGCCCGGTCCTGCTGTTTCTCGGTGTCGACTTCGCTGCCAAGGTTCCAGTAATAGGTCTTGTCAGCCTTGATCGAAATGGTCAGGACCTGGGTGTTGTTGTCCTGCGGCAAGGCTTCGCTGGAAACCTTGGGCAGATCGACCTTCACGCCCTGATTGAGCATCGGCGCGGTCACCATGAAGATGACCAGCAGTACCAGCATCACGTCGATGTAGGGCACCACGTTCATCTCGGCAACCGGCTTGCGCTTGTTTCGGGCTCGAGCGATTAAAGCCATCGGGAAATACCTGCTTATTCTTCGCTGGTGTGCACTTTGCGGTGCAGGATCGCCTGGAATTCATCGGCGAACGTGTAGTAGCGGCTGGTCAGCGTTTCGCTGCGGGCAGCGAAGCGGTTGTAGGCGATAACGGCCGGGATCGCCGCGAACAGGCCGATGGCGGTGGCGATCAGCGCCTCGGCGATACCCGGGGCCACGGTAGCCAGGGTCGCTTGCTGGGCGGATGCCAGGCCACGGAAGGAGTTCATGATCCCCCACACGGTACCGAACAGGCCGATGTACGGGCTGACCGAACCGACGGTCGCCAGGAACGGCAGGCCCTGTTCAAGTTTTTCTTCCTCGCGGGAAATGGCGACGCGCATGGCACGGGCCACGCCTTCCATGACCGCTTCAGGATCCACACCGGGCTGCTGGCGCAGACGGGAGAATTCCTTGAAACCGGCGCGGAAGATCTGCTCGACGCCCGAATCCGGGTCCGGATTGCTGCCGGCCTGGCGGTACAGCTTGGACAGGTCGATGCCGGACCAGAAGCGCTCTTCGAAGCTCTCCAGGGCACGGCGACCGGCGCGCAGCATGTTGCTGCGCTGAAAGATCATGATCCACGAGGTCACCGATGCGGCTACCAGGGTCAGCATTACCAGTTGCACCACGACGCTGGCATTGCTGACCAGGCTCCACATGGAGGAATGGTCGACGACGTTAGCTTCCACGCTTTATCTCCTGCTCTGAGTGTGTACCCGCGCCGCTCACGCCGGCAAAGGCCGCACGTAGAGCTTCGGGAATGGCCCGGGGTTTCAAACTATGGGTGCGCACACAGGCCACCAAAAACTGCCCTTCGCAGAGCAGCACATTATCCGCAGCGCGCCTGACCTGCTGCTTGAAGCGCAGGCTGACGCGGTTCAACTCGATGACATCGGCAGTCACCACAAGCTCATCGTCCAGTCGCGCCGGCGCGTGATAACGCGCTTCGCTGGAATGCACGACGAATAACAGGTCCTCCCCTGCCAGCGCGGATTGGGCGAAACCCAGTTCCCGCAGCCGTTCGGTTCGAGCCCGTTCCATAAACTTGAGGTAATTGACGTAGTAAACGATGCCGCCGGCATCGGTGTCCTCGTAATAAACGCGACAGCGATGTGCGAACGACTCCAGCCCGTTTTGCGCGCGCATACTCTAGTGCTTACTCCTCAGGTTGCCAATCGGCCAGGCAACTGTTTTTTCATTCTCGAACGCATTGACGCTCCAGGCGTGGTCTGGGACAGCACCAACCGGAAAAAAGTCGTCGTACAAAGCGCGTTCAATCGTCTACCGCATCGAGGAACTCGTCTACCACCGGCATCTCGCCCATTCGTGTCGGGATGTTTAAGCCGAAGTGCAGATAAGCATGCCGCGTCACCACGCGCCCGCGCGGGGTGCGCATGATATAGCCCTGTTGGATCAGGTACGGCTCCAGCACATCTTCAATCGTATGACGCTCTTCGCTGATGGCGGCGGCCAGGCTGTCCACACCCACCGGGCCACCGTCGAATTTCTCGATCATGGTCAACAGCAGGCGCCGGTCCTGGTGATCGAAACCGCGTTCGTCAATGTCCAGCAGGTTCAGCGCCAGGTCGGCGATCGGCTTGGTGATATGGCCCTTGGCCCGGACTTCGGCAAAGTCCCGGACCCGGCGCAGCAGGCGGTTGGCGATCCGCGGCGTACCGCGGGCCCGACGGGCGACTTCGTAGGCGCCGTCCGGGTCCAGCGGCAAGCCGAGGATGCCGGCCGAGCGGCTGACAATCGTCGCCAGGTCGGCGTTGTTGTAGAACTCCAGGCGCTGGACGATACCGAATCGGTCACGCAGCGGGTTGGTCAGCATGCCGGCGCGGGTGGTGGCCCCCACCAGGGTGAAGGGTGGCAGGTCGAGCTTGATGGAACGCGCCGCCGGCCCTTCGCCGATCATGATGTCGAGCTGGAAATCTTCCATGGCCGGGTACAGCACTTCTTCGACGATTGGCGACAGCCGATGGATTTCGTCGATGAAGAGTACGTCATGAGGTTCAAGGTTGGTCAAAAGCGCCGCCAGGTCGCCCGGTCGCTCGAGCACCGGCCCGGACGTGCTCTTGATCGACACCCCCATTTCCTGGGCGATGATATTGGCCAGGGTGGTCTTGCCCAAGCCCGGCGGGCCGAAGATCAAGGTGTGGTCCAGCGACTCGCTGCGCCCACGGGCAGCCTGGATGAACAGCTCCATCTGCTCGCGCACGGTCGGTTGACCGATGTAATCGGCCAGGCTGACAGGACGAATCGCGCGGTCCTGGATTTCCTCGCGGTCACGGGGGGCGCCCGTGGCGGCGATCAGGCGGTCAGCTTCAATCACTTAAATCATTCCCTTCAGGGCACGGCGAATCATGTCTTCGGTGCTCAGGCCTTTTTCCTTGATCGCGGAAATCGCCTTGCTGGCTTCCTGCGGCTTGTAGCCCAAGGAAATCAGCGCGGTGACCGCATCGTTTTCAGCGCTAACCGCAGGCGCAGGCGCATCCGGCTGGTTTGGTACCAACGCGAACATCGCCGGCACCGCCTCCCAGGCCTTGAAGCGATCCTTGAGTTCTACCAGCAGGCGCTCGGCGGTTTTCTTGCCCACGCCCGGCACCTTGGTCAGGGCCGAGGTGTCCTGGGACTGCACGCAACGAATCAGTTCATCGACTTCCAGGCTCGACATCAAGGCCAGGGCCAGTTTAGGACCGACGCCATTGAGACGGATCAACTCGCGGAAGAAATCCCGCTCGCGCTTGCCAACGAACCCATAGAGTAACTGCGCATCCTCGCGCACGACCAAATGGGTGTGCAGGGTCAGCGGCTCGCCGACCGACGGCAGGCGATACAGCGTGGTCATGGGCACTTCGAGCTCATAGCCCAGGCCGTTTACATCCAGAATCAGGTGCGGCGGCTGTTTTTCAGCCAGGGTGCCGCGCAAGCGTCCAATCACGTTTCAGATCCTTGGGCGTTGTCCAGCCACCGGCTGGCGAATAACAACCCGAGCATAAAGGCCGACGATACAGGCGCAACAGGCTCGGGCTCATGAATGAAGCGCTGATGCTATCAGAGACGCAGGCGCCCGCCACGACTGCGTGCGGCTCCCAAGCCATGGGGCAACAGACTGGAGCGGGTATGGGCATGGCAAATGGCGATGGCCAGGGCGTCGGAGGCGTCGATCTGCGGCTTGCTGACCAATTTCAACAAGTGCATCACCATCATTTGCACCTGCTCCTTGTTCGCCGCACCGGTTCCGACGACCGCCTGCTTGACCTGGGTCGCGGTGTACTCGGCGATCTCCAGGTTTTCCTCGGCCCCAGCCACAATCGCCGCGCCTCGGGCCTGCCCAAGTTTCAAGGCTGAATCGGCGTTACGGGCCATGAAGACCTTTTCGATGCCCATGGTCACGGGGCCGTAGGTCTGGATGACTTCGCGCACGCCGCGATAAACGATCTGCAAGCGTTCATGCAGCTCACCCGCACCGGTGCGGATGCATCCGGAGGCGACATACACGCAGCCGCGCCCGGTATCGCGAACCACACCGTAGCCGGTGATGCGCGAACCGGGGTCGATACCAAGGATTAAAGTCATAGCGCCTGCGGTTTGAAGGGGAGTTATCCAGACCTGCGGGAGCGAGCTTGCTCGCGATGGCGTCGGGTCAGCAAGCACTGTGTTGACTGATGTATCGCTATCGCGAGCAAGCTCGCTCCCACAGGTTGGTCATTGGCAATCGTCATTAGTTGAACAGGCCTTCTCAACCCAGCTGTTCAGCCACCGACTCCGGAATATCGGCATTGGAATAAACGTTCTGCACGTCATCCAGGTCTTCCAGCATGTCGATCAGCTTGAGTACCTTCTCGGCGCCTTCCAGGTCGAGTTCGGCGCTGGTGGTCGGCTGCATGACGATTTCCGCGTCCGCAGGCGCAAAACCGGCCGCCTCCAGGGCGTTGCGCACGGCGTAGAAGCTGGCGAACGAGGTGAACACGTCGAACGAACCGTCTTCATGGCTGACCACGTCGTCGGCATCGGCTTCGAGGGCCGCTTCGGTCAGCGCATCCTCGTCGACGCCCGGCGCAAAGCTGATCTGCCCTTTGCGCTCGAACAGGTAGGCTACCGAGCCATCGGTGCCCAGGTTGCCGCCGCATTTGCTGAAGGCGTGACGCACGGCCGCGGCGGTGCGGTTGCGGTTGTCGGTCATGCACTCGACCATCACCGCCACGCCGCCTGGGCCGTAGCCTTCATAGGTCAGCTCTTCAACGTTGTCGGCCTCGGTGGCGCCAGCGCCACGGGCGATGGCCCGGTCGATGATGTCGCGACTCATGTTCGCGCCCAGCGCCTTATCCAGCGCCAGGCGCAAGCGCGGGTTGGAACCCGGATCACCGCCACCCTGGCGGGCCGCGACCGTCAGCTCACGGATCCACTTGGTGAAAATCTTGCCTCTCTTGGCATCCTGACGTTCTTTGCGGTGCTTGATGTTCGCCCACTTGGAATGACCTGCCATAACTCGCTCCGTTTCGCTCTGGAACATTGCCCGCCCTGCGCTTGCGCAGTGGCGGCAATCAGAAATATCGACCCCAACGAAAAGGCGCATCCGAAGATGCGCCCTCTCAGGTGCCAGCCTTACTCAGCCTTTGGCTGTTCACGCAGGCGGATGTGCAACTCGCGCAACGCCTTGGCGTCCACGACGCCAGGCGCCTGGGTCATGACATCGGCCGCGCTCTGGGTTTTCGGGAACGCGATCACTTCGCGGATCGACTGGGCGCCGGTCATCAACATCACCAGGCGATCCAGGCCGAAGGCCAGGCCACCGTGGGGCGGGGCGCCGTATTTCAGGGCGTCCAGCAGGAAGCCGAACTTCTCTTCCTGCTCGGCTTCGCTGATGCCCAGCAGACGGAACACCGCCTGTTGCATTTCCTTGCGGTGGATACGGATCGAACCGCCACCCAGCTCGGTGCCGTTCAGGACCATGTCGTAGGCCCGGGAAAGTGCGCCGGCCGGGTTGGCCTCCAGCTCTTCAGGCGAGCACTTCGGCGCGGTGAACGGGTGGTGCAACGCGGAGAAGCTGCCGTCATCGTTTTCTTCGAACATCGGGAAGTCCACGACCCACATCGGCGCCCACTCGCAAGTGAGCAGCTCCAGGTCGTGACCGACCTTGATCCGCAGCGCACCCAAGGCTTCGCTGACGATCTTGGCCTTGTCGGCGCCGAAGAACACGATGTCGCCATCGACCGCGCCAACACGATCGAGGATCACGTTGAGGTTGGCTTCGGGGATGTTCTTCACGATTGGCGACTGCAGGCCTTCAACGCCCTTGGCGCGCTCGTTGACCTTGATGTACGCCAGGCCGCGGGCACCGTAGATACCCACGAACTTGGTGTAATCGTCGATCTTGCTGCGTGGCATGCTCGCACCGCCTGGTACGCGCAGGGCGGCAACACGGCATTTCGGGTCGTTTGCAGGACCGCTGAACACCTTGAACTCGACATCCTTGAGCTGGTCGGCCACGTCCGCCAGTTCCAGCGGGTTACGCAGGTCAGGCTTGTCGGAACCGTAGCGGCGCATGGCCTCTTCGAAGGTCATGTGCGGGAACTCACCGAATTCCAGGTCCAGCACTTCCTTGAACAGGTTGCGGATCATGCCTTCGGTCAGGCCCATGATGTCTTTTTCATCGAGGAAGCTGGTCTCGATGTCGATCTGGGTGAACTCAGGCTGACGGTCGGCACGCAGGTCTTCGTCGCGGAAGCACTTGGCGATCTGGTAGTAGCGATCGAACCCGGCCACCATCAGCAGTTGCTTGAACAGCTGCGGCGACTGCGGCAAGGCAAAGAAACTGCCGGGGTGGGTACGGCTCGGCACCAGGTAGTCGCGGGCGCCTTCCGGCGTGGCGCGGGTCAGGATCGGCGTCTCGACATCGAGGAAGCCGTTTTCATCCAGGTAGCGACGGATGCTGGTGGTCATGCGCGAACGCAGGCGCAGCTTCTCGGCCATTTCCGGGCGACGCAGATCGATGAAGCGGTAGCGCAGGCGCGTTTCTTCACCGACGTCGGAGTATTCATTGAGCGGGAACGGCGGGGTTTCCGCTTCGTTCAGCACTTCCAGCTCATAACCCAGCACTTCGATCATGCCGGACGCCATGTTGGGATTGCCGGCGCCGGCTGGGCGCAGGCGCACCTTGCCGGTGATCTTGACGACGTATTCGCTGCGCACGCGGTCGGCGGTGGCGAAGGTTTCAGCGCGGTCCGGATCGAACACCACCTGGGCCAGGCCTTCACGATCACGGATATCGAGGAAAATCACCCCGCCATGGTCACGGCGACGATGAACCCATCCGCAAAGAGTAACTTCCTGGCCTTCCAGGCTTTCGTTCAGTTGGCCGCAATAATGGCTGCGCATCATGGTAGTGGTTTCACTTCTCGTAATTCGACATTCGGTTGGAGGCCCTGCCCGTGCAAGAACTCGCGCGTATTCAACTCAATCAGCCTTGTCGCCACCGGCCAGGTTCTTCTTGGCGCCGGTCTTGAAGTCGGTTTCATACCAGCCGGTGCCACCGAGGCGGAAACCAGGCATGGATAGCATCTTTTTCAGTTCTGGTGCCTGGCAGGCAGGGCAGTCGACCAGCGGTGCCGCGCTGATCTTTTGAATGGCTTCCATCTGATGACCACAGGAAGCACATTGATAGTCGTACATCGGCATGGGGGTTGTCTCGGCGATCAGGTTACTCGCGCAAAAGCGGGGCTTTGCGGCAAAGAGCGGGATTATATCCATTAAATGCGGCCTGTGCAGCCGTAAGACCGCGTGTAGGAGCTGACGAGTGCAACGAGGCTGCGATCTTGCCCCAGACACTTGAGTCACAAGCGAAGAGTCAAGATCAAGATCAAAAGATCGCAGCCTTCGGCAGCTCCTACGCCCCACCATGCTCCATCCCGGCGTCCTTCAAACTGTGAACAACGCAGACAACACGCACCAGCCCGCTGAAATTGCGCACGCCGCCATGGCGCAGGTGTACCTCCCTGTCCACATGGGACAGCAAGGTGCTGATGGAGCAACTGTTGAGGTGCGCCATGTCGCCGAGAATATCCCAATAGACCTGCTCCAGCCGCAGGCAGGTGGCGAACCCATTGAGCCGGATAGAGCGGGCCAGGGGACGGGCCAGTTGCATATTGAAACCCCTGACGAACGGGTCGACGCGGATAGACTGCAAGCGTCCACCCCCATCTTCCCGGGGTTCTTTTCCTTGAATCATACCGTTGACACTCCTTTGCCATACGAGCCTCAGTCGGAACAACCGATCTGTGGCTCTATGGAAGCTCAACGGGCTCGCCAGTTCCAGATGACTTTTTGACCATCAACGTAGGACAAGCCGACAGAAGACTGGCGACAAATTACGCAGCCCTGGAACCTGACGCCCAGGCGATGATGCCAACGGCAACACCATCGCCTGGGCGTGGCTTACTTATCCTCCAGCAACGAACGCAGCATCCAGGCGGTTTTTTCATGGACCTGCATGCGCTGGGTCAGCAGGTCGGCGGTGGGTTCGTCGCTGACCTTGTCCAATAAAGGAAAGATGCCACGGGCCGTGCGAGTCACTGCTTCCTGCCCTTCGACCAATTGCCGGATCATGTCCTCGGCGCCAGGCACACCCTCTTCTTCCTTTATGGACGACAAGCGCGCATATACCGAGTAAGCACCGGGTGCTGGGAAGCCGAGCGCACGGATTCGCTCGGCGATCAGGTCAACCGCCAGCGCCAACTCGTTGTATTGCTCCTCGAACATCAGGTGCAGCGTCCGGAACATCGGACCGGTAACGTTCCAGTGGAAATTGTGGGTCTTGAGGTACAGCACATAGGTGTCAGACAACAAGCGTGAAAGCCCGTCGACAATGGACTTGCGGTCTTCTTCGCTGATACCGATATCAATGGCCATGTGGTTTGATCTCCTGACGTGATGAATTCGACAGCGGTCATTTCACTCTAGCGGGTGTCGCCGCCTGAGGCCTGCGACAAATCGCCAGCCGTCCTGAACCGACAAGCCGGGATGGCGGGCGGTTCCGGAAAAACCTGAAATCGAATCCTTATTCACGTGGCATCTTCTGGAGCCCGCAGCCGCTCCGCCGACGAACAGCGTCCGGCACGCCAGCAACACGTTTGAGAAGGCTCGGGCTTTGCTGTTAAATAGGCAGTGTGTCGCTACGCCTATTTTTCCGGGCGTCGCGCATAGGCTGATTCGGGTACGTATTACTACGCCTCTCATTGTTCTGGAGCGAACCGCCCCCGATCAGCTCTTCCTTGTGATCTGTCTTAACCGTGAGCCAATCAAAATGTTGAAAATCGTCCACTTGCTAATGGGCGCAGCTGCCCTGCTGCTGTCCTTCATCCCTAGCCTGGGTTCCGAAGCCACACCTTACCTGCAACATCCCGACGCGCTTTACCTGGCCTTTTTCGGCCTGCTCAACCTGACACTGGCACCCGTTATCCCTTACTGGAACAAAGGTCCACGTCATCAACTGCAAAACCTTGTCAGTGCCCTGCTGGTACTGGCCGTTGCCTTGCAAACCCTGACCCTGCTGGCGCCCATGCCGGAAATCGGCGGCCAACCCGCCATCCTGTCCAGCCTGGCGGCGGCATTGCTCGCCGTACTGCTGCACTTGGCCGTCAGCTTCTACAAGAAGTCGTCGCCGTCCGCCGCACCGCAAAACTACGACATGTCCAACCGCGATACCGGCACGGTGAAGTGGTTCAACACGTCCAAGGGGTTCGGTTTCATCTCCCGTGATTCCGGCGATGACATTTTTGTCCATTTCCGGGCCATTCGTGGCGAAGGCCACCGCGTCCTGGTCGAGGGCCAGCGCGTGGAGTTCTCGGTCATGCATCGCGACAAGGGCCTGCAAGCCGAAGACGTGATCGCCGCGCTGCCGCGCCGCTGATCCAGGCGTAAAAAAACCGCGATGCAGCCTGGCTGCTCGCGGTTTTTTTTGTGCCCGTGGTTCGGGTTCGTCAGTAATGGGGAGGCGGCGCTTCTTCTTCGAAAGACTCGAACTGCCCGGCCATCTCCTCCTGGCGCTTGAGCAGCGCCGCCATCTGCAGCTGCAGACGCTCGACGATTCGCTGTTGCTCCACCAGCACGTCGTTCAACGCCTGGATGGTGTCGTCCTGGAATGCCAGGCGGCTTTCAAGGTCGGTTACACGCTCTTCAAGGTTCATGGTTCAGCCCTCCAGGAACTTGAAATCATCGGTCAGGACCGCTCGCAAGCGTTCGCGAATGGCCGCGACCTGCCCTGCATCGTAAGGCTGTGCCGGATGCTTGCCCCACACCGGCGCCGGCCAGGCGGCATCGTCCCGCTTGCGCACGATTACATGCATGTGCAATTGACTGACAACGTTACCCAAGGTTGCAACGTTCAGTTTATCGGCGTCGAACGAGTCCTTGAGCGTCTCGGCCAGCGCCGTGGTTTCTTTCCACAGTTGCTGTTGATCAGCGTCATCCAATTGAAACAATTCACTGATATCGTCCCGCCGCGGCACGAGGATGAACCACGGGTAGTTCGAGTCGTTGGACAAGAGCAACCGGCAAAGCGGGAAATCGCCGATGGGCAATGTGTCTTGTTGCAATCGTGGATCTAAGGCAAACACCGCGCGTACTCCTCGCTCATTGATGATTGTGCCGATTTGGCGGCGCTACCGGCCGACCTTGGACACATGCGCCCAGCATACCCGTGAACGACGGAACGTTCACTGCACACCGCCCCGGCGCACCAATGCCGTGCGCCGAGTGCCGTAACGGCGCATTTTGCGTCGAGCAGGTGTAAGGACTGTCCGCTTTTCGCACAGCTTGAAGATTTTCTGCACCAAAACAGCACAATGCGTCTACGCTCAGTCCACGTGACATCCGCGTTTTACCCACTGAAGGGGTGAACCGGTAACGTTTTTGGTTGTCGCGTGAGTTCCAACGGTTTCAAACATGACAGCTGCCTGACAGTCAACCCCATTTAAAACAAGGCCTTTGGAGCCCGGTTTCATGAGGTTTCACCGCAACCGCAGCTAAATTGTGAAAAAAATGTCAACGAAATCCGGGTTTGTGCATGCTTGTTGCATTCATGCCCATATCGTCTACAGGAGCCGCCGGAAGCGGAACCTGCAGGCCTGAGAATTAAAGTGGCAAGGCTGCCCTCAGGAGCTTCAAGGTTGGACTTACGGACTCTTTACACCGAAGCGTGCAATCAAAGAACAACTTGAAGTTGTCATTCCGCACACCTCGGCTCAGCTGAAATGCGACATGGATCGAGCCATTGGCGACATGGTCGTAAAGAAGCTGAAAGGTTGAATGGGCAAGTATCGCCAAAGAATGTCGACGTGATATAAGTTTGCGCCGACACAAAAAGAAAGAGCCGCCCAGATAAAAAAACAGGTGGGACGGCAGTACTCTTCTAAAAACCAAAGGAGCAAATCACGATGCGCGTGATGAAGTGGAGCATGATCGCACTGGCTGTTTCGGCCGGTACCTCGCAGTTCGCAATGGCGTCCTCCCAAGAGGAATCCAAGGGTTTTATCGAAGATCAGAGCTTGACCGTTCTGACCCGTGCGCTGTACATGAACCGTGATTTCAAGAACGAACCAAACACTCGTCAAAGTTATCGTGAAGAGTCTGGTGTTGCCGCTCGTGCCATTTACGAGTCGGGCTTCACTCAAGGCACCGTTGGTGTAGGCGTTGACGGCTTCGCATTTGGCACCGTTCGCCTCGATGGCGGCAGCGGTCGTGCCGGTAACGGTCTGTTCGCTAGTGACAGCGACGGCAACCTGGAAGACACACAATCGAAAGTGGGTGGCGCGGTTAAATTCCGTCTGTCCGACACCGTCCTGAAATACGGTAACCAGTTCACTACCAGCCCGGTCTTCTCCACTGACGACAGCCGTCTGCTGCCGGAAGTTGCCACTGGTACCCTGCTCACCAGTAAAGAAATCAAAGGCCTGGAGCTGACCGCAGGTCGTTTCAACGCCATCAGCTCGCAAACTGGCATGGGTGATGACGGTCTTGGCCTGAAATCCGCTGACATCGTTGGCGCAACCTACCAGTTCACCGACAATTTCGTCGGTGGCGTAGCGGCTTCCGATGTTGAAGACCACTACAAAAAGAAATACCTGAACCTGAACTACACCTTGCCGATCAACGAAGATCAGTCCCTGAACTTCGACTTCAACGGTTATGACAGCCAGGACCAAGGCCAGAAGCTCAGCGGCGACGTTGACAACCGCATCTGGTCCCTCGCAGCAGCCTATGCCATCGGTGCCCACAAGTTCACCCTGGCTCACCAGCGCTCCACCGGTGATACCGGCTACGTGTATGGCGTTGACGGCGGCGGTACCATTTTCCTCGCCAACTCCATCCAGTACTCCGACTTCAACGGTCAGGACGAGCGTTCCTGGCAGGCTCGCTATGACCTGAACATGAAAACCTACGGCGTTCCTGGCCTGAGCTTCATGACTCGTTACGTTACCGGTGACAACATTTCCACCGCTGATGGCGAAGCAAAAGAGCACGAATGGGACTTCGAAACCAAGTACGTTATGCAAAGCGGTCCAGCCAAAGACCTGTCGTTCCGTGTTCGTAGCGCTTTCTACCGCACCAACACCTCTTACACCACCGCCAGTGGCAACCGAGACAACAACGACTTCCGCGTAATCGTCGAATACCCACTGAGCATCTTGTAATTCAGTGCTAGTTCGATAGCTGCACCCGCAACAAACAAAAACCGCTCACCTGATCCAGGTGAGCGGTTTTTTTATGTCCGTTGCAATGTCAGCTTTAACACAACTTATTAAATAGCAAGCTAGCTAAATATAACCTGACTCCAGTGCCAAGTTATATTCAAGTCGTTATTGCGCCGGTCCTTCCTGAACCACCCGAATTACTCGTTGTGGAAACGGAATATCAATGCCCGCGTCCTTCAAGCGATCCCGCGCCAGCTCATTGAGCATGAACATGACGTTCCAGTAATCTGCGGTCTTGACCCAAATACGCAACGACACCGTGATCGCACTGTCGCCCAAGGTGGAAATCACTGCTTCAGGCGCTGGATCCGCCAGCACGCGTTCATCCTTGGCCAACTCAAGCAACACTTCCCGGGCCTTTTGCAGGTCGGCCTGGTAATCCACACCCACATCGAACACCACCTTGCGGGTTGGCTGGCGGTTGGTGTTGGTGATGATGCCGTTGGAGAGATTACCGTTTGGCACGATGACGGTCTTGTTGTCACCGGTACGAATCACGGTGTGGAAGATCTGGATGCTATCGACCGTACCGGCCACGCCTTGGGCTTCGATCCAGTCACCGATGCGAAACGGACGGAACAGCAGGATCAGCACGCCACCGGCGAAATTCGCCAGGCTGCCCTGCAAGGCCAGGCCGATCGCCAAGCCTGCCGCACCGATGGCCGCGACGAACGAGGTGGTTTCAATACCGATCATCGAAGCGACACTGACGATCAATAGAATCTTCAGGATGATGTTTGCCAGGGTACTGATGAACCCTTGCAGCGCGAGGTCGGCGTTACGCAGGGCCAGCAGCGCCCCGAGTTTCTGCGTCACCTTGTTGATCAGCCACCAGCCAATGACCAGGGTGACGAGCGCCAGCAGCACCCGGCTGCCGTATTCCATGATCATCGGGATCCAGGCCTGGGAAGCCTTGACCAGATGGTCCACTTCAGCGTTCAAATCCATCGTGTTCTCCTTGTTTCCGTTGCACGCAATTGTGGCGAGGGAGCTTGCTCCCGCTTGGGGGCGCAGCACCCACCAAAGGGGCCGCTACGCAGCCCAGCGGGAGCAAGCTCCCTCGCCACAGTGTTCCCTATAACTGAGGGGTCAGTCGCGGAAGTTATTGAACTGTAGCGGCATGCCGAACTCCTTGCCCCGCAGGGCCGCAATGGCTTCCTGCAAGTCGTCACGCTTCTTGCCGGTGACCCGCACCTGCTCGCCCTGGATGGCGGCCTGGACCTTGAGCTTCGCGTCCTTGATGTGGGCAACGATCTTCTTGGCCAATTCCTTGTCGATGCCTTCCTTGAGCACGGCTTCCTGCTTCATCACCTTGCCCGAGGCGTAGGCGTCCTTCACTTCAAGGCACTGTACGTCGATCTTGCGCTTGACCAGCGCGAGCTTGAGGATTTCGATCATTGCCTCGAGCTGGAAATCGGCCTCGGCGGTCAGGTTGACGGTCAGGTCCTTTTCCTTGAACTCGAAACTGCCCTTGCCCTTGAGGTCATACCGACGGTCGAGTTCCTTGACGGCGTTTTCAACGGCGTTGGTGACTTCGTGCTTGTCCAGTTCGGATACCACGTCGAATGACGGCATGTAGTGTTCTCCAAATAAAAAGGCGCGCTCATGAAACGGCGCGCACTTGGCTTGTGGTTAAAATCGGGCTCATTATAACGGGTCTTTCCCCGCCGTTACCGCGAGCCCCGCAGATGCCAGCACCAAACCGAGTAAAAAACTGATGTCCACCACCTGGCATGTCCTGGGCGCCGGCAGCCTCGGCACGCTATGGGCCGCGCGCCTGGCCCGCGCAGGCCTGCCGGTGCGGCTGGTGCTGCGCAATGAACAGCGGCTGCAGGATTACCTCGCCGCCGGCGGCCTGACGCTGGTGGAACAGGGCCAGGCGCAGTGCTACCCGGTGCCAGGCGAAACCGTGCACAACCCCGAGCCGATCAAGCGCTTGCTCCTGGCCTGCAAGGCTTACGATGCGCAAGCCGCCGTTGCCTCGGTCGCCCATCGCCTGGACAGCGACTCGGAACTGATCCTGTTGCAGAACGGCCTCGGCAGCCAGGACGCCGTGGCCAACTGCGTGCCTCGGGCGCGCTGTATCAGCGCCTCCAGCACCGAGGGCGCGTTCCGCGACGGTGACTGGCGCGTGGTCTTCGCCGGCCATGGCTACACCTGGCTGGGGGATCCCGCCCACCCCGTCGCGCCGATCTGGCTGGACGACCTGGCGGCGGCGGGTATCCCCCACGAATGGAGCGCCGATATCCTCACCCGCCTGTGGCGCAAACTGGCCCTCAATTGTGCGATCAACCCACTGACCGTACTTCATCATTGCAAGAACGGTGAGTTGCAAGCGCATCGCTGCGAAGTCGCGACTCTCTGCGCCGAACTCATCGAGCTGCTCGAACGCTGCGGCCAGCCCGCCGCCGCCGAAGATTTGCAGACAGAAGTCGAGCGGGTGATCCAGGCCACCGCCGCCAATTACTCCTCGATGTACCAAGACGTCGCCAACCAGCGGCGCACCGAAATCAGCTACCTGCTCGGCCACGCCTGCGCAGTCGCCGAGCGGCATGGCGTGGCGGTGCCGCACCTTGAACAAATGCGCCAACGACTGATTACCCACCTGGACAACCTCGGATTGCCCAGCGACTGAGCAGCGGCTACGCTGGCCCTCGTGTTCCTTGTTAGCGACGAGTCCGATGCCATTGCGCCAGCGTCTTGAAAATCTCCCGGTCGGCCAGAAACTGCTGGCGGCCCTGTTGGTGCTGTTGACCACCGTCCTGCTGGTGGCCAACCTGACCTTCATCAGCGCGGCCTATTACATTTCCCAGGAAAGCATGGCGCCCCAGGCGTTGCAGACCATCGGCCGACTGGTGGCCAACCCGAGCCTGATCGCCGACGCGCTGCAATCACCCCAAAGCGCCCAGCGCCTGCTCGACGAACTCAACAGCTACGCACCGCTAAGGGCGGCAGCGCTGTACGACGGCCAAGGCGAACGCCTGGCACAGTTGCAACAGGGCGAAAAGCTCAAGCTGCCGGACCATTACCGCAACATACATGCCTGGCAGGCCGGTGAGTTTCGCAGCAACCAGATCATCACCCTGCCCCGTCCCGGCACTGCGCCCGGCCATCTGTTGCTGGTGGCCAGCAGTGAATTGCCCACGGCGTTCTACACCGGCACCCTGACCGCCAGCCTCGGCATCCTGATTTTCAGCGTGCTGCTGTGGCTGGTCATTGCCCAGCAGATCAAACGCCTGATCACGCAACCGATCCACCAACTCGAAGAGCTGTCGCGCCAGGTCACCCGCGAGGAGAATTACGCCTTGCGCGCCGCCCGTGGCAATCATGATGAGATCGGCAGCCTGGCCGAGGCGTTCAATACCATGCTGTCGCGGATCGAAGCGCGCGAGCAGCAACTCAAGCGTGCGCGGGACGACTCCCAGGCGGCCTATGACCAAGCCCAGGGCCTGGCGGAAGAAACCCGCCACACCAACCGCAAGCTGGAGCTGGAAGTCCAGGTGCGCAGCAAGATCGAGAAAAAACTCACCGGCTTCCAGAACTACCTCAACAGCATCATCGACTCCATGCCATCGGCGCTGATTGCCCTCGATGAGCAGCTCTACGTCACCCAATGGAACCAGGAAGCCAGCGCGCTCTCCGGCACACGACTGGACGAAGCGCTGAACCAGCCGATATTCCTCGCTTTCGAACCCCTGAAGCCGTACCTGCCCCAACTCAAGCAAACGGTCGAACAGCATACGGTGGCGAAAATCGAGCGTGTCACCTGGACCAAGGACGACGAAGCCCGGCACTACGCCCTGACTTTCTATCCACTGATGGGCGGCGCCGGGCGGGGCGTGGTGATCCGCATCGACGACATCACCCAGCGCCTGTCGCTGGAGGAAATGATGGTGCAGTCGGAGAAAATGCTCTCGGTCGGTGGCCTCGCGGCAGGCATGGCCCATGAGATCAATAATCCGCTCGGCGCGATCCTGCACAACGTGCAGAACATCCGCCGACGCCTGTCGGCGGAACTGCCGAAGAATCTGGAACAGGCCGAGCTATTGGGTATCGACTTGCCAGTGGTCAACCGTTACCTGGCAAGCCGCGAGATCCCGCAATTGCTCGACGGCATCCAGCAGGCCGGCGCCCGGGCGGCGAAAATCGTCACTCACATGCTCAGTTTCAGCCGGCGCAGCACGCGGCAAATGGCGCCTTGCGACCTGCCGGCGCTGATCGACCAGGCCGTCGAAATTGCCGGTAACGACTTCGACCTGGCGATCGGCTTCGACTTCAAGGGCCAGGCGATCACCCGCCAGTTCGACCCGAACCTGGGGCCGGTGCCCGGTACGGCCAACGAGTTGGAACAGGTGCTGCTCAACCTGCTGAAAAATGCTGCCCAGGCCATTCATCAACGCCAGGACGATAGCGAGCCCGGCCGAATCATCCTGCGTACTCGCCTGAATCCGCCATGGGCGGAAATCCAGGTCGAGGACAACGGCATCGGCATGAGCGAGAACGTGCGCAAACGCACCTTCGAGCCGTTCTTCACCACCAAGGAAATCGGCCAGGGCACGGGCCTCGGGCTGTCGGTCTCGTATTTCATCATTACCAACAATCACAAGGGCCAGATGGAAGTGCAATCCGCGCCAGGCCAGGGCACATGCTTCACCCTGCGCCTGCCCCTGGCGGGCACTTCGATGGTGGCCCAGGAAAACAAGCCAGTGGAGCGCTGAACATGGGTTTTCGCCTGTCGAAGATTTACACCCGCACCGGTGACAAAGGTGAAACGGGGCTGGGCGATGGCCGCCGCGTGGCAAAGGATCACCCGCGGGTCGAGGCGATTGGCGAAGTGGATACGCTGAACAGCCAGCTAGGGTTATTGCTGGCCGGTCTAGCCGAAGAAACAACCCGGCATCCCGCGCTGCAGGAGGTCATCGCGGTGTTGGCGCCTTGTCAGCACCGGCTGTTCGACTTGGGTGGTGAACTGGCGATGCCGGCTTACCAAGCCTTGAACGTGGCGGAAATCGAGCGGTTGGAAGCGGCGATCGACCTGTGGAACGAGGAGCTGGGACCGCTGGAGAACTTCATCCTGCCCGGTGGCTCTTCCTTGATCGCGCAAGCGCACGTCTGCCGAGCGCTGGCCCGTGCTGCCGAGCGTCGTTGCCAGCAACTGAACGCGGTGGAGCCGTTGGCCGGGCCGGGGCTGGCCTATATCAATCGGCTGTCGGACCTGTTGTTCGTGGCCGCACGGATCATCGCCCGGCGGCAGGGGGTGGCGGAGGTGCTGTGGGAGGCGACGGCAAAGCCTGAGGGCTGAATCGTTCTTGAGGCCGCCATCGCGAGCAAGCTCGCTCCCACACGGGATTTTCGGCGTTCACAAACCCCCTGTGGGAGCGAGCTTGCTCGCGATGGCGTCAGCGGTTACACCACAAAATCAAACCTCAGGCCAGAACGCCCGAATCCCCGCCACACCCTGCGCACCAGCTTCCCAGGCTTTTTGCCGCTCGCCGGGCCCAACCCCACCCAACAGATAAACCGGTCTGTCGAAACCTTCGATCAACCGCGCCGCCTCATCCCACCCCAACGGCTGGGCATCGGGATGGGTCTGGGTCGGTTGCACAGGCGAAAGCGTGACGAAATCCACGTCCATCTGCTGCGCCAAGGACAACTCCTCAGCGTTATGGCACGAGGCCGCGAGCCAGCGGTCCTTGCCGAACGGGCGACCGGCCGCCGCATGCTTGCGCAGTTGCGCGGCAGTGATGTGCCAGCCGGCGGAGGGAAAATCCCCCAGCCATTCGAACGGTCCCTTGAGCATCAACTGCGCCTTGCCGGCACACAACCCTACCGCGTCTACCGCCAGGTCGCGGTATTGCGGGTCGTAGCCGTTGGGCGCTCGGAGCTGGACCAACTTTATCCCGCCGGCAATTGCCTTCTGCATGCCGCGCAGCAAGGCCGGCGTCTCGAGGCCTTCGGGCGTAATCAAGTATTCGCCCGGCAAACGGGCCGCCGCGACGATCGGCTGGTTGGCCGCCGGAAACTCGTAATTCGTCAACTCACGGGCCGTCACCCAGGCCAGCGGTTGACCTTCGGCGCCATGGGGCTCGCCCCTGAAGGCGGACACCTCCCAAACATCCAGCAAGACCTGTTTGTCCGGGTAATCGTGGCGCACCTTGATCAAGGGCCGGGCGGCTTCGACGACGATACCCAGTTCCTCGTTCAGCTCCCGGGCCAAGGCGGTTTCGACGGACTCATCGGCCTCGACCTTGCCGCCGGGAAACTCCCACAGGCCACCTTGATGCTGGGTGTCGGCCCGACGGGCAATCAGGATTTTACCAGCGGCGTCACGAATGACCGCCGCCGCCACATGAATTCGTTTCACCGCGCTATTCCTCAGCGTTCATGGAGTCGGTACCGGCACCATCGCGAGCAGGCTCGCTCCCCCAGGGATTTGTTGAGCGACATCAAACGTGTTCACAACGCAGTTCCACTGGGGGAGCGAGCTTGCTCGCGATAGGAGCGACTCGGTCTCAAGTCCGATATTCAGCGTTGATCTTGACGTACTCGTGGGACAGGTCGGTCGTCCAGATGGTTTCGCTGCAATCACCCCGGCCCAGCTCGATGCGGATGGTGATCTCTTCCTGCTGCATCACCGCCGCGCCCTGGGCTTCGGTATAGGTCGCGGCGCGGGCGCCCTGGCTGGCGATGCAGACTTCGCCGAGGAACACGTCGATCTTGCTCACGTCCAGGTCCGGCACGCCGGCACGGCCGACAGCGGCGAGGATCCGGCCCCAGTTCGGGTCGGAAGCAAACAACGCGGTCTTGATCAGTGGCGAGTGCGCCACGGTGTAGCCGACGTCCAGGCATTCCTGGTGATTGCCACCGCCGTTGACCTGCACGGTCACGAACTTGGTCGCGCCTTCACCGTCACGGACGATGGCCTGGGCCACTTCCATGCACACTTCGAATACGGCCTGCTTCAGGGCCGCAAACAGCGGGCCGCTGGCTTCGGTGATTTCCGGCAGGTTGGCCTTGCCGGTGGCGATCAGCATGCAGCAGTCGTTGGTGGAAGTGTCGCCGTCGATGGTGATGCGGTTGAACGACTTGTTGGCGCCGTCGAGCATCAGGTCCTGCAGCACTTGGCGCGATACCTTGGCGTCGGTGGCGATGTAGCCAAGCATGGTCGCCATGTTCGGCCGGATCATCCCGGCACCTTTGCTGATGCCCGTGACGGTGATGGTCACGCCGTCATGCTGGAACTGGCGGCTCGCGCCCTTGGGCAAGGTGTCGGTGGTCATGATGCCGGTGGCGGCGGCGGCCCAGTTGTTTTCCGACAGGTCATCAAGGGCGGCTTGCAACGCGCCTTCGATCTTCTCGACCGGCAGCGGCTCGCCGATCACACCGGTGGAGTAAGGCAGCACCTGGTTGGCATCGACGCCCGTCAGTTCGGCCAGCTTGGCGCAGGTACGCTCGGCGGCGGCCAGGCCTGGCGCGCCGGTGCCGGCGTTGGCGTTACCGGTGTTGGTCAGCAGGTAACGCACCGGCCCCTGCACGCGTTGCTTGGCCAGGATCACCGGCGCGGCGCAAAACGCGTTGAGCGTAAACACGCCCGCCACCGTCGAGCCTTCGGCGCAACGCATGACCACGACATCCTTGCGCCCGGGGCGCTTGATGCCGGCCGAGGCAATACCGAGTTCAAAACCGGCAACCGGGTGCAACGTTGGCAACGGACCAAGACCAACAGCCATGAATGCGCTCCTTAAATAAATGTGTTCGTCATCGCCCTTATCAAGACGACGGATCAAATGGCAAAACGCCGCGACAAGAGACTCTTGTCGCGGCGCGGGTCGCTCAGCGTTGAAACGGGTTTATTGGATCTGCCCGTGGCAATGCTTGTATTTCTTGCCCGAACCGCAGTAGCACAGTTCGTTACGGCCCAGCTTCTGCTCGTTGCGCACCGGCGCGGTGGCCAGGGCGACATCCACATCGACGCCCTCTTCCATCGCCTGAGCCACTTCCAGCCCTGGCGCTTCGGCGTGTTCGAATTGCATGCGCGCGGCCAGCGCCTCGGCTTCCTGACGCAGGCGAGCTTCTTCCTCGGCCGGGTCTTCGCGGCGCACCTGGACGTGGGACAGGACACGGATCGAGTCGCGCTTGATCGAATCCAGCAGCTCGGAGAACAGCGTGAAGGACTCGCGCTTGTACTCCTGCTTCGGGTTCTTCTGGGCGTAGCCGCGCAGGTGGATGCCGTGGCGCAGGTGATCCATGGTCGACAGATGGTCTTTCCACAGGTCGTCCAGCACACGCAGTACGATCTGCTTCTCGAAGGAGCGCAGCGCTTCGGCACCGGCCTGGTCTTCTTTCTCGTTGTACGCGGCGATCAGCTCGGCCAGCAGTTTTTCCCGCAGGGTTTCTTCGTACAGGTGATCGTCTTCGTCGAGCCACTGCTGGATCGGCAAGGACACGCCGAAATCGCTGCGCAGGGAAGCTTCCAGGCCCGCGATATCCCACTGTTCCGGCAACGACTGCGGCGGAATGTGGGCGCTGACGGTAGCGTCGAGCACTTCGCGGCGGAAATCGGCGATGGTTTCGCCAATGTCGTCGGCGGCCAACAAGCTGTTGCGCATGTGATAAATCACTTTACGCTGCTCATTGTTGACGTCATCGAACTCCAGCAACTGCTTGCGGATATCGAAGTTGCGGCCTTCGACCTTGCGCTGGGCCTTTTCGATGGCGTTGGTCACCATGCGGTGCTCGATCGCCTCGCCCGGCTGCATGCCCAGGGCCTTCATGAAGTTCTTCACCCGGTCAGAGGCGAAGATGCGCATCAGGCTGTCTTCCAGCGACAGGTAGAAGCGGCTGGAGCCGGCGTCACCCTGGCGGCCGGCACGGCCACGCAGCTGGTTGTCGATACGACGGGATTCGTGACGCTCGGAAGCGATCACCTGCAAACCGCCGGACTCAAGCACTTGCTGGTGACGTTTCTGCCAGTCGGCCTTGATCTGCGCGATTTGCTCAGGCGTCGGGTTTTCCAGGGAGGCGACTTCCACTTCCCAGTTGCCGCCCAGCAGGATGTCGGTACCACGACCGGCCATGTTGGTGGCGATGGTCAGCGCACCCGGGCGACCGGCCTGGGCGATGATCTCGGCTTCCTTCTCGTGGAACTTGGCGTTCAGGACCTTGTGCTCGATGCCTTCCTGGGTGAGCAGGTTGGACATGTGCTCGGAGGTCTCGATGGTGGCGGTACCCACCAGGATCGGACGGCCCTGGGCCATGCCTTCCTTGATGTCGTTGATGATCGCCGCGTATTTCTCTTCGGCGGTCAGGAACACCAGGTCGTTGTAGTCTTTGCGCGCCAGCGGCTTGTTCGGCGGAATTACCACCACTTGCAGGCCATAGATCTGGTGGAATTCGAACGCTTCGGTGTCAGCGGTACCGGTCATGCCGGACAGCTTGTTGTACAGGCGGAAGTAGTTCTGGAAGGTGGTCGAGGCCAGGGTCTGGCTCTCGGCCTGGATGTTCAGGCCTTCCTTGGCTTCGATGGCCTGGTGCAGGCCTTCGGACAGGCGGCGGCCCGGCATGGTACGTCCGGTGTGTTCGTCCACCAGCACGACCTGGCCGTCCTGCACGATGTATTCGACGTTGCGATGGAACAGCTTGTGGGCACGCAGGCCGGCATAGACATGGGTCAGCAAGCCCAGGTTATGGGCCGAGTACAAGCTTTCGCCTTCAGCCAGCAGGCCGACGCGGGTCAGCATCTCTTCGATGAACTGGTGACCGGATTCATTGAGCTCGACCTGGCGGGTCTTCTCGTCGACGGTGTAGTGGCCGGCCTGGGTCACTTCGCCTTCGACTTCCTCGACGTGCAGCTTGAGCTGCGGGATCAACTTGTTGATCTCGATGTACAGCTTGGAGCTGTCCTCGGCCTGACCGGAAATGATCAGCGGGGTACGGGCTTCGTCGATGAGGATGGAGTCGACTTCGTCGATCACGGCAAAGTTGAGTTCACGCTGGAATTTTTCTTCCATGCTGAACGCCATGTTGTCGCGCAGGTAGTCGAAACCGAATTCGTTGTTGGTGCCGTAGGTGATGTCGGAAGCGTAGGCGAAGCGCTTCTCTTCCGGCGGCTGGAACGGCGTGACCACGCCGACCGTCAGGCCGAGGAATTCGTAGAGCGGGCGCATCCAGTTGGCGTCGCGGCGGGCCAGGTAGTCGTTGACCGTCACCACGTGCACGCCCTTGCCGGACAATGCGTTGAGATACACCGCCAGGGTGGCCACGAGGGTCTTGCCCTCACCGGTACGCATTTCGGCGATCTTGCCTTCGTGCAGGGTCATGCCGCCGATCAACTGGACGTCGAAGTGGCGCATGCCCATCACCCGCTTGCCGGCTTCGCGGCAGACCGCAAAGGCTTCGGGCAGGATCTGGTCAAGGGTTTCACCCTTGGCGATGCGGTCCTTGAATTCGGCAGTCTTGGCGCGTAACTGATCGTCCGAAAGGGCCACCATTTGCTCTTCGAAGGCATTGACGATCTGTACCGTCTTGAGCATGCGCTTGACTTCACGCTCGTTCTTGCTTCCAAAAAGTTTCTTTAACAAAGGCGCAAACATATCGGCAGGATCTTCCACACTAAAGGGATGGAGGGCGGCCCCGTGAGTCGCCCGTGCAGCCCTCATGGCCGCATGCGAACGAGCATTCTACCCGGAAACGATGGTGAGGAAAGTGGCGTTATTCCACGATGCTGGCACAGCGCTGTGACGGGGCCTCCCTAAAATAAGGGCTTTTGCGCGAACTTCAAGCCACAAGGTGCAGAAGTTACCTATTGATTGTATGGATAAAAGGTCGCAGGACGAGCGGATCGAGGCGCATCCGGCGCTTTCTGCTACCATGGCGCTCCTGTCATTTGCGGTATCAGTTCATGGCCTTCCGCCCTCTTCCAGCCAAGGCACCCGCCGTTCTGCTGCGCGAAGCCAAGCCGCTGAAAGCCATCTTCGGCCACGCCAGGCGCCTGGGTCATCTGCAACGCCTGCTGGACAGCCAGTTGCAACCCGCCGCGCGCGAGCATTGCCATGTGGCGTCCTGGCGCGAAGGCAGCTTGCTGCTGATCGTCACCGACGGCCATTGGGCCACGCGCTTGCGCTACCAGCAAAAACGCTTGTTGCGTCAACTGCAAGCTTTCGAAGAATTCGCCAACCTGACGCGCATCCTGTTCAAGGTCCAGCCGCCGACCGTACAGGCCGGCGCCAAGGGGCATACCCTCGACCTGTCGACCGACGCGGCCGCGACCATCCAGGCCACCGCCGAAGGCATCAGCGACCCCAACCTGCGGGCGGCGCTGGAGCGACTGGCGGCGCATGCGCGGCCCAAGGGCTGAAATTCTTGTCGCCTGTTAACTGGCTATCGCGAGCAAGCTCGCTCCCACAGTGGATTCGTGGTGGATACAAAATCTGTGTCCGCTGAAGATCTCCTGTGGGAGCGAGCTTGCTCGCGAAGGGGGCGACTCGGTCTTTGACCTACCGCCGCTTGCTACCCCCCAGCAACGATCCCATCAACCCACGCACCAACTGCCGGCCCAATTGATTGGCCGCCTGGCGCATCGCTGATTTCAAGGCCTGGCCCGCCGCGGTGCCGAGGAATTCCCCAGCCTGTTCGGTGAAGCTCGGCTCGTCCGCCGCCGGCTTGCCCGGCGCTGCCTCCGCCTGGGGCTCCAGCCCCTTGCGCCCCATCAACACTTCATAGGCCGACTCGCGATCGATAGGCTTGTCATAGCGCCCCTGCAACGGGGAGCTGGCAATCAACCCGGCTCGCTCAGCCTCGCTCAGCGGCCCGATGCGCGACTGCGGCGGCGCCACCAACACGCGCTGGACCATTTCCGGCGTGCCTTTTTCCTGCAAGGTGCCAACCAGGGCTTCACCGATGCCCAGCTCGGTCAGCACCGCCAAGGCATCGAATTGCGGGTTCGGTCGGAACCCCTCCGCCACCGCCCGCAAGGATTTCTGCTCCTTGGCCGTAAAGGCCCGCAAACCGTGCTGGATGCGCAACCCCAACTGCGCCAGCACATCGTCCGGCAGGTCGCCTGGCGACTGGGTGACGAAATACACCCCGACGCCCTTGGAGCGGATCAACCGCACCACTTGCTCCAGGCGATCCTGCAATGCCTTTGGCGTACCGGCAAACAACAGATGAGCCTCGTCGAAGAACAGCGCGAGCAAAGGCTTGTCCGCATCGCCGCGCTCGGGAAGTTGCTCGAACAGCTCGGCCAGCAGCCAGAGCAGGAACGTCGCGTAGACCTTCGGCGCCTCATGGACCAGGCGGCTGGCGTCCAGCAAATGGATGCGACCACGACCATCGCTGGCCGGGTGAAGAATGTCTTCGAGCTGCAACGCCGGCTCACCAAACAAGGCGTCGGCGCCCTGCTGCTCCAGCGTCGACAAGCGCCGCATCAGCGCCTGGCTGGAACCGGTGGTCATCAAGGCCGCGTCGTCGCCGAGCAACTCGGGATTGTCCTTGAGGTGATTGAGCAGTGCCTTCAGGTCCTTGAGATCCAGCAGCAACAGGCCCTCGCGATCGGCCACCTTGAACGCCGCGTACAACGCCGACTGCTGGCTGTCGGTGAGCTCCAGCAGGCTGCCGAGCAACAACGGGCCCATTTCGCTCAAGGTCGTGCGCAACGGATGACCGGATTTACCGTGGATGTCCCACAAGGTCACTGGATAAGCCTGGGGCTTGTGGCCGAGCCAGGGCATGCCGGCGATGCGCTCGGCGACCTTGCCCTGGGGAGCACCGGCAGCGCCGAGGCCGCACAGGTCGCCCTTGATGTCCGCCGCGAACACCGCCACGCCGGCATCGCTGAACATTTCGGCCAGGCGTTGCAGGGTAACGGTCTTGCCTGTGCCGGTGGCGCCCGCCACCAGACCATGACGGTTCGCCAGGCGCATGGCCTGGGCGACAGGTTGGCCGGCCAGGTCGGCCCCGATAATGAGTTGCGATGAATCAGGCATTTGGTCACCTGTGGGTTTGCGATATGACGCCATTTTGCGCGCTTATATAAAAGCATGCCCAGCGTATTAAGACCCTGGCGCTGGAAATAAAAACCGCATTTGACCGCTCTCATGTGGCGAGGGAGCTTGCTCCCGCTGGACCGGGCTGGCGCTCCAGAGCGAAGCGCTCCCAAGATTTTGGGGCCGCTGCGCAGCCCAGCGGGAGCAAGCTCCCTCGCCACAGGAATCTGCATCACGACTACGCCACCGCAACCCCAACCGAACATCTATTCTTACTAAAGGTCAACACAGGAGAACACAGACCGGAGGGATGTTCATCGTGCATATAGCGGACATAACCATGTTCTACGCCCCCGCCAGTGGAGGCGTGCGCACTTATCTGGATGCCAAGCACCGGCGCCTGGGCAATCGGCCCGGTATCCGCCACAGCCTCTTGATTCCCGGCGCTCACCTGAGTGAGCAGGACGGGATCTACAAGGTTCCGGCCCCTCCGCTCCCCTTTGGCAAGGGCTATCGCTTCCCGCTTCGCCTGGCGCCCTGGCGCAATGTCCTGCGCGATCTGCAGCCGGACCTGATTGAAGTCGGCGACCCTTATCTCACCGCCTGGGCGGCCCTCGATGCCCGTCGCCAGCTTGATGTGCCCGTCATCGGTTTTTATCACTCCGACCTGCCATTGCTGGTGAGCAACCGCATGGGCAACTGGTTCACGCCCAACATCGAAGCCTATGTCAGCAAGCTGTACGGCAACTTCGACCGGGTCTTGGCGCCGAGCCAGGTCATGGCCGACAAGCTGACCGGGCTGGGCGTCAAAAATGTCTACGTGCAGCCCTTGGGCGTGGACCTGCAGACCTTCAATCCCGCCGCTCGCGATCCCGAGCTGCGCGCCGAGCTGGGCATCGCCGAAGATGCCCGCCTGCTGATTTTCGCCGGGCGCGGCTCCAAGGAAAAAAACCTGCCGGTGCTGCTCAAGTGCATGAAGCGCCTGGGCGAGCGCTACCACCTGCTGCTGGTGGGTTCCTCCATGCCAGCCGTGGTGCCGGACAACGTCACCGTGATCGATGAGTTCTGCCCGGCGCCGCAAGTCGCCCGGCTGATGGCAAGCGCCGACGCCCTCTTGCATGCCGGCGACCAGGAGACGTTCGGCCTGGTGATCCTTGAAGCCATGGCCAGCGGCATCCCGGTGGTGGCGGTCGCCGCGGGCGCGTTCAGCGAGCTCGTCCACGAAGACTGTGGCCTGTTGTGCGCGCCGAACAATCCCCAGGCGATGGCGAACGCGGTGCGGCAACTGTTCGCCGAAGGCTGCCAGCAGCGCGGCACCCGGGCGCGCCGGCACGTGGAACGGCATTACGCTTGGGATTCGGTGGTCAACAGCCTGTTGGGCCATTATTACAGCGTGCTTGGCGCAGAGATGCCCATGCTGGCCAATGGGTGAGGCGCAACCGATGACGATGAATCCTTCCCCGAGCGTGTTGCTGGTGCTTCACGACGTCGCGCCGCAGACCTGGCCCGATTACCAGCCGTTCGTCGAGGCCGTCGACGCCCTTGGCCAGGTCCCGATGACCTGGCTGGTGGTGCCGGACTTTCACCACACCAATGCGCTGGACGATCACCCCGGTTTCCGGCGCCTGCTCGACGGCCGGGTCGAGCGCGGTGACGAACTGGTCCTGCACGGTTATTACCATTGCGATGATGGGCCGCCCGCCCTTCACCCCAAGGACTGGTTCATGCGCCGGGTCTACACCCACGAAGGCGAATTCTATGATCTGTCCGAGGAGGCCGCCCTCGCCCGCCTGCATGCGGGCATCGAGCTTTTCCAGCGTTACCAATGGCCACTGGAGGGTTTCGTCGCCCCAGCCTGGTTGATGAGCGAAGGCACTCGCCGGGCTTTGCGCCAGTTGCCCTTGCGTTACACCAGCGATACCCAGCACCTCTATCGCTTGCCGGACTTCACTCCTATCGATGCCCCGGGGCTGGTGTGGAGCGCTCGCAGCCCCTGGCGTCGGGGACTGTCGAAAATCATCTGCGACCAACGGGAACAGCGCTGGCGCCAGGCACCGATGATCCGCCTGGGCCTGCACCCGGTGGACATGCGCCACGACTTCTCCCGGGATTATTGGCTACGCACTTTGGCACGCCTGCTCGAGGACGGCCGCGTGCCCATGACCAAGGCCGGCTGGCTGGCAACCCAGGGCCTGCGGGTCAGTCACGCCGCATGAAGCGCCTGGCCTGGCTGGTCGCCGCCCTGCTCATCGCATTGCTGGTGCCGATGCTGGTGGGCGGCGGGGAGATGTGGGCGCGGGTGCAGCGTTTTCCCTTGTCCCTGCTGCTGGTCATGCTCGGCATGATCGTACTCTGCTGGGCTTTGAATTCAGTGCGCCTGCGCTTGCTGCTGGGGGAACATCGCGAACGCATCGGTGGCCTCAAAAGCATGGGCGTGGTGATGTCCACCGAGTTCGCCATGTGCGCCACGCCCGGCGGCAGCGGTGGACCGTTGACCCTGATGGCCTTGCTGGCGCGCAACGGTGTGCGCCCGGCCCATGGCAGCGCCGTGTTTGCCATGGATCAGTTGAGCGACTTGCTGTTTTTCCTTTGCGCCCTGTTGGGCATCTTGTTCTACGCGCTGTTCCAGAATCTCAGCCAACGCCTGGAATGGATGCTGGCGCTGAGCGCCGTGTCATTGTTCGGTGGCCTGCTCTGCTGCGGGCTCGTGGCGCGCTACCATCGTCGGCTGATTCTGTTGGGCGCGCGGTTGCTGCGCCACCTGCGCGTAGGCTCCAGCACGCGCCGGCGCTGGGGACGCAAGATCCTGCATTTCCTGGCGGCTTTCACCGACACGCTGAAGCTGCCTCGGCAGACGTTGTTCCAGGTGTTCGGCCTGACCTGCCTGCATTGGGCGCTGCGCTACAGCGTGCTCTATCTGGCGTTGAAAGGGCTGGGGGCGGATTTGCAATGGGCCTGGAGTTTCCTGATCCAGATGCTGTCCCTGAGCGCAGGACAGTTCAGCCTGCTACCGGGCGGCGCCGGTGCGGCGGAGTTGACCTCAGCGGCGTTGCTCGCGCCCATGGTGGGTAAATCCACTGCGGCGGCGGCGATTCTGATCTGGCGGGCGGTGACGTATTACTTCTATCTACTGGCCGGAGGGCCGGTGTTCTTCATGATGGTCGGGCGACCGTTGATCAAGAAGCTGATCAGGCTGCGGCAGGCGTGACCGTTCACCGCTTGGGTTCGGAGTCGTCCTGGGGTTGCGGGTGCAAGTCATCCCAGAGCTTTGCGGCATCCGGAAACTCGGTGCCATCTTCAGGGCTCAACGCTTCGGGATCGTACCGGCTCAGGCAGCCCTCGCCCACGGTGGGCGGAGCTTTGGCGGTGGCTTTATCCAAGGGATCGGTCATGATTTAACTTGCTCCTCAAGGCTAATCGTGGCGAGGGAGCTTGCTCCCTCGCCACGGGGTTTGGCGTTGAATCAGAACACGACGGTCTTGTTGCCGTGCACCAACACGCGGTCTTCAAGGTGATAACGCAAGCCGCGCGCCAACACCATCTTCTCCACGTCGCGACCGAATCGCACCATGTCTTCGATGCTGTCGCTGTGGCTGACGCGTACCACGTCCTGCTCGATGATCGGGCCGGCGTCCAGCTCCTCGGTCACGTAGTGGCATGTCGCGCCGATCAGCTTCACGCCGCGCATCGAAGCCTGGTGATACGGCTTCGCACCCACGAACGATGGCAGGAAACTGTGGTGGATGTTGATGACTTTGTGCGCGTATTCGCTGCACAGGGACGGCGGCAGGATTTGCATGTAGCGGGCCAGCACCACCACTTCTGCATCATGCTGCTTGACCAGGCGCGAGACTTCGGCGAACGCCGGTTGCTTGTCCTGCGGATTGACCGGCACGTGGTAGTACGGGATGCCATGCCACTCCACCATGCTGCGCAAGTCGTCATGGTTGGAAATCACGCAGGCGATGTCACAATCGAGCTCATCGCTGTGCCAGCGGTGCAGCAAGTCAGCCAGGCAGTGAGACTCACGACTGGCCATCAGCACCACGCGTTTCTTCTGTGCGGTATCGGTGATGCGCCAGTCCATCGAGAACTCTTCGGCAATGGGGGCGAACGCCTCGCGAAAGGCTTCGATGCCGAAGGGCAGCGAGTCGGCGCGGATCTCGTGGCGCATGAAGAACCAGCCACTCTGATTGTCCGAATGATGGCTTGCTTCAGTGATCCAACCGTTATGGGACGCCAGAAAGTTACTGACTTTAGCAACGATACCGACGCGGTCCGGGCAAGCGATCACCAGCCGAAAAGTGCGCATTAGGGAAACTCCAGAACTTTCGCAAAGGCGGCCATTCTAGCCACTGTGCGGCAAAACTGCAGTACTGATGACACCAGCGCCCTCTCCGCGGTCAGCCGAGGCTGGGAATGGCCTGGCCTGCGGTGGCACCGCTATATGTGTGAACAGATGTGAGCGCACATCACGTTACTTATTGCACCGACCATTTTGTGGCACTGCACTATTTAACTAAATAAACACGGGTTAAATGTTTACTTGATGAAACTGTCTGATTACTATTGCCTCACTGTGTCCTTGTCACCCGCGTCCTACATAAGGTAGTCCCCATGTCCCTGATCAACGAATACCGCGCTACAGAAGAAGCCATCAAAGAACTGCAAGCTCGCCTGAAAAACCTGTCCGAAGACGACAAACTGCAAAAAGAACTGGAATTCGAAGGCAAACTGCGCACTCTGATGGGCGAATACTCCAAGTCCCTGCGCGATATCATTGCCCTGCTGGACCCAGAAGCCAAATCGGCCAAAGCCCCTCGTGGCGCTGCAAAAACTACTGGCACCAAACGCGCTCGCAAAGTTAAGCAGTACAAAAACCCGCACAACGGCGAAGTCATCGAAACCAAAGGTGGCAACCACAAGACTCTGAAAGAGTGGAAAGCCAAGTGGGGCGGTGACGTGGTAGAAGGCTGGGCAACCCTGCTGGGCTAAGCCTCGCCAGCCGGCGCCGCGCTTTACGCGGAGCTGCAAAGCAAAAAACGCCAGCCATTTGCTGGCGTTTTTTTATGCCTTCGTTTAACCCCCCCAGGGCGTGAATCGCAGCGTGGCAATTCAAAGGCTGAAACGCTTACGTAATTGTTGGCTGTAGCCTTGCCACTGGATCAGCACCTCTTGCTGCAATGATGTAGAAAGCCCCATCCACTCTGCCATTGCCTCATCGAAACTGTTCAACGTATTGGGTGCGCCCCACTCCGGAGAAGACAGGCGTTGCTGGCAAAATAATTTCCAGCGCGCCTGTTCTTCTGGATCCAAGGTGTCCGGGAAGTTGCGCGCACGATATCGAAACAATAATTCCGGCAGTCGTTCATCGTCAAAAGGCCAGTGCCCCTGTGCCAATTGAGCCGGATCCGCCATGCGAACTTGCTCACATAAACGACGATCTCGATCCCCCAGAAATCCCGAATATAACTGCTGCTCGGGATCTTCGCTGGCGGTGAAATCTTCCGGCCCATAAATAGCCTGGAGTTTGCCCTGCCAGACGTGTTGTGCGTCAGTTAGCCGCAGCGCCCGCTCCTGAACGCCCTCCATGTCCAACTGCAGCCGTAGTTGGTCCTCGGCGCGCAAGACAGCCAGCGGTGCAACCACCGGGCACTTGTTGATGTGAATGAGTTTGAGGGGCACCGGCAGCTCACCGTCGAGCAGCTCTTCGCGGCGGGTGTACAACCGTTGACGCAGGATCTGCGCATCATGATCCAGCAAGCCCTGGGGATCCAGGTGCAAGTCGCAGACGATCAGGGCGTTGCGGTTCTTCGGATGCCAGGCCAGCGGCAGCACCACGCCGATGTAGTTTCGCGCCGCCGAGAAACGCCCGGAGATGTGCACCATCGGCTGCAACAGGCGTATCTGGTCCAGCACCTTCTGTTTGCTGCGCAACTGGAACAGCCAGTCATAGAGCCGCGGTTGCTTCTCGCGGATCAACCGGGCCAGGGCAATCGTCGCGCGTACATCCGACAACGCATCATGGGCCTGGCCATGGTCGATGCCGTTGGCCGCGGTCAGGCGTTCGAGCTTGAGGGTGACGCGGCCATCCTCTTGTGGCCAGACAATGCCCTCGGGGCGCAAGGCATAGGCGGCGCGCACCAGGTCGATCAAGTCCCAGCGGCTGTTGCCGCCTTGCCATTCCCGGGCATAGGGGTCGAAAAAATTCCGATACAGGCTGTAGCGGGTCATTTCATCGTCGAAGCGCAAGGTGTTGTAACCCGCGCCACAGGTCCCGGGCGCAGCCAACTGCGCGTGGACGCGGGTCATGAAATCGGCTTCGCTCAAGCCTTTTTCCGCCAGTTGCGCCGGCGTGATGCCGGTGATCGCACAGGCGGCCGGATGCGGCAGGATGTCATCGCTCGGCCGGCAGTAGAGGTTCACCGGCGCGTCGATTTCGTTGAGCTCGAAATCGGTACGGATCCCCGCTACTTGCAAGGGGCGGTCGCACCGCGGATTGATGCCGGTGGTCTCGTAGTCGTACCAGAAGATGGAAGTCACGGTAGGTTCCTGAGCTGAAGACTGGCGAAGTCTAGGCGTTCGAACCCGACAGCCGCCACCGTTTCCGCCAGCGATCCTGTTGCAGCGCATGAAATGACACAAACAGTTGTATCGTGCGCCCGCACGAAGACTGCTAGCATCTGGGCCGAGATCGAACGTTCGAACGGCCCATCACAGGTTGCCCATGCTCGAGACACCAGCACTGCAAAGGAACGCGCCGCTGCCGCCACCACTGGACACGCGCTACCAGGTCGAAACGCCCGAAGGCATCGACCTGCCACTGCGCCCGGCGGGGCTGATGCCCCGTGCGCTGGCCTTCGCCATCGACCTGGGCATACGCGGGCTGGTGCTGGGGTTGCTGTTTTTCGTCCTGGCGTTTTTCGGCGAACTGGGCATCGGCCTGGGATCGATCCTGCTGTTCGTTATCAGCTGGTGGTACATGGTGCTGTTCGAACTGTTCAACCAGGGCCGCTCGCCGGGCAAGCAAATGATGGGATTGCGCGTGGTGCAGGACGACGGCAGGCCGATCGGCTGGTCCGCCTCGTTGATCCGCAACCTGCTGCGTTTCGTCGACATGCTGCCCTTTGGCTACGCCTTCGGCGCGATCAGTTGCCTGCAACATCCAACCTTCAAACGCCTCGGCGACCTGGCGGCCGGCACGTTGGTGGTCTATCGCGAGCAACCGGTCAAGCGCCCCGAATTGCCATCGGCCCGAGCGTTGCGTTCGCCTTTTGCCCTGGGCCTGGCCGAACAGCGCGCCGTGCTGGGTTTTGCCGAACGCCAGGGCGAACTTTCCGAAGCACGGGTCACTGAACTGGCAACAATCCTGGCCGTCCCGCTGAAGGTGCACCCCACCGGCGCCGTGGCTGAACTGAATGGCATTGCCCGCGGCCTGCTGGGGCCGACATGAAGCAAAGCCTTTTCGAAAGTCGCCACCATGGGGAATGGGAACACCTGTCCCGCCTGCTCGACCAGTTGGAGCGCAACAGCAACGTTGCCCAGAGCAGCGATTTTCCCCACGTCTATCGACGGCTTTGCCATCATCTGGCGCTGGCCCAGGCGCGAGGCTACAGCAGCTTGCTGGTGGACACCTTGCAACAACTGGCGCTGCGCGGCCACCAACAGCTCTACCGCGACCGCAGTCGGCCAACGGCGAGCTTGTCGGCGTTCATCCTTGCAGGCTTCCCGCGCCTGGTCCGCGAACAATGGCGATTCGTACTCGCGGCCGGCCTGATGTTCCTGGGCAGCCTGGCCGCCATCGGACTGTTGGTCTACCTGTTTCCGGAGCTGGTCTACAGCCTGCTGGGCGTCGAGGAGATCAGCCAGATCCGTAGCATGTACGACCCGGCGGCCGGGCATCTGGGACGCTCGATCGAGCGGGCCGCCAGCGAAGACTGGGTCATGTTCGGCTATTACATCATGCACAACATCGGCATCGCTTTTCAGACCTTCGCCAGCGGCTTGCTGTTTGGCCTGGGCAGCGCGTTCTTCCTGTTCTTCAACGGCCTGACCATTGGCGCGGTGGCCGGGCACCTGACCCAGATCGGCTCGGGCGGGACGTTCTGGTCATTCGTGATCGGCCACGGCGCCTTCGAACTCACCGCCATTACCCTGGCCGGCGCCGCGGGCCTGCAACTGGGCTGGTCACTCATCGCGCCGGGACGCCTCACCCGAGGCGAAGCCTTGCGACTCGCCGCCGGTAAGAGCGTGCTGATGATCGGTGGCGTGATCCTCTTCCTGCTCATCGCCGCGTTCATCGAGGCCTATTGGTCTTCCAGCGCAGTGACCACCGCCACCAAATACACCGTCGGTACGTTGTTGTGGCTGTTGGTGCTGGGCTACCTGCTGTTTGCCGGGCGAGGCCAGCATGCGCCTGAGTGACGTCACCGTAACCATCCGACCGCGCACCACGTGGGAAGCCATGGACCTCGGTGTCCTGATGGCCCAGCAGCATCGACGGCTGCTGATGACCAGTTGGGCCATCGTCACACTGCCGGTGTATGCGTTGCTGAGCCTGCTGCTGTGGGATTCACCGTCCCTGGTAGTGTTTCTGTTCTGGTGGCTGAAACCAGCGTTTGACCGCCTGCCCCTGTACATCGTGTCCAAGGCGTTGTTTGGCGAGACCCCCACCTTGAAACAGGCCTTGCGCCAATGGCCGGCGCTGCTCAAGCCGCAGCTGCTGGCGAGCCTGACCTGGCGCCGGCTGAGCCTGAGCCGAAGCTTCCTGATGCCCGTCGTGCAACTCGAAGGGCTCGCCGGGGAAGCACGGGAACAACGCTTGGGCGTGTTGCTGCAACGCAACGGCGGCGCGGCGCAGTGGCTGACCATCATTGGCGTGCATCTGGAAACAGCCTTGTGGTTTGGCCTGATGGCCTTGTTCTACCTGTTCGTGCCGCAACAAGTCGAACTGGAATGGGACTGGCAGACCTTGGTCGCCGTTGCCGAGCATGACTGGCTGTGGCTCGAACACCTGCTCAATTTCCTCTATCCGTTGCTGCTGATTGTCTGGGAGCCGATCTACGTCGCCTGCGGCTTCAGCCTCTACTTGAATCGACGCACGATTCTCGAAGCCTGGGACATCGAACTGGTGTTCCGCCGCCTGCGCCAGCGCCTGAGTGCGGTCGCCCCGCTGCTGATGCTGGCGGCGTTGATGCTGCTGCCGCTGGCGCCACCCGCCTGGGCCGCCGAAGACGGCACCGCACCCGACAGCCCTCGCCTGCTCAACCAACCCGTCACCAGCCAAGCCTCTCGCGAAAGCATCAAGGCCATCCTCGACGCCCCGCCCTTCAAGAACCCGGAAACCGTGACGCGCTATCGCTTTGGCGAAGAAGCCCCGGAGCCGGCCGAGACCGACGAAGCCCCGGGTTGGCTCAAATCGATGTTCAACTGGGGTGCCAAACGCTTCGAAACCATCGCTGCGCTGATCCAGGTATTGCTCTGGGCCGCCCTGGTGGGTGCGGTCGCCTGGCTGGCCTGGCGTTATCGGGAAAGGCTCAACGCCCTGGTGAACCGCCGGCCGGCGAAGGGCCAGGTGATGGAGCGGCCGACGCCAGCACGGATGTTCGGCCTGGATATCCGCGAAGAAAGCCTGCCGGACGATGTCGCGTCCAGCGCCGAACAATTGTGGTCCAGCGCTCCCCGAGAGGCGTTGGGCCTGCTCTATCGGGCCCTGCTCAGCCGCTTGCACCATGGGTTCGGCATCCCATTGAAACCGTCCGACACCGAAGGCCAGGTGCTGCACCGTGTAGAGCAACTCCAGCAGGAACAGCTGTTGGCCTTCAGCAAAAACCTGACCCTGCACTGGCAGAACATTGCCTACGGACACCGTCCACCACCGGCCCATCTGCAACAGGAACTGTGCGACGGCTGGCGTGGCTTGTTCGGTCCGGGAGCTTCCCAATGAACCGGCGCGCGGGATGGCTGGTCGGCGCCGTGGTTGCCGCACTGGGTGGCGTGTTGGCGATCTTCCTGTACATGAAAGCCGTGCCGTATCAAGAGGTCATCGAGCACGGCCCGGCCCCTGAAGCACAGGCCAATCCTTACCTGGCCGCCGAACATTATTTGCGCCAGCAAGGCATCAAGGTCGAGCACGCCAACAGCCTGGACGTCCTGCCGACGCTGGAGCCTCGCCAACGTACCCTGTTGCTGTTGGGTGAGCGAAGCAACATGACGCCACGGAGCGTCGACCAAGTGATGAACTGGACCCGCGCCGGCGGCCGACTGCTGTTTGTCGCCGAAGCCTTGTGGGACGACAGCACAAACAGCAGCGGTGACCTGCTGCTGGACCGCGTGCGGCTGCGCCAACTGCTGAGCAAGGACCTCAAGGCACCGGAGCCAGAGCTGATCAAGGATCCTTATCCCGAGTTGACCAAACTGTACCTGGAAGACGAAGAGGCGCCGGCCTACCTCGGCTTCGACACGGATTTCCACCTCGAAGACCCGCTGAACCTCGCCCAGGCGTGGGCCAACAGCGAGGCCGCGACCCATCTGATGCAACTGAACTACGGCCAGGGCACGATCACCGTGCTCACAGATGCCGAGCTGTGGAAAAACGATCACATCGACCAGTATGACAATGCCTGGCTGCTCTGGTACCTGAGCGCCGACACGGACGTGACGCTGCTGTTCAACACCGACCATGACAACCTGCTGACCCTGCTGCTGCGCTACTTCCCCCAGGCATTGGTGGCCCTGCTGGCCTTGATCGGGCTGTGGCTGTGGCGCTCGGCGGTACGCCATGGTCCGCTGCAACAACCCGCGCCCAAGGCCCGACGCCAATTGCAGGAACACCTGCAAGCCAGCGCCGCTTTTCAACTGCGCCACAACGGCCAGCAACACCTGCTGCACAGCCTGCAGCAAGACGTACTGCGCCGGGCCCGTCAGCTTCATCCCGGTTTCGAACAACTGGTCGTCGCCGAACAATGGCAAGTGCTTGCCCGCCTGACCCGGCAGCCTACACGCGCCATCAGCCAGGCCCTCAGCCCTCGACCGAAACAACGCCTGTCCAGCGCCGAGTTCTGCCGCCAGGTCGCCCTTTTGCAAACCCTCAGGAATGCCTTATGACTGAACAGAACGAACCCTCAGACAGCCAGGCCCACGCCGCCCAGCAACGCCAGCGCGCCAGTCAACTGGCCCAGGCGATTCGCACCGAACTGCACAAGGCCGTGGTCGGCCAGGTCGCGGTGATCGACGATGTGCTCACGGCGCTGATCGCCGGCGGTCATGTCCTGCTCGAAGGCGTGCCGGGGCTGGGCAAGACGCTGCTGGTGCGCGCCCTGGCCCGCTGTTTTGGCGGGGAGTTTGCGCGCATCCAGTTCACGCCCGACCTGATGCCCAGCGACGTCACCGGCCACGCGGTGTACGACTTGCAGACCGAGCAGTTCAAGCTGCGCAAGGGCCCGGTGTTCACCAACCTGTTGCTGGCCGATGAGATCAACCGCGCGCCGGCCAAGACCCAGGCGGCGCTGCTCGAAGCCATGCAGGAGCGCCAGGTCACCCTCGAGGGTCGCGCGTTGCCGATCTCCCAGCCGTTCATGGTGCTCGCCACCCAGAACCCGATCGAACAGGAAGGCACCTACCCGCTGCCGGAGGCCGAGCTCGACCGTTTCATGCTCAAGGTGCGCATGGACTACCCCGATGCCGACCAGGAACTGAACATGGTGCGCCAGGTCAGCCGCTCGACCCGCGCCGACATGCTCGATGTGCAACCGTTGCGCACGGTGTTGCAGGCCAAGGACGTGCAAGCGCTGCAACGCATCGCCAGCGACCTGCCGATGGACGACCAGGTGCTCGATTATGCCGTGCGCCTGGCCCGCGCAACCCGCACCTGGCCAGGCCTGACGATCGGAGCCGGCCCCCGCGCCTCGATCGCGCTGGTCCGTTGCGCCCGCGCCCGGGCGTTGTTGCGCGGCGGCGAGTTCGTGGTGCCGGACGACATCAAGGGCTGCGCCCTGGCCGTGCTGCGCCATCGCGTGCGGCTGGCGCCGGAGCTGGATATCGAAGGGCTTTCGGTGGATCAGGTGCTGGGGCAGTTGCTCGATCAAGTGTCGGCGCCACGGTTGTGAGCAAAAAATTCCTGATGCTGGTGCTCATCATGGCGAGGGGATTTAGCGAAACGTCGCACCGCCCCGCTGGGCTGCGCAGCAGCCCCCTGGTTTTGCCTGACACACCGCAAGGGGCCGCTGCGCGGCCAGCGGGGATAAATCCCCTCGCCACACTGGGTTGTCACCCTACCATTGAGTTGCAGCCATGAAGCCTTCTCGCCTGCTGTTGATCTGGCTCGCGATCCTGCTGGCCGTCGGCATCACCCTGGGAGCCCTGCGAGCGCTGGGCATCGCCGTGCCCTCGACGCTGCTGTCGATCCACTGGGGTTTGCTGCTGGCGCTGCTGGCCCTGTCGATACTCGACGCCGTGCGCGTGCGCCGCCTGCCCTCGCCCCGCGTCCAACGGCAACTGCCCGGCAGCCTGGCACTCGGTCGCTGGAGCGAAGTACGCCTGGAAATCAGTCACGATCTGGCCCAGCCATTGAATATCCAGCTCTTCGATCATGTGCCCGATGGCCTGGACTTCGAACACCTCCCGCTTTCAGCGCAACTGCAACCCGGCCAGCTCACCCAACTCGGCTACCGCGTCCGCCCCCTGAAGCGCGGCCACTTCAGCTTCGAACACTGCGAAATCAACCTCCCGAGCCCAATGGGCCTGTGGGCCGCCAAGCGCCTGCTTCCCGCAGCCGATGACACCCGCGTCTACCCGGACTTCGCCCGGCTCTACGACGGTCAACTGCTGGCCGTGGACAACTGGCTCAGCCAGCTCGGCATTCGTCAGCGGCAACGGCGCGGCCAAGGCCAGGAATTTCATCAACTGCGCGAATTCCGCGAAGGCGACAGCCTGCGCCAGATCGACTGGAAAGCCACCGCCCGCCATCGCATGCCCATCGCCCGCGAGTACGAAGACGAACGCGACCAGCAGATCATCTTCATGCTCGACTGCGGTCGACGCATGCGCAGCCAGGATGACGAGCTGGCGCATTTCGACCACGCCCTCAACGCCTGCCTGCTGCTCAGCTACACCGCGCTGCGCCAGGGCGATGCCGTGGGCCTGAGCACCTTCGCCAGCGAACAGCCGCGCTACCTCGCCCCGGTCAAAGGCACCGGCCAACTCAACGTATTGCTCAACACCGTCTACGACCTCGACAGCAGCCAACACCCCGCCGACTACCCCGCCGCCGTCACGCAACTGCTGGCCCGGCAAAAACGCCGCGCCCTGGTGGTGCTGGTGACCAACCTGCGGGATGAGGACGATGAAGAACTGCTGGTCACCGTAAAACGCCTGGGCCAGCGGCATCGGGTGCTGGTGGCGAGCCTGCGCGAAGAAGCCCTCGACCGCTTGCGCCAGGCGCCAGTGCAAGCCCTGCCCGAGGCGCTGGCTTATTGCGGGACGGTGGAATATTTGAATGCGCGGGCCGCGTTGCATGAGCGACTGAGCGCCCATGGGATAACGCTGCTGCAAGCTCGGCCCGGGGAGTTGGGGGCCGAGCTGGTGACGTTGTATCTGGGGTGGAAGAAGGCGGGGGATTTGTAGGGGTGAGGCCTAGGGTTTCACCTCTGTAGAAATCTCCCGCACGGGCAGATCTGGGCAGCGTAACTCCACCATGAATGTTCCGTAATTCGATTCCTTGGTCGATATGGACCAAATCAAGGGGGTCGTCATCGTCACCGGTTGTGGTTGGAACAATGGCGGAGCGAATTCCACATTAGGATTTCCTGCCGACGCCCCCAAAGCAACAGTGGTCGTGCCGATCAGGCTGCTGCCCTCCTTGACTCTCAACTCCCAGGTATAATCGGTTCCATCCACCAGGTGCAGGTCCCTATAAGCCAGCTCAAACTCCTCGCCATTCAAGTAGAACGTGAATTCCTCCAGCCAGCTATTTTCATCCCGGATAATCCCAGGCAAAGGTGGCGACTTTGGCATTTCGCTGATCAAAGGCATGTCGAACTGCAACGCAAAAGCATGGTCTGGCGTGTAGTCGGGGTCGGTCGTCAGCGTCCAACTCAAGGAAGTAGTCCCTTCCTCCATCGCAACAAGCTGGCCCAGCGGCGGGTCGACGACCACCCCCTGCGCCTCTTCGCCCGGCTTATATTCAAGAAGAAGCTGGGCATCTGGGTCACCGATCAACCAGCTGTCGCTGTAATCCAGCTTCAACGTGTAAACCTTTCCTGCGAAGACCCTCAACCTAACGTCGGACCACCCTGCGGGACTACCTGTGAAGTTAGGTTTGAAGTCCTGTTGCCAAGTCAACTCATTAGGCAGCAGTTCAAACTCCAGAAGTTTGACCTCCCATCCAGCATACCCACCCCGCACGGTAGCCCCCAAAAGCCCTCGTCTCACCCCAGGCAACCTGAACTCCACATGTGCCTGCCCTTCACCATCCGTACTCGTCGGAGCAAGCGTGAGGGTGGGGTAATCCCACATCACCTCGACGCCCTGCAAAGGCTCGCCAGTCAAGGCCGACACAACGGTAACGACCGCTGAAACCTGCTCCCCCAGATGACCACTTGGCTTGGGGCTGGTGAGTGACGCGATTTCCCGCGGCTCGTTCAAGGCGTACGACAACTCCACTGTTTTTGAATATTCCTTTTCGCCCACCGTCGCTGTCAGTCGAGCCTCGCCCGGCGTGGCAGGAACAAAGCGCACGCTCGCCACCCCGTAATAGTTGGTCACCGAGGTCACTTCGCCAAGATCAGGGCTGCGCCAAGTCACGGTCCACCCTTGCATTGGCTTACCAGTGATTGCCGAAAGCAATTTGACCTCGGTGTAAAGCTCACTTCCCCAATCCAGGATCCGGTGGGTACTGCTGCTCAAGACAAGGTTCAGCACCTGTGCGCCCTCTCCAACGGACATCGCATTGGCCGGGGAGAGGTTCGCCAGTCTCGTTGCCGATAAACGCAAGGCAAAACTGCCGTCTTTGATGTCGTTCACCTTAAAGGTGTAACTCAAACCCTCCCGAGTCAGTTTTTTCGGCACGCCAAGCGCGGGCGGCGAAAAGCCCAGGCCCAACGCAACGGGCCCGGTACCGGTCAGCCCCAGTGTCACCTCATGATCGAGCAAGGGGCTTGTTTCCGGGGCTTGCAACTTCAAGTGGTGGGTGCCATTGCGACGGGGAAAATACGTCTTTTCGCCCCAACGCTGCGGCGGCTGCTCGTCAAATTGAACGGTCAGTCCCGACCAGGGATCATCAGCCAGTGGGGTGACCTGCAGGGCACGCTTATCCTCGAAGCCGTCATAAGGGCTGAGGACCGATGCCGTCACTTCAAGCGCATCACTGTTGGACGGTGCCAGCGCAAATCCACACCAGCCCGTGGCATCGGTGATTTCCTCTTCCGCACCTCCCCCTGCCGTCCAATTCACAGGCACCTGATCGACAGCGAGGTCGGTGAAATGAGAAAAAACCTGCACCCATAGCCACGCAGAATCCTGGCCAACCACAGGATCGATTGGTGTATCACGCCAGTCTTCAATCCGGACTTTGTTGTGCGCCAGTTTCATCGGTTTGGCGGTCGAGACGAAGTCCAACTGTGGCATCGTCCACGCCAAGGCAAACTGTCCCGATTGCTCGCTGGCGGTAAAGTCGAGCATCCAGATCACGCCGCCGTCAGTGACGGGTTGCGCAACGGCCAAGGCGGGTTCAATGGTTGCATCCAAGTCTGCGGCAGGCGTTCCGGACCAAACCAGTCTCGACTCCAGCCCCACCAACGGACTCAATGCGTTGGGCAACACACTGAAACGGTGCCGTGCGCCCAAGCAGGGAAACAGCGACTGCTCATCCAGCTCCGCGACGACCTGATCAAGCCTCAGATTGACTTCTTCCGCCAGGTCCTCCGACACCAATCGTCCAGACAATTCCCTGGCGATGGAGAGACTTTCAAGACGTAGCTCCAGCTCGAACAGGCTGCTGATACTGCTTGAAGCGGACGCCAAGCTCCACTCCGCACCACCTCCCAGCAGCGGCTTGGCAATGCCAAGATCACTCGGCACCAACCCGATATCCGGCGCGGCCCCGCGCCAATGCAAGCTGATATTTTTATCAATCCAACTGCTGCCGTCATTCGGCACGACTTTCAGCGGATGGGTTTGACCACGCCGGCAAAGCAAACCTAGGGTATTGCGTTGGACTTCCACCCCATTCAGGAAGATCTTGACTTCGTTCTTCCAGGGGCTGGTCGCAATGGCCTTCACGTTGAATACGTGTTCCACCGCGATGGCATCGGCATGGGCCTTGACGCTGACAGTAATGGTTTTGTCCCCGTCACTGCTCGGCTGATAAAGCACGCTCGCCCACCCATCATTCCCCGTGGGACCGGCAAAGATCAGTCCTTCCTCAGACCGCCATTCCACCAACGCATTGACGACCGGGTCCCCATCACCGGCGATGACGACGTGCACCACCTGCACCCTTAGCAACACGCTTTCGTTTTCGTCCACGATCGGAAACTTGTTGGCCCCTCGCACGTCGCCGATCCTGACCAGGTTGCGAGCCAGTGACATGGCTTTTTTCGGCGAAGGGCGCAACAGCTTCGAGCAGACCAGGTCCAGGTCGAACCGGCCGTCCAGATCGTCCGCACTTGTCAGGGTCCAGGTGAGCCCGGTGCCGGTCACCGGGACCCCGAAGTCAAGCGCCGGGGCAACCGTCACCCCCAGTTGTTCCGGAGAATCACCGCTCCAATGCAATGACAGTTCCGTCTCCAGCAGCGGACTGTCCAATGGCAGCCCCAGCTCCACGGCGTAATCCGAACCTCGATTGGGATATCCGGTTTTCTCCTCCCACCGTGCCTGCGCCCCCTCGACGACCGCCATCACGTCTTTCCAGGGGTCTGTTTCAAGAACCCGGACCTCCAGGATTTGCGTCACGACACCTGCCGCGTAATAGAGGCTTTCGACTGACGCCTCTATCTGGAACTGACCGGCCAGGGACGGCTCATAGTCGAGATAGGCCCAACCCTGGGCGTCGGTAGTGGCCACCTTTTTTACCCGCCCATCCGTAACCGTCCACGTAACCGTACGCCCGCTCATAGGCTGGTTGGTGTAATACGAGGCGACCTGAACCCCCACGCGCACGCTCTGTTCGTACTCCAGCACCGGGTAATAGGGCGCTTCATGCACCTGGAGAAACGCCAGCCGATGATGCCCGAGCGAAACCTGCAGGGGATAAGGTTCTGCGGTGTACTGGTTAACCAACTTCATCGAGAACACATAATCTTCATCGCCGATCAACGGGCATTCGAGTAACCAAGGTGATTCCACTGGTTGATCCACGCCCCAATCCGGCGTCGTGACAATCGCCTCCAATGGGTTATCGACAATGGTCAACGCCGCCTTTGTGCCCAGCCAGACACTGTCGGGCTCAGCCACGAACTCGAGTCGATGCGCCAAGGCACCCTCTGCCCCAAGGCATACATATAAAGGGTCCGTTGGCCCGATGGGTTGTTCGTCGAGCAGGAGCCCTTCCATGGCGGCAGGCTCCAAGTGCAACTGAAGACTGATGCGCGTGATACGAAGCTTGGAATACTCGTCTCCAGGGTCGTTTGGAGGGCTGAGTACGGTGACCTTCAGCGTGTCCCTATCAGTAAAGAGTAGCTCCAGCGGGACTTCGCACTCCGTCGGGTTGAACTCCAGCGGCCCCTCTTTCTTCAGCCTTACCTGTTCTTCCGGCGTACCGCGCAATTTGGTTGGCAACAACTCAATCGGCTGTTTTCCTTCTTGTCCTTCGACTTCCAGCAACACCTCGCCCGCTCGGGTATGCCACAACTCATACAGGAAAGAGATTACATAGCGGGCTTTATCACTCGGCGTCTTCGGAGCACTTATTGTCTGGTTGACAGAAGCGCCATGGCTGGCCGCCAGAAGCCGAATGTAAACGCTGTTGTACATGTCGGATTCGGTACCGAGCCCGCTCCCACGTTTGTTCCATCCCTTCAGGCCGTCCTCGAACTCACCGTTTACCACCAAGCTCTCATCCGCCTTGATCACGTTACCCATGGCCATCACCCCTGTGAGTTCTGCTTAAGTCCAGTGGCCTCAGCCTCGGCAACCCGATCTTCAACGGCACGTGCGAAGGTCGACTCGCCAGCTTTCGCCGTGTAGCGAATGCGCACGATGATGTCAGTCAAGGAGGCGAGCATTTGCTGCTGAAGCGGGTTTTTTATCGGCCAGGGGAACTTCAACACCCAGCGAGAGACCACGCCCGTGTTTTCAAACGGATTCAACAAGCCTTCATCAGGCTTCATCGCGGTTATTCCGTTGGCGGAAAGGCCAGTGGACAAGACGATCTGCTGCCCACTGCGTAGATTGATCTGGACATCGGAAGGCGCCACGGTCTCCTCCGGATGGTGCAGATAGATCACGGACTGAAGCGACGCTTTGGTAGCAATCTTGCTGCCGACTTGCATCAAGGTGGCTCGCACGTCCTCGAACGGTCCCATCACGACAGGCAGGTCGACCTCGACCGAGCTGATTTGCCGACAGTAATGCCCGGGATGATCGCGATCGAACAGCAGTTGGGTGAGTTCGAACTCCAGGACCCCGGTGGCTTTCAACCCCCTCCATGCCTCATCCCAGCTCTTCACGCCGGCTTGGGATTCGACCTTGTCCTCGAACAGGCGGCGCAGGGAGACGGTCTTGATCAACTCCAATCGTCGCTCATAGCGCTGCAGGTATTCACGCTCCATGCGCAGCAGATATCCATGTAAATGCTCGCCGGCGGTCAGCCCGTGGCGGTTGTCCAGCCATACTTGAGGCAACGCAACCTGCGTGTCGTAGTCGCCGGTCTCGGCGCTTAACGCGGCCTGAGCGCTGAGACACAAACTGATCACCGCATCATAGGCTTGGTAATGCAGCGCCTTGAGCTGGCCCAGCAACCAGCCGAACAATTCGGCATTGGTCGAGCGCTTCTTGATGAAGTTATAAACCGTCACCGCTTGGCTGTTGGCCCTCAGGGTTTGCTCCAGGGTGGTTTGCGCGGCTTGCAGGGAATGGGCCTGCGCCGTGATTTGCGCGTCGATCGCCCGAACCTCCGCTTGCGCCTGGTCCCGTTGCAATTGCCAATCTTCCCGGCGACGACGATAACCCTCAGTAGTGGCCAGTTTATCCGCGTCGATCTGAATGACCGCCCCAGCGGTTCCCAACACGAAACTCACCGCATCAATAGCCTTGTCCAGACGATGGCCACCGTTGGCAAGACCGATTATGGTCGGGATGGCAGCCACTGTCGCGGCAGCCGGTTTGAGAGACGCCCCGGCCAGTTGCAGATATTTGGAAACCTGCAGCATTTCCATGACGCTGTATTCCGCCGACGAAATATTCTCGTCATAACGTCGTGCATACTCCTCGGCTCGTTCTTGCGCCACGGCGCGACTTTGCTCCAGCGCGACCATGCTTGCTTGTAGCTGGGCAATGCTTTGCTCCTGAATGGTCCGAGCGTAAGCCCCCAATTCCACCAGATGACTTTGTTGCATCTCCTCCTGTTCGGCCCGATCACGCTGTTCAAGCAAGCGCAGCACCTGGCCACCGTGGTCTTGCAAGCTTTGCACGGCGCGCAACGCCACCTCGAAGGTCGTACGCCAACGAAAGGCCCCTACCACCAGCCGTCCGCCCATGGGCCTTGTTCCTCCCACGCCACCGGCCGCCAGATCACGCAACAACTGGTTGGGGTCGGTAGGGGGGCTGAACAGCGGAATGTCCAGCGGCTTGCCATCCAGGGTCAGGTTGTTGCGAAGGTTGTGCAGACGCTGACCGGGTAACCCATATAGCTCGAGTAATTGCTCATTCATCGGCAGCTTGAAGGGCTCGTTTGCCAGCAACCCCATCAGAGGCGCAGCCTCGGCGGCCGCCGGAAAGTCCGCCAGGCTGAACACCAGTTTTTTTTCAAACTGTTCCAGTGCCGGGCGCACGTTGGCTTTGTTCATCAGGCTTCCCACCGTCTCGGTTTCCCAACGGTTGACCGTCCGAACCACGGGAGCCTCTCCCATCAAGAACTGGGCCTGGACATAACAGAGCTTGGCCGCCACCAGACTGTCGCGGGTGAGCTGGCGGTAATACCAGTCGCCCCAAGCGATCAAGTTTTTGACGTATTCGGTGAACACCAGTATCTGGAAATGCCGAGGTGTCGAATAGCCAATGGCATCGGGATCGGTGGGTTCATCGATTTCACAGCCCGAATTGCCGGGACCATTCAACGGCCGGCAGCGCCAATACAAAGGCTTTGGATTCTCAGCCGTAGGCTCAGCGGGTGCTTGTGGATCGAACAGGTAATGCAACCATTTCTGCGCATCGAGAAAACGATCCTCGGCACGCAACCGCGCCGCCACCAGGTGGGGCACATGAAAAAACAGCTCCCAGAAGAACAAGCCGTTGGCGCCGTTAAAAGCACCGTTGGGTTCCAGAAACTCAGTCTCCCCCTGGGGAAGCGGCTCCTGTAGAAATTGCGTATCCCAATCCAATACCGCATCGACGGAAATGTTGGAACGCTGCACCAACTCGGGACCAAACAGCGAATTCAACCGAGTGTACTTAAGGTCCAGCCCAAGCTGGTTGAAAGAAAGAAATTGCGCCGCGTCCAAGGTGTTTTTATGAAGAGTCACGGGCTCGAAGCCAGTAACGTTTTCGATCGTCAGCGTAAACTTCTTGCGCCCATGGCCGCCTGAGTCAGCGCCGAACAGAAAGACTGGATCCTGCCAGGAGCCTTCCCCGCGACTGAATTCAAGCCATTCAGTACTCCAACCGCCAGCGATTGGGAACTCCTTTTCAATCGGTGTCGGATCTCCGCCAGTCCGGTTTTGCAATTCCAATTTCAGGGTAACATTCCCCCCAGTCTGCCCCGTCGGCCTGCAATAACCCTGTACAAACAATTTGTCGTCACTACCGACGCGAAACGCCACAGCCTGCAAGCCCAAGTAAGGCGTCAAGGTGCCCGCTGGATCATCGGAAACGACCACGGTCGGTTGGTTCGCCAGCGGATGCTGGACCGTCTCGGCAGTCTTGAAGCGATGTTTGGCTGCCTCCTCCAACCAGCGGCCATCATCCGTGTCCACCGGACGAAACAACACGTCACGCACCGCAAAAATCTTCTTGGCACCAAAGGTCAGCATCACCCCGAGCCGACCTTTGGGATGCTGGCGATCAGCCCACAGGGTTGCAATCAGCCGGGCATCTGCTGGTGGGTCTCCGTTCTGCGTGGAATGATGCAGGCTCAGGGGCGCCGACCAGTTACCGTTCTGGGACATGAAAGAGACGTTGACGTCCAACCTGGGCGGCAACCCCTCGCCGCCTGCCTGCGCCGGAAGTGCGTCTTGCCATTGCGCCCAGACCAGGCAAAGCCGACCGCTCCAGAACACCGGACGAATGTCCAGCACCGTCGTGGCAGGCGGAATATCCACAGGCTGCCATTCACTCCATGCTGTTGGATTGATCGCTTCACAGGAAGAAGAAAGTTCAACCTGCGCCTTGCGCCAAAAATATTGGAAAGGCGGTACCCGCTGCCGACCGACAAAGTAATAGTCGGTACGGTCAGGCGTAACGCCGTCCATATAGGCGCTGATCACATCCAGGTTGCAGATTTGCTCGAAGGACTGCAGGTAGTCTCTCAGAGCAAGCTGGACGGAATCGCTGCTGAGACGTGTCTGGTTGAGGTTGTTCTCCAGGGTCTTGAACAGGCTGGTCTTGCGCAGGCGAACAAAGGGGTTGATGAAGTTCTCCGGGTAAAGAGCGATCAGCTGCACCGCCGCCCAATCTGGATAGTTGCTATAAAGCTCCCAGGTGGCCAGATCGCCCTTGTCGAACTCGACCTCTGCGTAGCCGGGCTCCAATTTCCGGTAAGCGGCATGGATGAACTGCTGGGCGCAACTAGCGGCTTCGCCGACCCAAGAGCTTTGCACCGGGTAGTTGTCCAGTGGGTCCATGCGCAGCAATTCAAACAAGTCTGCCGGGGTTCGCACGAAACCATAGGTATTCCCTGCCGGTTTGATTTGACCAATGCAGTATTCGACCAGGGCGTTGCGACGTTTTTCGAGCAGCTCACCCATATTTTTCGTTGCCATGGTCGTCATTCCTCAGAAGCAAACGTAATGGGCTCGAAATGTGCCTGGGCTGAACTGGCTTCACTCAAGACACTGACGTTGAACGTTCCACCGGTCGGGCTGGAGACGAATACCCGCGTCTGCCCGTCCTCGTTGGTCAACCCCTGCCGGGGTCGAATAACCAGCGCCGTTTTTTGCACAGGATCAACCGGTTCGGAAAACCATTGCACAAGGGCGTTTTTACCGAGGTTTCCGTAGCGGTCGATCAGCGTGGCGTAAAGCTCGACTTCCTGGCCGTACGGCACTTCTGCCAGCGGCACCGGTGACTTGAGCCGTAGCGCAAAGGTGAGGGTTGAAACGTCGGCGACGAGATTGACGGTGGGTCCGTATTGCGGCTCAAACAGATCCACCCAAAATTGCGGGGTGTCCGTGCCCATCACTTTGCCCGGCGTAAACTCCATCTTGACCTTGCCGTCGGGCTCCGTCGCGGCGCTGCCTTGAAAGGTGCCCAGCGTGGCGCTCCAATTAATATGGACGCCGCTTAATGGTTCCCCGGAGCGGTCCTTCAACATGAGGGTGAAGATAATCTTCTCGCCAGGTTTGTTAGGCACTACCTCGGTGTTATCCGCGGTAATGGACAAGGTCGCGAGTTGCTTCAGATCCTCGCTGAACGTAACCGCGGGTGCATTGGACTCGGACATGCTGAGCAAGGCATGGTCGGCGGCGTCCTTGTAGGCCGACTCATTTAATTCCTCTGGCAACGTTCCTATCAGGAAAATCGTCAAGGCATCCATGCCCGTACGCGCAGCCAACTCCCGAACGCGCAGCAGCCAATCCAGTTGGACCAGGTCTTTCAGGACTTTCTTGCTCGGTTCGATGCGGCTCACGCATTCACGCACCTCCTGGACGCTCCAGTTAAAGAACTCGGCCAGCCTGATCGACGATGCCTCTTGGGCCAATTTCAGTGCGTCTTTCCCTATTGGCTCGAGACGCAATGCGTTGACCTCGCGCAGGTAATCGAGGAGTTTCTGGGGAGGCTGCTCGCTGAGCTCAAAGGCATGGGTGAGCGACGCCAGGTAGTAAACTGTCCGAATCGTGAGCGCATACTTGTCGACTGGCCCCGCCAGCCAGGCCTTGTAGCCATACTCCAGATAATCCTGCAAAAGCTCTTCGCCAAGCGCCAGTTTCTGCACCACCGCGCCGCGACGGCGAATATCAGCCAGCAGAAAAAGCAAAGGGTCCGGTTGCACATTGCGCCAGGTATGAAAATCTTCGGTCTGCAAATCGACGTGCCCGAGCACCAGGCGCAGCAATTGATGCACTGTCGTATTGGCCCACGTCAGCAAATGTATCATTCGTCCCGAATCGACGCCTGCGTATGCCGCCAGGCTCTCCTTGACCACCGATACCTGGTTCTCTCTGATCTGCAGCAGCACGCTGAGCATTGTCTCGACAATGGCAGGACGCTCGGGCTCAAATGCTTCGCCAAGGCCATCTCTCACCGCATCGTCGAGTTTTTCCCGTGCAAAGGCCAAGTAATCGGCCTCGGGTAGGGCAGAAGCGATCACCAACCCATCGGCATCGACCAGGACCGTCAGTAAATCCACCCAACTGCCACCCACCAGCGCGGGTACACCCGCCATCAAAAACGCCGAATCGGTGAATAGCGCGCCAGGCAATAAACTGAGTATTTGTTTGAAAAGCTCGCCTTCAGCGTTGGTGGCGGTCAAGACGCGTGGCGGCAAAAGCTGTTGCAGTAACCAACTCACTGGAATGTCGCGATCAGTACACCATTGCGTGCACTCCTGCATCGCATACAGCAGATTAAGCACATCGGGTATGCCGTCTGCCGAACCGATTCGAGGTACACCCGCCACGCCGTTGAGCCAGTCGTCCTCGCCCAACAACGACAGCAGCAGCACGCCCTCGACCGGCGTGATACCCAACAGCCTGGGAAACTTCACCAAACGGTAGAAGCTGGACAGGACCTGGGGGCTACGGGGCAGCTTGCCATCGTCGATGCCATAGGCCCCCGCAACGGCCTGAGCCAGATAGGCGTAGGTTTTCAGATCAATATTCAACGCGCTGCACAGCTGGGCGACTGTCAGGTCCAGCTCTTCGGGTTCGGGCAAGACCGCAAAGAATCCTCCGTCAAGTTTCAAAGGCTCGCGGTAGTCATCCTGAAGGTTGAAGATCTGATCGAATTGCGAAAGCGTTTCACCGCGTCCATAAATCGACAACGCGTCGATAAACACCGCAAAGTCGGGTGCGGTACACCCGTAACGTTCCCGTAGCGATTGAAACAGCCCCAGCGCGTGCTCGACTTGCGGGGTAATCCACCAGTCTTCTTTCGACTTTTCTTGCGACTCATCCCCACGCGCCTCGGCGTTGATCGCCGCCACCAGCAGTGCGTCGACTTGCTCGCTCGGCAACGCCAGCCATTGGTCCAGACGCACCTTTCGGTTCATCCGGTCAAATCGCTTAAAGCCATCGACGTCGCCAGGGTCCAGCGTCAGGCGATGAAGAAACGATTCGCTATCGGCGCTGCCGGTGATTTCCACAGCCGGGCGCTCGTTGGCGTGGAGGTAAACCGAACCGGAGCGGTAACTTTCCGGCTCTTCTGCATTCGCTGTCGGATACACCGAGACGTTGGCGGAGCGAACGGGTGCGAAGCGGCGCACCGACAACAAGGCTTCGAGCCCAAGGGTGTCGAGTTTGGTTCGTTCGCCGAAGAATTGGACTTGGTTGAGGTTTTCATATTTATAGGTGTTATCAGTTCCGAAGTTCTCGGCATAAAAACTTTCCTTAACATCTAGGGCGGCTGGATCCTCCGTCAGCAACTTCCGTTGATAAGGGCCCAGCCGCGACGCATGGGCCAGGGCACGCCCCGCATCGTTATCCCAAGCTTGAGGTTGCAAAAAAAAGGGAAACGAGCCATCCACCTTGTGGGCGAAATCCCCCACCGAAAGACCATGATGGCGTGCAACAGTGTCCACGGAGACCCAGTGCTGGTAATAAGGCAAACCATTGGGATAGCGCGCCTGAACCATGGCTTCTTCAAGATCCACGGAAGCTTTATCCTCGGAAGCTGGGTGTTCCTTAATGAAGGTCTCCAGCACCAAGAGGATGACGTCCACCGCAGATACGGGGCGATGCACCGCATTGAAATCTACAGGCAGCAGTTTCAAGTCCTTGCGTCGTTCATGCAGAGGCATGGACTCACCGACGACTGCAACCGACTCGATCCGCTTTTCTATCCACTTCATCAGCTCGATCAGATAAGCCACTGGTGAAGCCAGCGACTCCAGCGCCTGTGGCGGGCACATGGCGTCGAATTTGGGTGTAAACAGTTCGTCAAAGCTGGGGCCCTTGACCATTGACAACAATCCGTCCCGCGCACCCGCCGCCCTCGTATCGGTCCCGATACCGTACAAGCTGTGTTCTATGAACTGGCGGCGTACATACAGAGCCATGCCGTTGCACCGTCGTAAAAATCGGCGGGCATCATCAGGGGACAGGTCAAATTCCCTCACCAGTCCTTGCGCGCCTTTTTCAACCAGCGGAAAGATCGAGCCCCCGTCCTCGATGTATTTGCCAAGTGCAGGGTATCGGACGAGTTGCTCCGAACTGAAAATCTGCTTCATCAGTTGCACGGCAGGTCGGGATTGCGCCATGGCCAGTTTCCTTGAGTCGAAAACGGTTTGTAGGGCCCGACGAGTCGGTCAGGCCTTGCGTGGGTGGAATTACGCGCCAATAAACCCTGATCGGCTACTGTCAGATCTGACAGTTCACAAGACCGCCCATCGGGCCAGGACTGCGGCGAGGACCGCATTACTTCACGTCGAAACGCCCACTCTCAACCCAATCGGAAACCGTCGCGCCATCCGCATCGCTCGTGAGGGTCTGCTTGAATCGGCACCACTGGCCGCCGCTGACCAGCGTCTGCGTCGCCTCGCCCTGCCATTGGCCGGCGGTCACGCCAAGGGCCGCGGCCCAGTCCAGTTCGGGGTTGTACCAACTCACGACACGCCCGCTGCCCGCCCGGCCCCGGCCTTCGAACGTGACCGGGTTATCGACCCAACGTCCCGCCGCCGGCCTATCGATTGAAGGCACGTAGGTCCCCAGTACCACCGCTCGCCCCGAGTCGGCGGACTCGAAACCCTCGCATTGCGCCACAGCCAGCAACTCGTGGGCGCCGCCGGGTGTTTCGAGCGTTACTCTCACCGACCAGGTGCGGTCCTCCAGCACCGGGCCGCTCGCCAGCACTGTGCGGCTGGCATCGTTCAACCTGACCGTCACGGTGTCCCCCGGCATGCCGAAGCCCGATACCACGACGTTGGAGCCAATGTGCTCGCCCGTGGCAGGGGTTTCGATGAAGGGTGCGGCAGGGACAACGTTATAAGTGAGCCACGAACTGAAATCGGAGGTTTGCTCGTTTCCTTTCTCGTCTATAAAAAATTGCCTGGCCCGGACAGTGGTGCTGCCAATCGGCAAAGTCACTTCGGCCTTCCAATGGCCGCTCGAGTTCACAAAGATGTTTTCACGTAACGGGTCGGCTTGGCCTTGTAGCCAGACGGTGACTCGCCCATTGGGTATACCGCGGCCTGACAACTCCGAGGTACGTGGCAAGTTCCCGCCGGGCTGTGGCACATCGAATTCCGGGGGCAGCAGCACCACGTTAAACACCCGCTGATCACTGCGCTCCGATGATTGTCCATTTAATTCTTGTTCCGCACGGAGGAAGTACTTACGGAACTCAAGTCCAAAGAGCTCGATGGACCACTCGCCGTCGGCGGTGAGCAACTTGGGCTCACCCAACGGTCTTCCGAACTGAACATCGTGCAGTTGCATCGTGGCCCCGGCCATGCCGTTGTCCCCTCGGACGATCACATCGCGGCCCACCATATCGTCGGGACCGGGATAGGTGATCACCGGTTTGAGCATGGGCAGGGAAACCGAAAACACTTTGAAGGTTTCTGGTGAGTCTTGTTCGGCGGCGGTCTGGATAAGTGTTGCGGTGTGGGAAACGTCTGGCTCGAACGGAGTATCGCGTCGAAAAGCCCAGCGACCATCGTTATCGTCATCGATGACTGTGCGCATAACACCGTCGTCATTGAACGTAAGCTTGAGCGTAGCGCCCGGCCAGCAAGTGCCGCTGAAGTTGGGCGAGAGGCCATTATCCACCGGATCACCCATGCCGGGTGCCAGTGGAGGGATGGTGACCTCGACCTCGACCCAGGTGGGTGACCACTCTTCCGACTCTTCCGACAAAAACTGCTTGATATAGACCTTGCGCTTGAGTGTTGGTCCCCAGACTTCAGAGGCCGGGCTCGACCACCGTTCGCCGGACACTCGAGCATCTGGGGCAACCTTGTTGGTGCCGTCAGGAACATCAACCAGCCTCACCATCGCGCCATTGAAACCTTTGCCTGAAAATTCCGGTCGATACTCCGGCGTGTAGGACACCTCGCTTACATCAGGCAAGCCCACATCAATGTAAAAGTAATAGGGTTCAGACTCGATCCAACCACTTGCTCTGTCGGGTACCTTTTGAATCGCCTGCAAGCGGTAGTTGCCAAACGGCCAATCGGTCGCTGTCGTTTCCCATTCCCCCTCCTTCACGTCCGCCAGTGGTGGGGGCCTGACAGTTGGGCCACTGTCTACCGTGATTTCGATGGTGGCACCGAAATAGCCGAGGCCTGAGAATTTAATGGTGGTGTTGGATGGATAGGTACTGATGCCGGACAACTTGGGAGGACGGATTTTGAACGCTCGGGCAGGGCTACGATCCGTTTCCTCCTGGCTATTTGCGAGGATCGCCACCACTGAAACAGGACCTGCCGGAATTATGACAGCACAAGTCCAGTCATCCAGTATCGTCAGGTTTGTCCCAAACAAATCCTCCCCGCCGTCCCTGAAAACTTTAACACTAAAACCTAAACGGCCCTTTATGCCCTTCAACCAAAAGTTCCTGTCTTGAACCGAACCGGCTGGCGGATCGGTAATTTCTGGCGGCGTGGATGAAACAACCTTTACAGCAATGCTGTCTGCCCGGTCCGACTCCTGACCGTTCAGGGTCTGTTTGGCAGTGAATTGGTGGTCACCTATAGCCAATATATTGGTCAGGCGCGAAATAGAGAACTCGCCAAACTTATTAACCGTTCTAGCCGGAGGGACTATTTCATCCGTATCGCTCACGTAGAGTTGTAACGTTGCTCCGGGCACACCGGTACCAGAAAACGCCGGCCAGCGTCCAACTGTCGTACTTGTTTTAGGCTTTAGAATGACTGGCTTGGTCAGCAGTGTCACGGTGACATTCCCTGACCAATCCGAAGGCATACCATCAAGGACCTGCTTCGCGGTAATGCTGTTTGCCCCCGACAGCAGCGGTTTGATTAAAGGCGCTGCCCAAATACCACCCTTGACGTCGACAGGGTCGGATAATGCCTCCCCCGAGTCGGCGTGGTAAACAGTGACTTTCGCCGTATTCGTGCCTGTACCCTCAAAACTTAGAGCTTGACCGGGTAGCACCACAAGTCCACTCGCGGGCTTTGTAATTCGTGGAGGGGCGACATAACGCACCTCCACCGCTCCATACAGATGCGGATCCGGGCCATCATTTATATCGTATATCCAATGAAAATTGACGACTGCTGAAATACCATTACCCGTAGCTGCATGTGTCGAACCACTCATATCGTGCCATGCACCGTCTTGTATCCCTTTATCACCGATTAAGCTACTCCACCCCCCTTCGTTCAGTGACTTAAGCTTAAGCTCGGCATTGCCGCTCTTGCGATTGTTACTTCCCGCTCTATACCGCAGAGGCCGCGCATAAAATTTCGATTCACCCGACCACCAACACCTCACCTCAAGGTCCGCCCATAAAGGTCCCTCCTCCGCCCTTATGGTGTATTTTTTTCCATCTTCAGAATCGACATCTTCCATATCGCTGACAGACTTCATATTTGAACTCCACTGTTCATTATGTCGAGACGCCTTCAAAACTGCGCCACGAAAATAAATAACCAACGTAACCGTAAGGCAACCGAGCTGGAACGATGTTAACTTGCAGTTTTGCGCATCACTTTTAATTAAAAGATCTCATTTTTTTCAAAAATCTCGAGCTAGCAAATAGCTATAGCGTTCTACTAATAAACGCCAAACGCCCTAACTCAACACCTGTCAACTCCGACAGTCCCGACCAACGGCCCCACCACCGCTGTAGGAATGCCCCGAACCTGACTACACCTCCTTGCGCAACGGACTACAGATCCGCCAGAATCCGCCGACTTGTGCACCTTGGCCTTGCCCCGTAACGTGATTCGCGTCGCTGACACCTCAGCGATCGGGTTTAGTCGCTCGGGGTATGTCATCAGGTGCATTGCGCTTCCATCAGTCAGGTTTCCTACCCTGCACTCGATGGTGGCTGTGCGCAGGGCGCTTCGGCGCGCCGGTTTTTGGTGACACTTCCCCGGTCGACTAACCTGCGTACAGCCGCCACCCCTCGTTTAGTCGCGAGGAGGTCAAGGCATCACTGGAAGGAAGTTCACCAATGATCAAACCAACCCCAAATCCGCCAAAACCCGCCCCACGCTCCCCTCGCAAAACCCTCGACGAGCAAAAGCTCGACAAAGCCGCGCAAAAAGCCCTGGACCATTACCTAAAGCCCAACGCCGGCAAGCCGGACAAAACCCCACGCCAATTGGACTATTTCATCGTCGCCCCCGATGCCGACCCCGAAGGCCTGCTGGCGCACACGTACGAAACCTTCTGCTCGGTGAGCACGTTGATCCTGGATTTATCGGAAGACCTGGAAGGCGCCCCGCGCAACCTGGCCCTGGCGATTCACCAGATGGGCGAGATGGGGGTGTTGTTGCTGGAGAAGTTGATGGATGGCGAAGCGAAGGTGCAGCGTTGAGAGCGGCGTGAGCAACGCGTTGAGTTAGACGTCCTTGTGGCGAGGGGATTTATCCCCGCTGGGCTGCGCAGCAGCCCCAAAAGCAACAACTTCGACCTTACTGGCACACCGAGTTGTTTGGTTTGGGGGCTGCTGCGCAGCCCAGCGGGGATAAATCCCCTCGCCACAGAACCAAGTACACGTTGCCACAGCGCTGCGTCGACGACGCGGCGGGGACTCCCTCGTCACGGGTTATGGGGCGGTTTTGAGCTGGGGGCATCCAGTAAAAAATCGGGGCTTCAGGCCGAGGCCGACACCGGGTGGAAGCTGAAATACTGCCGTAGCGCGCTCACCAAAACGCCATATTCCGGTGACGCCCGGAGCAGGCTGAAGCCGGCATCGAAGTGTTGGGGCGTCACGTCTTCGTGGCACCACAGGCAGTTGGCTCTCAGCAGGATATGTTGCTGCGGCCCTTCATCGGCAGGTATTTTCAGGCAGAGGTCAAAATTTGCGCCCACCATCAACGGCAAATGGCTGATGAGCATCAGGCCGTTTTCAGACACATTACCCAGGAACCCGATGGGGTTTTGGTTGGTGCCATTGAAGACCTGGAGGAAATACGGCAATTGATGCCGTTCAATTCGACGTCCTTTGTACATGGCTTGCATCGCTTTTTTGGACAGCCGTGTGCACGGCCATCGGTCGATTCGGAACGAGCCTGAGTCAGCTCGCTCTCCCCGATCCCGGTGCCAGACGCATCCAAGCATGCTGGCCAACTTCTGCCGGTCACAGGTGACGCTTCAAATTGAAACCCAGGAACCTATTCATACCTTGTACAAATATAGCCCAAGCATGGACAAGGGCCAGCCGAATGCGAGACCTGTTATCGGTCGACAAGCGGCTCGGTCCAAAGGTTTCAATTCAACGCAATCAGAATGACGTAGGGCGAATCGCCGCAGCGCTGCGGGTCGGGTAATGGCCCAGGCTCTGCAGGGTTTCGAGCCGTGCGCGGGCGCGGTAAGCGTATTCGCTGTTGGGGTACTGTGCGAGGATGAACTGGTAGGTTTGCGCCGCGTCGACGAACAGCTTTTGCCGTTCCAGGCATTGGCCGCGCATCATCGAGACTTCCGGCTGCATGTAGCGGCGAGCGCGGCTGGCGCGGTCGACCTTGGACAGCTCGAGCATGACCTGGTCGCAGTCGCCCCGCTCGTAGGCCGTGTAGGCGAGGTTCATGTGGTGGTTCATCGACCAACGGGTGCAGCCCGTGATACTCAGGGCCAGGGCAATAAAAAGCACGAATCGCATGGGGAGGTTCTCCTGTCTTGAGCTCTTTATCGACCTGGGTGGAAAAATCTTCAACCTGAAAGCTCAGCTAGGCAGTGCTCTTGTGGCGAGGGGATTTATCCCCGCTGGGCTGGGGAGCAGCCCCCAAGCCAACCCCTGGGTGTGTCAGGCTAATGTGCATTTGCCATTTTAGGGCTGCTTCGCAGCCCCGCGGGGATAAATCCCCTCGCCACAGAAGGAATGTGAAAGTCGTAGAGGCGCAAAAATTTTCAAGAATGTTCATTTCGAAAAAGAAACGAATAAGTAGTGCACTTGAACAATGACTACACCCAAAGACCATAGTAGCCTTCGCTGGCGCTTGAACTTGAGGAGTCCTGCATGTCCGTCCGTCGCACCAAAATCGTCGCTACCCTTGGCCCGGCCAGTAATTCGCCGGAAGTTCTCGAACAGCTGATTCTGGCTGGCCTGGACGTTGCCCGCCTGAACTTCTCCCACGGCACCCCCGACGAGCACAAGGCTCGTGCCAAGCTGGTGCGCGACCTCGCCGCCAAGCACGGCCGCTTCGTTGCCCTGCTGGGCGACTTGCAAGGCCCGAAGATCCGCATCGCGAAATTCGCCAACAAGCGCATCGAATTGAAAATTGGTGACAAGTTCACCTTCTCCACCAGTCACCCGCTGACCGAAGGCAACCAGCAAGTGGTCGGCATCGACTACCCGGACCTGGTCAAGGATTGCGGCGTGGGCGACGAGCTGCTGCTCGACGACGGCCGCGTGGTGATGCGCGTCGAAACCGCCACCGCTACCGAACTGCACTGCGTCGTGACCATCGGCGGCCCGCTGTCGGACCATAAAGGCATCAACCGTCGCGGTGGCGGCCTGACCGCCCCGGCCCTGACCGAGAAAGACAAGGCCGACATCAAGCTGGCCGCGGAAATGGAAGTCGATTACCTGGCCGTGTCCTTCCCCCGTGACGCCGCCGACATGGAATACGCCCGTCAATTGCGCGACGAAGCCGGCGGCACTGCCTGGCTGGTGGCCAAGATCGAACGCGCCGAAGCCGTGGCCGACGATGAAACCCTCGACGGCCTGATCAAGGCGTCCGACGCCGTGATGGTGGCCCGTGGCGACCTGGGCGTTGAAATCGGCGACGCCGAGCTGGTGGGCATCCAGAAGAAGATCATCCTGCACGCACGCCGCCACAACAAAGCCGTGATCGTCGCGACCCAGATGATGGAGTCGATGATCCAGAACCCGATGCCGACCCGCGCCGAAGTGTCCGACGTAGCCAACGCCGTATTGGACTACACCGACGCGGTGATGCTCTCGGCGGAAAGCGCCGCCGGCCTCTACCCGCTCGAAGCGGTGCAGGCCATGGCGCGCATTTGCATCGGCGCCGAGAAGCACCCGACCGGCAAGACCTCCAGCCACCGCATCGGCAAGGAATTCAGCCGCTGCGACGAAAGCATCGCCCTGGCGACCATGTACACCGCCAACCACTTCCCGGGCGTGAAGGCGATCATCGCTTTGACCGAAAGTGGCTACACCCCGCTGATCATGTCGCGCATCCGCTCCTCGGTGCCGATCTACGCCTTCACCCCGCACCGCGAAGCCCAGGCGCGCGCAGCGATGTTCCGTGGCGTGTACACGATTCCGTTCGACCCGGCTTCGCTGGAGCCGCACGAAGTCAGCCAGAAAGCCATCGATGAACTGACCAAGCGCGGCGTCGTGGAAAAAGGCGACTGGGTCATCCTGACCAAGGGCGACAGCTACCACACCACCGGCGGCACCAACGGGATGAAGATCCTGCACGTTGGCGACCCGATGGTTTGATGATCGGTTGCTGAAAACAAAAGCCCCACCATGTGAATGGCGGGGCTTTTTGGTTTGTGCTTTTGGGAATGCAGTGTTTGGGCTGGCGCTATCGCGAGCAAGCTCGCTCCCACAGGGGTTCTGTGTACGCCGCAAATCCAATGTGGGAGCGAGCTTGCTCGCGATGACGATCTGTCAGACGCCGCCATTCCCACGCGTAAGAAACATATCCGCCAGCAACTGATTACGCGGCAACCCCGCCAGGTACAAGCGCTTGGCAAACGCCTCGACCCAATCCGGATGGCCACAGACCAACGCCTGGGTCTGACGCGAAGCCAGGCGCCACTGCGCGAGTGCGCCTGGGACCTCGGCAGCCGTCAGCAGCTCGACGCTCAGGTTTGGATGCTTGGCTGCCAGCGCCGCCAGGGGTTTGTCCAAATAGTGCCCAGCGGCATCGCGCGCCACATGAATCAGCCGAATCGTCCCTTGATGCTGCTGGCGCAACGCTTCGCGCAAGATACCGAACAACGGACCCAGCCCCGTGCCGGACGCCAGCAGCCACAGCGGCTTTTCATGCCAATCGGGATCGTAATGCAGCGCACCGCCGCGCAGCTCACCGAGGCGGATCGGGTCGCCGGCCTTGAGTTGTCGCACCGCATCGACGAATTGCCCTGGCGCGCGACAATCGAGGTGAAACTCCAGGAAGCGGTCGTCCTCGGGCAGGCTCGCCAGAGAATACGGCCGGGCGACGTCGCCGACCCACAGCACCAAGTGTTGCCCGGCTCGATAACGCAATGGTCGCTGCGGGGTGATGCGCAAGCGAAGGACTTCGGCGCCGAGCCAATCCAGCGCCGCCACCTCGGCGGCCTGGCCGTCGCGCCGTGGGTCGAAGGTGTGGATCTGCACGTCTTCGATGACCTGGCATTGGCATGCCAGCCGCCAACCTTGATCACGCTGCGCCGGGGTCAGCGCATCGGGACGGTTGTCACGCACGTCGCCGCTCACGCATTGCACCAGGCACGCATGACAACTGCCGGCACGGCAACTGTAGGGCACCGGCACGCCAGACCGGTTGAGCGCGTCCAGCAGGTTATCGCCCGCCGCCACCGTCCATTGTCGGTCGGCAACTTTCAACTCAGGCATCGACATTCTCCCAAGCGGCGGCACACCGATTGCGGCCATCGCGCTTGGCACGGTACAAGGCCTGGTCGGCGCGCTGCAAGGCGCTGTCCAGGTCATCGCCGATTTCCAGCATCGTCATGCCCACCGACAGGCTGAGGCTGCCCACGCGCAATTCGGTCAACTGAACCTCGGTGAACGCCAGCCGCAAGCGCTCGCAACAGGCCGTCAGGCGCGCGGGGTCGCAGGCGGGCAGCAGCATGACGAATTCTTCGCCGCCGTATCGGGCCAGTACGTCACCTTCGCGCAGGCAGGCCGTGGCGACGCCGGCGAAGGCCTGGAGCACCTGATCGCCTGCCGCGTGGCCATGCAGATCGTTGATGCGCTTGAAATGGTCCAGGTCGATCAAGGCCAGGCCATGGGCGATGCCGGGCCTGAGGGTATTGAGTTCGCGGCTCGCCAGGCGCAGAAAGTGGCGGCGGTTGAACAGGCCGGTGAGTTCGTCGGTGGCGACCAGGTCTTCAAGCTGGCGCATCATGCCGCGCAACGTGTCCTGGTGCGCCTGCAAGGCGAACCGGCGCTGGCGCATGCGTTGGCGCGAAGTCTGGACGTAGCGGGCATACAGGACCAGCCAGACCAGCACGATGAACAGCACGCACACTTGCAAGCCGGCCAGCGTCGGGTCGGGAAGCCGGAAGAAATAACCGTCCCACAGCGTGATGCCGGTGAAGCTGATGAACACCAGCGTCGCGCAGCGCACAAAGGCCCGCCGCGTGAGATGAAAAAGCCCGAACAGCAGGATCAGCACATAAAACACCAGGAACACGCCACGGGCCTGGTCCAGGTGCGCCATCATCCAGGTCTGCCAGCCGAGGCCGATCCAGACCTGTATTTCCGTGAGGCTGGGGTCGGCGAACCGCAGGTTGCGGTCGGTGATGAACAACGCGAACAACCCGCCCTGGCACAGCACCACCAACAAGGTGCCGATGATGACGCCACGCAATGAGTCGAGGTAATGGCCACTGAAAAACGCCAGCCACAGCAACACCAGCGCCAGCGCATAGGTCGTGGCTGCGAGGGCGAAACGTTTAAGCAGAAGACGTTGAATGGCGTTATGGGTCAATCGGTGACTCACCATGGGAAAGGAGACTGACAGAGGTGTCCTACGCTATAGGCCAGACGCCACTTTAGTGGCGTGCTCGACAAATGACCATTCAATTCTGGAGCAGAAAAATGGCGTCAAAGCAATGGCCCAGATTGACGCATCTGCCGGCTCCGCCGATCCCCCTGTGGCGAGGGGATTTATCCCCGCTGGGCTGCGGAGCAGCCCTGAAAACCAGTCACCTCGGAGTGTCAGGGTGTTCGCCTTCAGTCATTTTAGGGCTGCTTCGCAGCCCAGCGGGGATAAATCCCCTCGCCACAGATAAATCCCCTCGCCACAAAGGCAGCTCGCTCCCACAGGCCCCCAGCCTGCGATATACTGCCGCGCCTTTTTAGCGTCGCGCCAGCATGCCCGGCGTGCCTTGACCTGGGGTCAGCTCCAAGCTCCAAGCTTCAAGCGGCAAGTTCAGAGCAGTACGCGTACTGCTTCAGCTTGCCACTTGAAGCTTGCCGCTTGAAGCTGCCTCATAAAATGTTCCCGTCTTTAGAGAGGAGCGCGACTCATGACCGTGATCAAGCAAGACGACCTGATTCAGAGCGTTGCCGACGCCCTGCAGTTCATTTCCTATTACCACCCCGTGGATTTCATCCAGGCGATGCACGAGGCCTACCTGCGCGAAGAATCGCCGGCGGCTCGTGATTCCATGGCGCAGATCCTGATCAACTCGCGCATGTGCGCCACCGGCCATCGGCCGATCTGCCAGGACACCGGCATCGTGACCGTGTTCGTGCGCGTGGGCATGGACGTGCGTTGGGATGGCGCGACCATGAGCCTGGACGACATGATCAACGAGGGCGTGCGTCGCGCCTACAACCTGCCGGAAAACGTCCTGCGTGCATCGATCCTCGCCGACCCGGCAGGCGCGCGCAAAAACACCAAGGACAATACCCCGGCGGTCATCCACTACTCCATCGTCCCAGGCAACACCGTGGAAGTGGACGTGGCGGCCAAGGGCGGCGGCTCCGAGAACAAGTCGAAGATGGCCATGCTCAACCCGTCCGACTCCATCGTCGACTGGGTCCTGAAGACCGTTCCAACCATGGGCGCCGGCTGGTGCCCACCGGGCATGCTCGGCATCGGCATCGGCGGCACCGCCGAGAAAGCCGCGGTGATGGCCAAGGAAGTCTTGATGGAATCCATCGACATCCACGAGCTCAAGGCCCGCGGTCCACAGAACCGTATCGAAGAGATGCGCCTGGAGCTGTTCGAGAAGGTCAACCAACTGGGCATCGGCGCCCAGGGCCTCGGTGGCCTGACCACCGTGCTCGACGTGAAGATCATGGACTACCCGACCCACGCCGCCTCCCTGCCGGTGTGCATGATCCCCAACTGCGCCGCCACCCGTCACGCCCACTTCGTGCTCGACGGTTCCGGCCCGGCATCGCTGGAAGCGCCACCGCTGGACGCCTACCCGGAAATCGTCTGGGAAGCCGGCCCGTCGGCCCGTCGCGTGGACCTCGACACCCTGACCCCGGAAGACGTGCAGAGCTGGAAGCCGGGCGAAACCGTGCTGCTCAACGGCAAGATGCTCACCGGTCGCGACGCGGCGCACAAGCGCATGGTCGAGATGCTGAACAAGGGCGAAACCTTGCCGGTGGACCTCAAGGGTCGCTTCATCTACTACGTCGGCCCGGTCGATCCGGTCGGTGACGAAGTGGTGGGCCCAGCCGGCCCGACCACCGCCACGCGGATGGACAAGTTCACCCGCCAGATCCTCGAGCAGACCGGCTTGTTGGGCATGATCGGCAAATCCGAGCGCGGCCCGACCGCCATCGAAGCGATCAAGGACAACAAGGCCGTCTACCTGATGGCCGTCGGCGGCGCCGCTTACCTGGTGGCCCAGGCAATCAAGAAATCCAAGGTCCTGGCGTTCGCCGAACTGGGGATGGAAGCGATCTACGAGTTCGAGGTCAAGGACATGCCCGTGACCGTCGCCGTGGACAGCAAAGGCGAGTCGGTGCACATCACAGGCCCGGCGATCTGGCAGCAGAAGATCAGCGAGAGCCTGGCGGTGGAAGTGCAATAACAGGCACTCCAGCGCTGTGAAAAAGGCCGGTGGGCGGCAAACCCACCGGCCTTTTTTCATGCCCGCAGCAAAAACCTGTGGGAGCGAGCTTGCTCGCGATAGCGTTGGATCATTCAGCATGGACGTTGACTGACACACCGCTATCGCGAGCAAGCTCGCTCCCACAAAAGGCATGCGCACAGCCATTCATCGGCCAAACCCGCCCACCTGTAAGATCTGACAGGTTACATCCCCGCTCCCCCTTGGCATCCTCATCCTGACCAGGAATCAGCCCTGGCGCTGATCAAAGGGATAAACGTCCATGGCAGAGCAAGCGCCCCTACAGATCATCACACCCTCCATTGCCGGCAGCGCGTCGATCGCGACTATTGGCAACAGCCTCGGCCCGGTGGGCACGCGGGGCGCCGCCTCGTTTGAATTGCCGCTGCCGGTGTCGAGCGCTCGTTACCTGACGCCGGCCATGACCCTTCAGTACAACAGCCAGAGCGGCAATGGCCCGTTTGGCATCGGCATGCAGCTGCCGATCCCCAGCATTGCGCGCAAGACCAGTAAAGGCGTGCCGCATTACCTCGAAGACGATGTCATGGTCGGTCCCGACGGGGTGGATCGCTGGCCCGACCACGAGGCACACGTAACGCGCACGCTCCCAGGGCGAAGCAGGATGACCTATAGCGTAGTGCGCTATTACCCCAGGCTGGAAAGCGCATTCGATATCTATGAGCTGTGGATGCCCGACGGCGGCCAGCCGCCGTTCTGGCGCGTACAAGGTAGCGACGGGAATTTGTATTGCTATGGGCACAGCGGCGAGTCGCGCATTGCTGATCCGGAGAATCCGCTACGCATTGCCGAATGGCTGCTCTTGGAAGAAGTCAGCCCGCTGGGCGAGCACATCTACTACGAATACACCGCCGATCCCGCCGAGTCCGAAGATGACCACGACTACAGCGCCCAGCGCTACCTGCGCCGGGTGTGCTATGGCAATGCCACGGCCAGCGAAACCTTTTATTGTTTCGAGGAAGAGAACCCCGCCAACCTGCCCTGGCACTTCCATCTGTTATTCGACTACGGACAGCGCACCGTCCAGCTCGATGGAAAACCGGCCTGGACAGCCGACGACGAAGACGACTGGCTACCGCGCGACGACCCGCTCCACGCGTACCGATACGGTTTCGAAGTCGGCACACGGCGCTTGTGTCATCAAGTATTGATGTTCCACCACTTCCCCGCCGACACCGACACCGAACCCGCGCTGGTGCGACGGTTGCTATTGGAATACACCACTACCGAGCTGCGCTATAGCACATTGACCGCTGCCCATTATCAAGATTGGGACGCCGACGGCCGGGTCGAAAACAGCCCGCCCGTCGAACTGCATTACAGCGACTTCGAGCCGAACCTGGAACCCAAGACGTTCTTTGCCCTCGAGACAATGCCCGCCCTGGAAGATGGCGTTCGCTATCAATGCGTCGACCTGTATGGCGAAGGCGTCCCAGGCTTCTTGTGCCGCTATACCAATGGCTGGTATTACCGCGAACCCGAGCGCGCCACGACCGGCGACAGTGAAGAAATCGGTTACGGTGCCTGGTCGCTTCTTCCCAGCATTCCGATCGCCGCCGAAAACCCGGGAGTCATGCAACTGCTCACCGACCTGACCGGCAGCGGCCGCCTCAATTGGGTCATCGCCCAGCCCGGCATGAACGGCTTCTACACGCTGAACCCTGACCGCAGCTGGTCGACCTTCACCGACTTCAAGCGTTTCCCCACGGAGTTCCTGCACCCCGCCGCGCAATTGAGCGACCTGACCGGCGACGGCTTGCGCTCGCTGGCCATGATCGGCCCGAAAAGCGTGCGACTCTACGCCAACCTTCGTGAACAAGGCTTCGCCGCCGGCGTTGACGTTCCCCATGAACCGGACAGTGACCTGCCATTGTTCAGCGATGTGAGCAGTGAGCTGGTGTTGTTCACCAACATGCTGGGCAGCGACAGCACCGAGCTGTGCCGTATCCGCTTCAATGAAATCAAATGCTGGCCAAACCTCGGTCATGGGCGTTTCGGCAAAGGTTTCGTCATGAGCGCCCTGCCCTTCACCTATGACGAGTTCAATGTAGAGCGGGTGCGGATCGCCGATCTGGATGGCTCCGGTGCGCCGGCATTGATTTACCTGCAAAGCGATTGTTTTGAGATTTATTTCAACCACGGCGGCAATCAGGTGGATCAGGAACCTACTAAGGTGCCTTGGCCCGACGGCCTGCGTTATGACCATCTTTGCCAGGTCACACTGGCCGACCTGCAAGGCCTGGGTTGTGCGAGCCTGATCCTGAGCGTGCCCCATGCCATGCCGGATATGAAACCCCGGCATTGGCGCTACGATTTCGTCGCCTCAAGGCCCTACGTGCTCAGCGCCACGAACAACAACATGGGTTGCAGCAGTACGCTGGCCTACCGCAGCAGCGCTCAGTTCTGGCTGGATGAAAAAGCACAGCGCGTGGCGCAGGGAAAACCATTGGATTGCTACCTGCCCATGGCCCTTCCACTGGTGGCGCACCAGCAACAACTGGACGAGATCACCGGTAACTACCTGACCCAACACCTCAGCTATTTTGAAGGCGACTACGACAGCTATCACCGCGAGTTCCGTGGCTTCGGCCGGCTGTATCAGCTCGACAGCGAAATCCCCGCCGGTGACACAGACGACAGCTTCACCGCGCCAGTGCTGCTCAAGACCTGGTTCCACACCGGCCGCACCGTCGATCAGCCGCTCAAGGATTGTTTTGACATCGACAGCGATGCCCCGTCGCTGGGGCCCACGCTGCTGGCCCGGCTCCACGAACGGGACAACGTCGACGAAATCATCACGCCCGACCCGGACACGGCCCGGGAAATGGCCTATGCCTTGAGTGGCCAGGTACTGCGCAGCGAAACCCATCACGCCGAATCGATTGCCATGCTCGAGCCCTACACCGTGACGCAACAGCGTTACCTGCTGCGCCAACCCCATGACGGCCAAAAAAGCTTGCTGGTTTTGGCGTTGGAAACGGTCAGTTATCAATACGACGGTTTCATCAACGACCCGCAAGCCCAACACACCATCAACCTGGCCTGGAACCGCTACGGCCAGTTGACTCACGGTTTCCTGGTCAATTACGCGCGACGCCTGACAGCGGACGACGAGCCACCCTTTGAGGATGAGGATGAAAACACCTGGTGGCGCGACGCTCACGACGATCAACAACAGGTGTACCACCTGACCGAAAGCCTGGCCGACTATCAACACCTGATCGACGAGGAAGGACTGCGCCAGCGACTGGGCTTGCCCTGGCGCGCCCGGACCAACGGGTTGCAACGCCCCAAAGCCCCACTGCCGGGCGGACTCACACCGCAACAGGTGAGCTACGAAAGCGTCCTTGAGCTTCAGGGTTCGCCGGCCTGGACGGCCGCCCGAGAGCTGATCGCCCTTGAGGAACAAACCTACATGCGCGACGGATCAGGCAAGATCCTGTTCCAGGCTTTGCGCGGTCCCTTGGAAATCGCCGAATTCGACGAGCAGGCGCTGAGCGCCTACGACGCGGTGCCTGAACCGTTCGACATTCGCGAGCAACTGGAAACGATCGGCTTCGAGCCCATGGCGCTGTTCCTACTTGAAGATTCGAAAAAGGACGAGGCCCGAAACCTCTGGTCCAAGAAAATCGGCTTTCCCCAATACTTGCCGCTGGACGGCTTCTTCCACATCAGCCAATTACAGGAGACCCAGAGCCATGGCGTCACCTCGGTCAGTTACGACGATTTTCATTTGATGGCCATCGCCGTACAGCTTCCGGACGGTTGCACCACCCGCGTCGAATACAACTACCACTCGCTGTTGCCAAGCAAGATCACCGACGCCAACGAGAACGTCCAGCAAGCGCTTTACGGACCGGCGGGCGTACCGTTGGGCGTTACGTTCCATGGCACTGAAAATGGCGTTCCGGCAGGCTTCCATGGCATTGAGGATTATGAGCCCCCTGCCGACCTGTCGCCGGCCTATGCGATTGCGAACTCCAAGGCAACCCTGGGCAACATCGCCAGCGCCGTGCGTGTCGAAGATATGAGTTGGATGAGTTTGCCCGACCTGGCGCAGGTGTCGGCGGCACAACGTGACGAGTGGGTCCGGGCTCGATACTTATTGCCCAGCGGTCATGTCCGGGCCTCGGCACGGGTTCGCCTGGCCCGACTGGCCGTGCGCACCGCCGATGAGGAGCGACTCTGGAGGCTGGTCCGGGCCACGCCTCGGGAACCGGTGCACAGCGTCGTGTTGAGCGCCGATCGTTACCCGGACGACCCGCTGCAACAGATCCGCATCACCCTCAGCGCCGTCGACGGCTTTGGCCGCGCCCTGCAAACCAAGCAGTTGGTCGAGGCAGGCAAAGCCTACGCCGTGACTGAAGAAGGCTCGCTGGAGTTAGGCGGGGATGGCAAGCCGGTACAGCGCGAAGCCGACCCGCGCTGGCGCGTCAGCGAACGGGTCGAGTACAACAATAAAGGCTTGGTCACGCGGATGTATCGCCCCTATTTCGCCGATACCTGGCGCTACATCAATGACGCCTCGCTGCGAGAACACGGTTACCACGACCAGCAGTTCTACGACCCGCCAGGGCGCTTGATCAAGGTCATCAATGCCAAGCTTGATCAAGCCTGGCATGTCTATCATCCGTGGTATCAGTGCGATCATGATTACAACGATACCGTCCCGCCATCGACTGGCCCATTGTCGAAGGACTGATATGACGAATGTCCACGCTCGCACTCCGAACGTCGTCGCCGTCGATGGACGAGGCTTGCCCGTGCGGCAAGTCGCTTACCTGCGTAGCGAGGCTTCGGTCGCCGCTGTCGCCCTCATCGCCCGTCAACGGTTCGACGGAGCCGGGCGCCTCGCCGAACAATGGGATGCCCGTCTGTTCGGCCATGCCCCGAAAGCCAACCAATCCACGATCTACAATCTCATGGGGGAGCCGCTGCGTATCGACAGCGTCGATGCCGGCTGGCGCTTGATATTGCCGGGGTTGGCAAGTGAAACCCTGGAACGCTGGGACGCACGTGGCAATCGATGGCGCATGCACCATGACAGCCAGTTGCGCCCGGTGGCACTGGACGAGAACAGCGACTTGAATGTCGAAACCTTCACCTATGGCGACGCCACTCAAGACGCCGGTCGCAACGTGCGTGGGCAATTGTTGGAACAAGTCGATCCGTCCGGCACTTTGCGTTGCGACAGTTATGGCCTGTCCGGCTTGCCCCTGCGTCAGGCCCGCGCGTTCGCCGACGCCGACATTCATACGACCGAGCAAACCTTCGATGCCCTCGGCGCGCTCATCGGCCAGACCGATGCAGGCGGTCATCGCCAGCACCTGCGCCTGGACGTCGCCGGGCAGCTCAAGGCAGTCGACTTGCAGCTCAAGTTCGATACCGCGTCGCAACCGATCATGCTGGCGGCCCAGTACAACGCTGCCGGCCAGATCGAGCGTCAGGAGGCGGCAAACGGCATTATCAGCCGCTGGACCTATGACCCGGCCGATGGCCGGCTGAGCACACTCCAGGCAGGAAAACCCGGTGCAGACCTGCGCCAGGACCTGGCCTACTTCTACGATCGTGTAGGCAACATAACGCGCATCGAAGACCACACAGTCGCCACCGTCCATTTTGCCAACCAACGCGTGGACGGCCATCGCGAGTTTACCTACGACTCGCTCTATCGGCTCATCACCGCCAGCGGCTTCGAGGGCGACACACCACACCTGCAACCCGGCTTGCCGGCCCCCATCATCCCCATCGACCCGAACCGCCGCTTCAACTATGCCCAACAATACGAATACGACAGCGGCAACAACTTGACCCGTCTGCGCCATATTCGCGAGGGCAACAATCACACGCACATCACGCGCATCGACCCCAACAGCAACCGCGGCGTGCGATGGACAGAAGGCGAACCCGAGCCGGATTTCGACACGCAGTTCGACGCCCATGGTAACCAGCTGTTCCTGCAGAGCGGTACGCCGGCGCTGACCTGGAACTCTCGCGACCAGCTCAGCACTGTCACGGTGATCAAGCGGGAAGATGATCTGAGCGACGATAACGAAACCTATCTGTACAGCCAGGGCGAGCGGGTCGGCAAAACCCACACTGCCGTAGGCACAGTCCAGCAGACACGTTATTTGCCGGGCATTGAAATACGCACTTCCAGCGATGGCGAACGTCTCCACGTACTCACCCTCGGGTTGGCTCACGGCAGTGTCCGCTGCCTGCATTGGGAAGCCGGCCAACCTGTGGGGATCGAAGCCGATCAGTTGCGCTACAACCTCGATGATCACCTGGGTTCCAGCACACTGGAGCTGGACCGCGCCGGCGGCCTGATCAGCCTTGAGCATTATTATCCTTTCGGCGGAACCGCCTGGTACGCGGGCCGTTCCGCCCTGGAAGCAAGCTACAGGACCGTTCGCTACTCTGGTAAGGAGATGGACGCCAGCGGGCTCTATTACTACGGTGCACGTTATTACGCGCCGTGGCTGGCACGCTGGGTGAGTGCCGACCCGGCGGGAGATATCGACGGGTTGAACCTATATGGGTTCGTCACCAACAATCCGATGACCTATGTCGATGTAGGCGGGTTCATAAGAGAGAAGCGAACGGAGAGAGATGACCGGAAGGCTGCAGCGAGGAAACGCCAGCAGCAGTACCGGGCTCGCTCCGAATTACGCGAAGGCATCTACAGGTTCAGTGATCTCCTGGGGACAATCTCAGCGAGGGCTATCCAGGCTCAAGCACAACTGGATAATCATCGATCAGCATCGACCCGTGCCCAATCGGCAGCGTCAAGGGTCGGCGTCCAGGTAGCCAAGAACGCGATCAACTTGACAGTGGGCGCTGGGTTAGGCGTGGGAGGAGCGGCGTTAGGCGCCGTGGCAGGCCCGCCCGGTATGATCATAGGCGTCGCAGTGGGTTTTGCAGTAGCCAAGGGAGTGTCCTTGGGACTGGACAAGGGCATAGAGAAAGCGGGGGTGGACGCGTCAGTCAAATTCAAAAGTTCTGCCTTGGAACCGAGCGAAATCATCAAGGGGGTCGACGCCAAGAAAAGTCCAGCCACCTATCTGCTGAAGAAAGCCGAGGGCTTCGCTGAGAGTCTGCAATCTCCGTCTCGAAAGGATGCATTGAGCCTGGCAAGGGAAGCGGTGAACACGGGCACATCGACTGCGTTGAAAGCAGCGGATGTGGCAGGTGGCAGCGCGATTTCTGCCGTGGTGAAAACTGCAACAGGCACCGTTGAAATCGCCCATGAGATCATCGGCGCGGGGCAGGAAATTTCCGAAGAAAAAATAGACCGTGCCGATCAATACATCAACGAGCTGATCACTTTATTAACCCAGGAAATTACTGTCGTCGACAGGCTGTACGACAAAGCGGGCGTTGAGACCTTCGATGTTTACGTGCCTTTGAGCAAAATATTTGGACAATCGACTGGAATCACCCGTCGAAGCATGCACAGAGAAATGGAGGCCACCGTCGGGCGTTTGAAACAGACGCAGAGGATGCTTAGATAACCACGCATCGAGGCGCATCACGAAGGGGTGGCGGCGTGCTATCGTGCCCATCCCTGCCCGGTCCTTGAACATTTATATGTCCGCAATGCCGCGCCCCCTGCGCCTGCTTCTTGTCATCGCCTCGATCCTCGCCGGCGCCGCCCTTGCCGCCACCCTGGCCGTGCGCCATGCCGAACGCGAGGCCCTGGAAGAAGACGCCAGCCGTGCCAGCCAGCAACTGGCGCTGTACGCCAACTCGTTGCACACCCTGATCGAACGCTATCGCGCCCTGCCCGTCGTGCTCGCCCTGGACCCGCAGCTGCGGGACGCCCTCAAGGGGCCGATCAGCCCGGCACAACAGGATGAACTCAATCGCAAGCTGGAAAAGATCAACGGCGCCGCGCAGTCTTCCACGCTGGAATTGATGGACCGTACCGGCCTGGCCGTGGCGGCCAGCAATTGGCGCCTGCCCAGTAGCTATGTCGGTCACAACTACAGGTTTCGCCCCTATTTCATCCAGACACGCACCCATGGCACCGGGCGGTTTTATGCGGTGGGCGTGACCAGTGGCATCCCCGGCTATTTCCTGTCCAGCGCGGTGACCGGCGACGACGGCGAATTCCTCGGGGCCATGGTGGTGAAGCTCGAATTCCCGGAGCTGGAGCGAGAGTGGCGCCAGGGCAGCGACACGTTGCTGGTCAGCGATGCGCGGGGCATCATTTTCATCGCCAATCGTCCGGGCTGGCGCTATCGCCACTTGCACGCCCTGTCCGACAGCGACCTTGCCGAGCTCAAGGCCACGCGCCAATACGACAAGCAACCGTTGCAACCGCTGGCCTATGAACCGCTGCGACGCTTTGACGATAACAGCCACCTGGCCCGGGTCGAGGCGCCTGATGGCGCCGCGGACTACTTATGGGAGTCCCTGCCGTTGACCGCCGAAGGCTGGACCCTGCATTTGTTGCGGCGCCCTCAGATCGCCTTCGAAGACTTGCGCAACGCCGGCCTCGCCGCCGCCGGGTTGTGGCTGGCGCTGGTGTTCCTCCTGCTGTTTCTCAACCAGCGCTGGCGCCTGGCAAGGTTGCGCCAACGCAGCCGCGAGGAACTTGAACGCCTGGTGGACGAGCGCACGCGCGAGTTGCGCACGGCCCAGGACGGCCTGGTGCAATCGGCCAAGCTCGCCGCCCTCGGGCAGATGTCCGCCGCGCTGGCCCACGAAATCAATCAGCCGTTGACCGCCCAGCGCATGCAACTGGCCACCCTGCGCTTGCTGCTGGACCATGGCCGCGTCGATGACGCCTACAAGGCCCTCAAGCCGGTGGACGACATGCTGACGCGCATGGCCGCCCTCACCGGCCACTTGAAAACCTTCGCCCGCAAAAGCCCCAGCGGCCTGCGCGAACGCCTGGACCTGGCGGCGGTAGTAGATCAAGCCCTGCAATTGCTGGAAACGCGCCTGCGGGACGAAAACGTCAGTACCGTGTTGCACCTGACCCGTCCGGCGTGGGTTCGTGGCGACGCGATCCGCCTCGAACAGGTACTGATCAACCTGTTGCGCAACGCCCTCGACGCCATGGCCGACCAACCCCTCAAGCGCCTGGAAGTGCGCCTGGAGGCCGATGACCAATTGTGGCGCCTGAGCGTCAGCGACAGCGGCACCGGGATCGCCGAAGAACATCTGGCGCAAGTGTTCGACCCCTTCTTCACCACCAAGGCCGTAGGCGATGGCCTCGGCCTGGGGCTGGCGGTTTCGTTTGCGATCATCCATGAATCCGGCGGGCGGTTGACGGCGGACAATCATGAACATGGCGCGGTATTCTGCGTGACCTTGCCCATCGATCAGGAGGCGCAATTGCATGCTTGATTCGGTCATGGTCGTCGATGACGAGAGCAGCATCCGCACGGCTGTCGAGCAGTGGCTGAGCCTGTCGGGATTCCAGGTGCAATTGTTCAGTCGCGCCGAAGAATGCCTGGCGCATCTGCCGGACAATTTTCCCGGGGTAATCCTCAGCGACGTGCGCATGCCCGGGCTGGGCGGCCTGGAGTTGCTGGCCGAAGTGCGCAGGCGTGACCCGGACCTGCCGGTGATTCTGCTGACCGGCCATGGTGACGTGCCGATGGCCGTGGAGGCCATGCGCGACGGGGCCTACGACTTCCTCGAAAAGCCCTTCAGCCCCGAAGCGCTGCTGGGCAGCTTGCGCCGGGCGCTGGACAAGCGCTTCCTGATTCTGGAAAACCGCCGGCTGCACGAACAGGCCGATGCCCGCGCCAAGCTCGACGCCACCCTGCTTGGCGTCTCGCGGGCATTGCAAAACCTGCGTCGCCAGGTGCTGGACCTGGCGACGTTGCCGGTCAACGTGTTGATCCGCGGCGAAACCGGCAGCGGCAAGGAACTGGTTGCCCGTTGCCTGCACGACTTCGGGCCAAGGGCGAGCAAACCGTTCGTGGCCCTGAACTGCGCGGCCATCCCCGAACCGTTGTTCGAGGCCGAACTGTTCGGCCATGAAAGCGGCGCCTTTACCGGCGCCCAGGGCAAGCGCATCGGCAAGCTCGAATACGCCGACGGCGGCACGCTGTTCCTCGATGAAATCGAAAGCATGCCGCTGGCCCAGCAAGCCAAGTTGCTGCGCGTGTTGCAGGAAAAGAAACTCGAACGCCTGGGTTCCAACCAGAGCATCAACGTCGACCTGCGCATCATCGCCGCCACCAAGCCCGACTTGCTGGACGAAGCGCGGGCCGGGCGTTTTCGTGAAGACCTGGCCTATCGCCTGAACATCGCCGAGCTGCGCCTGCCGCCGTTGCGGGAACGACGCGAAGATGTTCCGCTGCTGTTCGAGCATTTCACCCACAGCGCCGCCGAACGCCTCGGCCGCCCCGCCGTCCCCTTGAGCGGCCCACAACTGAGCCATCTGCTCAGCCACGATTGGCCGGGCAATGTGCGCGAACTGGCCAACGTCGCCGAGCGCCAGGTACTGGGCCTGGACCAACTGCCCGCCCTGGACACCGAACCGGGCCAGTCCCTCGCGGCCCAACAGGAAGCCTTCGAGGCCCAATGCCTGCGCGCCGCCCTGACCCGGCACAAGGGTGACGTGAAAGCCGTGCTCGAAGAGCTGCAACTGCCGCGCCGCACCTTCAATGAAAAAATGCAGCGGCATGGGTTGAGCCGGGAGATGTTTTTGTAAGGTCGCTATTTTTTGGCGGCTGTATTGGCCTCATCGCGAGCAAGCTCGCTCCCACAGGGGCATGTGTACACGCTGGACAAAAATGTGGGAGCGGGCTTGCTCGCGAAGGCGTCAGGTCAGTCGATATTGAATTGGCTGACACACCGCTTTCGCGAGCAAGCCCGCTCCCACAGGGGGATGTGTACACCGGACAAAAGTGTGGGAGCGAGCTTGCTCGCGATGAGGCCGGTACTGACGATACACACCTTCCTGCATAAGCGGATTCCCGCCCACACCCCCAATCACAATGAGCGGATTTCCGCCGACGCAATACCCCCACCCCCTCTAGACCGGCCTTTCGCCACCTGGCACAGCTCCTGCTATAGCCCTGTCAGGCTGCGTTCCCACGCGCTCCACAAAAACAATTAAACGAAGGATCCTTCAATGGATAACTCCAACGCCCTGCCCATCGGGTCGGCTGCCGTGCCCGCCCGTGAAAGAACCACCGCCAGCCGGATCAAGTCGATCTTCAGTGGCTCGGTCGGCAACATGGTCGAGTGGTACGACTGGTACGTCTACGCCGCTTTCTCGTTGTACTTCGCCAAAGTCTTCTTCCCCAAGGGCGACACCACCGCCCAATTGCTCAACACCGCCGCGATCTTCGCCGTGGGCTTCCTGATGCGCCCGATCGGCGGGTGGCTGATGGGGTTGTACGCCGACCGCGCCGGTCGCAAACGTGCACTGATGGCCTCGGTTTACCTGATGTGCTTCGGCTCGCTGATCATCGCCCTGAGCCCGAGCTACGAAACCATCGGCGTCGGCGCGCCGATCCTGCTGGTGTTTGCCCGTTTGCTCCAAGGCCTGTCGGTGGGTGGCGAGTACGGCACTTCAGCGACCTACCTGAGCGAGATGGCGACCAAGGAACGCCGTGGTTTCTTCTCCAGCTTCCAATACGTGACGCTGATCTCCGGCCAGCTCATCGCCCTCGGCGTGCTGATCGTGCTGCAACAATTCCTCACCACCGAGCAACTGTACGCCTGGGGCTGGCGTATCCCGTTCGCCATCGGCGCGCTGTGTGCGATCGTCGCGCTGTACCTGCGACGTGGCATGGAAGAAACCGAGTCGTTCACCAAGAAGGAAAAGGCCAAGGAAAGCGCGATGCGCACCTTGATGCGCCATCCCAAGGAACTGATGACCGTGGTCGGCCTGACCATGGGCGGCACGCTGGCGTTCTACACCTACACCACCTACATGCAGAAATACCTGGTGAACACCGTCGGCATGAGCATCTCCGACTCCACCACCATTTCCGCCGCCACGCTGTTCCTGTTCATGTGCCTGCAACCAGTCATCGGTGGGCTGTCGGACAAGATCGGTCGTCGGCCGATCCTGATTGCCTTCGGCATCCTGGGTACGTTGTTCACCGTGCCGATCCTCACCACCCTGCACACCATCCAGACCTGGTGGGGCGCGTTCTTCCTGATCATGGCGGCGCTGATCATCGTCAGCGGCTACACCTCGATCAACGCGGTGGTAAAAGCCGAGCTGTTCCCTACCGAAATCCGCGCCCTGGGCGTCGGCCTGCCCTACGCACTCACCGTGTCGATCTTCGGCGGCACCGCTGAATACATCGCGCTGTGGTTCAAGAGCATCGGCATGGAAACCGGCTACTACTGGTACGTGACGGCTTGCATCGCCGTGTCGCTGTTGGTCTACATCACCATGAAGGACACCCGCAAGCATTCGCGGATCGTGACCGACTGACCTCTCGACACGTATAGAAAAAAGGGGCGGACCTGACAGGTTCGCCCCTTTTTTCGTTCTGCATGTCCGAAGATTTATCTGACATTAATTTCTAGTTAATGCCCGCCCCCCATCCTCATCCTCAACAGAACGCCATTGGATACGCCGGTAATGGGCCTCATTGACCGTATTGTGGCAGTCGCAAACAAATCGATTTAATCGATAGGTTTTAGCATTTTTTTGCGCTTTTTAATCAATTTAACAAGCGTAATATGAACTCCACACCCAAGGCACTTAACGTTAAACATTCTGGAGCACGACCATGAAAACCAAACTGATCATCGCCCTGACCCTGTCCGTACTGGCCGCCAACACTTTTGCTGCCGATGGCTTCGACCGCACCAGCTCGGCCATCGCCGCTGATGGTTATGAGCGCACTGGCGCCGCCACTCTCGCTGCTGACGGTTCCGATCGCACCAACGGCGCTACCGTCGCTGAAGATGGCTTCGATCGCACCAACGGCAACACCGTCGCTGAAGATGGCTTCGATCGCACCAACGGCAACACCGTCGCTGAAGATGGCTTCGATCGCACCAACGGCAACACCGTCGCTGAAGATGGCTTCGATCGCACCAACGGTGCCGCCATCAGCTAATAACCACAACGACACTCTTACAGCCCGGCTTCGGCCGGGCTTAGTTGTTTGTGGGGCAAACGAAACCAGCACAGCGATAACAGCGGAGCACGATTTTCCTGACTGCAAAAATCCAATGTGGGAGCGGGCTTGCTCGCGAAGGCAGTGTGTCAGTCAACATCCATCTGTCTGAACCACCGCATTCGCGAGCAAGCCCGCTCCCACGAGGTTCCAGGGTGCTGACAAAAACGGCGGGGCCCTGCACTATCCTCGAATCCCTTGAACTTCCATCGCAGGACCTTCTCCAGCCATGCCCGACGACATCCATTTCTACGAACCCGCCCACGGCCACGGCTTGCCCCACGACCCGTTCAACGCCATCGTCGGCCCACGGCCCATCGGCTGGATTTCTTCGCAGGATGGCGAAGGCCGCCTGAACCTGGCGCCCTACAGTTTCTTCAACGCCTTCAACTACGTTCCGCCGATCATTGGGTTCTCCAGCGTTGGGCGCAAAGACAGCCTGAACAACATCGAACAGACCGGCGAATTCGCCTGGAACCTGGCCACGCGCCCGCTGGCCGAGCAGATGAACCAGAGCTGCGCGATGGTCGCGCCAGAGGTCAACGAATTCGAATTGGCGGGCCTGACGCCGGTGGCGTCGCGAGTGATCCAGGTGCCGCGTGTCGCTGAAAGCCCGGTGTCCTTCGAGTGCAAGGTCACGCAGATCATTCAATTGCAGCGGGCGGACAAAGGGCTGGTGCCGAGCTGGCTGATCCTCGGCGAAGTGGTCGCCGTGCATATCGCCAAATGGCTGTTGAAGGATGGGGTGTACGACACCGCAGCCGCCGAGCCGATCTTGCGCGGTGGCGGGCCGGCGGATTATTTCCAACTGGGGCCGGAGGCGTTGTTCAAGATGCATCGCCCTCGATAAAGATAGGCGGTCAGATTATTTGTGGCGAGGGGATTTATCCCCGTTGGGGCGCGAAGCGGCCCCAAAAAAGATCAGCTCGATTATCCCGCCATACCGAGTCGCTAGGTTTTAGGGCCGCTTCGCGCCCCAGCGGGGATAAATCCCCTCGCCACAAAAGCATTCCTATCGGCGCTGGTTTACCAGACCAACCCACCCTCGTCGTCGACACCCTGCAGGTGAGTCAACTGCACGGCAGCCGCTTGATCGGCCTTGGTAGCGGTTTCGAACACTTGCTCTTCAAGTACCTTGTTGAAGCGCGGCGCACCTGAGCCACCGATGGCCTTGGTGGCGATGGCTGCGTAATAGCCGCCACCTTCCTTGGGAACAACTGCGGAAACTGCTTCAAACGTTTCAAAGGCTTTGCGTGCCATAGTGCGCATCCTGGCGATGGAAAATGACCGTCATTAAACCTTCAACCGGCCAGTTTGTGTACCTTCGCCATGCACCCTTCGGTCGCCTGGACGGCGGATACTTCCCGGAAGGTGTGAAAATCCAGGCTGCTCACCACCAGGTCCTGTACCAGCTCGGCGAAGATCGCCATGGCCGGTGAGTTGAAGTAAGCGTCCATTGCCTGCTGGTTGACCCACAGCCCGGACACCAGCCACAAATCGGCGTCGCATTGCGATTGCTGCAAGGCAAAGTGCAGGCAACCGGGCGCCTGGCGCGAGGGCGCGATCAGTGTGCTGAGGCGTGCACCCAACGGCTTGGAACAGCCAGTGCGGGCCCGGACGAAAGCCATGTGACTGACGGGGATGTGTGTAGTCATGTTCAACCCTCCCAGGTAATCCGTTGTGCAGCCGGGGACAGGCTGCGACAGGATCAAAGGTTAAGCGTCCCGACGCCAGCTTCGTTAGTCGATTCCTGCCGACCCATTGCACAATCCTGCCCCTCGCCAACCCCGAATCCGGCCTCGACATGAGTTGAACAGCGGAAGTTGAAACAAAAGGTTTCAAGCAAGTTTCAACCGCGTTGTACAGTTCTGCAGGCGCCAGTCGTGCAGGATCAGGCAAGCTTTCAACAGGATGTGACTACCGCCGCGCCTTGCACAAACATAAGCTTTGTTACATCGCCCCTGTATTCGTTGAGGATTCCGGCATGTCGCCACTCGATCACGCCCACGTCCCGCTGGACACGTATCTGGAACAACAGCGCGCCGAACTGGCGTCGATCATCGACCGCAACACCAGCGAAGACGGCAGCTACGCCACGGCCATCGGCTCGTTGCATCTGTCGCGCCACAGCCAGCCGCACAAATTCGCCCCCGTGCTGGCGCAACCGGCCCTGTGCATCATGGCCCAAGGCAGCAAGCAGGTGCGGCTGGCGGATGAATTGTTCAACTACGACCCGCTGCATTACCTGGTGGTCTCGGTGTCGATGCCGTTGAGCGGTTGCATCGCCAACGTCTCGCCCGAGCAGCCGATCCTGGCGCTGCGCCTGGACATCGACCCGGCGGAAATCACCGCGCTGATCGCCGATGCCGGCCCCCTCGGCGTGCCGACTCGCCCGGCCGGTCGCGGCCTGTATGTCGAACGCCTGGACACGCCGATGCTCGACGCGGTGCTGCGCCTGGCGCGCCTGCTCGATGCGCCGAAGGACATCGCCATGCTCGCGCCCCTGGTGCGCCGGGAAATCCTTTATCGCCTGTTGCGCAGCCCGCAAGGCTATCGGCTGTATGAAATCGCCATCGCCAATAGCCAGAGCCATCGCATCAGCCAGGCGATCAAATGGCTCAACGGCCATTTCGAACAGCCGTTGCGCATCGATGACCTCGCTCGGGAAGTGAACCTCAGCGTCTCGACCTTGCATCATCGGTTCAAGGCCATGACCGCCATGAGCCCGCTGCAATACCAGAAGCAACTGCGCTTGCAGGAAGCCCGCCGGCTGATGCTGGCCGAAGGGCTGGAAGCGTCGGCGGCGGGTTATCGGGTGGGGTATGAAAGCCCGTCGCAGTTCAGCCGTGAGTACAGCCGGTTGTTTGGCGCGCCGCCGTTGCGGGATCTGGCGCGGTTGCGGATGACTGTTTGATCCAGACTTTGTGCTGACTGGGCCGGCCTCATCGTCGGATCGCCGCCCGGAGCAAGCTCGCTCCCACAGTTGATCGGTTGTGAATAGAGAATTTGTGTTCGCTGAAGATCTCCTGTGGGAGCGGGCTTGCCCGCGAAAGCGCCAGTCAAGACAACTCATCTCTCAGGACGATGAGCTCAGGTCCCCAGCAACCGACACGCCTGCGCCGGCACGGTCACCGACACCGGCTGCCCAATGCCCAGGTCCATGCCCTGGCACGGCGTGTTCAGCGCCGTGAACGAGACGCCGGAACATTCCACCGTGGTCTCGATCGTCGCGCCGATGTCCCGCACGAACAGCACTTTTCCGAGCAAGCGGTTACCCGCCGAGGCCTGGGGCGATGACAGCTGCACGTCTTCGGGACGCACCAGCAACTTGATCCTTTCCCCTGGATTGACGCCAAGGCTGGCCGGTACTTCCAGCGTGTCCCCGCCCGGCAGCCCGACCAGCCCGTTGCCCAGGGAAGTCGCGGGAAAGATATTGCCGGAACCGATGAAATCAGCGACGAATTCATTGGCCGGGTGCCGGTAGATCTCGATCGGCGTGCCGACCTGCTGCACGCGATGTTCGCCCAACACCACGACGATGTCGGCCATGGTCATGGCTTCGCGCTGGTCATGGGTCACCAGGATGGTGGTGATGTTCAGGCGCTGTTGCAGTTGACGGATTTCCACTTGCATCGACTCGCGCAACTTGGCGTCCAGGGCCGACAGCGGTTCGTCCAGCAACAGGATTTTCGGGCGGGCGGCGATGGCCCGGGCAATCGCCACGCGTTGGCGCTGGCCGCCGGAGAGTTTCGCCACCGGCCGGTCGATCATTGCCTGGAGCTGGATCAGCTCCAGCAACTCCACCACCCGCGCCTGTTGCTCGGCCTTGCCCACGCCTCGCAGTTTCAGCGGATAGGCAATGTTCTCGCCGACGGTCATGTGCGGGAACAGCGCCAGCGACTGGAACACCATGCCGAAGTTGCGCAGGTGCGCCGGGGTGTGGCCGATGTCTTCGCCGTCCAGGCGGATTTCGCCGCCGCTGAGGCTTTCCAGGCCGGCGATCATGCGCAGCAATGTGGTCTTGCCGCAGCCCGAAGGCCCGAGGAAACACACCAGCTTGCCCTCGGGCAGATGCAGGTTCACGTCCCTGACCGCGCAGGCCGAGCCGTAGTGCTTCTCGACATTTTCCAGTATCAGTCCAGTCATGTCTTCACCTCGAAATCAAAAGGAAACGCCGCCCTCGCCCACCAGTTTCTCCAACGCCCAGATCAGCACGAAGTCGATCAGCACGATGAGCACGGCAAACGAAAAAACGGTGGGGTCCAGCGACGACACGGTGCGGCTGTACATCCAGATCGGCACGGTCATGACATCGATGGTGTAGAGGAAATAGGTCACGGTGAATTCGTTGAACGAGACGATGAACGCCAGCAGCATCCCGGCGAGAATCCCCGACTTCATCAACGGCACCACCACGTCGACGATCGCTCGTCGCGGTGTTGCCCCGAGCATACGGGCGGCCTCTTCGACTTCGCTGCCGATGCCGAGCATGGCGGCGGTGCAGTTCTTCACCACGAACGGCAGGGCGAGGATCACGTGGGCAATCACCAGCCGCGAGGTGGTCATCTGGAACGGCAGGCTGTCGAACACCAGCAGCAACGCCAACCCGAGCACCACCATGGGAAACACCAGCGGCAGCGACATCAGCTGCAGCGCCACGGCCTTGCCACGGAACTCGCAACGGGTCAGGGCGTAGGCCGCCGGCACGGCGATCAGCGTGGCGAAGATCATCGTCAGGCAGGCCACCAACAGGCTGGTGCCCATGGCCTGGCCCAGGCTCAGCACATCGCTGGCGTCCGGCGAGACGAAGGTGTGCCAGGCCGCCCGATACCATTGCAGGCTGTAGCTGCTCGGTGGAAAGTCCAGGTTCGCCGCCCCGCTGAAGGACATGACGATCATGGTCAGGATCGGCAGCACCGCCAGCAGCAGGATGAAACCTGACAGCAGCCCCGCCACGCGTCCGGTTTCACCGGGCAACAACGCCTGGCGTTTTTTACTCGTTACGCTCATTGCGAAGCCTCCAGCATCCGCCGACGACGGCCAGTGAAATACTCGGAAAGGGTCATGATCAGCAGCGTGGTGACGATCAACACCACACCGGCGGCAGAAGCGGCGGGCCAGTTCATCAGCGGAGCAATCTGATCGTGGACCATCACCGCCAGCATCGGCACCCGTCGACCACCCAGCAACAGCGGCACGACAAAGCTGCTGGCGTTGTAGGCAAACACCAATGTCGCGCCGGTAATGATTCCCGGCAGGCTCATCGGCAGCACCACTTGGCGGAATACCTGGAAACGGCTGGCGCCGAGGGTGGCGGCGGCCTCTTCGTAACTGCGGGCCACACCGCGCATGGCACTGGCGATGGGCAAAACGGCCAGCGGAAATGCGGTCTGGACCAGGCCCATCAGCACACCGTTCTGGTTGTAAAGCAACATGATCGGCCGCTTGATCAAGCCCAGGCCCATCAGCGCCTGGTTGAGCATGCCGGCAGGTCCGAGGATGACCAGCCAGCCATAGCTTTGCAGCAACAGGTTGACCAGCAACGGCAACAGCACCGCCGCCAGGAACACCCGTCGCAACAACGGCGAGGCCAGGCGCGACATGGTGTAGGCCACGGGAATCGCCAGCAGCACGGCGATCACCGCGCTGATAAGCGCCAGTCGCAAGGTCAGCAGCAGGGACTTGAGGTAATAAGGCTCCAGCAACTGCCCGTAGCTGGCGAGGCTGAAGCCGCTCCATTCCGCGCCCTTGGTGCCGACGCTCATGCGCAGCACCAACAGGCTGGCAGCGATCAGCACACCGAGAAACAGCATCGACGGCGAAAGAAAGAACCACGCGCGCGCAGTCGGCGAAAGACCGCGCCGAGAACGCGCCGGCGCGGCGCTTAGCGGATGGATCAACGGTTGGTGTTCCATGGCAAGGTCTCGTCAGTGGAAAACGACAGAACAAAAAATCTTCAAATACCCAGTTCCTTGTGGGAGCGAGCTTGCTCGCGAAGATAGCGGCACAGCCAACATCCCCATCAACTGACCCTCCGCTTTCGCGAGCAAGCCCGCTCCCACACTGGATTTCGGTTGCTCACAAATCCGGCATACCCCCCCGATTCCCTGTGGGAGCGAGCTTGCTCGCGATGACGGCGGCACAGCCAACATCCTCGTCAACTGACCCTCCGCTTTCGCGAGCAAGCCCGCTCCCACACTGGATTTCGGTTGCTCACAAATCCGGCATACACCCCCGACTCCCTGTGGGAGCGAGCTTGCTCGCGATGACGGCGGCACAGCCAACATCCTCGTCAACTGACCCTCCGCTTTCGCGAGCAAGCTCGCTCCCACACTGGATTTCGGTTGCTCACAAATCCGGCATACACCCCCTATTCCCTGTGGGAGCGAGCCTGCTCGCGAAGACGTCAGCACCGTCAACGTCTCCAGCAACTGAACCACCGCTATCGCGAGCAAGCTCGCTCCCACACCAGGGAAATTCAGGAAGAGAAGATTTCCGTGTACCGGCGGATCCACTGGTCATGCACCGTCGCCAGGAAGGCGTTGTCGTGCATGATTGCCTTGTCGGCGATTTGCTCGGGCGTGAGGATGTACGGGCTCTTGCGCGCTTCGGCAGAGATGATGGCCTTGGCGTTGACCGGGCCGTTGAAGATGTCCTCGGCCATCTTGCCCTGCACCAGCGGGTCGAGGGAGTGGTCGATGAAGGCGTAGGCCAGGTCGGTATCGCCTGGGCGATTTTTCGGCATGACCGAGAGCATCAGGTCGGTGTAGAAACCTTCCTTCATGCCGAACGTCGCGCCAAGGCCATAGGCCGGATCGCGGATCTGCTTGGGGAAGAACGCCGGCGCGTACAACCCGCCCATGTCCAGGGAACCGGTGCGGAACAGTTCGGCGATCTGGTTGGGGTTTTCCCCCAGGGTCATCACCCGATCCTTGAGCTCGGCGAGCTTCTTGAACCCAGGTTCGATGTTGTGTTCGTCACCGCCGGCCAGTTTCGCGGCGATGATGATCAGGTCCATGGCCTCGGTCCAGTTCGGCGGCGGCAGGAAGATATTCGGCGCCAACTCCCCATCCCAAAGCGCGGCGTAGCTGTCCGGCGCCTGTTTCAAGGTGCGAGTGCTGTAGACCAGGCTGTTGCACCACAACAGATAACCGATGCCATGCCCGCCCGCGCCCGTGCGGTATTGCGCCGGCACATCGACCAGGTTGGGAATGCGATTAAGATCAGGTTTTTCCAGCAACCCGGCGGCGGCCAGGCCTTCGGCGCCGACGCCCGCGAGCGTGATGATGTCGTACTGCGGGCGGTCGCCACCGGCCTTGAGCTTGGCGACCATTTCCGACGTGCTGCCGGTTCGATCAGCGATGACCTTGGCCCCGGTCTTGGCCTCGAACGTCGCGGCGATATTGCGCAGTGCGGCCAACCCGGTGTCATCGGACCAGGTCAACAGGCGCAGGGTCTTGCCGACAAACCGCGTGTCGCTGGCCCGGGCGCTGATAAAAGGCACGCTCATGGCGGCCGCCGCGACCGACACCACACTCGCGGTCTTGATGAATTGACGTCTGTTCAGATCATGCTCGCCCATGGAGGACTCCCTTTGTTCTTCTAAGTATGAGGTGGGTAAAACCTGTTGCGCCCGCACCGTCCAACGACGACCAAAGCCCCGTACTGCGAGGGCTTCGCCGCTGTCTGCGGCCATCCTGAGGTTGTGCAAAATCCCTGACTATCGAAAAAAACTCATTGAAGCCATGTCCGTGGCGCATGCCTTTTTTCGAGGCATGCGTGACCGAATAACGGGCCGTCAGACGGCCCGGATCACGTGCTTGATTTCCTGGAACGCCGCCAGTCCCCAAGGGCCTAATTCACGGCCAAGACTGCTCTGCTTGTAGCCGCCCCAAGCGGCCTGGGGAAAAATCACTTGCGGTGCGTTGATCCACACCAGCCCGGCCTGCAAGGCATCGGCGACCTTCCCGGCCGCCTCGGCATCGCGACTGACCACACTGGCGACCAGGCCGAAACGACTGTCGTTGGCCAGGGCAATCGCCTCCGCTTGGGAGCTGAAACTGCGTACACACAGCACCGGTCCGAAAATCTCTTCACACCACAACGCACTGTCCAGGGGCACGTTGGTGAAGAGAGTCGGCTGTAAAAAAAAGCCGCGCGACAGATGCGCAGGTCGCTGACCACCGCACACCAGCGTCGCCCCAGCGCTCAAGCCGCGGTCGATGTGTCCCAGCACCCGCTGGTATTGCGCCTGGTTGACCAGCGCGCCCATTTCCACGTCCGGGTCAAACGGATCGGCTACGCGAATCGCCTCGGCGCGCGACTTGAGCCGTTGCAGGAATTCATCGGCCAGCTCATCCGCCACCAACACCCGAGTGGTGGCCGAACACATCTGCCCGGCATTGAAGAAACCACCGCCGCAGGCCAGCTCCACCGCCAGGTCGAGGTCGGCGTCGGCCAGTACCAGCAAGGACGATTTGCCCCCCAGTTCCAGGCTCACGCCCTTCACCGTTTCCGCCGCCCGTTGCATCACTTGCACGCCCACCGCGTTGCTGCCGGTGAAGGAAATCTTCGCCACCCGCGGGTCTGACGCCAGCGGCGCACCAACGGCCAGGCCCGTGCCACAGACCAGGTTGAATACGCCATCGGGCAAGCCGCATCCGGCGATGATCGAGGCCAGTTCCAGCTCCGGCAGCGGCGTGACTTCCGAAGGCTTGAGCACCACACAGCAACCGGCGGCCAAGGCCGGGGCGAGTTTCCAGGCGGTGGTGACCATCGGGAAATTCCACGGCACGATCAAGCCGACCACCCCGCAAGGTTCGCGGCGGATGCGTGCGCTGAAATCGTCGCTGGGCAACGCCAATGGGCTGTCCTGGCGGACGTCCAGTTCTTCGGCCAACCCGGCGTAATACTCGAAGGTCGCGACCACATCGTCGACATCGATCGCTGCTTCGAAAAGCGGCTTGCCGTTGTTGCTCGATTGCACATGCATCAGCCGCTCACGAGCATCCCGCACGCCGGCAGCGATACGGCGCAGCAACGCGCCACGCTCGGCACCCGAGGTGCTTGACCATGGGCCAAACGCCTGGGTAGCGGCCGCCAAGGCTTGATCAACGGCATGCTCGTCGCCGCCATACACCGTGGTCAGCAGTGCCTCGGTCGCCGGGTTGATCACTCGCAACGGTTGATCGCCCGCCAACCATTCGCCATTGATGTACAGCCCGTCTTGCGTCGTAGGGAAATTCATTTCGCCACCTGTGCCATCCAGTTTGCCTGGTCGATTTCAATCAACGTCGGACCCTGCCGGTCGCAAGCGGCGAGTAAAGCGGTATGCAGTTGCGCCACGCCATCGACGGCTTCGGCAACGCAGCCCAAGGCCTTGGCGACACCAATGAAATCCGGCGTGTAGATGTCCACGCCCACCGGCTCGATGGCGCGGTTGACCATGTATTTCTTGATCTCTTCGTAGCCTTGGTTATTCCACAGCAGCACGATCACTGGCGTGCGCGCTTCCACCGCGCTGGCCAGTTCCGGCAGGGTGAACTGCAAGCCGCCGTCGCCGATCAGGCACACCACGGGCGGGCGACCATGACCGTTGTCGACACCGCCAAGCCAGGCGCCGATCGCCGCCGGCAACGCGTAGCCGAGGGTGCCGTAGCCCGTGGACGAGTTGAACCAGCGGCGCGGGCGTTCGGGATTGAAGGTGAGGTTGCCGGTGTAGACCGGCTGGGTGGAATCGCCGACGAAAACCGCTTCGGGCAATGCCCGCAGAATCGTCTCGAGGAACAGCGTCTGGGCGCGGGTCGGGACGTCCCATTGCTGATCGAGTTCAACCCGCAGCCGCTCGACACGAACCGCGCCCCAATTGTTGTCGCCCGCGCCGTGCACGCGACGGTTCAATGCATCGAGCAATGCCTGGGCGGCACTGCGGGCGTCGGCCACCAGCGCCAGTTTTGGCGGGTAGTTGCGCACGGTCTGGTCGGGGTCGATGTCGATGCGCAACAACGCGCCGGGAATCTCGAAGCCACCGGCGAAAGTGACGTCGTAATCAGTCTCGGCCAGCTCGGTGCCGATCGCCAGCACCACGTCGGCTTCGGCCACCAGCGCGCGGGTGGCGACCAGGCTCTGGGTCGAGCCGATCAGCAACGGATGGCGAGACGGCAGCAGGCCCTTGGCATTGATGGTCAACGCCACGGGAGCGCCGAGGCGTTCAACCAGTTCAGTCAACTCGACCCCGGCGTCCAGCGCACCGCCGCCGGCAAGTACCAACGGCCGCCGCGCCGTCGCCAGCAGGGTTGCCATTTGCTCAACGGCACTGGGCGCGGCCCCGGCACGGCTGATATTCACCGGCGTGCTGGTGAGCAAGCCATCGGCCTCCTCCACGAGCACATCCAACGGTATCTCGATGTGCACCGGTCGCGGCCGCCCGGCCTGGAACAACGCAAAGGCCCGGGCCAGCACGGCCGGCAATTCGGCAGCCGACATAAGCGTATGGGAAAACGCCGCCACGCCGCCCACCAGCGCGCCCTGGTTCGGCAGCTCGTGCAGCTTGCCGCGCCCGCCACCCAGTTGACTGCGCGACTGCACGCTGGAGATCACCAGCATGGGGATCGAATCGGCGTAGGCCTGGCCCATGGCGGTGGTGATGTTGGTCATGCCAGGACCGGTGATGATGAAGCACACGCCCGGCTTGCCGCTGACCCGGGCGTAACCGTCGGCCATGAAACCGGCGCCCTGCTCATGGCGCGGCGTCACATGGCGGATGCTCGAGCGGGCCAGCCCGCGGTACAACTCGACGGTGTGCACGCCTGGGATGCCGAACACCTGCTCCACGCCATAGCCTTCGAGTAACTTGACCAATACTTCGCCGCACGTCGCCATTGCCATTGCCTTTTTCTTGTCTTCAAAAGAGCCCCGCACGTCACCTGGCGGGCCCCTTTTGTTCTGAGGGAATGGCGTTATTGGAACGGTCAGGCCGTAGCGGCAACAATGGATAAAAAGTCATACTAGCCATGTCCTCACGTCATGGCTTGGATCCCAAATGAAACGACTCCCTCCGCTGCCGACGCTGCACACGTTTCTGATCACGGCCCAGTGCTGCAACTTCACCCGCGCCGCTGAACAACTGCACATCACCCAGGGCGCGGTGAGCCGGCAGATCGCCGGGCTGGAGGATCATCTGGGGTATGCGCTGTTCCAGCGCCAGGCACGCGGCTTGAGCCTGACCGCCGAGGGCCAGGCGTGGCTGCCCCGGGTGCAGCAAGTGTTCAGCCTGATCGGCGAAGCGGTCGAGCAGATCGGCGAGAAGCGCCAGACCCTCCAGCTCAAGGCCCCGACCTGTGTGATGCGCTGGCTGCTGCCGCGCCTGTTGCAATGGCAGAAGGAGCGCCCGGACGTGCCGGTGGAACTGACCACCACGGTCCGCCACGGCGTGGATTTCCAGCGTGAGGCGTTCGACGCGGCGGTGGTCTACGGCCCGCCGCCCGACGCCTCGCTTGACTGTCTGCACTTGTTCGATGAACAGCTGACACCGGTGTGCTCGCGCCCCTTGCTGGAAGGTCCGGTCCCCTTGGATTCACCCATCGATCTGCAACAACATTTGCTCCTGCACCCCACCGCCGACGAGCGCGACTGGAATGCCTGGCTGGCGGCGGCCGACGTGCACCTGAGCAACGTCAGCAAGGGCCAGCATTTCGAAACCCTGGACCTGGCGATGTCCATGGCCTCCCAAGGCACGGGCGTGGCGATTGGCGACTGGTCGCTGATCGGCGAAGACCTCAGCGCCGGCCGGCTGGTGATGCCGTTCGATTTGAAGGTCAGGACGGGGTTGGGTTATCACCTGGTGTACCCGCGCAAACCCGAGGTGTCGGGGCCGTTGCAGGAACTGATGGGGTGGTTGGTGGAGCAGGCCCAAACACGATAGCAGCGTTGCCACGACCCTGTGGCGAGGGGATTTATCCCCGCTGGGTTGCGAAGCGACCCTAAAACTTTTGGGCCTGCTGCGCAGTCCAGCGGGGATAAATCCCCTCGCCACAAAAGCACCCCCGTGTCAGTTAGAGCAGATTCGGCGCCTGCGCCGGCTCGATCTGCGCCCAGTGCGAGGTGTCTTCGCGATGCTGCTGCAGATACGGCAACACCGCCCCCAGCAACGGTTCCTTGAAGGCTTCCTGAAAGCGATGGGCCAGGCCCGGGATCAGCTTCAACTGGCTGCCGCGGATATGCGCCGCGAGGTGCACGCCATGCATCACCGGCAACAACGGATCGGCAGTGCCGTGGACGACCAGGGTCGGCACCTGCAGTTGGTTCAGCAGCGCCACCCGGCTCGGCTCGGCCATGATCGCCATGATCTGGCGCTTCACACCCTCGGGGTTGAAGGCCCGGTCGTAGGCGACCGCCGCCTGGTGCAGCAGGACCTGCCGATCATCCACCACCATCGGGCTGCCCAGCGCAGCGAGCAAGTCGGCCTGCTGCTCCAGCGCCACCTCGCGATTCGATGCGCTGCGCCGCGATAACAATTGCACCAGGGTTTCACTGGGCGCCGGCAAGCCTTGCGCGCCTGAAGTGGTCATGATCAGCGTCAGGCTCTCGACACGCCCGGGCGCCATTGCGGCCATGTGCTGGGCGATCATGCCGCCCATGCTGACGCCCAATACATGGAAGCTTTGCACGTGCAGAGCGTCCATCAAGCCCAGGCCATCGGCGGCCATGTCCGTCAGTGAATAAGGCGCCGCCACGGGCAGGCCGAGTTTGTAGCGCAGGGCCTCGAACGTGAGGTTGGCGCTGCCTGGCGCCTGGCGCCAGGCGGACAGGCCGACGTCGCGGTTGTCATAGCGGATCACCCGGAAACCTTGTTCGCATAGCGCGACCACCACTTCGTCCGGCCAGTGGATCAACTGCCCGCCCAAGCCCATCACCAACAACAGCGCCGGGTCGGAGGCACGCCCGATGCTCTGGTACGCCAGGCTTACCTGGTCCAGGTCGACCCGTTGGGTCGCGACATTGACATCACAACGAGAAGCCGCCAACGACGGCAAGCCGCACAACAACGCGGCCAGGAAAATGAATACACGCATGAAGAAACACCAAAACGCAGAACCCCAGTAGAGCGCGAGTCTGATGAAGTTTGTTCAAGCGCGCTGCCACAGTTGCGTGACAGTTTGATGAAGATTGCCGAGTGGTTATCTGAAGCCATGATCACCCGTGGCGAGGGAGCTTGCTCCCGCTGGGCTGCGTAGCAGCCCTTTGGGTTTGTCTGACGCACCGTGGTGGCGGGGAGATGTTCTGGGGTTGCTGCGCAACCCAGCGGGAGCAAGCTCCCTCGCCACGGGGGCGGTGGTGGTTCAGGCAACCTGCCCCCGCAACTGCCGCGCTGCCGCCACCATGTTCACCAGCGCCGCTTCCGTCTCCGGCCACGCCCGGGTCTTCAGCCCGCAATCGGGGTTGACCCACAACCGTTCGGCGGGGATGCGCTGCACGGCCTTGCGCATCAGCGCCACCATCTCGGCGGTGTCCGGCACCCGTGGCGAGTGGATGTCGTAGACGCCCGGGCCGATGTCGTTGGGGTAGTCGAACGCTTCGAATGCATCGAGCAGTTCCATGTCCGAACGCGAGGTTTCGACGGTGATGACATCGGCGTCCATGTCGGCGATGGCCTTGATCACGTCGTTGAATTCGCTGTAGCACATGTGGGTGTGAATCTGGGTTTCATCGCTCACGCCCGAGGCGCTCAGGCGGAACGCTTCCACGGCCCAATCGAGGTATTCCTGCCATTGCCCGCGCCGCAGCGGCAAGCCTTCGCGAAAGGCCGCTTCGTCGATTTGCACAATAGCGATCCCGGCTTTTTCCAGGTCCAGCACCTCGTCGCGCAAGGCCAGGGCCAACTGTCGGGCCTGGGTCTTGCGTGACACGTCCTCCCGGGGGAACGACCACATCAACATGGTCACGGGGCCGGTGAGCATGCCTTTCATGGGTTTGTCGGTGAGACCTTGCGCGTAGCGAATCCAATCGACCGTCATCGCCTCGGGCCGGCTGATGTCACCAAAGATGATCGCCGGTTTCACACACCGCGAGCCGTAGCTCTGTACCCAGCCAAAACGGGTGAAAGCGTAGCCGTCCAGTTGCTCGGCGAAGTATTCGACCATGTCGTTGCGCTCGGCTTCACCGTGCACCAGCACGTCCAGGCCCAGGCGTTCCTGGATCTGCACCGCGTGGCGGATCTCGGTGTGCATCGCGTCCTGGTAATCGTTGGCCGACAGCGTGCCTTGCTTGTAGGCCTGGCGCGCCAGACGAATCGCCGGGGTCTGCGGGAAGGAGCCAATGGAAGTAGTGGGAAACGCCGGCAGCTTGAGCCGCGCGCGCTGTTGCTCGATGCGCTTGGCGTACGATGAACGTCGCTGGCTGTCCTGTGGACCGATCGCCGCCAGACGCTCCTGGACGTGGGGTTTATGGATACGCGCCGAGGCCGCGCGGCGGGCCTGTACTGCTCGGCCGTGGATCAACGCCTGCTGTACGCCAGGCGCCTGCGGATCGTTCAGCGCATCGCGCAACACCGCGACTTCGCCGCACTTCTGCACGGCGAACGCCAGCCAGCTCTTGAGTTCGGGATCGAGTTTGTCTTCGCGCTCCAGATCCACCGGGCTGTGCAGCAGCGAGCAGGACGTGCTGACCCACAGGTTATCGCCGAAGCGTTCCTGGGCCGGTCGCAACTGCGCCAGCGCCTGCTCCAACTCACAACGCCAGACGTTGCGACCGTTGACCAGGCCCACCGAGAGAATCTTGTAGGTCGGCAGGCGGTCCAGCACTTGCCCCAATTGTTCCGGGGCGCGCACCGCGTCGATGTGCAAGCCGTCCACCGGCAGGCTCACCGCCAGGCCGAGGTTGTCTTCCAGGCCACTGAAATAGGTCGCCACCAGTTTTGTCAGCGGCGAGTACTGGAGGATGTGATAAGCGCGCTCGAAGGCGCTTTTCCAGGCCAGTGGCAGGTCAAGGGTAAGAATCGGCTCATCGATCTGCACCCACTCCACGCCTTGGGCCTTGAGGCGATTGAGGATCTCACCGTAGACCGGCAGCAGGCGCTCCAGCAGGTCGAGCTTGTCGAAGTCGCCGCCCTTGGCCTTGCCCAGCCACAAGTACGTCAGCGGGCCGATGATCACCGGTTTGACCCGATGCCCGAGGGCGTGGGCTTCGTCGACTTCGTCGAACAGCTGCTCCCAGCTCAGGGCGAAGGTCTGGTCGGCGGAAAACTCCGGGACCAGGTAGTGATAGTTGGTATCGAACCACTTGGTCAGCTCCTGGGCGTACTGCGCCTGACCGTGACCGGCGCCGCAGCAACGGGTCGTGGCGCCACGGGCCATGGCGAACAAGGTGTCGAGCGTCGGCTTGCCCTGATCATCCAAGGTGCCGTGGAAACGTGGCGGGACGGCGCCCAGCGTCAAGCTGTGACTGAGCACCTGGTCGTACCAGGCGAAATCGCCCACCGGCAGCAGGTCGATGCCGGCGTCTTTCTGCAATTGCCAATGCCTGGCCCGCAGTTCACGCCCAACGCCTTGCAAAGCGGTCGGGGCCAGGTCGCCTTTCCAATAGGCTTCGAGGGCTTTCTTCAATTCGCGGTCGGCGCCGATGCGGGGAAAACCGAGGGTATGGGCCAGGGCCATGGTGAATGTCCTTCTGTAAAAGATGGCGCCATTGTCGACAGTCAGCCCCACATGAGACAAACTCAACCTTTTCGTGTTGATCACAAGTTTTATTCATGGAGAAACCCCGGTGCTTGAACTCCGTCATCTGAAGACGCTGCATGCCCTGCGCGAAGCCGACAGCCTGGTGGAAGCCGCCGAACGCTTGCACCTGACCCAATCCGCGCTGTCCCACCAATTCAAGGAATTGGAAGAGCGCCTGGGCATGCAGTTGTTCGTGCGCAAGACCAAACCGGTCCGTTTCACCAGCGCCGGCCTGCGCCTGCTGCAACTGGCCGACGCCACCCTGCCGCTGCTGCGCAGCGCCGAACGGGACATTGCACGGCTGGCGGGCGGCACCGCCGGACGCCTACACATGGCCATCGAATGCCATAGCTGCTTCCAGTGGCTGATGCCGACCATCGACCAGTTCCGCGATGCCTGGCCCGAAGTCGAACTCGATCTCGCCTCGGGCTTTGCCTTCGCCCCGCTGCCGGCCCTGGCCCGTGGCGACCTGGACCTGGTGGTGACCTCCGACCCGCTGGAACTTGCTGGCATCACCTACGTGCCGCTGTTCACCTACGAAGCGATGCTCGCCGTTGCCAACCAGCATCGGCTGGCAGGCAAGCCGTACATCGTGCCCGAAGACTTGATCAGCGAAACCTTGATCACGTATCCGGTGGAGCGCGATCGCCTGGACATCTTCACTCGGTTCCTCGAACCAGCCGACATCGAACCGGCCCAGGTCCGCACCTCCGAGCTGACGGTGATGATGATGCAACTGGTCGCCAGCGGCCGAGGCGTCTGCGGCATGCCGCATTGGGCGCTGCATGAATACAGCTCGCGGGGCTACGTGAAGGCCAAGCGGCTGGGGGAGAAAGGCTTGTTCGCCACGCTCTACGCGGCGGTGCGGACCGACATGCTGGATGCGCCGTATATGCGCGATTTTTTGCTGACGGCGAAGGACACGTCGTTTTCAACCCTCGACGGTGTCAGCGCGGTGCGCTGACAGACGGCTTTTGTGGCGAGGGGATTTAGCGAAACGTCGCACCGCCCCGCTGGGGCGCGGAGCGGCCCTCAAAACAGGCAATTCGGTGTGTCAGGAAGATTGAGTTCTCTGGGTTAGGGCTGCTGCGCAGCCCAGCGGGGATAAATCCCCTCGCCACAAAAAGCTCCATCACTCAAATCTTCGGTGAGATCAGAGTTCAAGCCACATATGGACCTTGTCGAGGTATTCGTCCGCCACGCGGATCGCCATCGGCTCAAGGCCATACAGCACGAAACCGCAGCGTTGGTAGAGCTTGATCGCCGGCTCGTTGCCGGCGGTGACGGTCAGTTGCACGAGGCGCAGGAAGGCATGGCGACGGGCTTCGTCGAGGGCGGCCTGCATCAGGCGTTCACCCAACCCGGTGTGACGATGGGGCTCGACGACGTACATGCCAAACAACGTCGCCTTGTGCCGGGCCTTCAGCCGGGGCTCCAGGGCCAGGCCGACGATACCGACCAGTTCATCCGCCACGAACGCGCCGAGGATCACTTCGAGCCGGCTGGTCAGGCGCGATTCCCACCAATTGATGGGCAGCGCCGCTCGTTCGCTGGCGCTGGAGGTGAAGGCCTGTGGATGAAATTCATAAGCCTGGAGCATCAACTCGCGATAGCCCTCGGCATCACCTGCCTTCAGCCGTCGGATGCTCACGCCGAACGCCGTTGCTCAAGCATCAGTCGCAGGGCCAGCGCACCCAGCACAAAGCCCATGAAATAGCGTTGCGCCGCCAGCCAGGTCGGGTTGTGGACGAACCACGAAGCAATCCCGGCGGCGAACAGTGCGATCAGCAGGTTGACGCTGAAGCTCACGCTGATCTGCGTCAGCCCGAGGATGATGCTCTGGGTGAACAGCGAACCGTGTTCCGGGCTGATGAACTGCGGGAACACCGACAGGTAGAACACCGCGATCTTCGGGTTCAAGGCGCTGGTGAGAAAACCCATGGTGATCAGCTTGCGGGTCGAGTCAGCCGGCAGTTGCTGGGCCTGAAACGGCGAACGCGCGCCGGGTTTCACGGCTTGCCAGGCCAGCCACAACAAGTAAACCGCACCCGCCCATTTCAACACTTCATAGGCCATGGGCACCGCCAGGAACACCGCCGTCAGCCCCGCCGCAGCGGCAAACATGTGCACGAAGAAGCCCGCCACCACCCCTAGCAAAGAAGTGACGCCGGCCTTGCGGCCCTGGCAGATCGAACGGGAAATCAGGTAGATCATGTTCGGGCCGGGCGTGAGCACCATCAACAACGCGGCGGCGGCGAAAATCAGCAGGTCCGGCAATGGAATCATGGGTATCAGTCCTTGAGTCTTGGATCAGCAGGTCGCGAGGCAAGTGGCACGATAAAACGGCAGGATCACCTCGGTTGTCAACGGCGCCAGGAAAAGATCAATGTCGCCAATCGTGTCGACCCAGCAGATTTCTTCGATCTCAGCGGCGGGAAAAACCGGGGCGTCGATGTCCAGCAAAAAAACTTCGGCCTGCACGATGAACCCCGGCTCATTGGCAGCCGGCGCACTGAACTGCCCCAGATGACGGGCCTGCTCCGGATCGATCTTGAGCCCAAGTTCTTCGTCCAATTCCCGAGCCAGGGCCTGGACCGGTTGCTCATGGGCTTCGATCTTGCCACCCGGCTGCATGAAGGCCAGGGTTCCGCGCTTGCGCACCAGCAGGGTTCGGCCGTCCGGGCCGATGAGCAGGGCGGCGGCGATGCGGATCAGGGGGGTGGTCATGTTTTACAGAACCTCGGGCGGAAAATGCCGGGGAGATTACAGATCGCGGCGGAGGGAGCAAAGCCTGGCCTCGATCTCCAATGCGACACAGTTCCCCTGTGGGAGCGAGCTTGCTCGCGATAGCGGTGTGTCAGTCGAAAAATATCTGACTGATACTCCGCTATCGCGAGCAAGCTCGCTCCCACAGGGGAACCGAATCGCCTGTCAGACTTTCATCACCCCAACATCGGCTTCGGCGCCGAAGGGTCCGCCTCTTCTTCCGGAATCTTGACGAACACGCTGTACCGCGCCCCTTCCATCGCTTCGAAAGCGATGAGCTTTTCGATCAGCGGGCCGCTCATGACCTTGCCGGCGTTGAGCAGCAGCATGCCGTTGTCGGCGTTGAGGTTGCGCGCCAGGACCATGCCGGCCGCCAGCTCGCGGGTGGTCACGACCTTCACCGTCGGGTCGGACAGGGTCACGTCTTCCAGGTATTCGGCACACGCCTTGATGAAGTCCTCGACCAGGTCCGGGTCGTACAACTTGCCGGCGTATTTGCGGATGTAGACCAGCGCTTCGTCGCTGTTCATCTGCCGTTCCAGGATCAACCCGCGCTGCAACTCGATGAAATCCACCGCCAGCTTCAGCAGCCGCGAGCCGAACGGAATGGCCTCGCCGCGCAGGTGATCGGGGAAACCGCTGCCGTCCCAACGCTCCTGGTGATGAAGGATGATCCGCGCCGCGTCCTTCATCGGGTCGAGCGTCATCAGCAGCGATTCGCTCTGCTTCGGATAGGCGCGGTACAGCTCCAGTTCGCTGTGGTGCAGCATGTCGGCAGGCGTGACCATCATGTTGTCGGTCCAGCTCAGCTTGCCGATGTTGTAGAGCGCCCCGGCCATGGTCAGGTCGCGGTCGGTGGATTCGTCGAGAAAGTTGAGCCGGCTATAGACCCGGAGCAGTTCGATGATCTGCCGGTTGGTCTGCTTGGCCTTGGGCAGGCGCAGGTTGGCGATCAGCGAGAACACCTCGGTGCCGGTCACGTAGCTGCGCTTGAGCTCTTCATAGGCCAGGTCGAGCATGTCGGCGGTCTGCTGCAGCTCGGAAGTGCGCGACGCCACGCGTTTTTCCAGCGTGGCGTTGAGGGTCTTGAGTTGCTGGTTCTGCTCGCGGTTCAGGGCTTCGAGGCGCTGGCGCTCGCTTTCCGAATGCTGGTGGGCCAGGGCCTGGCGCAGGGCCTGCACCAGCTCCTCGTCGTTCCAGGGTTTGCTGAGGTAGCGATAGAGCTGCCCCTCGTTGATCGCCTTGGTCATCATGTCCACGTCGGCGTAACCGGTGAGCAGAATGCGTAAAGTCGAGGGATAAAGCTTGCGGATTTCCGCCAGCAGCGTGGCGCCATCCATGTTCGGCATGCGCGCGTCGGTCATCACCAGATCGACCGGCCGCTCCTTGAGAATCTCCAGCGCCTTGGCGCCGCTGTCGGCCAGCAGGATTTCATACGGCTGGCTGCGCAACAGCCGACGCAGGCTGTTGAGGATCGATTCTTCATCATCTACCAGCAATACCGTCGGCTTTCTTACCGGAACGTCCGGCGATTGATCTTCCATTGGAACCCCCTCCTGTCATTCGACAACCGTTCTACCTTAGCCCCAAAAGACAGGCTAGTAGATTGCGAAAATTTAGAAACAATTCGCCATCACTCACCTCGCGCTTCCGATGAGCCGACTATGCTGTACCCCATGAAGGGCCAAGTACAGGCCGAATACTCATGCTAGCGAAAGGGATATCCGATGTTCCCACGGTTCTGTAGTCCGCATTTCGACGGTGCACGGCCATGAGCCTGCCGTCGGAACGATCCAATCGGCGAATATTAATTGTCGATGACACGCAAACCATTCATGAGGATTTTCGAAAGATCCTCAGCCCCGACGCAGCCCCTGAAGACAACCTGAGCAGCGCTGAAGAAGCCTTGTTCGGCGCACCGGTGGCGGTTTCCAGCCAGAGTTTCGACCTCGACTCGGCGTTCCAGGGCATGGAAGCCCTGAACAAGGTCGAAACGGCCCTGGCCCAGGGCAAGCCCTTCGCCATGGCCTTTATCGACATGCGCATGCCGCCAGGTTGGGACGGCCTCGAAACCATCGAGCGGCTGTGGCGCGTCGACCCCAAGCTGCAAGTGGCGCTGTGCACGGCTTATTCGGATTATTCCTGGGAAGACATCGCCGATCGCCTCGATTTGGGCGACCGGCTGCTGATCCTGAAGAAACCCTTCGATGCCATCGAAATCCGCCAGATGGCCAGCACCCTGACCGTCAAATGGCAGATGACCGAAGACGCCGCGCTGAAAATGGACATGCTCGAACGGGCCGTGGAGGAGCGCACCCGGGAGCTGGCCGACGCCAACATCATCGTGCAGAACAGCCCGACCATCCTTTATCGCCTGCGCGGCGAACCGCCGTTCCCACTGATGTACATCTCCCACAACATCACCAAGTTCGGCCATGTCGCGGCGCAACTGATCGACTCGCCGGACTGGGCACAAATCCTGATCCATCCCGACGACCAGGCCAAGGTCGACGAAGCCATGGTCCGCGTGCTGGACCGCGACAACGCCGGCGCCTCCATCGAATTTCGCATGCGCACCGGCGACGGCACGTTCCGCTGGGTCGAGAACCGCTACATTCCGGTGCGCAACGAGCAAGGCCTGCTGCTGGAAGTCGAGGGCATTATCCTCGACATCACCGAGCGCAAGCTGGCCGAGGAGAAGATCGCCCTGCTGGCGCGCACCGATGGCCTGACCGGGCTGGCCAACCGCGCCACCATGATCGAGCGCCTGCACCAGGCCTTCGCCGCCGCACGCCGGGGCGCGGCGCCGTTCGCGATGTTCTACCTGGACCTGGACCACTTCAAGCGCATCAACGACACCCTCGGGCACCCGATCGGCGACCTGCTGTTGCAGGAAGTTGCGGCGCGCATCAAGGGCTGCACCCGGGAGAACGATGTGGTCGCGCGCCTGGGCGGCGACGAATTCGCCATCCTGCAACTGGACGTCCACGAAGCGACCCACTGCGCCGCGCTGGCGGCGAAGATCCGCGACACGCTGGTGGCGCCCTATTCCCTGGACGGCAATGACGTGCGCATTTCCGTGAGCATCGGCATCAGCCTGTACACCTCGCAGAGCCCGAGTGCCGACAGCCTGATGGCGCAATCCGACATGGCCCTCTATCGCTCCAAGGAAAAGGGCCGCAACCAGTATCACTTCCACAACGAGGAAATTAACCAGGAAGTGACGGACCGGGTCGCCCTGGCCAATGACCTGCGCCAGGCCATCGAGAATAACGAGCTTCAACTGCACTACCTGCCGGAAGTCGACCTTGGCACCGGCAAGATCCTCGGCATGGGCGTGCAGGTGCGCTGGAACCATCCCGAACGCGGCTGGCTCGAACCGGCGGCGTTCATGCCCGCCGCCGAGAAAACCGGGATCATCATCGGCCTCGGCCACTGGGTACTCGACCAGGCCTGCCAACAGATGCGCCAATGGCGCGACCAGGGCATGGCGCCGCCGGTGATCGCCATCGACCTGTCCCTGACCCAGCTCAAGACCGGCCCCGAGCTGATCTACGACGTACTGCGCACCACCGCACGCTGGGAGCTGGCGCCCTGGGACCTGCGCTTCGACGTCACCGAAGCGACCCTGGCCCAGACCAAATGGACCCACAACGACGTGTTGCCACGCCTGTGCGAACTGGGCGTGCAGGTCGCCATCGATGATTTCGGCACCGAGTATTCGTCGTTCGATTACCTGAAGACGTACCGGGTCAACCATCTCAAGCTCGCCCAGCGGTTTCTCGACAGCGCCAGTGACGACCCGGAAAACGCCTCGACCTTGCGCGCGATCCTCAACTTCGCCCGGGACGTGGGCATCGGCATCATCGCCGAAGGCGTCGAGACCCAGGAGCAACGCACCACACTGATGTCCAGCGGCGGGCCGATGCAGGCCCAAGGGCACTATTTCAGCACCGTGGTGGACAGCGGCCAGGCCGCCGAACTGCTCAAGGCCGGGACCATCATTCCCGTGGCGGATCACTGGACCCGGCCGGCCAGCCAGCTATCGGAGAGCAATCCATGAACCCCATGTCGGTACCCGCCAATCGGCGAATCCTCGTGGTGGACGACACCCCCGCCATTCACCAGGACTTTCGCAAGATCCTCAGCCCCAGCGCCGGCAATGACGACTCGCTGGACGACACCGAGAGCCTGTTATTCGGCACGCCCCAGGTCAATCGACTGCAGTTCCAGATCGACTCGGCCTACCAGGGCGAGGAGGCGCTGGAACTGGTCAAACGCGCCCAGTCCGAAGGCCAGCCCTATGCGCTGGTGTTCGCCGACATGCGCATGCCGCCCGGCTGGGACGGCCTGCAAACCATCGAAGAACTGTGGAAAGCCGATCCGCGCTTGCAGATCGCCCTGTGCACGGCGTTTTCCGACTACTCATGGGAAACCATGTCCGAACGCATCGAGTTCGACGACCAGTTGTTGATCCTCAAGAAGCCGTTCGACACCCTGGAAATCCGCCAGATGGCCAGTGCCATGACCTGGAAATGGCAACTGGCCCAGGACGCGGCCCGGAAGATGCGCACCCTGGAGCGCACCATCGAGGAGCGGGTCCAGGAATTGCTCAAGGTGTCCCACCTGCTGCAATACGACGTGCTCACCGAACTGCCCAACAGCATGTTGCTCGGTGATCGCCTGACCCAGGCCCTGGCCCAATGCCGCCGCCATGATCGGCAACTGGCGGTGATGTTCATCGGCCTCGACCGTTTCAAGCGCATCAACAATGCGCTGGGGCACCCGGTGGGGGATGAAATGCTCAAGCGCGTGGCGCGGACGCTGGCAACCGTGGTGCGTGAGTCCGACTCGGTGTTTCGCTACGGTTCCGACGAGTTCGTGGTGATCCTGGGCGATATCACCGACCCGCAGATGACCAAGGGCGTGGCGGAAAAACTGCTGGCGGCGATCAACTCCCCGCACCCCATCGATGGCCACGACCTGACGGTCACGGCGAGCCTGGGCATCAGCGTGTATCCAGCCGACGGCTTCGACGCTGTGGCGCTGATCAAGAAAGCCGAGACGGCGATGCGCAACGTCAAGGAAAACGGCCCCAACGATTACCGTTTTTTCACCGAGGACATGAACCGCCGGGCGCGGCAGCAGCAGACCATCGAGTCCGGCCTGCGCCTGGCCCTGCAGCGCAAGGAGTTCGTACTGCATTACCAGCCCAAGCTCGACCTGGCGAGCGGCAAGGTCGTCGGTGTCGAGGCGCTGGTGCGCTGGAACCGGCCCGACCACGGTCTCGTCTACCCGTCGGATTTCATTCCGGTGGCCGAGGACAGCGGCCTGATCGTGCCGCTGAGCCAATGGGTGCTCCAGGAAGCCTGCCAGCAGGCGTGTCGCTGGCAGGCCGAGGGCATGCGGCCGCTGTACTTGTCGGTCAACGTCTCGGCCATCGATTTTCGCCAGCGCGGTTTCGTCGACGGCATCGCCCGTACCCTCAAGGAAACCGGCCTGGACCCGACACAGTTAGAACTGGAGATCACCGAAAGCGTGCTCATGCAGAACATCGACGCCACCGTTGCCACCCTCAAGGCCATCAAGCACCTGGGTATCCGGCTGGCGATCGATGACTTCGGCACCGGTTATTCAAGCCTGAGTTACCTGCAGAAATTTCCGGTGGACGTGCTGAAGATCGACCAGTCGTTCGTCGGTGACCTGAGCATCGACAGTAACGACGCCAAACTGGTGAGCACCATCATCAGCCTGGGCAAGAGCCTGAACCTGCACATCATCGCCGAAGGCGTAGAGACCCGGGACCAACTGGAATTCCTGAAGATCCACCAGTGCGAAGAGGTGCAGGGCTATTACTTCAGCAAGGCCGTGGAGCCGCAAGCGTTCAGCCAATGGATGGCCGAATGGGAACAACGCCCGAACCCGTTTTCGTAAGCGCCAGAGTTCATAAACCCAGTTTCAAGGAAAGCACCCCATGGCGTCACACGGATTGATTCTGGCTCTCGGCCTGCTCGTGGGATTGAGCACGGCCGCTCACGCCGAGCCACTGGACGAACCGCTCAAGCCGCTGCCTGCCGTCCCGAACCTGGACCCCAAGCGGGTCCAGTTGGGCCAGCGGCTGTTCAATGACCCACGACTGTCGGTCAACAACACGCTGTCCTGCGCCAGCTGCCATCGCCTGGACAAGGGCGGTGCCGACGACAAGGCGTTTTCCCTGGGCTTCGACGGCAAGCCGGTGGAAGTCAATACGCCCACCGTGTTCAACGCCAGCCTGAACTTCCATCAGTTCTGGGACGGTCGCGTCGACAACCTGGAAGAACAGGTGCACATGGTAGTCATCAGCCCGACGGAAATGGGCAGCACCTGGGAAACGGTGGTCAAGCGCATCGCCGATGATCCGGACTATGCCAAGGCGTTTTCCAACGCGTATCCCGACGGGGTCAATGAACCGAATATCCGCAACGCCCTCGCCGACTACGAGCGCACCCTGCTGACCCCCAACTCGCGCTTTGACCAATACCTGCTGGGCAACACCGACATCCTCACGCCTCGGGAAAAATTCGGTTACCAGCGCTTCAAGGAATATGGCTGCATCGCTTGTCATCAAGGCGTGAACATCGGCGGCAACATGTTCCAGAAGTTCGGCGTCATGGGCGACTACATCACGGACCGCGGCACCCCCACCCGGGCAGACGAAGGGCGCTTCAACGTCACGGGCGACGAAGCCGACCGCCAGGTGTTCAAGGTACCCAGCCTGCGCAACGTCGCACGCACCGCGCCGTATTTCCACAGTGGCTCGGCGCCCACCCTGGAGCGTGCCGTAGAGGTCATGTTCAAGTACCAGTTGGGCCGCGAGCCCCTGAAAAACGATACGGAGCTGATCGTCGAGTTCCTCAAGACCCTCACGGGTGAATGGGAGGGCAAGCCGCTATGAGCCTCTCCCGCCGCCTCGGCCTGGCCTTCATCGGTGTATTGCTGGCCTCGATCCTGCTGTTTATGTACATCGAATCCGGTGCCCAGCAGGCCGCCTCGCACATTGAATCAAGGGACCTGATCCGCCTGCTCAAACAGCAGGATGCGATCTGGGATAACGAAGTGCTCAAGTCCCGGGTTGCCCTGAGCCGCAATTACGATCCGCTGGTTTCACCCTTGAATGAAATGGCACGCCTATGGCAGCGCCTGGATGCGATCGAGTCGGAAACGGGACGTCACGCGCCCTCGCTCTGGTCAACCCAGCGCGATGAGTACCTCAAGGCAGTCAAGGAAAAAACCCGCCTGGTGGAGCAGTTCAAGTCCCACAACGCGGTGCTGCGCAACTCCCTGGCCTTCCTGCCCACCGCCGAGGACGACATCCAGCGGCAATTCGCCCAACTGTCTGACGAAGACAAGCTCCGACTGCAAAGCGCCATCATCGACACCTACGACCTATTGCTCAGCACGCTGGAGTTCGCCCAGGTCACCACCCAGGACCAGGCTGCCGAAATCCTGATGGGCCTGAACCAGCTGGACATCAACAAGGAGCGACTGCCCGCGGGGCTCGTCGGCTCCGTCGATATTCTTCGCCGACATATCGCGCTGATCCTTCGCGAGCAACCGTTGGTCAATCAATTGATGCACGACTTCGACGCAGTCCCTCTCGCTCCCCGGTTGGATACCATCACCAACCTGTTGGAAAAGGACCAGGAGGTCGCCGCCACCAAGCACCAGCGCAACCACATTCTGCTGCTGGTGTTCGCCACCTTCCTGGTGCTGATATTGATCTGGCTGGCCGTCCGGCTGGTGCGCAGTTTCAGCGAAATCAAGCGGGTCAACACTGCCCTGCAAACCGCCAACGACGAACTCGAACAACGGGTCGAGGAACGCACCCGCCAGCTCAAGGACACCCAGAGCGAACTGATGGACACCGCCCGCCAGGCCGGCATGGCGGAAATCGCCACCAACGTCTTGCACAACGTTGGCAACGTGCTCAACAGCGTGAATATCTCTGCCGACCTGGTCAGCCGCAAGCTGCGCAGCAGCAAGGCCCTGGGGCTGGGCAAGGCGATGAACCTGATCAACGAGCACAGCCACGACCTGGGGCATTTCCTCACCGAGGACGAAAAAGGCAAACTGCTGCCCGGCTACCTCAACCAATTGGTGGAAGCCATCGCGGTGGAGCAACAAGGCCTGACCGACGAACTGGCGCAACTGAGCAAGAGCGTCGATCACATCAAGGACATCGTTTCCACGCAGCAATCCTACGCGGGCGCCAACACCTTGATGGAACCGCTGGTGGTCAGCGAACTGCTCGAAGATGCCCTGCGCATGAACTCCGGCGCCCTGACCCGCCACCATGTGACGGTGATCAAGGAGTACGGCGAGGTGCCACGGATCATGGGCGACAAGCACCGCTTGCTGCTGATCCTGATCAACCTGATCAGCAACGCCAAATACGCCATGGCCGGGGTTTCCAACCATGCGCGGAACATGACCCTCAAGGCCACGGTCGTAGACGAAGAGCTGCAGATCAGTGTCAAGGACGAAGGCGAAGGCATCCCGGCGGAAAACATGACGCGCATCTTCGCCCATGGTTTTACTACCCGTAAGGACGGCCACGGGTTCGGCCTGCACAGTTGCGCACTGGCGGCGATTGAAATGAACGGCCACCTCACCGTACACAGCGAGGGGCCCGGGACCGGGGCGACATTCGTACTGCAACTGCCCCTGAAACTCGCAGAAGGTGAGCCATGAACAGCATGAGTAACCGGCGCATCCTCTTGATCGACGATACGCCCGCCATCCATGACGACTTCCGAAAGATCCTGACGCCAGAAGAGGAAAGCAACGCCGAACTGCAGGACATGGAAAGCGCACTGTTCGGCGAAGCACCAAAGGCCGTCACCACGGTGTTCGAACTGGATTCGGCCTACGGCGGCCAGGAGGGCCTGGCCAAATTGCAGCAGGCCCTGGCAAAGGAGCGCCCTTATGCCCTGGCGTTTGTCGACATGCGCATGCCCGAAGGCTGGGACGGCGCCAAGACCATCGAGGAGCTGTGGAAGGTCGACCCGCAACTGCAAGTGGTGGTCTGCACCGCGTACTCGGATTATTCCTGGGACGAATTGCTCGACCGCCTGAACGGCCACGACCGGCTGCTGATATTGAAAAAGCCCTTCGACAACATCGAAGTCCAGCAGATGGCCAACACCCTGACCACCAAATGGGAAATGACCTCCCGCGCCCGTTTGAAAATGAACAAGCTCGAAGACCTGGTGGAACAACGCACCCTGGCGTTCAAGCAGGCCAGCGAATTGCTGCAGATGGAAATCGACGAGCGCAAGCTGCTCGAGACCCAACTGGTGCAGTCGGAAAAACTCGCCTCCCTGGGTCAACTGGCGGCTGGCGTCGCCCACGAAATCAATAACCCGATCGGCTTCATTTCGTCCAACCTTGGCGCCTTGGGTGGTTATTTCAGCAAGCTCGAGGAAATGCTCCAGGCCTACGGCAGCGCCGAGCAAGCCATCGCTTCGCCGGAACTGGTGATGAACCTGAAGAGCCTGCGCCAGGAGGTGGAACTGGATTTCCTGGTGGAAGACATTCCGGTCCTGATCAAGGAATCCAAGGACGGCATCGCCCGCGTCGGGCAGATCGTCAAGGACCTCAAGGACTTCTCCCGGGTCGACTCCAGCCAGGAATGGCAGATGGCGAATTTGCAGCAGGGCATGGATTCGACGTTGAACATCGTCGCCAACGAAATCAAGTACAAGGCCGACGTGGTCAAGCAATACAGCCCGCTACCGGAAGTCGAATGCCTGCCGTCGCAGATCAACCAGGTGATCATGAACCTGATCGTCAACGCCGCCCAGGCCATCGGCCCGGAACGCGGCACCATCACCCTGCGCAACGGTGTCGAAGGCGACAACGTCTGGATCGAAGTCGCCGACAACGGCTCGGGCATCCCACCGGAAACCCTGCAGAAAATCTTCGACCCGTTCTTCACCACCAAACCCATCGGCCAAGGCACGGGGCTTGGGTTGTCGTTGTCCTACGGCATCGTGAAGAAACACAACGGTGAGATCACGGTGAGCAGCGAAGTGGGTGTGGGGACGACGTTCCGGGTGGAGTTGCCGGTGCGGCAGATGAAGTTGGCGGGGTGAGTAACACCGGCCTGATCGACTCTGGTTCAAATTGTGGGAGCGAGCTTGCTCGCGATATCGGTGTGACAGTCAACGAAGGTGTTGAATGTTTGACCGCCATCGCGAGCAAGCTCGCTCCCACAGGTTTTTCCGCAGTCTCAGGCTAATTATTCCAGCCCTGCACAGCTCCCTCGCCACGGGGTGGCATTCCACGCTAATGTCTCGCCAGTCGCCCTCCCCCCAAGGAACCCGCATGAGCCTATCGTTGCTGAGCCGCTACGCCTTCTTCGCCGGCTGCGTGATCTTCACCCTCGCCAGCCTGCCGTTCCTGCAACACGACTGGCTCTGGCCATTTGCGCTGGTGACCGGGCTGCTGAGCCTGCTGGGGCTGTTCGACCTGTTGCAAAGCCGCCACGCCGTGCGGCGCAACTACCCGATCCTGGGCAACATTCGCTATCTGGTCGAAGGCATTCGCCCAGAAATTCGCCAGTACCTGCTGGAATCCGACAGCGACGCCCTGCCCTTCTCCCGTGCCCAGCGCTCGCTGGTGTATTCCCGGGCCAAGAACGAAAGCGCCGACAAACCGTTCGGCACCTTGATCGACGTGTACCAGACCGGCTTCGAATTCATCGGTCACTCCATGCGCCCGGCGCCGCTGAGCGACCCCAGCGGCTTTCGCGTGACGGTCGGCGGCCCGCAATGCACCCAACCCTATTCAGCCTCGGTGTTCAACATCTCGGCGATGAGCTTCGGCTCCCTGAGCGCCAACGCGATCCGGGCGTTGAACCAGGGCGCCAAGCTTGGCAATTTCGCCCATGACACCGGCGAAGGCAGCATCAGCCCCTACCACCGCGAACACGGCGGCGACCTGACCTGGGAACTGGGCAGCGGCTACTTCGGCTGCCGCACATCCGACGGGCGCTTCGACCCCGAGCGCTTCGCCGTCCAAGCCCGGAACCCGCAGGTGCGGATGATCGAAATCAAGATGAGCCAGGGCGCCAAGCCCGGCCATGGCGGGATCCTGCCCAAGCACAAGGTCACCCGGGAAATCGCCGAGACCCGTGGCATTCTCATGGGCGAGGACTGTGTATCGCCGTCCCGCCACAGCGCGTTTTCCACGCCGATCGAACTGATGCAATTCGTCCAGCAATTGCGCGAACTGTCCGGTGGTAAACCGGTGGGCTTCAAGTTCTGCCTCGGGCATCCGTGGGAGTTCATGGGCATTGCCAAGGCCATGCTGGAAACCGGGATCCTGCCCGACTTCATCGTCGTCGATGGCAAGGAAGGCGGCACCGGCGCCGCGCCAGTGGAATTCACCGACCACATCGGCGTGCCGCTGCGCGAAGGCCTGCTGTTCGTGCACAACACCCTGGTGGGCCTGAACCTGCGGGACAAGATCAAGCTCGGCGCCAGTGGCAAGATCGTCAGCGCCTTCGACATCGCCAGCGTCCTGGCCATCGGCGCCGACTGGGCCAACGCCGCGCGCGGCTTCATGTTCGCCATCGGCTGCATCCAGTCGCAAAGCTGCCACACCAACAAATGCCCCACCGGCGTCGCCACCCAGGACACCCTGCGCCAACGCGCCCTGGTCGTCCCGGACAAGGCCCAGCGGGTCTATAACTTCCACCGCAACACCCTCAAGGCCCTCGCCGAAATGCTCGCCGCCGCCGGCCTCGATCACCCTTCGCAATTGCAGCCCAAGCATTTGGTGCGGCGCATGTCGGCGACCGAGGTGAAGTTGTTCTCTCAGTTGCATGTGTTCTTGAAGCCGGGGGAATTGCTGACGGGTGAAGTGAATGGGGCGTTTTATTCGCGGATGTGGCAGATGGCGCGGGCGGATAGTTTTGAGCCGTGGGAAATTGCGGTGGCGTAAACATATCATTTCTTTCCGATACGCAGGCTCTTGTGGCGAGGGAGCTTGCTCCCGCTGGGACGCGAAGCGAGGTTGTTAACTAGGGAAACGCTGTACTGGAAAGCTTACAGTCAGCCTCCCCTTTCACTCTGAACACCGAGAGAAAGTTATTCTCAAAACTAGTTCTTTCAACAAGTTCCACATTGAGGTGCTTCTGATAAGGCCAGAAGCGATCATCCAGCACATAGAAACAAGGCGTAATCGTATTCGCCATCAGCTTGGCCTCCAACACCTCGTAGGACTCTATATGAAGGGGCAAATGCAAAATTCGGACATAGTCGGAATAGATCTCTCCACCATATACTGGCCATCCAGCTTTGTTACTACTAATTTTCAGTAAAGGTGCCCGCAAGTCGTGGGGGATTTTTAGTTTACTGTAGTCCGGATCACTGAACAAATAAGCCACTGACATGACACAAACAAAGGTCAATAGCAGCCACCTTACAAAGTTATCCCGTACCAAGCTAAACCCGTAAGACACGAGCACAATCAAAGCAGGAGCAAAAACAATCGTATTCTTGAAGGATAATATTGGGGTCGCAAGCACGGATCGCACATAAGCAATTGAAAAGCCTAAAAAACACCATAACAGTACAACTTTTAAAGCGTCAGATTTGTCCTCCGCGCGTAATAAAGCACCCAACCCAAGAACGAGAAAAAAAAGACAAATAACAACTACGCTTGTATCGCCAAATTGCAATACAAATGCATTCACCACAAAATCTGTGGCTGGTTTCGGAATCCAAGTTCCTGTTCGGCCAAAGTTCTGCACTACGTGATATGTGAGCGGAAGGATAGATCCCAAGACAAACAAGCCAGCGACCGCCCCTGCCATGAACAACCTTTTATTAAATCCCGACCGGGCGCAAAAAATCACAAATAAAATAAAATGAGTCATTACTGGAAAAAAACCAAAATAGTGCGTATTTACCAGCATTGCAGCAATAGCAGCATAAATGAAAATTGACCCTGGATTTTTTCTTTCGACCATCTTGATAAACGCCAAAAAAGACCAGATAACTAGTAAAACCAACAAACTATAGGACCTGGCTTCTTTCGACTCTGCCACTAACATGAAATTAACTGCACTCAACAAGGCAGCGATCAGACCTGCATGCTCGTTGAACAGGCGCCGACCCAACATATAGATAGACGGAATAATCGCGACACCTAGAATAGCCGATAGAGCCCGACCTACATGCTCACCGAAACCAAACACCTTATGAACGAGCCACAAAAGAATCTGATAAAACGGGGGGTGCACATCATTTACAGTCAGATCGAACACTGCGCTTAAGCTATAACTCGGATCACTGACACTGACGCTGAATACTTCGTCGTACCACAGACTCCTTTCAAACAGATCATGACTTCGTAATCCTGCACCCAGCAGCACGATAAGAAGTAGCACTGCATGTTTATTCAGCAACGCCCCAGCTTTATTCGATATCACCGTCATTCACCTTTTTGAAAGAATCTATACAAAGGTCTACAGACTCATCCCCGTATAGAAATCAGCATGATCGCTCCCAACCCCACCGCTAGCCATAACGTCACCAATCGCAGCAAAACCGTCGCCGCTACCGCATCACCCAGCCCCGCACCACCGGACACCAGCAACCCCACCATCACAGCTTCCGCACTGCCCAACCCACCCGGCATGAAACTCACAGCACCAGCCAACATTGAAATGGCGTAAATAAACGCCGCGAACCCCGGCGCAACCCCAAGCCCCATGTCCTGCAAGATCCAATAAAACGCCAACGCTTCGAGACTCCACGCTGCGATCCCCAAGGCCGACGCGCCGAGCAAGCGATACGGCGTGTGGCAGCGCCGGGACTGACGCAAGACATCGACAGCACCGCGCAGCATCCGGAAAAACCATCCTTGTCGGGCGCCGATGCGCTGCGCGATAGCGGCAACGAATGGCTCATACACAATCAGCACCACGCCACAAACCAGCAGCACCAGGCAGATGACAACCGGCCACAGCCAATCGCGATGCCCGCTCAACCCAATCAAGGCCAGCAGCGCCATGGCCAACAGATCTGAAAGCCGTTCACTGAACAAAGCGGCAAAACTGTCTGCGTAAGGAACGCCCCATCGCCTGAGCAAAACACCGCGCAACGCTTCGCCGGCCTTGCCCGGCGTAGTCGTCAGGGCGAATCCCGCCAGGTAGATCTTCAGGCTTGGCCACCAGGGCAGCCGATGCTGCAATGCGTGCAGGTACATCTGCCAACGCAGGAAGCGCAGGCCATAACCGAGCAAGACCAATGCGACGACCTGTATCGCGCCGCCCCACCCCACCCGGCTGATCGCATCGCCCACCGCCAACCATCCGCTCCACAGGGAGGCGCCAAGGTAGGCCAAGGCCGAGCAGACCACCGAACCGATCAGCAGCCGATAACGCCAGCCCGATAACAGCAGGGCCTGGCTCATAGGTTCAATCGCTTGAACAGAGGTTGGGGCAGCGCACGGATGAGAAACATGATCCAGGACCAGAACCTGGGCACATAAAGCACCGCCACCTTGCGCTCGATGCCCGCGACAATTCGACGGGCAACAGCCTCCGGTTGCGCCACCAGCAATGCCGGCAGCGACAACCCTTGGGTCATCGGCGTATCGACAAAACCGGGCTTGATGGTGATGACATGTACACCCACCTTGAACAACCGTGCACGCAAGCCTTCGCAAAAAGTGGATACGGCCGCCTTGGCCGAGCCATACACATAATTGGAGGGACGTCCCCGATCTCCCGCGACGGAGGATATGACGGCCAGCGTGCCGCTGCGCTGGGCCGCCAGCTGAGTTGCCAACAGCGTCATCAATGCGATTACGGTGCTGGCGTTATTGGCGAACTCAGCCATCGCCAGCTCGACGTCCCGCTCACATGCGGGTTGATCGGGCAGCGTGCCGTAGGCGATCAGGCAAATGTCCACGGTTTGCAACGCTCCCAAGCAGCGCTGCAGCATGTCGCGGTACAGGGCGGTGTCGTTGGCATCCATGACATATGGCACCGCCGCCCTTGCGCCATGAGCAAGCAAGTCCGCGCAAGTCTGCTGCAATTTTTGCGCATCCCTGGCCACAAGGAAAAACTCGCACCCGTCATTGGCCCAGAGCTTGGCGCAAGCATTGGCGATGGCTGAAGTAGCGCCCACGATCAGTATTTTTTTCATCGGGTGACTCGCTGCCAGAAACGGGACATCAGCACCGGGTCACGCATCGCTTCCAATTGCTCCCAGGCAGGATAGGCGCGCTGAAAATCGCGGGCGCTCATGTGGGCATCCTTGGCCGGATACAACCGACCACCGGCCTCATGAACAATGGCATCCAGACGCGGCAGCAAGGCATCGCTCAGGACGCAGTTCTGAGGGAAATCCAAGGCCAGCGAGGTTCCGGTCATCGGAAAGGACAGCAACCCCGGAGAAGCGACCTCGCCACAACGCTTGAGTACCGCCAGAAATGAACCCATGCCGCTGCGGGAAATGACCCTTAGCAACTGGGCCAGTGCGTCCTCGGCTACCGATTGCGGTATTACGCACTGAAACTGTTGGAACCCCTTTCGCCCGTAGATCCGATTCCAGTGCTCGATGCCGTCCAGCGGATAAAAGAAGGGACTGTAGGCAATGGTCTGGGCTTTACGACTCGCCGGTTGCAGATGCCAATAGCTGCGGTTGAACATACCCACCATGAATGGGTTGACCAAGGACACCGGTGGCCGGACAGGGATGTTCATGGCGCGGGTGGCCGGGGCTTCGAGCGGCCCGTGTTCGCTGTGATCACCAACGGTAATGACCCCGCGCCCCAAGCCAGCCCCCTTAGCCAGGCAATCGATCCAGGCCACGCTGTATTCGTGAGAAGCATCGAGTTCTGTCGACAAGGCAAAGAACTCGCTCAATCGACCAAATCGCACCCGAGTCGTATCGATCCGGCTGGATCGGATCTTGCGCAGGCGAATGCTCACCCAACTGATAACTCCCGTCAGGCCCAAACCGCCGAGGGTGGCAGCAAACCACTGGGGATTTTCCGTTGGCGAACACACCATTGGAGATTGCCCGGACCGGTGTAGGCCAAAGCACAGAACCGAGTGGGCAAACGTCCCGCGGCGGTGGTGATTCTTGCCATGGACATCGTTGGCCACCGCCCCGCCCAGGGTCACGTGACGGGTTCCCGGAGTCACTTGTAGAAACCACCCACGAGGAACCGAAAGCTCAAGCACCTCGCCCAGGGTAACGCCAGCCTCGGCACAGATTTCTCCCGTTAGCCAATCGGCCTCGATGAAACGGTTCAAGGCACGCAGGTGCAACACGTGGCCACTTTCGGCCAGGCAACTGTCACCGTAGCTGCGGCCATTGCCGAACGGCAACGTCGAGCCATGCTCATCGGCCACTCGCCGCATTTGGTCGTCCAGATCATTGCGCCAGGCACACGGGTGAGCCACTTGCGGCTCAGCGGGATATTGCCCCCATGAAGTCAGGGAAATGCTCATTTCTGATACTGCGCCGACAATTTGGTGAAACTGGCTTCGGCTTCACGACAGTTGCTCATGCGGCGCTCCAGAAAACGAAGAAAAACAGTGCACCGACGACCAGGCTCAAGGGGTCCTTAAGCGCAAACACCACCGGATCGTCCTTCATCAACCCGCGATGCGTAAGGATCCAGACCCGGGTGACCCAGAACAGCAGCAAGGGGCAGGCAAGCCAGATGATTTGAGGATGGTCGTAAAGGACGACAGTCGCGCTGTCGCGGATGTACAGCGCCAGTACCATGACCGCCAGATAGCCTGAGGCCGCGCCCAGCGATGACAGCATGGCCATGTCGGCGGGGTAGTAATCACGGCCGCTGGCTTTATCAGCCCCCCCGCTGCGCGATACCACAAGCAGTTCCGTGTAACGTTTGACCAGCGCAAGGCTCAGGAAAATAAACATGGAAAACGCGAGCATCCAGGCCGTCAGTTCCAAATCGAATGCCGCGCCACCCGCGATGATTCGTAACGTGTAGAGCAGCGCCAACGTAATCACATCCAATGTCATGACCCGCTTTAACTTAAGCGAATAGGCCAACGTCAAGACGTAGTAGAACGCCAACACCAAGACGAATTGCGAAGGAAGCCACAACCAGGCGCCTCCTAACGATGCGATCAACAGCAAAGGACAAATCATCAGGCCAGACTTGATCGACAAGTGTCCGCTGGCAAAAGGTCTGGCACGTTTGGTCGGATGCCTGCGATCGTCTTCCAGATCCAGCAAGTCATTCAGCACATAGACGCCGGATGCACATAACCCGAAAAACAGAAATGCCAGCAGGCCATGCCAGAACAACAGCGGATTGACGATCTGATGCGCCGCCAGCAAAGGCACGAAAATCAGCGCATTCTTGACCCATTGATGTAGGCGCAACGCCTTGCGCCACTCGCCAAGCCCCGTAGCATCCGAGAGGATCGGTTGCACAACGTTGTCCAGACTTTTGATCGCGAGCAGGACGGACGCTGAAGGGCTGACAACATATGCGTGTCGGGCAGCACGCCAGATCTTCAAGTCTTCCAGGGAGTTGCCGACGTAATCGAAACCTCGCTCACCGAATAGCTCAATCAGTAAATCACGCTTGTGATGACCGGACAGATTGCATTCCAACCGGGTCGCCAATATGTCGTCGAACAGTTGCAAATGCTCGCCGATCCGCCGCGCCAAAGAATGATAGCTGGCGGTGGCCAGCACGATCTGACGTCCCTGGCCACGTCGCTCCTCGATCATGGCTAAAACGTCAGGGTTGTAAGGCAACAGGCTGACATCGATATAGGTTGACTGGGCCAGTTGCTTCTTCAGATAGGCCTTGCCGTGGATGAGCCAACCAAGCAGCGTCAAACATCTCCACGGTTGGCTACGGACAAAAGCCATTGCGCACTCAAAAAGTGCATCGGACTTGAGGAGCGTTCCGTCCAGATCGACCACGAAAGGAATTGAAGCCTCAGGCCTTTTAATGGTCGGCTGCAACGCTTGCTGTGAAGCGGTCATACCCGATGATGACCATAAAGCAACTTAAGACGGTAAAAGCTGTACCCCAACAGCAGGCTCAACAAGAAGTACAAAGCTACCGTCACCCATCCAGGTGACCCCAGGCCGTCGCCAATCAAACCGATTCCATAGCTTGCGACGCCTATCACGCAATTGAGCGGCAAATAGCCGCGCCATGACTCCCCGGGCTCGAAGATGAAAAGCGCATTCACATAAAACGAAAACGCCGCAGCGACGCAAAACGCGGCAAAGTTACTGGTCGCCTGGGCCAGTCCGACGGCGCCATACAAAAGGAAAAAAACCTGGCCATGGATCAGTCCATTGACCAGTGCGATAACCATCAACGCAGAAAAACCGTTCATTGTGCAGCCTTGCCATTTGCCAGTTGGCGGGCTTCCACGCTAGGCCCCGGTCGTGGAGCGGTCTACTGTCAGATCTTACAGGTCGGGCACCGAATCCGACGGACGGTCACGCCCCGTATCTACGAAAAAGCCCCAGTCATCTGACCGCAATGCCGTTCACTTAAGAAAAATGATGACCCTGTGGCGAGGGAGCTTGCTCCCGCTCGGCTGCGAAGCAGTCGTAAACCGGCGGGTGCGGTGTGTCTGATACGCCGCACTTGGCAGGTTTTGGGGCCGCTTCGCGGCCCAGCGGGAGCAAGCTCCCTCGCCACGGGTTTGCCGATTGCCTTAAGTAAACAGCATTGCAGTCATCTGACCGGGGCTTTATTTCACATCGCGATTTATCTTACGAAACCGAACGCACCGAGCCCTGCACATCCCCGGTCGGCTGCAACTTGAAGGTGTAGAACAACACCGTCAGCAGCACCAGAAATGCCGGGCCGATATACAGCGCCACGCGGGTGTCGGGGAAGTACGCCATCAGCCCTACCACCAGCACCAGGAACGCCAGCGCCAGGTAGGAACTGATCGGGTAAAGCCACATCCGATACTTCAACGCCGCACGCTCGGAAGCGCTCAGGCCTTTGCGGAATTTGAGCTGGGCCAGCAGGATCATCACCCAGGTCCAGATCGCGCCGAAGGTGGCGATGGAAGTCACCCAGACAAAGACTTTTTCCGGCACCAGGTAGTTGAGCAGCACGCCCAGCAGCAAGGCGGCGATGGACAGCAGCAGCGCGCGGCGTGGCACGCCGTTGCTGGAGGTCTTGGCGAAGCCGGCCGGGGCCTGGCCGTTCTGCGCCAGGCTGTAGAGCATGCGGCCGGTGCTGAAGATCCCGCCGTTGCAGGACGACAGCGCGGCGGTAATCACCACGAAGTTGATGATGCCGGCGGCGGTCTTGATGCCCAGGCGCTCGAAGGTCATCACGAACGGGCTGCCCTGGGTGCCGATTTCGTTCCACGGGTAGATCGACAGGATCACGAACAACGCGCCGACGTAGAACAGCAGGATCCGCCAGAACACCGAGCCGATGGCGTTGGGGATGGTTTTCTGCGGGTTGCGCGCTTCACCGGCGGTCAGGCCGATCATCTCCACGCCCAGGTAGGCGAACATGACCATTTGCAAGGACATCAACACGCCGGAGACGCCGTTGGGCATGAAACCGCCATGGGTCCACAGGTTGGAGATGCCCAGGGCCTCGCCGTCGTTGCCGAACCCGAAGGCGATGATGCCGACGCCGCCGATGACCATGGCGATGATAGTGACGATCTTGATCAGGGCGAACCAGAATTCGAATTCGCCAAAGGCCTTCACCGCGATCAGGTTGATCGAGCCCATGCTGACCAGTGCGGCCAAGGCCCAGATCCAACGGGGTACATCGGGGAACCAGATGCCCATGTACACCGCCACGGCGGTGATTTCCGCGACGCAGGTCACCAGCCACAGGAACCAATAGTTCCAGCCGGTCAGGAAGCCTGCCAGTGGGCCGAGGTAATCCTGGGCGTAGCGACTGAACGAACCGGCCACGGGGTTGTGTACCGCCATCTCACCGAGGGCGCGCATGATCACCAGGATCGCCAGGCCACCAATGATGTAGGACAGCATGATCGCCGGGCCGGCCATTTCGATGGCCTTGGCCGAACCGAGGAACAGCCCGACACCGATGCAGGCGCCGAGCGCCATCAAGCGGATATGCCGCTCGCCGAGCTCACGTTTGAGCGGACCACCCTGCGCGGTCTCGCCATGGGGCAGATGATTGCCGACTGGCATAGGGATACAACCTCGTCTTGTTATTGGATTGACCACCGAGTCTCCAAAGCCGCGGGCGGGTGGGCCTGCAAGCCTTGCCGAAACCGGGCCTGCCTTGTGGGCAGGCCGTCCTGTGGGACAACAACCTCAGGATCAGCGGGTCGTGCAGTATAAAAAGCCGGGAACAGAAAGTTTCACTGTAAAAGCAGGTTAATTCAGGGAATGCCTCAGCCGATGATGGCTTTATCAAGAGGGATTATCTGAACCAAGGGCCTTTAAGAAGCGGCGCCGAGTATTGCACAGTGATGGTGCAGCGTCATGTTCTGGCATGGGGTGATGGCTCTGGTTCAAGGCTTTCAGACCATCGTGACTAGGGGATCTAATTGTGATTAAGGGATCTGATTGTGGCGAGGGGATTCATCCCCGCTGGACTGCGAAGCAGTCCTAAAGCCTGACAGCTCGGTGGATCAGATAGATTGAGGTGACTGTTTGGAAGGGCTGCTGCGCAGCCCAGCGGGGATAAATCCCCTCGCCACGGATGAATGTTTCGCCACCGGGGCTCATTGCTAAACCCAAGTGGCTCATAGCCACGCAGCGTCCCACAGCGGATAGTCGCCAATGCGACTCACCAGTCCCGCGCGAAGCGGATTGGCAACGACGTAGCGCGCGAAGTGCCGCACATCCTCATCATCTCGAATCGCGCGGTCATGAAAGCCGCTTTGCCAAAGTGGACCAGACAGTCCGATCTTTTTATTGACGCTATGGGTGCATCGAGCTTTGGTAACGCCTACGACGTGACTGAGATGACCATCAATAATCTGCAGCAACCAGTGGAAATGATCCGGCATCACCACCCAAGCCAAAGAATTCACCTGACCGGAATCATGAGCACGTTTGAATTCAGCGACCAATAGCCGTCCGATCTTCCAATCTGAAAAAACCGGTCGCCGCTGATGAACGACAGCAGTCACCAGATACGCTCGTTCTGGCTCCGAATAACGACCTCGACGCAAGCGATGGGAATTTGGGCGTGGATGCATTCCTTGCTTCCTTTGAATGGGCTTGAACGCAGCGTAGCCACGCCGATGTGATGTCAACGCCGCAAACGTCGAGTGAAATTTCCGAAACTCGCGTAATCCCTTTGATGAGAGGGATTTATCTGTGGCGAGGGGATTCAGCGAAACGTCGCACCGCCCCGCTGGGCTGAGAAGCAGTCCTAAAGCCTGACAGCTCGGTGGATCAGACAGATTGAGGTGACTGTTTGGGGGGCTGCTGCGCAGCCCAGCGGGGATAAATCCCCTCGCCACAGGAACCTCACCCCTCGCCGGTCTCACTTTGATGTCCACAATTTCCCCTCCCCCCACGCCAACCACCGTCTAAGCTTCAAGCAAGTCCGATCAATCTGCGTGAATGGATCAGTCGACTATGGGCGCTTTGTGGCAAACCGATTCGAATAAACCTGTGGTCCCGACTGAACGTATGGAAGAAGCGCCTTTACCCAAAAAAACTCGCCGCGCCCGGCATGGCTGGCGGGCGTTCTGGTTGTTGTTGCTGATCATCGTGGTGGTGGTCGGCCTGGCCGTGGCCAAGGAGATGCGCACCTCCCGGTTCCAGGCCCAGGAGGTCAGCAAGTACGCCGCATCCTTGACCTATTCGGTGCAACCGGGTCCGAGCGATGCCATCGTCTATCCCGGGGCCGGCCCGTTCGATCAGCGGTTGGGGTATAGCTCGCTGGGAGAATTCCTGCCGCGGCTGCTCAAGCGTGATTATGTGGTCGAGGCCCAGGCCCGGTTTTCACCGGCCTTGATGGACTACGTCCACAAGGGCTTGTTCGTGCCCTACGCGGAAAAGATCCAGGCGGGGCTGACCCTCACCGATTGCCGCGCCGCGCCGGTGTATCAGTTCAAGTACCCGCAGCAGCTGTATGCGAGCTTTGACGCCATCCCGCCGGTGGTGGTGCAAAGCCTGTTGTTCATCGAGAACCGCTTTCTGCTCGACCCCAAGCAGCCACTGGCCAACCCGGCGGTAGACTGGCCGCGCTTCGGCATGGCGGCTTGGTCGCAGGTGGCCAAGCTGTTGAGCCTGCCGGGACAGTCGGCCGGCGGTAGCACGCTGGCTACACAGCTTGAGAAATACCGGCACTCCCCCGAAGGCCTGACCGTGTCGGGCGCGGAGAAGATCCGCCAGATGATTTCCGCCAGCGTGCGCGCTTACCAGGCCGGCCCGCAAACCCTTGAGGCGCGCCAGCGGATCGTCCGCGACTACCTCAACAGCGTCCCCCTCTCGGCCGTGCCGGGGCATGGCGAAGTCCACGGCATGGCGGAAGGTTTGAGGGTCTGGTATGGCGCGGATTTCAAACGGGCCAATGAACGTTTGTTCAGCACCGCCACCGATCCCAAGAGCCTGGCGGAAAAGGGCCTGGCCCTGCGGGAAATGCTGTCGTTGATGATCGCCCAGCGGCGGCCGTCCCATTACCTTTCCAAGGGCCATGACGAACTCGCGCGCCTGACCGACAGCCACATCCGCTTGTTGGCGCAGAACGGTGTGATCGACGCCGCACTGTCCGAGGCCGCGCTGGCGAGCAAGGTTTCCTACCGCGACTGGGTCCAGGACCCGACCGTCCAGCCCAACGAAACAAACAAGGGCATCAGCGCCGCCCGCAGTCGCCTCGCGGCGCTGCTCAACCGTCCGCTGTACGACCTCGATCGCCTCGACCTCTCCGCCACCAGCACCTTGCAGAGCGACTTGCAGGCCCAGGCCACCGAGTACCTCAAGCGCTTGGCCGACCCGGCCTTCGCGACCGAGATCGGCCTGATGGGAGAACGCCTGCTGACCCCGACCAGCACCACGCAGGTGCGCTACAGCTTCACCCTGCTGGAACTGACCCCGGATGGCTCCCGCGTGCGCGTTCAAACCGACAGCACCGACCAGCCTTTCGACATCAACGAAGGCAGCAAGCTGGAGCTGGGCTCCACCGCCAAGTTGCGCGTGCTGACCACCTACCTGCAAATCATTGCTGAACTGCACGAGCGTTATGCCCAGCAGGCCCCGGCGGCGTTGAAGAAAACCGAGATCGCCGAGCAGGATCGCCTGTCGCGCTGGGCGGTGGACTACTTGATTGAAAACACCGACCGCAGCCTGCCGAAGATGCTCGAAGCCGCGCTGGATCGCACCTATTCGGCCAGCCCCGGCGAGGCATTTTTTACCGGCGGCGGGTTGCACACCTTCCATAACTTCCGCAAGGAAGACGACGGCCGCCTGCCGACGCTGCGCGACGCCCTGCGCGAATCCATCAACCTGCCGTTCATCCGCCTGATGCGCGACCTGGTGCGCTACGCCACCTATGCCGGCCCCAACAACAGTTCCGAGCTGCTCAAGGACGACAAGGACCCGCGCCGCCAGGAATACCTGGCCCAGTTCGCCGATCGCGAGGGCACGTCGTTCCTGCTCAGGTTCTGGAAGAAATATCAGAAGAAGGACACCGGCCAGCGCCTGGAAACCTTCCTCGACGGCATGCGTCCCACCGCAATTCGCCTGGCCGCCGTGCACCGCTATTTCTTTCCCAACGACAGCCAGGAGAGCTTCAATCGCTTCGTGCGTGCGCACTTGAAGACGGCCAAAAGCGCGGAAAAACTCACCGACGAACGCCTGGAACGGCTCTACCAAAGCTATGGCCCCGGCGCCTATGACCTGCCGGACCAGGGCTTCATCGCCAAGGTCCACCCGCTGGACCTGTGGTTGATGGGTTACCTGTTGAACAACCCCGACGCCAAGTTCAGCCAGATCGTCAAGGCCAGCCAGTTCGAGCGCCAGGAAGTCTATAGCTGGTTGTTCAAGAGCCGGCACAAGAGCGCCCGCGACAGTCGCATCCGCACCATGCTGGAGATCGAAGCCTTCCTGGATATTCACCAGCGCTGGCAGCAAGTCGGCTACCCGTTCGATCACCTCGTGCCTTCGCTGGCCACCGCCATCGGCAGCTCCGGCGACCGCCCGGCCGCGTTGGCGGAACTGGTGGGAACGATCCTCAATGACGGCGTGCGTCGCCCCGCCCTACGCGTCGACAGCTTGCAGTTTGCAGTGGACACACCCTATGAAACGCGACTGGTCAGCAACCCGGAAAACGGCAAGCGGGTGATGCCGGCGGAAGTGACCCGGGCCCTGCGCGGCGCGCTGTCCCAAGTGGTCGACGCCGGCACCGCGAAACGCGTGGCGGGTAGTTTCAAGCTCGCCGATGGCACGCCGCTGGCGATGGGCGGCAAGACCGGCACCGGTGACAACCGCATCGAAGCTATCGGTGCCGGCGGCCGAATCCTCAGTTCCAAGTCGATCAACCGCACGGCGACGTTCGTGTTCTACATCGGTGACAGCCATTTCGGCACCCTCACCGCCTACGTCCCGGGGGCCTCGGCACAGAACTTCAAATTCACCTCAGCCTTGCCGGTGCAGGTGCTCAAGGGTATGGCACCGTTTCTCACGCCGTACTTGCAACCGGGGACTCATACCCAATGCAAGCCGTTGGTGGCGGGACAATAACCTGCACCGGGACCTTGGATTACAGGGTTACACGAGGCACCGCATCGAAGACGACAGTGAAGTTCCCGGTGTACAGGCCAGGATCACGAGGAATGGGCCAATGATTGGCATGGATGAACATCTCCACCTGGGTCCCTGGCGTGGATGTGGCGTCATCGACTACTTCTCGAGGCATCTCGTCCAACAAGACGTCGTTGAACCAGACACGCAGCGGTATGAGGACGACACCATTGGATAAAATAGAGCGCCCATCAAGGTAGGCATGGACCGAGCCGTCGGTATTCTTTACATCAAAGGTCTGGCGTATGGAACTCAACTCGTAGCTGACAGGGTTGTAATTCATGTACTCGTCTTTACCAAAATCCGGATTGCGTGGCTGCACATGAAACTGCTTGTTCGGAATATTGGCAGTGACATGAATGGAAGAGCGTGCATCATTGGCAGCGAATACCCACGAAGCACTCAAGGCCGCGATAGCCAGGGCAGTCACTGACACCATCTTTTTAAACATACTTGACACCTTTCCTAGTAAAAAAACCTGTGGCGAGGGAGTTTGTTCCCTCGCCGAAGGGTTGTGTGCTGAAGCTCAATTGGCGCCCTACGAAGCACGGTGGCGGGCAATGAATCACGCCGTAGCGCGGTGGGTTAAAGGCTGATCCGCGGGACCGCGTCGAAGATCACGGTGAAATTGGCGTTGAATTGCCCTGACAGCCTCGGCGATACCGGGAACGGCGCTAAGACAACCAGCTCGGCCTGCGTACCCGGCGTAGACGTGGCGTCATCCACCACCTCTCGCGGCGTGTCGCCCAACTGAACGTTGTTGAACGTGACGGCAAGGACGATCGAATGGGTGCCGTTGCTCAGCCAGACTGCGCCATCGGTGTACGCATGCACCGAACCGTCGGTGTTCTTCACATCGAAGGTCTCGCGCAGCCAGGTCAATTTCCTGCTCACTGGATCCATGTGCATGACCTCGTTCTTGCCGAAATCAGGATTACGCGGCTGCACATGAAACTGCTTGTTCGGAATGTTCGCACTGATGTGGATGGCTGAACGCGCATCGTCAGCCGCCCCGGCCAGTAAAGGGCTCAGGGCTGCAGCCCCCAGCGCGACGGCAGATATTATTGTTTTGTACATGTCGTTACCTGTTGATGGTTGATAGAAACAAAGACCAAGCCTTAAGGCGCAACGGCATCGAACACCATGTGTACCGTGCCGTAGTAATCGCCGGGCTTGTAGTCGTCATCGGGCCGGATGGCGGCGATTTCCAACGGCACCTGGCGTCCTGGCCGGGCCTCGCTGGCCGATACCACCTGGGCCGAATCCAAGGTCAATTCGACGCCGTTGAACCTCACCCGCAGATCGATACGTTCTCGACCGTTGGACAGGTACGCCTCCTCCCCGAGGCGGGCGTCGATGGAACCGTTGGTATTTTTCACCTCGTAGGTCGCGCGCAGCGGACTGAGGTCATTGATGATCGTGTTGAAGGGCAAGCGCTGTTCGCGCTGGACCAATTGCGGGTCGAGCGGCAACACAAAGAACTCGACCGTGGGGATGGTCACGTAGAGTTCGAAGGTTTCCCGCTCGACCGCGCCCCAGGCCGGAGCCCAGGGCAAGGTCAGCGCGGCGACGGCGAGAGGGCATGCCAGTGTCTTGAACATAGTGGATACCTGTGGCGTCAGGGACGGTACGGCGACCGTCAACCCTTGATCGTGATGGGTTTGCTCTGGCTGCCTTCGATCAATGTGAAGCGGTACTCGCGCCCCGCCTCCTTGTCGAACGAGAACGTGCGGCCGGCCATGACGTGGTGCTTGGTGGTCGGTCGGCAGTCGTTTTCCTTCTTCGCCACGCAATCCTTGAACTCATCGATCACCAGCACGCTGTTGCCGTTGTTGCGCATCACGTAGCGGCTGGCGCTGTCATCGATCACCGTCTCGAAACGGGTGTTCTTGGGCCGAACGAAGAACACCGTGCCGTAGCCCGCCAGCACCTTGACCCCGGCTGTCACGCGTTCCTTTTTATAGGCCTCGCGTTCCTCCTCGCTGACGGCGAACTCGTCTTCCGCTTCAGGCACCACCGGCACGAAGCGCACCCGGAAATAACGCTCCTTGTCGCGGTTACCCAGGAACAGCAATCGCGTACCCTGCATGCCGTTGGCCGGCACGATCAGCCGGGCCGGGCTGGCCATCAAGCCATCCTTGGCCAGCCCGCCAGCCTGGCTCTGCACCGGTTCCTCGCGGTAGCTGCCGTCCTCGTTATAGAGAATTTCCAGGACATTGACCTTGATGAATGCCGTGGACGTTCCGCCATTGAACACCCGCTTCATGTAAGTGCTTTTATCACCGTCAAGGTAGTCGTAGACCACCCCGACACCGATTTGCGGCCCGGCCTGGACCACGCCGCAAAACAGGTACAAACCCACCCATGCCAATACGTGTTTCATTGTTTTCTCAACCTCATGCTTTAAGCGCAACTCACTGGATACCGCCGGCGATCAGGCCGCTCAAACTTCCGAATCCCAGATCACCGTGATGTTGCCGGAATAGACTTTGGCGCCGCCGTCGAGCATTTCTTCGATGCTTTGCCGAGTCACTTCGAAATGCAGGCTTGCAGGCCTGCGATCCACATAGACACTGGGCTGGATCAGCTCCGTGCCACTGCCATCTCGCAACAGGCGACGCTGGTTGATGGGTTGTCCGCCAAAATCGGTCAGCCCCTCAGGCAGCGTCACCCTGACTTCCACCGGTACGGAATGGCCCGAGCCGGCTTCGCCGATCGCGCACGTATTACCACTGATGTATTGGCAATCGAGCGCCATCTTGAAGCGTGACGATGTGGAGATATGGAAGCGTTGATCGCGCGCCAGCCGGCTCGGTTTGCTGCCGCCATTCAGCCAGGCTTGCCAGCCCCCATCGGGCACCAGCTCCACCCGGTTTCCGCCGGGAGGCACCTCGACCTTGAAGGTATGCTCGACATCGAGCCTGAAATTGAGCGTGATGGCCGAATCGCTGGGCAGCATGACGTCGCCCATGTCCAGCTCCCGCCCTGGTCCAACGCCGATGGTCAGATCCCCGGTGTACTGCCCCGCCGACATTCTCATCGGGTTCGGCATGCGCAGCTCATAGGCAAAGTCCACGTAGGGATACGCCATGCTGGGGATCACAAAGTTGGCCTTTTTTGCGCACTCGGTTTCCGACGGGGTCCGCCAGAAAAACTCGTAATGGTTGTCGCCGAAACGACTGAACCCGCTGGAGTTGCACGGTGAAGGCGCCTGGCCCCAGTTGTCGTTCCACAGCATCGTATGCGCAGTACCCGCTTCCACCCCGCCACCGACCAGTTCGATCACGCTGCCAGGGACTTGATAGCGAGCACCAATGCCGACCCACCGCACCTGGACGATTTCGGTCTCGCCCGTACCGGAATGAACGATCTGCGCCGTGCGCCAGTTGGCAGGTACTTGAAACATGGCCCCTTGTCGAACGTCGGCGTGCCCGGCCTGGATAGGCCTGATGGAATTCACACTCAGGGGCAGCCGGATGCTGAACATTTTCCATGCCCGGCATTGCGACGGAGCTTCGGCGCAATAACCACTCATTGGCGTGGTGTTGAGAAACCCGGTTTCCTGAGGCTTCGACGGGTCTGGCCTGAACACAGCGCTGATGTCCTGGGTCAAGGCGTTGGCCATGGGCATGGCCGCAAACAAAACCGTTGAAACCACACAGTTCGCGACTACCGGTGTTCCTTTCATGGGTATGACCTCATATTCAAATCCGTTGAATAGGTGTTTTTAAACTTCTGAATCCCAGATCACCGTGATGTTTCCGGTGTAGGCTTTGGCGCCGCTGTCCAGCATCTCTTCGACGCTGCCGCGGCCCACTTCAAAGTGCAGGGTGCCCGACCGGCGATCGACATAAAGCCCCGGCTGGAACAGTTCGGTACCGCTGCCGTCACGCAGTAACCGTCGACGGTTGACCGGCTGCCCGGCGCCGTCAGTCAAGCCGTCGGGCAGGGTGACGCTGACATCCACCGGCACGGCATGACCGGTGCCGGTTTCGGAAATTGCGCAGGTATTGCCGCTGACGTATTGGCATTCGAGTTCCATCTTGAAACGCGAGGACGCCGAGATATGGAAGCGCTGGTCGCGAAACAATCGTGTTGGCTTGCGACCGCTGTTCAGCCAGGATTGCCAGCCTTCCTGGGGTACCAACTCCACGCGGTTGCCGCCGGGGGGGACTTCGACCTTGAGGGTGTGCTCGACGTTGAGTTTGAAGTTGAGCGTCAGTGTTGAATCATCCGGGAGCATGACGTCGCCCATGTCGAAGTCTTGCCCTGGCCCAACCCTATAAGTCAGCGATCCGGTGTATTGGCCTGATGACATTTTCAACGGGTTGGGCGTGCGCAGTTCGTAAGCGAAATCCAGATAGTTGTAAGACATGGTGGGGATCAGGTAACGGGCTCTCTTGACACATTCGCCCTCTACCGGCGTTTTCCAGAAAAACATATAGCGCGTGCTGTTGTACGATCCGACGCCGCTGTACCTGCAAGGTGATGAGGCGTTCACCCAGTCACTGCCCACCCACAACTTCTGATGAGCGGTCAGCACACCTACGCCCCCACCGACTAAATCAACGACACTTCCAGGAAATTGATATTGCGATCCCATACCTGTGATACGTATTTCAATGTCCTCAACTTCTCCGGTCCTTGAATGCGTCACCTGTGCCCTGCGCCAATCGGCAGGTACCTTGAACATCGCACCTTGTCGAATACTTTCATGGTCCGCCTGGATTGGACCGGCCGAGTTGAAAATAAGGGGCAAGCGAATGCTGAACATTTTGGATGTGCTGCACTGCGCGGGATACTGTTCGCAGTAACCACTCACCGGTGTGGTATTGAGAAACGTATTCTCCTGGGGCTTGGAAGGGTCAGGCCTGAATATGGCGGTAATGTCCCGCTCCAAGGCATTGGCCACAGGCACACACGCAAACAGCAACACCGAGACCACGCTGCGCACTGCAACCGATAAGGGTTTCATTTATACAACCTCATACTTGAAGACAAATCACTGCGAGAAAATCAGAAACCCCGTGGCGAGGGAGCTTGCTCCCTCACGGGTTCTCCCAGCCACGGTTTCATCGTTTTTCCCGGGTGAACGGCATTACCAATAAGGTGCTTCATGAACGCTGCTTCACCCCACCAGCCTCGGCGACTGCCGTATCGGCCAAGGTGTCCGGCGTGCAACGCAAGTCCCCGATCATCAACACATCGCCTTCGCGGTTGGCAGTCTCCGGGTCGAGGCGGAACCGGCAGAACAATTCGTTTGCGTGGCGCACTTCCAGGGTCGGCGAGCCGGCATTCATTTCCATGGAAAAGAATCCGTCCGCCTCGCTGATGCCGCGGCTGGCATGGTTGATCACGTGGTGGCCTCGAAGCGGTTGGCCCTGCCCATCCACCAGGCGTCCGAGCACGGTCACCGTCCTCATCACGCTGATCTTGCGGTAGTCCACCCCGCCCTTGTTCAGGTGATAGCGGGTGCGCGAAGGTTGGATATTCGCCGCCGGCGGGTGCACGCCTTCGAAGTCGAAGGTCACCTGGCTGTTCTTGTAGGCAGTGATGGGCACGAAGTTGCGACCGGGGCGTAACGTGGTGCTGCCGCCGGTCAAGTCGTCGGCGCGCAGGACAACATCATCCACGTCGGCTTCGACGTCGACGATCATGCCCGCGCCGCGTCCATGAGGCGTAGCGGTAACGGCCGCTTTGCTGCCACCCACCGCCACCGTGCTGCTCAGGTTCAGGCCGCCGGTGAGGTTATCGTTATAGGACGAGCGCTGGACGAAGCCATCGCCGAAAAGCGAATCGGTTTCGAAACTGGCAATACTGGACAGGCCCACGCCATAGGTGTCGGCCAACACCGTGCCGGAAACGCTTTGCAGCACATGGTCTTCCAGGCTGCGGCGATACGAGAGCGAGGCATTATTGTCTCGCGCGCCATCGCGGGAGGTGCGGGTCCCGATGCTGCCCGACCAGTATTCCCCCGGCCCGCCCAAGGCCACGCTGACGCTCAGGTCCACGCCCCGATTGCGCTTGTCCCCCGTGCTGGTGGTGCCAGGGCGATCGAATACCGACACCCGCCAGTTGGCATCGCTGCCGCGCAGTTGGCCACGCTGGGTCCAGCCCAGGTCCAACCCTGTGCCCTGGATGTTGCCTTCGCTGTAGGCCAGTCGCCCATTGATGGAGGTCTTGTTGCTCAAGCGATGGTTGACCGACAGCGAGGAGTTGCTGGTGTGGCCGACATACACTTGGCGCTGGCGAATACGCGTGCCGTCCTGCAACGTTTCGTATGTGTTGCGGGTGTCCAGCCAACTGCGGTTGTGACTGGCCACCACGCTGCCGTTGAGGTAGCTGTACAAACCTTGCAGATCCATGCCGGTGCCATACTGCTGGGTTTGATAGACGTTGGCGTAGAGGCTGGTGTTGCTCGCCAGCGTCCAATCCACCGAGGTGCCCACTTGCAGCTTGTCCTGCACCTGGCGCGTGGAGGCTCCCAGGATGACCCGCGGGTGCAGCAGGTAATTCAAGCCGACCCCGGCTGTCGTGAAGCCGGAAGGCTGGTCTTCCCAGTTGCTCCAGAGCCGGGTTTCGCGGCCGGCAAACAGGTTGTAGCGCCAGCGGTCTTCGGTGCTGCTCCAGTTGTTGGGCTTGTAGACCAGCTCCTGGCTGGTGGCGCTGGTTTGCCCGTCCTCGACCAAGCGGACTTCCACTTCATAAATGCCGCCGGGCAAGGGCCGGGTGTCCAGGCTCTGCAAGCCGGCGCTGACCGCCTGCGTATTGATCAACAGGCCGTTGCGATAAATCTCCACCGAAGCCTGTCGGCTCGCGGTGACGTAGATGGGGTAGACGCTGGGCCGGGGATTATCGATGACCAGGCTGTCGGAGCTGCCATACATCACGCCCACGGCAGTGTCCGGGTTGGCACCGAACGAACGGATCTGTCGATTCAGGCCATCGGAGCTGGGCGTGAAATAACCCAGGCGAAAAAAAGTACCTTCCAGTTCTCGTTGGGTATAGAGCTCGTGGACGGCGTGGTAGATCTTGTCGTCCGGTCCGCCGAGACGCGAGAGTTGAAGGTCGAGCGATTGACTCCAGTTGCCCAGGCTGGAACTTGCATTCAGGCCATAGCGCCCGCCGGTGTCCTGCTCTTGGCCACCATTGATATTGAGCTGGTTGTTGAAGATCAGACCCAGGCTGCCACCTTCTGGCTGATCGTGGTAACGCTTGGTTTCAGTGCCGCGTTCCACATCCCGAGTCAGGATCGTCACCAACGAATTCTCGAGGCTGTAATGCATGGCGAGCAGCCCTGATGAACAATTGGCTTCGCATGCGCCCAGCGACTGTCCTTGCTTGAGCAGTTGTTCCCATTTCTCACGTTCGAGGTTGCTGATCGGACTGTCTTGCGTGTCGGTGAATTCGAGCAACGTAATACGATCGTCCCGGGTCAATACCACCATGGCTTCGCCAAGGTACTGTTGATTGAGTTCAACACGAACCGCCAGTGGCACATCGAAGAAGTGGGATTCAAACTCCGCCGGCAGTCCCTTGGCCTGGGACAACAGGCTTTTGGGCGTTGTACCGGGGGCAGTCGGCGCGGCCGAGGCGTTCGCGCACAACAACAGCGCGAGCGCACCCGCGATGGGTGTCATCGGAAACATCAACGGATTCTCTAATCAGCGAGCGTTCAAGGCGTTTCAGGTACAGGCCGACCGGCTGGGGAGTGCCGGCCGGCCTGCGAATGCCCGTGCAAATCAACGGGCATCGGATGGCATCACGGCGTAGCGCGAGGCACCGCGTCGAAGATGACGGTCATGTCGGCGGTGTACAGGCCGTTCTGGGTATCGAGAGGCCGGGCCGCGACGATGGTCATGTCGGCCTGGGTACCTGGGGTGGAGGTGGCATCGTCCACCACTTCCTGAGGCAGGGCGCTCAGGGTGACGCCGTTGAAGGCGGTGGTCAGGGCAATGGAGTTACTGCCGTTGTACAGCGCAGCAGGGCCGCCTTCGATATAGGCATGGACCGAACCTTCGGTGTTTTTCACGTCGTAGGTCTGGCGCAACGAAGTCAAGGTGCCGCTGACCGTGTTGTAGCTCATGGTCTCATCCTTACCGAAGTCCGGATTGCGAGGCTGCACATGAAACTGCTGGGTCGGGATGTTGGCAGTGATGTGGATGGAAGAGCGCGCGTCGTCGGCGGCGAATGCCAGCGAAGAAGTCAGGGCGGCAGCTGCCAGGGAAGCACCGGTTACGAGTTGTTTGAGCATGTTGTTCATACCTGTTCTTTTGCAATAGATAGAAGAGTTGAAGTTGCCGCCAGACAATCATTCTGGCTGCACTTCCAACGCCGGGCATGATCAACGCTATTGAAACAAAAAAAAGCAGGCAGATTCCTATATGCACGTAGTAAATCCGGCATACGCGTGCGAGAAAAAGAATCGGATTCTGTTAAAAACAGATTTTGGATGTCAGAAAGAACTTACAACGCCAGCAATAAAGCGGGCTTGATGATGTCAAGAAAAAAAGCCCGGAAAAATCAAACTCGGCCTCTATATCGCAATCAGGTAAGGTCTTGCCTCACTGTAAATAACGAACGGCAAGTTAGATATATCTTAGTTTCGAAATTTCGCGCACGTCAAAATATATCTTATGCAAAAAGTTATATCTCAACATCTAGGCAGAACGGAGAACAGCCTATGACCTCCTCTTACTCTTCCCCTGAAGACGAACATGACTGTTTTGAACGAGCCCCGACGGGCCGTGGACGTAACAGCCGAGGACCTCGCATCTTCGCTGCCGGTGATCTGAAGTTGCTGTCGTTGGCGCTGCTGGCCGAGCAGCCTTGCCACGGCTATGACCTGATGCGCCGGATCGAGCAAATGTTCGATGGCGCCTACAGCCCCAGCCCCGGCGTTATCTATCCGACGCTGGCCTTTCTGGAAATGAGTGCAATGGTCATTTGCGGTGTCGAAGATGGGAAAAAGAGTTACAGCGTGACCGATGCCGGACGTCTATCCCTTGTAGAGCAGGCCGACGCGCTGAATGAGGTGCGCAAGCGAATCGAAACCAGCAAGCGCATGCTGCGTGGCCCCGATCGTCCCCCTGAAATCCGTGAAGCGGTGTATAACCTGCGCCATGCGCTGCAAAAGCACCCTGGCCGCTGGAGCCCGGAAGAAGTCCAACGGGTGCGCGGCCTGCTCGACGACACCGCCAAAGCCATCACCGACGGCCCGGGCCGTCCACCTGTTTCGGAGTCAAACCCATGACTGAAGTCGATCCAAACACCATCCACCGCGTCAACCACGAGATCAAGCGCCGCCGCCTGCAAGTGCTGCGCGTCGTCGACCTGACCCCACGCATGCGCCGCATCACCGTCGGCGGGCCGGAACTGGCCGGGTTTGCAAGCCTGGGCACCGACGATCATGTGAAGCTGTTGTTTCCGCAGAACGCCGAGGAACACGCCGCCCTGGAAAACTTCAACCCCACCGCCGGCAAGGCCCAGGGACCGATGCCCGAGATGCGCGACTACACCCCGCGCCGGTATGACCTGGAAACCCTGGAGCTGGACATTGACTTCGTGCTCCACGGCGACGGCCCTGCCGCGACCTGGGCGACGCAGGCGGCACCGGGGCAACACCTTTACATCGCCGGGCCACGGGGCTCGATGATCGTGCCGGACATCTTCGACAGTTACCTGTTGATCGGCGACGAAACCGCCCTGCCCGCCATCGCCCGCCGCCTCGAAGGCCTGGCGCCCAACCGGCGGGCCCTGGTGGTGGTGGAAGTTGAAAATGGCGCCGAACAGCAAGTGCTCCAAAGCCCGGCGCAGGTGCATGTGATCTGGGTATTGCGCGAAGGCCGCCACGACAGCCTGCTGCGCACCGTGCAGCAATTGGAAATGCCGATAGGCAAGCTGTATGCCTGGGTCGCGACCGAAAGCAAAGTGTCTCGGCAGATTCGCAAGGTGTTGCTGGAAGAAAAAGGGTTGGACCAGGACTTTGTGAAGGCGGTGGGGTATTGGAAGTTGGATGACGGTGAGGAGGATTGAGGGACGGGCGGTGGCTGAAGTACCCTGCATCCACTGATGGGACTGTACATAACCCCTGTGGCGAGGGGATTTATCCCCGCTGGGCTGCGAAGCAGCCCCCAAAACAGTCACCTCAATCTGTCTGATCCACCGAGTTGCCTGATTTTAGGGCTGCTGCGCAGCCCAGCGGGGATAAATCCCCTCGCCACAAAATAGATTCCCTCACCACAGGGCTATCGCTGTCCTTTAACACCTTATCCGCCATCACCAGGTACCCCGCCCCATGCTTTTCCTGCTCGCCTACATCAGCAGCGTCGTGCTGATCAACTTCGCCTTCTCGGCCGCGCCACACCTGGACGTCATCTGGTCGGCCTGGGGCGGGCTGGTGTTTGTATTGCGCGACATGGTGCAGACCCGTTTCGGCCATGGTGCCATCGCGGCGATGGTGGCAGCGCTGGTGCTGTCCTATGTCACCTCCGACCCGACCATCGCCCTGGCCAGCGCCACGGCATTCGCGGTGTCCGAATGCATCGACTGGCTGGTGTTCACCGTCACCAAGCGCCCATTGCACGATCGCCTGTGGATAAGCTCGGCCCTGAGCATTCCCCTGGACACCTTCATTTTCTTCGGTCTGATCGATGCCCTGACACCCGCCGTGGTGACGACCGCCCTGCTTTCGAAATTCGCCGGGGTCACCGCCGTCTGGCTGATCATGGCCTGGCGTCTGCGCAAACAGGCCATCGCCGGCTGACGCGGTTCATGTAAAATGCCGCGCTTTCTCCCCTGGGAAGCTCGCCCGGCGCGCGCCCCGATGACCCGCTCCTGTTTGAGGACCTTCAGATGACCCGTATCGGAACTCCATTGTCGCCCACCGCGACCCGCGTTTTGTTGTGTGGCAGCGGTGAGCTGGGCAAGGAAGTGGTGATCGAACTGCAGCGCCTGGGCGTTGAAGTGATTGCCGTGGATCGCTACGCCAACGCGCCGGCCATGCAAGTGGCCCACCGCAGCCATGTGATCAACATGCTCGACGGCGCCGCCCTGCGCGCGGTGATCGAGGCCGAGAAGCCGCACTACATCGTGCCGGAAATCGAAGCCATCGCCACCGCCACCCTGGTGGAACTGGAGGCCGAAGGCTTCACCGTGATCCCTACGGCCCGCGCCGCGCAGTTGACCATGAACCGCGAAGGCATCCGTCGCCTGGCAGCCGAAGAGCTGGGGCTGCCGACTTCCCCCTATTTCTTCGCCGACACCGTGGAAGATTACCGCAAGGCTGTGGAAACCCTGGGTTTCCCCTGCGTGGTCAAGCCGGTGATGAGCTCCTCGGGCAAGGGCCAGAGCCTGCTGCGCAGCGCCGATGACGTACAGAAGGCCTGGGACTACGCCCAAGAAGGCGGCCGCGCCGGCAAAGGCCGGGTGATCATCGAAGGTTTCATCGACTTCGATTACGAAATCACCCTGCTGACCGTGCGTCATGTCGGCGGCACCACGTTCTGCGCGCCGGTCGGCCACCGTCAGGAAAAGGGCGACTACCAGGAATCCTGGCAGCCACAGGCCATGAGCCCGGCGGCCCTGGCTGAATCCGAGCGCGTTGCCAAGGCGGTGACCGAGGCCCTGGGCGGTCGTGGCCTGTTTGGCGTCGAGCTGTTCATCAAGGGTGATCAGGTGTGGTTCAGCGAAGTCTCGCCGCGTCCGCACGACACCGGCCTGGTGACGCTGATTTCCCAGGACCTGTCGCAGTTCGCCCTGCACGCCCGCGCCATTCTTGGTTTGCCGATCCCGTTGATCCGCCAGTTCGGCCCATCGGCTTCGGCGGTGATCCTGGTAGAAGGCCAGTCGACCCAGACCGCGTTCGCCAACCTCGGCGCCGCCCTGAGCGAACCGGACACCGCGCTGCGCCTGTTCGGCAAGCCGGAAGTCAACGGCCAGCGTCGCCTGGGCGTGGCCTTGGCCCGCGATGAATCCATCGAAGCCGCCCGCGCCAAGGCGACCCGGGCTTCGCAGGCCGTGAAAATCGAACTGTAAAAGCCCAAGGCTGAACACAATCCTTGTAGGGAAGGGATTTATCTGTGGCGAGGGGATTTATCCCCGCTGGGGCTGCGCAGCAGCCCCAAAGCAGCAAACCCAATCTGCCTGACACCCCGAGTTGTTGGGTTTAGGGCTGCTTCGCAGCCCAAGCGGGGATAAATCCCCTCGCCACAAAAGCTTGTTGTGTTCACAAAAGCCAAAGGCTCGTTGTATTCACAGAAGCCAGCGTGAAATCGGGTATTAAAATAAAGGCGACACCCGCAAGGGTGTCGCCTTTTTCATGAGCGCTGCTTGGATTTAATCCGGCAGTTTGTAGGCGATCACATAGTCACCCTGCTTGGTGCCCAGGGAACCGTGACCACCTGCAACGACCAGCACGTACTGCTTGCCGTCCTTGCCGGTGTAGGTCATCGGCGTGGTCTGGGCGCCTGCGGGCAGGCGGCCTTCCCACAATTGCTTGCCGTTTTTCACATCGTAGGCGCGCAAGTACTGGTCAAGCGTACCGCTCAGGAACGCCAGGCCACCGGCGGTGGTGAAGGTACCACCCAGGCTTGGAACGCCCATGCTCAGCGGGATCGGCACTGGCGAGCTGTCGCGCACGGTGCCGTTCTTGTGCTTCCACAGGGTCTTGTTGTTGGTCAGGTCCACGGCGGCGACATAACCCCACGCAGGTGCCTGGCACGGCAGGCCCATGGGCGAGAGCAACGCTTCGAGGATCACCCCGTATGGCGCGCCTTTGTTCGGCTGCACGCCTTCGGTTTCGCTCTTGCGACCCGGGCCACCCGCCACTTCCGCTGCTGGAACCAGCTTCGACTTGAACGCCATGTAGCTCGGGTTGACGAAGGCGATCTGGCGCACCGGATCGACCGAAATACCGCCCCAGTCAAACACGCCGAAGTTGCCTGGGTAGACGATCGAGCCTTGCAGCGACGGTGGCGTGAACATGCCGTCGTAACGCAGCGACTTGAAGTCGATCCGGCACAACATCTGGTCAAACGGCGTCACGCCCCACATGTCGCGCTCCTTGAGGACCGGCGGCACGAAGTTCAGGTCGGACATCGGCTGGGTGGGCGAGGTGTGGTCGCCCTCCACCGCGCCTTGCGGCACCGGGATTTCCTTGATCGGAATGATCGGCTGGCCATTGCTGCGGTCCAGCACGTAGATGCTGCCCTGCTTGGTCGATGCGAGTACGGCCGGTTTCACGCCATCGGCAGTCTTCATGTCCATCAGGGTTGGTTGGCCGCCGACGTCCATGTCCCACAGGTCGTGGTGAGTGAACTGGAAGTACCAACGCACCTTGCCGGTGGCTATGTCCAATGCGGTCAGGCCAGCGGAATATTTTTCCGATTCCGGGGTACGCATGCCACCGAACTGGTCGGGGGTCTGGTTGCCCATCGGCAGGTAGAGCATGCCGAGTTTTTCATCGACGCTGAACATGGACCACATGTTCGGCGAGTTGCGGGTGTAGGTCTTGCCTTCGGCAATCGGCGTGGTGTCGTCCGGGTTGCCGCTGTCCCAGTTCCATACCAGCTTGCCGGTGTGTACGTCGTAGGCGCGGATCACGCCGCTTGGCTCGTCGGTGGAGACGTTGTCGGTGACGTGGCCGCCAATCACTACCAGGTTCTGGGTGACCGCCGGTGGCGAGGTGGAGTAGTAACCGCCGGCCGTGAAGCCGCCGATGTTCGCGGTCAGGTCGACCTGGCCTTTGTCGCCGAAGTCTTCACACATCTTGCCGGTGTCGGCGTTGAGGGCGATCAGGCGCGTGTCGGCGGTCGGCAGGAAGATCCGCCGTGGGCACACGGTGCTGGCCGGCGTGGTGCTGGCGGTGCCGGTCGGGCTCTGCTCAGCGGACGCGTAGACAGCGTCGTCGTGGTAGGTCACGCCACGGCAGGTCATGTGGGCCCAACCCTTGAAGTTTTCCGCTTTTTGCGTGGAAAGCTTCGGATCGAAACGCCAGATTTCCTTGCCGGTTTCAGGCTCCAGTGCGATCACCTGACTGTGAGGTGTGCACACATACAGCATGCCGTTGACCTTCAGCGGGGTATTTTCCGCCGTGGTCTCGCCCGGGTCGTTCGGCCCTGGCAGGTCACCGGTGCGGAACGTCCAGGCTTCCTTCAGCTTGCCGACGTTCTGGGGGGTGATTTGTGCCAGCGGCGAATAACGGTCGCCGTGAGCGCTGCGGCCGTAGGAGTTCCAGTCCCCGTCCGGCATGGCCGGTGCGGTGTTGGCCATGCCCGGCACGCTGTCGCGGTCCAGTTGACCCTTGATTTCACCGGGGTTGGTAAACTGGCTGGCGAGGGCGGCGATACCGGCGATGATCACCGCGGCGCCCAGCGCTCGGGTGCCCATGGGCGATGCATCGGCGGTCAGCAACGGACGGCGGAACCATGGCAGCAGCAGGACAATGCCCAAGGCAAACAGCATTGCCAGGCGCGGCACCAGTTGCCACCAATCCAGGCCCACTTCCCACAGCGCCCAGACGGTACTCGCGAACAGCACCAGCGCATACAATCCCAGGGCCGCACGGCGGGCCATGATCAGCAGTACGCCGGTAATCGCCAGGCCGATACCGGCCAGCAAGTAATACAGCGAGCCGCCGAGCGTGCTCAGTTTGATCCCACCGGCCAACAAGGCCAGCCCCATCAATAGAAGCAGAATGCCGAGCAGGCTCGGTAACAGACGGCTTCGACTCAAAGCACCCTCAGTGCTCATAGTTGTATCTCCGTGACGTTTTAAGGAGTCCCGCGCAAGGTGTCACTTTAGATGACGATCCTGGCGGGGCATGGTTCAGTAAAAAAGGTAATTGGGTGGACGCGGACCATTGTGGGAGCGGGCTTGCTCGCGAAAGCGACGTGTCAGGCGACATTAAGGCCGGATGTGAAATCGTCTTCGCGAGCAAGCCCGCTCCCACAGAAAGTCGATCGTCATACGCCAAGAGACAGCGCTATCTCTCAAGTCTGAACGCTGGGTTTTCTTTGATTTTTCTATCGGATCAGGCTGTACGCAGAGGCTCTGTCACAACAGAAGAAGCGTTTCAGCAAGCGGCGCAAGGATAATGTCCTGTTACAAATAGAGAAAGCGCTTTTGTTGACATGGATCATCTCGGATTCGGTAACAGTGTGCCCAGCTTCACGAAGCCAGGATGAAAGCCATACTTCCACCCAACGGGCACCTCGGCTAAGGTGCGCGGCTTTAGACTTCTTCATGCAAAGGCCCGCCATGACCGAACCGAACAACAACCCGCTGCACGGCGTGACGCTGGAGCAGATCCTCAACGCCCTGGTGCAGCACTACGAGTGGTCGGGCCTGGCCGAACGCATTGATATTCGTTGTTTCAAAAGCGATCCGAGCATCAAGTCGAGCCTGACGTTCCTGCGCAAGACGCCGTGGGCGCGGGAAAAAGTCGAGCGCCTGTACATCAAGCTGATGCGCACCAAGCGGCCCCTCTGAACCGTGGACGTGCGAACCGGTTTCGTGTCGATGCTGGCGTTGCTCGGCTGGGTGGGGTTGAGCGTCCAGCTTTACCTGATCCTGCTGGGTCGCTGGGAATTGGGCGCGAGCCTGTTGGGCGGCTTGGTCAACTTCTTCAGTTTTTTCACGGTGCTGACCAATACCCTCGCCGCCGTGGTGCTGACCTGGGAACTGACCCAGCGTGAATCCGCCGTCCGGCGCTGGTTCCTGCTACCTGCGGTACGCAGCGGCATCGCGGTGAGCATCGCCCTGGTCGGCCTGGCCTATAACGTGCTGCTGCGCCACCTCTGGCAACCGGAAGGCTGGCAGTTTGTCGCCGATGAATTGCTGCATGATGTCATGCCCGTCCTGTTCATCATCTATTGGGGGCTGTGGGTGCCTAAAGGCACATTGCGCCTGGGTCACATCGGGCTGTGGATGATTTACCCGCTGGTGTACTTCGCCTACATCCTGCTGCGCGGGGATTTGCTGGCGGCCTACCCCTACCCGTTCATTGACGTGGCGAGCCTGGGTTATCCACAGGTGTTCATCAATGCAGGGGGGGTATTGGCCGGTTTTGTCGGGATTGCGCTGGGGGTGGTGGGGTTGGATCGATGGTTGGGGCGACGATCGGTTAAAGCCTTGTGACATGCCCCTGTGGCGAGGGGATTTATCCCCGCTGGGCTGCGCAGCAGCCCCAAAGCATTCAACTCATTCCGCCTGACACACCGAGGCGCCGAATTTGGGGGCTGCTACGCAGCCCAGCGGGGATAAATCCCCTCGCCACAGATAAATCCTCTGCCACAGGGGCGTGTTCACAATCATCGTTTTGCCGGCAACATCCACACCAACCCACTCGCCTTCGCCCGCTCATGACACAAGGCCAACACGCCGCGGCGCTCATCGTTGTCCATCCGGCTCCAACGGGTGATTTCCGCCACGGTGCGCTGGCAACCGGTGCAGGTATCGTCATCATCCAGCGCACAGATGTTCACGCAGGGCGAAGGAACCGGGCGTTCAGGCGCGTTCATTGTTCCTGCTCGACCAGGTCGCGGGCATAACGCTGCGAATTTTGAACGTAATGCGCCGCGCTGGCCTCGAGCATTTTCTTCTGGGCCTCGGTCAGTTCCCGCACGACCTTGCCCGGCGAGCCCATCACCAGGGAACCGTCGGGGATTTCCTTGCCTTCGCCGATCAGCGAATTGGCGCCGATGATGCAGTTCTTGCCAATCTTCGCGCCGTTGAGAATCACCGCGTTGATGCCGATCAGGCTGTAGTCCCCCACTGTGCAGCCGTGGAGCATGGCGTTGTGGCCGATGGTCACGCCGGTGCCGATGGTCAATGGATAGCCCATGTCGGTGTGCATCACCGTGCCGTCCTGGACGTTGCTGTCCTTGCCGATCAGGATCAGTTCGTTGTCACCCCGCAACACCGCGTTGAACCAGACGTTGGCGCCCTCTTCGAGGCGGACCTTGCCCACCAGCGTGGCGTTGGGCGCGACCCAGCTTTGTGGGTGGGTTTCGACACGGGCATCGCCCAGGCGGTATTTCATCGGAGTCCTCGGGGCATCATGTATTGATGAAAGTCTTGGGCGGCGTGTGCAGGTCGATACCGGCGTCGTACAGCAAGTTGACCAACTCCACGATCATGATCGCCGTCAGCCCCCAGATCTTGTACCCCTCGAAACGGTAGCTGGGCACGTACCAACTGTGGCCCTGGTAGTCGATGCGATGGGTGTGTTCGCGCGGATCCTTGCGGAAAAACTCCAGCGGCACGCTGAACACCGCGGCGATCTCGGCATCGTTGGCCTGGTATTCGACATAGTCCGGAATCACACCGACGTAAGGCGTGACCTTGATACCGTGCAATGAGATCAGTGGGCTGAGGGGACCGATCACCTCCACCAGGCCAGGGGGCAGGCCAATTTCCTCTTCGGCTTCGCGCAGGGCGGTGAAGATCAGGTCTGGGTCTTCCGGGTCTCGACGTCCGCCGGGGAACGCAACTTCGCCGCCGTGGGTCGAGAGACCGCTGGCGCGCAGGGTCAGCACCAGCTCCGGTTCATCACTGCGCGTGATCGGCACCAGCACCGCCGCTTCAGGGAAACGCCGATCGGTCTCCAGATCGCGCGGCGTATGGTTGCTTACTCGATGCAGTAGCTCGTCCAGCATGAGACTTCTCGATTTATTCGCTGCCTAGCATCATGCACCAATCAGGCAAGCGGCCCAAGCCCCGGACCGCGTCATGTCGCGAAACGACAACTTGCCGATACCGCCCAGTACACGCCAAGATAGGCACAGCCTCCAGGAATCCCAGCATGAAATTCTGCAGCCAGTGCGGTAACCCGGTAACCCAGCGCATACCCGAGGGCGACTCGCGACTACGCTTTGTCTGCGACACCTGTCACACCATTCACTACCAGAACCCCAACATCGTGGCCGGTTGCGTACCGACCTGGGGCAGCAAAGTCCTGTTGTGCCGGCGCGCCATCGAGCCGCGGCGCGGTTATTGGACACTGCCGGCGGGCTTCATGGAAAACGGCGAAACTGTCGAGCAGGCCGCCGCGCGTGAAACCGCCGAAGAAGCCTGCGCCCGGGTACGCAACCTGAGTATCTATACGCTGATTGACGTCCCGCATATCAGCCAGGTCCATGTATTCTTCCGCGCCGAGCTGGTGGACGAGGATTTCGCCGCCGGGCCGGAAAGCCTGGAAGTGAAGCTGTTCGAAGAAGCCGATATACCGTGGGACGAGCTGGCTTTCCGCACGGTGGGCCGTACCCTAGAATACTTCTACGCTGACCGGCGGGCCGAGGACTACCCGGTGCGATCCGAGTCGATACCGCCGCTGGCTCAGCCTGCCAATACGTAGGCTCTGTACGAAATGTGTTCGCGCGAAGGCCAGACAAGGCGAAACGGGGCGAGGAAGCGCAGTGTACTGGAGTACATGAGCATTCCGAGCCTCGTTTCAACGCAGTATGGGCAAGTGCGGATACATTTCGTACAGAGCCTAGAAAATCCAATATAGCCGCGACACCTCTAGGGATATCGTTTCAATGCGCTGGTTGCTTGTGCTGTTCTGCTTGTCGTTTACCGCTGTGTCCCAAGCCGCTGCCGTGGGGACCTACAACGGCAAGGTCATCGAAAAAGTCCTGGTGCTCAAATCCGCCCATCAATTGCAACTGGTCAATGATGGCAAGCCCCTCAAGACCTATCGCATCTCCCTGGGCAAGGGCGCCAAGAAAGGCCCCAAACTGATCGAGGGCGACAAGCGCACCCCCGAGGGCTTCTACTGGATTGACTGGCGCAAGGTCAGCGACAAGTTCTACCTGTCGATGCACATCTCCTACCCCAACATCAGCGACGCCGCCCGCGCCCGCCGCGAAGGCGTGGAGCCGGGGGGCATGATCATGATCCACGGCACGCCCGATACGGAAGAAAACCCCGAGCAGTTGTTCCATACCCTGGATTGGACCGACGGCTGCATCGCCATGCGCAATGTGGACATGCGCGAGGTGTGGAACCTGGTGCCGGATGGGACGATGATCGAGATTCGGCCGTAGCCCCATTTTCGCGGCGAGGAGCTCTTGTGGCGAGGGAGCTTGCTCCCGCTGGGTTGCGAAGCGGCCCCCTGCTTTACCAGCCATCACACCGCAGGGGATGCTGACGCATCCAGCGGGAGCAAGCTCCCTCGCCACAGGTTCGGTGTTCCACCGGAATTTTTGTGTCCGTCTTTCGATTTATCGCGATCAAGCTCGCTCCACAATGGATTTTTGTTGTTCACAGAACCAGTGATCGACACCTGCCCCTGTGGGAGCGAGCCTGCTCGCGAAGAGGCCGGCACATTCAGCATCTTCATCGACTGTGTTGCCGCCTTCGCGAGCAGGCTCGCTCCCACAGGAGAAACTCGGTGCCCCAGAAATAAAAATCAAATTGCGTAACCTGCCCTCGGTGCATACCACTGCCCTCAAAAACATCAGCTCGACACCGTAACTCCACGCACCACCTCCACCACACTAATACCACTTAAAGCCAACCTTCCAAAAATGCCCCATGAACTCATATCAAGCGCCAGAAGCAGCGTTGACATGGTATTCAAGTGGTATTAGCTTCCACCCCAATCACCGAGCGACAACGCCCACAACAACCGCATCGGACACATCGCACATGAACGACATCCTGGCCCTGCGCCCCGACGACACCCAACCCACCCCGCTCTACCTGCAACTGGCCCGCAACCTCGAAGCCGCCATCCACGCCGGCCAATGGAAAGCCGAGCAAGCGATGCCGTCCGAGCGCAGCCTGAGCGAGCAACTGGGCATTTCCCGGGTCACCGCCCGCAAGGCGCTGGAAGTACTCTTCGAACAAGGCCTGATCCGCCGCAACCAAGGCTCCGGAACGTTCATCACTCCGCGCCTGGAGCAACCGCTCTCGCGTCTCAGCGGTTTCAGCGAGATGCTCCGCCTCAAGGGCTTCGTGCCCGGTTCCCAATGGCTGGAGCGGGAAATCACCCCGCCGACCCACGAAGAACTGATCCGCCTGGGCCTGTCACCCACCGACAAAGTCGCCCGCCTCAAACGGCTGCGCAAGGCCGACGACACGGTCATGGCAATCGAGATGAGCACCCTGCCGGCGTCGATCATTCCCAAGCCGCAGGCGGTGGGCGATTCGCTTTATGAATTTCTCGATGGCATCGGCAAACCGGTTGTCCGAGCCTTGCAACACATCCAGGCCATCAACGCCTCGGACGAGTTCGCCGCCCTGGTGGGCATCGCCCCCGGCACCGCGATGTTGCTGATGACGCGGGTCGGCTACCTGGAAGACAACACGCCCATCGAAGTCACCGACACCTATTGCCGCAACGACTACTACGACTTTGTGGCAGAGCTACGGCGCTAGACGACCAGAGAATTCCAATGTCCGAAGACAACATCCTCACCGCCAACGGCTGGATACGCGGCCGCCTGATCCATGAACACGGCAAGGTCGTGTCCGTCGAAGGCCAGCCCTGCGACCCGACGAGCAACGACCTGCCCTACCTGCTGCCCGGTTTCATCGACCTGCATGTGCACGGCGGTGGCGGCAAGGACATCATGGAGGGCGCCCCAGCCTTCGAAACCATCGCCCGTACCCACGTGCGCTTTGGCACCACGTCGCTGCTCGCCACCACCATGACCGCGCCAAGCGAAGAAATCGCCAGCGTCCTCAAGGCCCTCGGTGAGTTCTGCGAACGGCGGCCCAGCGGCAGCGCACGTGTCCTCGGTGTTCACTTGGAAGGCCCTTACATCAACCCCGGCAAACTCGGCGCGCAACCGAATTTCGCCCACACCGCGTTAATGGCCGAGGTGGAAACGTACCTGGCCCTGGCGCCGATCCGGGTGATTACCATCGCACCGGAAATCGCCGGCCACGATGCCTTGATCCGTGTCCTCAGCGTTCGCGGTGTGCGCATGCAGATCGGCCATACCCTCGGCAGCTACGAAGAAGGCGTCGCGGCACTGGCCGCCGGGGCCAGCAGTTTTACCCATTTGTACAACGCCATGAGCCCGCTGCATCACCGCGAACCGGGCATCGTCGGTGCGGCGCTGGCCCATGCGCAATACGCCGAGCTGATCCCGGATCTGCTGCACGTGCACCCCGGTGCCATGCGCGTGGCGTTGCGTTCGATCCCGTGCCTGTATTGCGTTACCGACTCCACCGCCGCCGCCGGCATGCCCGATGGCGAATACAAGCTGGGCAGCCACACCGTGACCAAATGCCTGGGCGGCGTGCGGCTGGCCGACGGCACCTTGGCCGGCAGCACCCTGACGATGGACCAGGCCCTGCGCAACCTGGTGAAGATCGGCCTGCCCCTCGACGACGCCTCCCGACGCCTGTCGCAATTCCCCGCCGACTACCTCGGCCTGCCCGAGCGCGGACGCCTGCATCCCGGCGCCTGGGCCGACTGCGTGCGCCTTGACCGTGCCCTGAACCTGATCGACGTAATGGTCGAAGGAGAAGCCGTTGACTTCCAAAATGCTTGAAGAGGCCCTCGCCTCAGCCGAAGCCGTCGAGCGTCAATTGCAGCGACTGGATCCGACGCTGGCGGAAATCGCCGGACGCTTGCGTCGTCAACCGCCGCAAGTGGCGATGACCGTGGCTCGGGGCAGTTCCGACCACGCCGCCAGTTATTTCGCTTACCTGACCATGCAGCAATTGGGCTTGCCGGTGGCATCGCTGCCGATGTCGGTGGTCACGCTGCAACAGGCGCCGCTGAAGGTCAGCGGCCAGGTGGCGTTCGCGTTCTCGCAGTCGGGGCAGAGCCCGGACCTGGTCAACAGCCTGCGCCTGTTGCGCAAGCGCGGCGCGTTGAGCGTGGCGATGGTCAACGCAGAGGATTCTCCGCTGGAGGCGGCCTGCGAATTCAGCGTGCCGTTGTGCGCCGGCATCGAGAGCAGTGTAGCCGCGACCAAGAGTTTCATTGCCACCCTCAGCGCCAGTGCGCGGTTGGTGGCCCACTGGAAGGACGACACCGAGTTGCTCGAAGCCGGCCATGCGCTGCCCGAAGGCCTGCGCGACGCGGCGAGCCAGGATTGGAGCGCCGCCGTCGAAGCGCTGCGTGACTGCCAACGGCTCATGGTGATTGGTCGTGGCGCCGGTTTTGCCATCGCCCAGGAAGCGGCACTCAAGTTCAAGGAAACCTCGGCGATCCAGGCCGAAGCCTTCAGCAGCGCCGAAGTCCGTCACGGGCCGATGGCCCTGATCGACGAAAACTATCCGCTGCTGGTTTTTGCTCCGCGCGGTGCCGAGCAGGCTGGCGTGTTGAGCCTGGCCGCCGACATGCGCGAGCGCGGCGCCCGGGTACTGCTGGCCGCCCCCGATGACATCGCCGAGCGCGACTTGACGCTGAGTCGCGCCGGGCATCCGGCCCTGGACCCGATCCTGGCGATCCAGAGCTTTTACGGCATGGCCGCCCGATTGGCCGTGGCCCGAGGCCTGGACCCCGATCAGCCACGGCACTTGAGCAAGGTCACCCGGACCCACTGAACCGCCAGCGTTCTTTTCATGCAAGGCCAATGATCCCAAAGAGAGCGAGCCCATGCCCAACAACAATAAAGAGCTGATCCTCAGCGCCCCGCTCAGCGGTCCGGTGCTCACCCTCGCCAACGTGCCGGACGCGGTGTTCGCCAGCGGTGCGATGGGCGATGGGATCGCCATTGATCCACTGAACGATACCCTCTACGCCCCCTGCGACGGCGAGGTGATCCACGTCGCTCGTACCGGCCACGCCGTAACACTGCGGGCCGACAACGGCGCCGAATTGCTGCTGCACCTCGGGCTGGACACCGTCGAGTTGCAGGGCGACGGTTTTTCCATACTGGTCAAGGAAGGTGCGCGAGTCAGCAACGGCCAGGCGCTGCTGCGCTATGACCTGGACAACGTGGCCCAGCGCTGCAAAAGCCTGGTCAGCCTGTTGGTCATCACCAACGGCGAACACTTCCAGGCACGGCCGATCACACTTAAAGGCGTCAAGGTCGGCGAACCGTTGCTGCACATCGTCAGCAAGACACCGAATGAAACACGTGACGATGAGTTGGACGTCGGCATCGAGGTGTTCGGCCAGATCCGTATCGCCCATCGGGGAGGCCTGCACGCCCGACCGGCAGCCTTGGTCCGCCAGACCGCGCAAGGGTTCAAGAGTCGCTCGCAGCTGCACTTTGGCGGTCGGTCGGCGTCCTGCGACAGCGTCATGGGCATGATGGGCCTGGCGATCAACGAACAGGCTGAGGTGCATGTCAGTTGTCGCGGCAGCGATGCCGAAGCGGCGTTGCAAGCGCTGTTGACCACCCTGTCCACGGCCCTGGCCGAAGAGGCTCATACCCAGGCGCCCCAGGCCAAGGCACCGAGCCGGGCCGCTGAAGAGGGTGTGCTGCACGGCGTCTGCGCCGCCCCCGGACTGGTCAGCGGGACGCTGGTCCGGCTGGAGGGCATTCAATTGCCCGAGGATGTCGGTGGACATGACGTCGAAGAGCAACGTCAACGACTGCGCCAAGCCCTGGCCCACGTCAGTCGCGACATCCAGATCACGCTGGAACACGCCAAGGCCCGGCGCCACATCGATGAGCAGGCCATTTTCAGCGCCCATCTGGCGTTGCTGGAAGACCCGGTCCTGCTGGACGCCGCTGACCTCTCGATCGATCAGGGCCGTGCCGCGCCCCATGCCTGGAGCCAGTCCATCGACATGCAGTGCCAGGTGCTACGGCAATTGGGCAGTGCACTGCTGGCCGAGCGCGCCAATGATTTGCACGACCTGCGCCAGCGGGTTCTGCGGGTGTTGCTGGGTGAAGCCTGTAAGTTCGACGTACCGACAGGCGCGATCGTCGCCGCGCGAGAGCTGACCCCCTCAGACCTGTTGCAACTCAGCGCCCAAGGCGTGGCCGGCGTATGTATGGCCGAAGGCGGCGCGACCTCCCACGTGGCGATCCTGGCCCGGGGCAAAGGCCTGCCCTGCCTGGTGGCGTTGGGCGAGGCCCTGCTTGCACAGGCGCCGGGCCAATCGGTGGTGCTGGACGCAGACGGCGGCCGCCTCGAACTCACGCCAAGCGCCGAGCGACTGACACAAGTGCAGCAAGTGCACAGTCAACGCGTCGCCTTGCGCGCCCAGCAACAGACCCTCGCCCATACGCCGGCGCGAACGGTTGATGGAATAGGGATCGAAGTCGCCGCCAACGCTGCCTCCAGCATCGAAGCGGGCGAGGCCTTCGCCAACGGTGCCGATGGCATCGGCTTGCTGCGCACCGAATTTCTCTTCGTCGACCGCCACACCGCCCCCGACGACGAAGAACAACGCGAGGCCTATCAGGCCGTGCTCGATGCCATGGGCGACAGGCCCGTGATCATCCGCACCATCGACGTCGGTGGCGACAAGCAATTGGACTACCTGCCGCTGCCGGCCGAAGCCAACCCGGTGCTCGGCCTGCGAGGCATTCGCCTGGCCCAGGTACGGCCGGAACTGTTGGATCAGCAATTGCGGGCGCTGCTGCAAACCCGTCCACTGCAGCGCTGCCGCATTCTGTTGCCGATGGTCACCGAGGTTGACGAACTGCTGCACATCCGCCAGCGCCTTGATGCCTTGGCCGCCGAACTCGGCCTGGAGGAGCGCCCGCAGCTTGGGGTGATGATCGAAGTGCCAGCCGCCGCACTGCTCGCCGAACAGCTGGCCGAACACGCAGATTTCCTGTCCATCGGCACCAACGACCTGTCCCAGTACACCCTCGCCATGGACCGCGACCACGCCGGTCTCGCCGCCCGGGTCGATGCCCTGCACCCGGCGCTGTTGCGGCTGATCGCCCAGACCTGCGTCGGTGCGGCCAGGCATGGGCGCTGGGTCGGGGTGTGCGGGGCCCTGGCCTCCGATCCGCTGGCGACGCCGGTGCTGATCGGGCTGGGTGTACGGGAACTGTCGGTCAGCCCGCCGCAGGTCGGTGAGATCAAGGACCGCGTACGCCACCTGGATGCCGCCCAGTGCCAGCGCATCAGTACCGACTTGCTGAACCTGGCCAGCGCCGCCGCCGTGCGCCAGGCCTGTCATCAACATTGGCCCCTGGGCTGAAGCCCGTCGAAGAACAATAAAAGGAGAGACGCCATGTACCAGCATTTCATCGAAGGGCTGCAACGCCTCGGCCGGGCGCTGATGCTGCCGATCGCGATCCTGCCGATCGCCGGCCTGCTCCTGCGCCTGGGTGACACGGACCTATTGAATATCGCGATAATCCACGACGCTGGCGAAGCGATTTTTGCCAACCTGCCGATGATCTTCGCCATCGGCATCGCCGTGGGGTTCGCCCGGGACAACAACGGCACCGCCGGACTGGCCGGGGCCATCGGTTACCTGGTCATGATCGCGACCCTGAAGGTGCTCGACGCGACCATCAACATGGGCATGCTCGCCGGGATCATCAGTGGCCTGTTGGCCGGCGCGCTGTACAACCGTTTCAAGGACATCAAGCTGCCGGAGTACCTGGCGTTCTTTGGCGGCCGGCGCTTCGTGCCGATCGTCACCGGTTTCAGCGCCGTCGGCCTGGGCCTGGTGTTCGGCCTGGTCTGGCCGCCGATCCAGCACGGCATCAACAGCTTCGGCGAGCTGCTGATGGCCAGCGGTAGCTTCGGTGCGTTCGTCTTCGGTGTATTCAATCGATTGCTGATCGTCACCGGCCTGCACCACATCCTCAACAACATGGCCTGGTTCATCTTCGGCAGCTTCACCGACCCGACTACCGGCGCGGTGGTCACTGGCGACCTGACCCGTTATTTCGCCGGCGACCCCAAGGGCGGCCAGTTCATGACCGGCATGTTCCCGGTGATGCTTTTCGGCCTGCCCGCCGCGTGCCTGGCGATGTACCGCAACGCCCTGCCCCAGCGGCGCAAGGTCATGGGCGGGATCCTGCTGTCGATGGCGCTGACTTCGTTCCTGACCGGCGTCACCGAGCCGATCGAATTTGCGTTCATGTTCCTAGCGCCGCTGTTGTACCTGGTCCATGCGCTGCTCACTGGCCTGTCGATGGCGGTGACCAACCTGCTGAATATCCACCTGGGCTTTACCTTCTCGGGCGGTTTCATCGACATGGTCCTGGGCTGGGGCAAATCCACCAACGGTTGGTTGGTCATCCCGGTGGGCCTGGCCTACGCGGCGATTTATTACCTGGTGTTCGACTTCTGCATCCGCCGCTTCGACCTGAAGACGCCGGGGCGTGAGGAAGTACCGGTGCGCGATAAACCGGTCATCGCCGAAAACCAACGCGCCGCTGCGTATATCCAAGCCTTGGGCGGTGCCGACAACCTGATCACTGTCGGCGCCTGCACCACCCGCCTGCGCCTGGACATGGTGGATCGCGGCAAGGCGTCCGACGCGCAGCTCAAGGCCCTCGGCGCGATGGCCGTGGTCAGACCGGGTAATGGCGGCAGCTTGCAAGTGGTGGTGGGGCCGATGGCGGATAGCATTGCGGATGAAATTCGCTTGGCGTTGCCCTCTTCCGATCAGATCGTCAGTGCGCCCGCGAACGCTGCGGTCGAGCCGGCTTTACCGACAACTGCCTCGGAGGCCGAAGCACAGCAATGGCTCGATGCCCTGGGCAGTGGCAGGAACGTGTTGCAGCTCGATTGCGTGGCGATGAGCCGTTTGCGCGTGCGGTTGGCCGATGGCAAGAGGTTGTCGGAAAGCCAGCTCAAGGCGCTTGGGTGCCAGGGGATCAGCTCACTGGACGGTGGCGTTTGGCATTTGTTGTTGGGGGAGAAGGCGCCGGGGTTGTGGCGGGCGTTGGAGGCGCTGCTGCTGAGTCGTAAGGCGGATGTCAAAGCCTAGGCCTTCGCCGACTGTCTGGCCCTTCGCGAGCAAGCCCGCCCCACAGGGGTTCGGTGTCGATTACGTGTTTTGTGAACAACACACATCCACTGTGGGAGCGAGCTTGCTCGCGATGGGGCCTGCACACACCCAACACCTATATCTGACACAGCACAACCCCTGTGGCGAGGGAGCTTGCTCCCTCGCCACAGGGGTTTGTGTACACAGGAATCACATGCAATAAAAAACCCGCTGAATCGATCAGCGGGTTTTTTATTACAACAGCGGGAGAATCAGAATTCCTCCAACCGCCACACCTCATACGCCGGTGTCTCGTAGGGATGGCTCTGTTTCAGCGCCTCCACCACGGGGCGGATCAACTCATCGGCGACAACAAGCTCTACCTTCCACTCCTCGACCTGCTCGACCTGCCCGGCCTCGCCGATGAACGGCTGGCTGCCGTCCAACGGGCGAAACTGACCCAGGCCCAGCACCTGCCAGGCGCAGTGGTCATAGTCGCCGATTCGTCCGCCACCGGCAGCGAATACGGCGCTTTTGACCTCGTCCACATGACTGGCCGGGACGAAGAAGCAGAGCTTGTACACCGCCTCAGTTCACCCAGACGCGGGCGTTGCGGAACATGCGCATCCATGGCGCGTCTTCGTTCCAGTCGTCCGAACGCCACGAGTTCTGCACCGCGCGGAACACCCGCTCAGGGTGCGGCATCATGATCGTGACGCGGCCGTCGCGGCTGGTCAGGCCAGTGATCCCGCGCGGCGAGCCGTTCGGGTTGGCCGGGTAGGTTTCAGTGACCTTGCCGTGGTTGTCGACGAAACGCAGCGACACGCAACCGGACAGGTCGGCTTCGAGCAACGCTTCTTCGCTCTGGAACTCCGCATGGCCTTCGCCGTGGGCGATGGCGATCGGCATGCGCGAACCGGCCATGCCCTGCAGGAAGATCGAGTTCGATTCTTGCACCTGAACCATCGCGACACGGGCTTCGAACTGCTCGGAACGGTTACGCACGAAGTGCGGCCAGAACTCGCTGCCCGGGATCAGCTCGTGCAGGTTGGACATCATCTGGCAACCGTTGCACACGCCAAGGGTGAAGCTGTCGGTGCGTTCGAAAAAGCCTTGGAACGCATCGCGGGCGCGGCTGTTGAACAGCGCCGACTTGGCCCAGCCTTCACCGGCACCCAGCACGTCACCGTAGGAGAAGCCGCCGCAGGCGACCATGCCCTTGAAGTCGTTCAGATCGACACGACCGGCGAGGATGTCACTCATGTGCACGTCGATCGCGTTGAAACCGGCGCGGTCGAACGCTGCCGCCATCTCCACCTGGCCGTTGACGCCCTGCTCGCGCAGGACGGCCACTTGTGGGCGAATGCCTTTCTTGATGTACGGCGCGGCCACATTGTCGTTGACGTCGTAGCTGAGCTTGGCGCTCAGGCCCGGATTGTCTTCTTCCAGCAGCGCGTCGAATTCCTGCTCGGCGCATTCGACGTTGTCACGCAGGCGCTGGATCTGGTAGCTGGTCTCGGCCCACTGGCGCTGCAACAGGCGGCGCTGGCCTTCGAAGACGGTGTCGCCGTTGAAGGTGATGTTGATGTGGGCGTTGTTGATCGGCTGGCCGATCACCGAGACGCACTCGGCCAGGCCGGCGGCGCTGAACTGGGCGAGGATGTCCGGGGTGGCGTCCTGGCGAACCTGGATCACCGCACCCAACTCTTCGTTGAACAGGATCGCCGGGATCTCGGCGGCGGATTCGGCGACGCTGTCCAGGGTCAGGTTCAGGCCGCAGTGACCGGCGAAGGCCATTTCCATCACGGTGGTCAGCAAGCCGCCATCGGAACGGTCGTGGTAGGCCAGCAGGTGACCGTCGGCGTTGAGGCCCTGGATCACGGCGAAGAACGCCTTCAGGTCTTCGGCATCGTCGACGTCCGGCGCTTGCGAGCCGAGCTTGCCATGCACCTGGGCCAGGATCGAGGCGCCCATGCGGTTCTGGCCACGGCCCAGGTCGATCAGGATCAGGTCGGTGGTGCCCTTGTCCATGCGCAGTTGCGGGGTCAGGGTCTGGCGGATGTCCGTGACCGGGGCGAAACCGGTCACGATCAGCGACAGCGGCGAGGTCACGCTCTTGTCCACGCCTTCGTCATTCCAGCGCGTGGCCATGGACATGGAGTCCTTGCCCACCGGAATGGTGATGCCCAGCTCAGGGCACAGCTCCATGCCGACAGCCTTGACGGTGTCGTACAGGCGGGCGTCTTCACCCGGGTGACCGGCGGCGGACATCCAGTTGGCCGACAGCTTGATGTCGGAAATCTTGCCGATGCGCGAAGCCGCGATGTTGGTCAGGGTTTCGCCGATCGCCATGCGGCCCGACGCCGGGGCGTCCAGCAGCGCCAGCGGCGTGCGCTCGCCCATGGCCATGGCTTCGCCGGTGTAGACGTCGAAGCTGGTGGCGGTCACGGCCACGTCGGCCACCGGTACCTGCCACGGGCCGACCATCTGGTCGCGGGCCACAAGGCCGGTGATGGTGCGGTCGCCGATGGTGATCAGGAAGCTCTTGCTCGCCACGGCCGGGTGATGCAGCACGCGCTCGATGGAATCGGCGATGTCGAGGGTGGACGGATCGAAATCGTCGCCCAGCTCGGTTTCGCGAACGGCCGAACGGTGCATGCGCGGGGCCTTGCCCAGCAGCACTTCCAGCGGCATGTCCACCGGGCTGTTGCCGAAATGGCTGTCAGTCACGGTCAGTTGCGGTTCGGCGGTGGCTTCACCGACCACGGCGAACGGGCAACGCTCGCGCTCGCAAATGGCCTGGAAGCGCTCGAAGTCGGCCGGGCCGACCGCCAGGACATAACGTTCCTGGGATTCGTTGCTCCAGATTTCGTGCGGGGCCATGCCCGGCTCGTCGTTCGGAATGTTGCGCAATTCGAAGCGACCACCACGGCCACCATCGTTGACCAGCTCCGGGAAGGCGTTGGACAGGCCGCCCGCGCCGACGTCGTGGATGAAGCTGATCGGGTTGTGCTCACCCAACTGCCAGCAACGGTCGATGACTTCCTGGCAGCGGCGTTCCATTTCCGGGTTTTCCCGTTGGACCGAAGCGAAGTCCAGGTCTGCCGAGCTGGTGCCGGTGGCCATGGACGAAGCCGCGCCGCCACCCAGGCCGATCAACATGGCCGGGCCGCCGAGGACGATCAGCTTGGAGCCGACCACGATCTCGCCTTTCTGCACGTGTTCGGCGCGGATGTTGCCCATGCCGCCGGCGAGCATGATCGGCTTGTGGTAGCCGCGAACCTCTTCGCCACGTGGAGTGGTGATGGATTGTTCGAAGGTACGGAAGTAGCCAGTCAGGGCCGGGCGACCGAATTCGTTGTTGAACGCCGCGCCGCCCAGTGGGCCTTCGATCATGATGTCGAGGGCGTTGACGATGCGCTCAGGCTTGCCGTACGGCTTTTCCCACGGCTGTTCGAAGCCCGGGATCTGCAGGTTCGACACGGTGAAGCCAGTCAGGCCGGCCTTGGGCTTGGCACCGCGACCGGTGGCGCCTTCGTCGCGGATCTCGCCACCGGAACCGGTGGACGCGCCCGGGAACGGGGCAATGGCCGTCGGGTGGTTGTGGGTCTCGACCTTCATGAGGATGTGCACCGGCTCCTGGACCGCACCGTACTGGCGGGTCTCAGGGTTCGGGTAGAAACGACCGGCAACGTTGCCGACGATGACTGCGGCGTTGTCCTTGTAGGCCGACAGCACACCTTCGTTGTGCATCTGGTAGGTGTTCTTGATCATGCCGAACAGGCTTTTTTCCTGGCTCTGGCCGTCAATGTCCCAACTGGCGTTGAAGATCTTGTGGCGGCAGTGCTCGGAGTTGGCCTGGGCGAACATCATCAGTTCGATGTCATGCGGGTTGCGCTTCAAGCCCTGGAAGGCGTTGACCAGGTAATCGATCTCGTCTTCGGCCAGGGCCAGGCCCAGCTCGGCGTTGGCTTTTTCCAGCGCGGCACGGCCACCGCCCAGCACGTCGATGGCGGTCAGTGGCTTGGGTTCGGCGTGGCTGAACAGGCCGGCAGCCTGTTCCAGGTTGCCCAGGACGACCTGGGTCATGCGGTCATGCAGGCCATCGGCGATCAGTTGGGCCTCGGCCTCGCTGAACTCACCGGCGACATAAAAGGCAATGCCGCGCTCCAGGCGCTGGATTTTTGCCAGGCCGCAGTTGCGGGCGATGTCGCTGGCCTTGCTCGACCATGGCGAAATGGTGCCGAAACGCGGCAATACCAGGAACAGGCGACCGGTTGGCTCCTGGACCGGAACACTTGGACCGTACTTCAGAAGGCGCGCGAGCACCTGCTGTTCGTCGCCGGTCAAACCGCCGGTGACTTCGGCGAAGTGAGCGAATTCAGCATACAAGCCGCTGACAGCCGGGACTTTCTGGCTCAGTTGCTCAAGAAGTTTGCTGTGGCGAAAGGCAGAAAGGGCAGGAGCGCCGCGCAGGATCAACATCTTCGGGACAGCCTCGGGAAGGGGTGTGCTTTGAGGCCGTGCATTCTAGCCTAAACCGCTGGCGACGGCACCCGAAACGGTACGTGTGATGCCAGCCGAACGTCGGTCGTGCCGCCGGCCGCTCGCTGGCGCGGCCATCCGGCGCGCGCCCCGGAGTTATTTTTTATCGGAAGGAACCCCGCCGGGCGCCGGCCCGCCTGGCTCGCGGACATGTTTTGCAACCTCTAGCAGACTGGCCTTTTGCTGTCGATATATGGCGGTCGAGGCCGTTTGCGTATACTGCGCAGATGTTTTCCCCAACGGCTTTGCGTCCGCGGTACGCCAGATGGCTGATCGCAACCGGACTCTTCCTGGTGCTCAGTGGTTGTGTTGAGAAACCCAACACACTGGAGCGCGTAAAGGAGGATGGCGTGCTGCGGGTCGTTACCCGGAACAGCCCCGCCACCTACTTCCAGGATCGCAATGGTGAGACCGGCTTCGAATATGAGCTGGTGAAGCGCTTCGCCGAGGATTTGGGGGTCGAGCTGAAAATCGAGACCGCCGACAACCTGGATGACCTGTTCGGCCAGATAGGCAAGCCGAATGGCCCGGTATTGGCCGCCGCGGGCCTGGTCAGCAGCGAGCCACGCAAGCAGCAGGTGCGGTTCTCCCATCCGTATCTGGAAGTCACCCCCCAGATCATCTACCGCAACGGCCAGTCACGCCCCACCGACGCGGCAGGCCTGGCCGGCAAGAAGATCATGGTGCTCAAGGGCAGCACCCACGCCGAGCAATTGGCGCAGTTGAAGCAGCAATATCCAGGCATCGAATACGAAGAGTCCGACGCGGTTGAAGTCGTCGACCTGCTGCGCATGGTCGATGAGGGCCAGATCGACCTGACCCTCGTCGATTCCAACGAAGTGGCGATGAACCAGGTGTATTTCCCCAACGTGCGCGTGGCGTTCGACCTGGGCGACGCCCGCAGCCAGAGTTGGGCGGTCGGCCCCGGCGAAGACAACAGCCTGCTCAACGAGATCAATGCTTACCTGGACAAGGTGCAGAAGAACGGCACGCTGCAACGCCTCAAGGACCGCTATTACGGGCACGTCGATGTCCTCGGCTACATGGGCGCGACAACCTTTGCCCAACACCTGCAGCAACGGCTGCCCAAGTATGAGCAGCACTTCAAGGCCTACGCCAAGAAAGAAAAAGTCGATTGGCGCTTGCTGGCCGCCATCGGTTACCAGGAATCACTCTGGCAACCGGCGGTCACGTCCAAGACCGGCGTGCGCGGCCTGATGATGCTGACCCAGAACACCGCCCAGGCCATGGGCGTGTCCAATCGCCTGGATCCGAAGCAGAGCATCATGGGCGGCGCCAAATACCTGGCCTACATGAAGGATCAACTGGACGAGAGCATCGAAGAACCGGACCGCACCTGGTTCGCCCTCGCCGCCTACAACGTGGGCAGTGGCCACCTCGACGACGCGCGCAAGCTCGCTGCCAAGGAAGGCCTGAACCCGAACAAATGGCTGGATGTGAAGAAGATCCTGCCGCGCCTCTCCCAGAAGCAGTGGTACAGCAAGACCCGCTACGGCTACGCCCGGGGCGGCGAGCCGGTGCATTTCGTGGCGAACATCCGTCGCTACTACGACATCCTCACCTGGGTGACGCAGCCGCAGCTCGAAGGCAACCAGGTGGCCGAAGGCAACCTGCATGTGCCGGGCGTGGACAAGAGCAAGCCAAACCAGGAATCCCCGCAGCTCTGACAGCCGTACACAACCAAATGTGGGAGCGAGCCTGCTCGCGAAAGCAGTGCATCAGTCGACATGATTGTTAACTGACACTCCGCTTTCGCGAGCAGGCTCGCTCCCACAGGGTGTGGTGGTGGGTCAGGGTCGGGCAGCCGCCAGGATCAGCGCCTTCATCTCCGCCACCGCCGACTTGAACCCGACGAACAACGCATGGGCCACCAGCGCATGGCCGATGTTCAGTTCGTTGATGCCCTTGATCGCCGCGACGGCTTCGACGTTGTGATAATGCAGGCCATGGCCGGCGTTGACGACCAGGCCTTGGGCCAGGCCAAAAGCGACGCCGTCGGCCACTCGTTGCAATTCATCGGCCACGTCGGTGGGCGTCTCGGCATCGGCGTAACGACCGGTGTGCAATTCGATGGCCGGGGCGCCGACCCGCTTGGAGGCTTCGATCTGCCGCTCGTCGGCGTCGATGAACAGCGACACCTCGGCGCCGATCTTCGAGAGGCGTTCCACCGCCAGGCTGATCCGCGATTCCTGCCCCGCGACGTCGAGGCCGCCTTCGGTGGTCAGTTCCTGCCGGGTTTCCGGTACCAGGCAGATATGCGCCGGGCGGATGCGCTCGGCGAACGCCATCATTTCCTCGGTCACGCCCATTTCGAAATTCATGCGGGTCTGCAGCACATCCTTGAGCAGCAACACGTCGCGCTCCTGGATGTGGCGACGGTCTTCACGCAGGTGCACGGTGATGCCGTCGGCACCCGCCTCTTCGGCGTCCAGCGCAGCCTTGACCGGATCCGGGTAGCGCGTACCACGGGCCTGGCGGAGGGTGGCGACATGGTCGATGTTCACGCCGAGAAGAATGCGATTGCTGGTGCTCACGAAAAGCGCTCCTGAATGGACAGAGATTCGGCCCACAGCATACGGGGAGATCAGGGCTTGCGAAACAGCTCGCGACTGACCAACGGCCGCCCACCCAGATGAACCGCCAAGGCCTGGCGCATCAAACGCTTGGCCGCCGCCAGGGCACCCGGTGCGGTCCAGTCGGCTTCGGCCATGGCCAAGAGCTCAACGCCATTGAACAGCCCCGGTTGCAACTGGTAGACCTGCTCCAGGCCCGCGTCCACTTGCAAGCGGTACAGCCCGTCGGCGGCGATGGGCTGGCCGTGCAGGTCGGTGTCGAGGGAAAAGCCATAGCCCAGGTCGTCCAGCAGGCGCCATTCGAAGGAGCGCAGCAACGGCTCCAGCGGCCGGCCTTCGGCCAGGGCCAGCAGCGTCGCGGTGTAATGATCGAAAACGGCGGGATGGGGATCTTCGGCGGGCAGCAGGCGGATCAACAGCTCATTGAGGTACAAGCCGCTGAACAACGCCTCGCCGTTGAGCCAGGCCGCGACGCCGTTGCTTTCCATGCGCCCGACGTTCTTCAACTCGCCCCGCCCGCGAAACTCGACCTCCAGCGGCACGAACGGCCGCGCCAGCGTCCCGGCCTTGCCCCGCGCCCCACGCAACACCGCCCGCAGCCGCCCCTGGGGCGTGAGGAAATCCACCAGGGCGCTGCTTTCGCGGTAGGCGCGGCTGTGGAGGACGTAGGCGGGTTGGGCGATGGGTTGGGACATTAAAGTCGCAGTTCTCACTGGGCGAGCAAAATTTTATAAACAACCCGAAACCAATGTGGGAGCGAGCTTGCTCGCGATAGCGGTCTGTCAGTCAACGTCCATGTTGAATATCAGGCCCTCATCGCGAGCAAGCTCGCTCCCACAATGGTTCTCGGTATATCCAGCTAATCAGAGGTCGCCGTAACCCAACGAACGCAACGCCCGCTCGTCATCGGACCAGCCGCCCTTCACCTTGACCCACAGGTTGAGCATGATCTTGGAGTCGAACAGCAGCTCCATGTCCTTGCGCGCCTCGGTGCCGATGCGCTTGATGCGCTCGCCCTTGTCGCCAATGATGATCTTCTTCTGGCCGTCACGTTCGACGAGGATCAAGGCATGGATATGCAGGGTCTTCCCCTGTTGCTTGAACTCTTCGATCTCGACGGTGATCTGGTATGGCAGCTCGGCACCCATCTGGCGCATGATTTTCTCGCGCACCAGTTCAGCGGCGAGGAAGCGGCTGCTGCGGTCGGTGATCTGGTCTTCGGGGAAGAAATGATCGTTTTCCGGCAGGTGCTCGGCAATCACCCGCTCCAGCGCGTCGAGGTTATGGCCATGCTGGGCGGAGATCGGGATGATCTGGGCATTCGGCAACTGCTCCTGCAACCAGCTCAGGTGCGGCATCAGTTCTGCCTTGTCTTCGATGCGATCGGTCTTGTTCAGCGCCACGATCAGCGGACCGGTCACGTACTGGACGCGCTCGAGGACCATCTGGTCTTCTTCGGTCCACTTGGTGCGATCGACCACGAAGATCACCACATCGACGTCTTTCAGCGCCGCCGAAGCAGTCTTGTTCATGTAGCGGTTCAGGGCCTTTTCACCGCCCTTGTGCATCCCCGGGGTGTCGACGTAGATCGCCTGCACGTCGCCTTCGGTCTTGATGCCCAGCATGTTGTGGCGTGTGGTTTGCGGCTTGCGCGAGGTAATCGCCAGCTTCTGGCCCAGGATGTGGTTCAACAGCGTGGACTTGCCCACGTTCGGCCGACCGACAATGGCGACATAGCCGCAGCGGGTGACGGTTGTATCAGTCATTGCCATTCTCCACGCCCAAGGCGATCAGTGCTGCAGCGGCCGCGACCTGTTCGGCAATACGACGGCTGACGCCCTGGCCTCGGCTTTTTTCATTCAAAAGGACCACTTCGCACTCGACGAAGAAGGTTCGGCAATGCGGCTCACCCTGGATATCCACCACTTCATAGCGTGGCAGTTCGCAACTGCGCGATTGCAGGAATTCCTGCAAGCGGGTCTTGGGATCCTTGTTGGTGTCCACCAGCGTCAGGCTGTCGATCTCGGACGTCAGCCAGGCCAGCACGCGCTCGCGCGCCATTTCCATGCCCGAATCCAGGTAGATCGCGCCAATCAATGCTTCCAGGGCATCGGCGAGGATCGACTCGCGACGGAAACCGCCGCTTTTCAGCTCACCCGACCCCAGGCGCAGATAATCGCCCAGGTCGAAACCACGGGCCAGTACGGCCAGGGTCTCACCTTTTACCAATCGTGCGCGCAAACGCGACAATTGGCCTTCGCGAGCCAGGGGAAAGCGTTCGAACAACGCCTCGCCGGCGACGAAATTGAGGATGGCATCGCCGAGGAATTCCAGGCGTTCGTTGTTGCGCCCGGCAAAACTGCGGTGAGTGAGGGCCAGGAGCATCAGCTCCTGATCCTTGAAAGTGTAGCCGAGCTGACGCTCGAGGCGGCTTAGAGAAACGCTCACGGTTTACCCACGCTGAGTTCGTGGCTGGATTCCACCGCCACGGCGACGAGGCGCCGCTGGCTTGGGACAATTAACGCTGTGTTCAAAAATGACGTCCTGACTATCGTTGGCTTCATGCCTTCGGGCAACCTTGTGCAGGCTCCAGAAAAGCATTCGGCGCTGTGTTCAACAGCGCCGTGTGTGATTACTTGATCAGGCCAACCCGCGAGAAATTCGGCAGGTGGCTGAGTTTGGGTTCCGGCCAGCTCATCCAGACCGCAAAGGCCTTGCCGACAATGTTGCGGTCGGGGACCATGCCCAGCAGGTCCTTGGGAATGCTCGGATCATCCCAGTAGCGGCTGTCGTTGGAGTTGTCGCGGTTGTCACCCATCATGAAGTAGTGCTCCGCCGGCACGGTCCACGAATGGTCCGGGGTGGCGCGGTAGCGGCTCATTTCCTTGCGGATCAGGTGTTCGGCTTCGCCGAGTTTTTCCTTGTAGAGCTCGGCGCTGCCCAGCGTGCCCGGCTCGGAGCCGATCAGTTGCTCGGCTACCAGCTCGCCATTGACGAACAGACGCTTGTCGGCGGTGTAGCGGATCTTGTCGCCCGGCAGGCCGACCACGCGCTTGATGTAGTTGACGTTCGGATCGCTTGGGTAGCGGAACACCATCACATCGCCGCGTTGCGGGTCGCCGATCTCGATGACTTTCTTGTCGATCACCGGCAACCGGATCCCGTAGGAAAACTTGTTCACCAGGATGAAGTCGCCCACATCCAGGGTCGGCTTCATCGAGCCGGACGGGATCTGGAACGGCTCCACCAGGAACGAGCGCAGCACGAGCACGATGAACAGCACTGGAAAGAACGACTTGCCGTACTCGACCAGCAGCGGTTCCTTGTTGAGCTTTTCAATGACCACGCCATCAGGCTGGCTGACGCTGCCCTGATAAGAGGCAATGGCGGCCCGGCGCCGGGGCGCCAGGAACAATAGATCGAGCAACCCCAACAGGCCGCAGACAAACACGGCGATAACCAGCAACAGCGGGAAATTTAGCGACATAGGACCTAACTATCCAACCTGAGCACCGCAAGGAAGGCTTCCTGTGGAATTTCCACGTTACCGACCTGCTTCATGCGTTTTTTACCGGCCTTCTGCTTTTCCAACAGCTTGCGCTTACGGCTGACGTCGCCGCCGTAGCATTTGGCCAATACGTTCTTTCTGAGCGCCTTGACGGTTGTACGCGCCACAATCTGACCGCCAATGGCGGCCTGGATTGCCACGTCGAACATCTGCCGCGGAATCAGTTCCTTCATCTTCTCGGTCAACGCGCGACCTTTGTAATGCGCGTTGTCACGGTGCACGATCAATGCCAGGGCATCGACTTTCTCGCCGTTGATCAGCACATCCAGCTTCACCAGATTAGCCGATTGGTAGCGATCGAAATGATAGTCCAGCGAAGCATAGCCGCGACTGGTGGATTTCAGCCGATCGAAGAAATCCAGCACCACTTCGTTCATCGGCAAATCGTAGGTCACCTGGACCTGCGTGCCGAGGAACAGCATGTCGTGCTGCACGCCGCGTTTTTCGATGCACAGGGTAATGACGTTGCCCAGGTGTTCCTGAGGCACAAGGATGTTGGCGCGCACGATCGGCTCGCGCATGTCCTCGATGGCCGACAGGTCCGGCAGCTTGGACGGGTTGTCGACGTAGATCGTCTCGCCGTTCTTGAGGAGCAGTTCGAAGATCACCGTTGGCGCCGTGGTGATCAGGTCCAGGTCATACTCGCGCTCCAGGCGCTCCTGGATGATTTCCATGTGCAGCATGCCCAGGAACCCGCAACGGAAACCGAAGCCCAGGGCGTCGGAGCTTTCCGGGGTGTATTGCAGGGACGAGTCGTTCAGGGTCAGCTTCTGCAGGGCTTCGCGGAAGTCCTCGAAATCATCGGAGCTGACCGGGAACAGGCCGGCGTAGACCTGCGGCTGGATACGCTTGAAACCGGGCAGCACTTCGACGTCGGGGGTGGTGCTCAAGGTCAGGGTGTCGCCGACCGGCGCACCGTGGATGTCCTTGATACCGGCGATGATGAAGCCCACTTCACCGGCCTTCAGGTCGACGGTGGCGGTGTGTTTCGGGTTGAAGACACCGACGCTGTCCACCAGGTGGATCTTGCCGGTGGATTTGACCAGGATCTTGTCGCCTTTCTTCACGCGGCCGTGGCGCACGCGAACCAGGGAGACCACGCCCAGGTAGTTGTCGAACCAGGAGTCGATGATCAACGCTTGCAGCGGATCTTCGATATTGCCGGTCGGTGCGGGAATGGTCGTTACCAAGCGCTCGAGCACTTCGTCGACGCCCAGGCCGGTCTTGGCGCTGCAGGTGACCGCGTCGGTGGCGTCGATGCCGATGATCTTCTCGATTTCTTCCTTCACGCGTTCCGGATCGGCCTGTGGCAGGTCGATCTTGTTCAGCACCGGCATGACTTCCAGGCCTTGCTCGATGGCCGTGTAGCAGTTGGCGACGGACTGGGCCTCGACGCCCTGGCCGGCATCGACCACCAGCAACGCGCCTTCACAGGCCGCCAGGGACCGGCTGACTTCGTAGGTGAAGTCGACATGGCCCGGGGTATCGATGAAGTTGAGCTGGTAGGTAATGCCGTCTTTGGCCTTGTAGTAGAGGGTAACGCTGTGGGCCTTGATGGTGATCCCGCGTTCACGCTCGAGGTCCATGGAGTCCAGGACCTGGGCTTCCATTTCACGCTCGGCCAGGCCGCCGCACATCTGGATGAAGCGATCAGCCAGCGTCGACTTGCCATGGTCAATGTGGGCGATGATGGAGAAATTGCGGATATGACTCAAATCACTCACGGATCAACACTCAAAAAGGCTGCAGGCAAGGCCCGCCGAAAAATAGCCGGGAATTGTACCTGATCCATTGAGCAAGCGTCACGTTCGCCTGTCGATGAGCACTTGTGGCGAGGGGATTTATCCCCGTTGGACTGCGCAGCAGTCCCAGAATCCATCAGGCGTCGCGATGTGTCAGACAGGACGCAGGGGGTTGCTGCGCAACCCAGCGGGGCGGTGCGACGTTTCGCTAAATCCCCTCGCCACAGAAGCTCCCCCGCCACAAGAAAATGGGATCAACCCGCCCGACGCAGCAGCCAGAGGCCGGCCAACGCGCAAACACCGGCCGGCACCAGCACCGCAAACAGCGGTGAGAAACCGAACACCAGGCTCGATGGACCCAACAAGTCCTGGGCAATACGGAAGGTAAAGCCCACCAGCACGCCGGTGAACACCCGCTGGCCGAGGGTCACCGAACGCAGCGGACCGAAGATGAAGGAAATCGCCATCAGCACCAGGGCAGCGGTCACCAGCGGTTGCAACACCTTGACCCAAAAAGCCAGCCAGTAGCGCCCGTTGTTCAGGCCCTGGTCTGCCAGGTAGTGGATGTAGCCCCACAGGCCGGTGATCGACAGCGATTCTGGCGCCATCACGACGGTGCTGAGCAGTTGCGGGCTCAACGCCACGTCCCAGCGCTCCGTTGGAGCGGCGACCACTTCGGTGCGTTTGTCGTGGAACAGAGTGGTGGTGACGTCGCTCAGTTGCCAGTGATCTTCGGCGAATTTGGCGCGTTTGGCGAAACTCGAGGACAGCATGTGCCGCTGATCGTCGAAACGATAGCGAGTCACGCCATACAAGGTACCGTTCGGCTGGACCGAGTTGATATGGATGAACTCATCACCCTGGCGGTGCCAAAGGCCGTGCTTGGCGCTTTGCGCATCGCCGCCACCCTGGGCCAGGGAACGGTTGGCCTGGGCGGTGTTCTCGGTGGCCGGGGCAACATATTCGCCGATCAGCACACCGACCAGCATCAGTACCAGCATCGGCTTCATCACTGCCCAGACAATCCGACCGATGGATACGCCAGCCGCGCGCATGATGGTCAATTCGCTGTTGCTCGCCAGGCTGCCCAAGCCAATCAGGCAGCCGATCAACGCAGCCATCGGCAACATGTCATACAGGCGCCGCGGCGCGGTCAGCAACACGTAGCTGAGGACGTCCGCCAGGGTGTAAGTGTCGCTGACGTCGCTCATTTCATCAATGAACGCGAACAAGGTCGCCAGGCCAAGAATGATCCCCAGCACAGCAAGGATCGCCATGAATACGCTGCTGCCGATGTAGCGGTCGAGTTTAACCACGGGCCACCTCCAGCGCACTGCGACGGCTGGCGAGCTTCAGGCGCATGGGCTCCCAATAGAGCAACCCGAGCCCAATGGCGAGGAATATCGAATGCACCCACCACAGGCCCAGCGCCGGCGGGATCTTGCCTTTTTCCAGGGCGCTGCGGGCGGAAATCAGGATGGTCAGGTAAGCCATGTACAAAAGGATCGCTGGCAATAGCTTGAGGAAACGGCCCTGGCGGGGGTTGACCCGCGACAGCGGAACCGCCATGAGCGTCACGATGAACACCAGCAGCGGCAGCGACAAGCGCCACTGCAGCTCGGTACGGGCGCGGATGTCATTGCTGCCCAGCAGGCTTGAAGTCGGCATCGCATCGCGATCGGTGACTTCGTCGCTGGCCTCGGGCTTGGGCAGCAACACGCCGTAGGTGTCGTATTTGATAGCGCGATAATCGGCCTGGCCCGGCTTGCCGTCGTAGCGGTAGCCATTCTCGAGAATCAGGTAGCGGTTACCGTCCGGGTTGATTTCCTGCCGACCCTTCTCGGCCACCAGCACGGAGATCCCGCGGTCTTTCTTGGCATCCGAAGACAGGTTTTTCTGGGTGATGAAGACGCCCCCCAGGTTGATCCGGTCATCCGAAAGCTGTTCGGTGTAGGTGACACGCGTCCCGTCACGCAGGGCCTGGAAGCGCCCCGGCACCAGGGTGTCGAATTCGGTCATGGCGTCCTGCTGGTTGATCAGCAGCTGGAATTGGTTGGCTCCCTGGGGCGCCAGGCTCAGGCTCAGCCAGGCCACCACCAGCGCCACCAGCGTTGCCGGGAACAACGTGATGCGAAACAGTCGCTGCTGGCTCATGCCCGTGGCGGACAGCACGGTCATTTCGCTGTCCAGGTACAGGCGACCGTAAGCCAGCAGGATGCCGAGGAACAACCCCAGCGGCAGGATCAGTTGCAGGAAGCCCGGCAGGCGGAATCCCATGATCAGGAACAACGAGCCCGGGTCCAGGGCGCCGGAGGCCGCCTGCGCGAGGTACTTGATGAAGCGCCCGCTCATGATGATGACCAGCAGCACGGCGCTGACCGCGCTCAGGGTCAGCAGGACTTCGCGGGACAGATAACGAAAGACGATCAAACCAGACACTCCACGATTGTCAGGCTATGGCGGCCAAACAAGGAAACGTATCGAGCCAGCTCACGCAGCGAGCCGCCGAAAAAAGAGCCGCATTATCCTGTGATTGGACGCGCCTGTCACTGCGCACGCTTTAACCAGACGCTTCATGGCCAAAAAGTTAACGACTACGAGGGTTGTCAGGCTCGGGCGCCGAGGTTCAAACTGCGGCCTTTGTCGCCGGCAAGCCCGGCGCTTCTTTTATATAGAAGACAGCTGTTCAGCGCGCCACTGTCTCGGCGCCTGGCCTCTTGACCATTCATTCAGGGATCCGGACATGGAACTGGTTGTAAAAAGCGTCAGCCCAGAAACGTTGAAGACCGCCACGCTGGTGGTTGCCGTTGGTGAAAACCGCAAGCTCGGCGTCGTCGCCACCCAGCTTGACGCCTTGAGCGGCGGCGCGATCAACGCCGTACTCAAGCGCGGCGACCTGGCCGGCAAAGTCGGCCAGAGCCTGTTGCTGCACAGCCTGCCCAACCTCAAGGCCGAGCGCGTGCTGCTGGTCGGCGTAGGCAAGGAAGCTGAACTGGGCGACCGTCCGTTCCGCAAGATCATTGCCGGCGTGCTGGGCACCCTGAAAAACCTCGGCGGTGGCGACGCAGCACTGGCGCTGGACGAACTGGTGGTCAAGGGCCGCGACAGCTATGGCAAGAACCGCCTGCTGGCCGAGACCCTGGTGGACGGCGAATATCAATTCGACCAATTCAAGAGCCAGAAAGCCGAACCCCGCGCCCTGAAGAAAGTCACCCTGCTGACCATCAAGGCCGCCCAGGCCGAAGTCCAGCGCGCCGTGACCCATGCCACCGCGATTGCCAACGGCATGGCCTTCACCCGCGACCTGGGCAACCTGCCGCCGAACATCTGCCACCCGACGTTCATGGGCGAACAGGCCAAGGCACTGGGCAAGGAATTCAAAGGGCTCAAGGTCGAAGTCTTCGACGAGAAGAAAATCAAGGACCTTGGCATGGGCTCGTTCTATGCCGTCGGCCAGGGCAGCGCCCAGCCGCCACGCCTGATCGTCATGCAATACAACGGCGGCAAGAAAGCCGAGAAGCCGTACGCACTGGTCGGCAAGGGCATCACCTTCGACACCGGGGGCATCAGCCTCAAGCCCGGCGCCGGCATGGATGAAATGAAATACGACATGGGCGGCGCCGCCAGCGTGCTCGGCACCTTGCGCGCCGTGCTCGAGCTGCAACTGCCGATCAACCTGGTCTGCATTCTCGCCTGCGCTGAAAACATGCCCAGCGGCACGGCTTCGCGTCCTGGCGACATCGTCACCACCATGAGCGGCCAGACCGTCGAAATCCTCAACACCGACGCAGAGGGCCGCCTGGTCCTGTGCGACGCCCTCACCTATTCCGAGCGCTTCAAGCCGCAAGCGGTGATCGACATCGCCACCCTGACCGGCGCTTGCGTCGTCGCACTTGGCGCCCACACCTCGGGCCTGCTGGGCAACAACGACGAACTGATCGGCCAGTTGCTCAGCGCCGGCCAGCAAGCCGATGACCGCGCCTGGCAATTGCCGCTGTTCGACGAGTACCAGGAACAGCTGGACAGCCCGTTCGCCGACATCGCCAACATCGGCGGCCCGAAAGCCGGGACCATCACGGCGGCGTGCTTCCTGTCGCGCTTCACCAAGAACCTGAACTGGGCGCACCTGGACATCGCCGGCACGGCCTGGACCAGCGGCGGCAAGGACAAGGGCGCCACCGGCCGTCCGGTTCCACTGTTGACCCAATACCTGCTGGACCGCGCCAAGGCCTGACACCAATGACTGCCGTTGGCGTCGCCCTCGGGTGGCGCCAGCGGCTGTTCAGGAACCGCAATGACCAAAGTCGATTTCTATATCCTGCCCAGCGCCGATCCCTCGGCGCGGCTGGATTTCGCCTGCAAGCTGACTGAAAAGGCCTGGCGAATGGGCCATCGCATCTACCTGCACTGCAGCGATGCCGCCCAGCGCGAAGACCTCGACGCACGACTGTGGGCTTTCAAGGGCGAAAGCTTCGTGCCCCATGGCCCGGCAGAAAGCGAGCCCGAGGGCTTGATCGTGCTCGGCTTGGGGAATGACTGCGGGCAACATCAGGACCTGCTGGTCAACCTTGACCTGAAAGTGCCGGCCTTCGCCCAGCGCTTCGCCCGCGTGGCGGAAGTGGTGGTTGAGGACCCGGCCATCCGGCAAGCCGCGCGGGAGAGTTTCCGTTTCTACCGCGAACAGGGCTATCCTCTGCAAGACCACCGTTTACAGCGACTCTGAGCCTACGATGGACACTCCTAAACCGCCGCAAAAACCCGCCCAATTGCTGGATGACCTCGAGTCGATCCGCCAGTTGCTCGGCGATGACAACCTGCAACCGCCGCTGTTGACCGATACGGTGGAACACGAGCCGGTGCATGACGAACAGATCCCGCTGCTGTTCGACCCGATCAACGGCCAGCCCGAACCCCAGCCAGCCCCCCAGCCTGAACCCAAGGGCCCCGATGCCCTGCTGCACCTGGACCGCGAACTCCGCGCCGCCGCGCAGTTGATCATGCAAGACGTCATCGACGACTTCGCCCCGCACATCGAGACCGAGATCAAGCGCCGGCTGGAAGCGCGGATGGAACGGTTGCTCAGTCAGTACGAGTAGCATCCAACACTCAACTGATTGCACTTCCTGTGGGAGCGAGCTCGCTCGCGATGGGGCCGGCACATCCAATATCAGTGCAGGCTGAACCACCGCTATCGCGAGCAAGCTCGCTCCCACAGGGTTCAACTGCGCTCCCATTCGGCTTCTCGCTCGCAGCTTGTGGCTTGCACCAGCCCCGCCCGCTATACTTCCCGGCTTTTCCTGAATAAATGCCAATAGGGTCCCGCCGCGCATGGATAAGACCTACCAGCCGCACGCCATTGAAACTTCCTGGTACAACACCTGGGAGTCCGAGAATTATTTCGCTCCGCAAGGCGCGGGCGATTCCTACACCATCATGATCCCGCCGCCGAACGTCACCGGCAGCCTGCACATGGGCCACGGCTTCAACAACGCGATCATGGACGCCCTGATCCGTTTCCGTCGCATGCAAGGTCGCAACACCTTGTGGCAACCGGGTACCGACCACGCCGGTATCGCCACGCAGATGCTGGTGGAGCGTCGTCTCGAAGCCCAGGGCCAGAATCGTCATGACCTCGGTCGCGAGAAATTCCTCGAGAAAGTCTGGGAATGGAAAGACGAGTCCGGTGGCAATATCAGCCGCCAGATCCGTCGCCTCGGCTCATCCGTGGATTGGAGCCGCGAGCGCTTCACCATGGACGACGGCCTTTCGGAGGCGGTGAAAGAAGCCTTCGTCCGCCTGCATGAAGACGGCCTGATCTATCGCGGCAAGCGCCTGGTCAACTGGGACACCAAGTTGCACACGGCCATTTCCGACCTCGAAGTGGAGAACCACGACGAGAAAGGTTTCTTGTGGAACCTGAAATACCCGTTGGCCGACGGCGCGAAAACCGCTGAAGGCAAGGATTACCTGATCGTCGCCACCACCCGTCCGGAAACCATGCTGGGCGACTCTGCCGTGGCGGTGAACCCGAACGACGAGCGCTATCAGGCGCTGATCGGTCAGTTCGTCGAGCTGCCGCTGGTTGGCCGGCGCATCCCGATCATCGGCGACGATTACTGCGATCCTGAATTCGGCACCGGCTGCGTGAAGATCACCCCGGCCCACGATTTCAACGACTATGAAGTCGGCAAGCGCCACAACCTGCCGCTGCTGAACATCTTCGACAAGAACGCCAATGTCTTGCCAGCGGCCCAGGCGTTCAACCTCGACGGCACGCTGAACGAAAGCGTCGATGGCCAGATCCCGGCCGAATACGCCGGCCTGGACCGCTTCGAGGCACGCAAGCAGATTGTTGCCGCGTTCGACGCCGCCGGCCTGCTGGTCAGCGTCGACGATCATGCCCTGAAAGTCCCGAAAGGCGACCGCTCCGGCACCATCATCGAGCCATGGCTGACCGACCAATGGTACGTGTCCACCAAGCCGTTGGCCGAACCTGCAATTGCCGCCGTCGAAGATGGCCGCATCCAGTTCGTGCCCAAGCAATACGAGAACATGTACTTCTCGTGGATGCGCGACATCCAGGATTGGTGCATCAGCCGCCAGCTATGGTGGGGCCATCGCATCCCGGCCTGGTACGACGAGTCGGGCAAGGTCTACGTCGGCCGCGATGAAGCCGAAGTCCGCGCCAAGCACAACCTCGGTCCGGACGTGGCGCTGGCGCAGGACAACGACGTCCTCGATACCTGGTTCAGCTCGGGCCTGTGGACCTTCTCCACACTGGGCTGGCCGCAACAGACCGAGTTTCTGAAGAAATTCCACTCCACCGACGTGCTGGTTACCGGCTTCGACATCATTTTCTTCTGGGTCGCCCGGATGATCATGTTGACCATGCACCTGGTGAAGAACGAGGACGGCACGCCGCAAGTGCCGTTCAAGACGGTCTACGTCCATGGCCTGGTGCGCGACGGCCAGGGCCAGAAGATGTCCAAGTCCAAGGGTAACGTCCTGGACCCGTTGGACATCATCGACGGCATCGACCTGGAAACCCTGGTGCAGAAACGCACCTCCGGGCTGATGCAGCCGAAACTGGCGAAGAAGATCGAGAAAGCCACCCGCGAAGAATTCGCCGAGGGCATCGCCAGCTACGGCACCGATGCACTGCGTTTCACCTTCTGCTCGCTGGCGTCCACCGGTCGTGACATCAAGTTCGACATGGGTCGCGTCGAAGGCTATCGCAACTTCTGCAACAAGATCTGGAACGCCGCGCGCTACGTGCTCGACAAGGGCGAGGACTGCGGCCAGAATGGCGAAGCCTACGAGCTGAGCCTGGCCGATCGCTGGATCATTTCCCAGTTGCAACGCACCGAAGCCGAAGTGACCCGCCAACTTGACCAGTTCCGTTTCGACCTGGCCGCACAAGCGTTGTACGAGTTCATCTGGAACCAGTATTGCGACTGGTACCTGGAACTGTCCAAGCCTGTGTTGTGGGACGAAAATGCGCCGGTCGAGCGCCAGCGCGGCACCCGTCGCACCCTGGTGCGCGTACTGGAAGTGGCCTTGCGCCTGGCGCATCCATTCATGCCGTTCATCACCGAGGAAATCTGGCAGCGCATCGCGCCGCTGGCGGGCATTCAAGGCAAGACGATCATGCTGCAACCGTGGCCGGTGGCCAACGAAAGCCGCATCGATCCGGCAGCGGAAGACGACATCGAATGGCTGAAGACCTTCATGCTCGGCCTGCGTAACATCCGCGCCGAAATGAACATCGGCCCGGGCAAGCCATTGACCCTGTTCCTGAAAAACGCCAACGCCGAAGACCTGCGTCGTCTCAATGAGAACGAAGCACTGCTCAAGAAGCTGGCGAAGCTTGAATCGGTGACCGTGCTGGCGGCGTGCGAAGAAGCGCCGCTGTCCGCCACCGCATTGGTTGGCGAAATGGAAGTGCTGGTGCCAATGGCCGGCCTGATCGACAAGGCCGCCGAACTGGCGCGCCTGGACAAGGAAATCCTGCGTCTGAAGGGCGAAGTCCAGCGGGTTGGCGGCAAGCTGTCCAACGCTGGCTTCGTCGACAAGGCGCCGGCCGAGGTCATCGAGAAGGAACGGGCCAAGCTGGCCGAGGCCGAACAGGCCCTGGGCAAGCTGGCTGAGCAGCACGCGCGGATTGCCAGCCTGTAACGGCGGTTCGCAACGAAAAAGGAGGTCCAGCTGGACCTCCTTTTTTATGCCTGTCACTTTCTCCCGGACAATGAAGAACCCTTGTGGGAGCGAGCTTGCTCGCTCCCACATTTAATACGCGCAATCATCAAGAGCGCGCGGGATGTGGGACAATACCCGCCATTTTCAGCCATACCCGAATCGACCACGCCCATGAACGCCCCCCGCACTCCCAAACCTGCACGCAAGAAGCCAGACGCCGCGCCCCCAAGCAAAACCGTCGAGCCGCGCGAGAAGGCCAGCCTGCACCCGCGCAATCGCCATCAGGGTCGTTACGACTTCCCGGCGCTGATCAAGACCTCGCCGGAGCTGGCGAAGTACGTGATCACCAATCCGTACGGCAAGGAAAGCATCGACTTCGCCAGCCCCGACGCGGTGCGAGTGTTCAACCGGGCATTGCTCAAGGCGTTCTATGGCATCCAGCACTGGGACATCCCGGCGGATTACCTCTGCCCCCCGGTTCCAGGCCGCGCCGATTATGTGCACTTTCTCGCTGACCTGCTGGCGAGCATGAACGACGGCAAGGTGCCGCGTGGTGCGATCGTCAATGTGCTGGACATCGGCATGGGCGCCAATTGCGTGTACCCGCTGATCGGCAACAGCGAATACCGTTGGCACTTCCTCGGCTCCGAGATCGACCCGACAGCGGTCGCGGCCGCCAGGGCCATCGTTCAATCCAACGACTTGAGCAAGGTCATCCAGCTGCGCCAACAGGAAAACCGCAAGCACATCCTCATTGGCCTGCTGGAACCGGGCGAGCGCTTCGACCTGACCATGTGCAACCCGCCGTTCCACGCCTCGATGGAAGAAGCGACCAAGGGCAGCGAGCGCAAGTGGCGCGCCTTGGGCAAGGCTGACCCGAAACGCAAGCTGCCGGTGCTGAACTTTGGCGGGCAATCGGCAGAGCTATGGTGTGAAGGCGGTGAAGCGCGTTTTGTGACGCAGCTGATTGCCGAAAGTGCGAACTTCCAACACAAAGTCTTGTGGTTCAGCACGTTAGTATCGAAAGCCTCGAACCTGCCGGCCATCGAAACCGCGCTGAAGAAGGCTGGCGCGCTGGAGAGCCAGGTGGTGGAGATGTCGCAGGGGCAGAAGCAGAGTCGTTTTGTGGCGTGGACTTTCCAGACCAAGTCCGAGCAGCAGATATGGCGGCGTGAGCGCTGGGTCCGCTAATACGGCTCAGGCCAAGGTGGGAGCAAACTCGCTCCCACAATGAGTACAGCGTCGATACGGAATCGCAAGCACAAAAAAACCGTGTCCGGATCACTCCGGAGCACGGTTTTTTTATCGCTGCGTCTTACTTGTTCACAGCGTCGGTCAGGCCTTTGGCCACAACCAGCTTGATCACTTTCTTGGCCGGGATTTCGATGGCTGCGCCAGTCGAAGGGTTGCGACCGGTGCGGGCAGGACGCTCGGTGACTTTCAGCTTGCCAACGCCTGGCAAGGTCAGTTCGCCGCCGTTTTCCAGCTGATCGGCAACGACTTGGCCCAGTTGGTCCAGCAGAGCACGCACGGTAGCTTTTGGTGCGTCTACAGATTCAGCCAAATCAGCGATCAGTTGGTCTTTAGTAAGAGCCATGTAGTGTTCCTTCCCTATCAAATTCATATGGATTGCAGAGTGCAGTGTCAGCCATCGAGCCCGATCTATCTGATCAGCCGCCCTCGGTCATCACCACGACGGATCGGGGTAATAGATGCCGAAATCCGGGTTTGGTTCGACCTGACAAATGCTGAATGCACGCTTAACGCAGTGACATCGCGTAAGACCGGGCAAAACTAGCACAACGCCTGTGAAATATCCGCCTCTACCTACCCATTTGGTCAGCTTTATTGCGCTAAATCGGTAAAAAAACGCCCGCTGGGTGTCGGAAGGGTCTGAAAGGGCCTTCGACGCGTCGCAAAACCAGTGATTGCGGTACACTGGGCCCTTTTCGGGGAGCGCGCCCTCCCCTCTTTCATCAGCCGAGAAATCCATGCCGATCCGTCATTGCATCGTCCACCTGATCGACAAAAAACCCGACGGCACCCCTGCTGTACTCCATGCCCGCGACTCCGAACTGGCAGAGTCAACGGCCATCGAGAACATGCTCGCCGACCTCAATGAAAGCTATAACGCCAAACAAGGCAAGGCCTGGGGTTTCTTCCACGCCGAGTCCGGGGCGCATCCGTTCAGCGGCTGGCTAAAGGAGTACTTGGATGGCGGCAAGGATTTCACCGCGTTCAGTCGCGTGGCGGTGGAACACCTGCAAAAATTGATGGAAGAATCCAACCTGTCAGTGGGCGGCCACGTGCTGTTCGCCCATTACCAGCAAGGCATGACCGACTACCTGGCCATCGCCTTGTTGCACCACAGCGAAGGCGTTGCCGTCACCGACGAACTGGACGTCACCCCGTCCCGTCACCTGGACTTGGGCCAGTTGCACCTCGCGGCGCGGATCAACGTGTCGGAATGGCAGAACAACAAACAATCCAAGCAATACATCTCGTTCATCAAAGGCAAGAACGGCAAGAAAGTCTCGGAGTACTTCCGCGACTTCATCGGTTGCCAGGAAGGCGTCGACGGCCCCGGCGAGACCCGCACCCTGCTCAAGGCCTTCAGCGACTTCGTCGAAAGCGAAGACCTGCCCGAAGACGATGCCCGGGAAAAGACCAAGACCCTGGTGGATTACGCCAGCAGCCAGGCCAAGCTCGGCGAACCCATGGGCCTGGAGGAACTGTCCGAACTGATCGACGAAGAGCGCCCGAAAGCGTTCTACGACCACATACGCAACAAAGATTACGGCCTGTCGCCGGAGATCCCGGCGGATAAACGCACCCTCAACCAGTTCCGCCGCTTCACCGGCCGCGCCGAAGGCTTGTCCATCAGCTTCGAAGCGCATCTGCTGGGCTCCAAGATCGAGTATGACGAAGAAGCGGGCACGCTGATCATCAAGGGGTTGCCGACGTCGCTGACCGATCAGCTCAAGCGCCGCAATTGATGCTCAGTGGTGTGCTGAAGAAATGCCTGCTGGTTCTTCTGGTGGTGGTGGCTTACCAGAATTGGGGCAAGATCGAGCGGGTGTTCAACCCGTCGCAGATGGTTTCAGAGCAGATTCGCAGCAGCGCCCGCGTCGTGCTGTATGCCACCGATTGGTGCGGCTACTGCAAGGCCACCCGGCGTTTCCTGGATGAGAAAGGCGTACCGTTTCGCGAGTTCGATATCGAGAAAGACGCCGAGGCGCGCAAGACCTACGAGGCGCTGGGCGGCCGGGGGATTCCGATCCTCGACGTGAACGGCACGTTGATTCGCGGATATGAGCCGGAGAATATCCTCAGGGCGTTGTCCGCGACTTAAGACGACCCGCCAACAGTGACGGCCCCTTCGCGAGCAGGCTCGCTCCCACATTGGATCTGCGGTGATCATGGTATCCGGCGCGATCTCTGTAGGAGCGAGCCTGCTCGCGAAAGCGATGGCTCAGTCACCGCCTCCGGGAAGGTCAGACTGCCTCGATCCGAAACCCGAATCGCGGAAAGTGCACATGCACAACGCCGCCGCGCTCATCTTCACGGCGCAGGATCAGTTCTTCGCGCCCGGCAAACAGCAATTCACCGACCACCGGATCGACACCATAGTCCGTCGCGGCGATGGTGACCTGCTGCCCCATCGCAAAGCCATTCGGCTCATTGAACAATTCATCCGGCAGCGCTGCTGGTGCAGTGTTCCGGGCCACGTCCAACGCCTCTTCGGAGCTCATCTCTTTCGGCGCGCCATGACCAAAGCCCAGCACCCGCGCGAGCCAAGCCGACACAGCCGGATGCTCATCCACCAACGGTGAAGTGACGGGTGTGCCCTTGAGGAACCACAGCGAATGCGCCATGGCGAAATCGGCAATCGACGGATCGCCCAGGAGGAAATCGCCCTCTTCGCGCTGCAACTGCTGCTCGAGCCGCGCCATGATCGTCGGCCACTGATGCTTGGCCTGCTCGGCAGACAGACGCGTGGTCGTGCCGCCACTGAACAACCCGGCGCGGTCGCGGATGAACGCCTTGATGGCTTCAGGCGTCAGCCTGGCAAAACGCACCGCCACCGATTCAGGCTGGAACACCAGGCTCACCGCGTGCTGGAACACCACCGAATCAGCCCACGCCGCGAAAGACGCTGCGATCATTTCACGGCCTTCAGGGAACAGCGCTGGCGAGGCCTTTTCCTGTTCCAGCCGACGGGCCATCAGGGACGTGTCGCAATAGATATCCGCGCCGATCTGCAACACCGGTGTCTTGCGATAGCCGCCCGTCAATGCCGTCAGGTCGGGCTTGGGCATCATCGGCGGGATGCTCACCGAACGCCAGGCCAGGCCCTTGAAGCCCAACAGCAGGCGGGCCTTTTCCGCGAAAGGAGATGTCGGATAATGGTGAAGGATCAGCTCTGACATGAGATTCGCCAATGCAGGTAGGAAGTCCCGCACTTTAGCGCGCCAAGAAGCAACAGCCTACCCGCCTGATGAAGGACTATCAGCGCGGTTGATCGAGCACCGTTGCACTGGCCACCAAACATTCCTTGGCACTCTTCCTGAGCTTCTTGATCAGCCTTTCCTGGCGCAGGGCCTCGCCCTTGTCGCGACAGGCCTCGGTATACACCAGGGCCACCGCCGGGCTGGACAGAAAGAAGCGCGCGCCCTTGCCGCTCTGGTGCTTGGCGAAGCGCCGCACCGGGTCATCGCTGATGCCGCAGTACAGCGAGCCGTTGGCGGCCCGCACCAGGTAGACGAACCAGGGCTTGTCCGGCTCGGTCGCCTCGGGCACGCATAGATCTGAAGATTCGTTGGCGGTCGTCACGAAATGTTCTGCAAACGTGTAAAAAACAAGCCGCGATCTTATCAGCGACTGGCCTGGAACGCCCGCAGCCCCTTCAGCGCCTGGGCCCTGACGGCGTTGCGCACCAACGGCGTCCAACCCAACAACAGGCCCTTGGTGCCCAACGCCTGGCGAGACCAGCGCCACAGATCGAAGCTGTCATGGTGCTCGCAAATCTTGCCGTCACGGAAAACGAAGCGCGCCTGGATGTCGTTGATCACAATGTTGCCGGTCTGGCTGAACAGGTAGGTCGCCACCCAGTGCGCACCGCCGCTGCGCTCGTCGCTGCGCACGTTGTCGAAGGTCAGGGAAAAGTCCTTGGCCCGGGTTGTCAGCATGCGCCACATGTCACCAGCATCGAGCCCGCGCAGTTCGCCAAACGCCGGATCGCTGAACACCACGTCATCGGTGTAGCAAGCGCTCATGGCTTCAGCGTCCAGGCGCTGGAAGGCCTGATAAAAACGGGTGATCAAGGCGTTGTGGGCATCACTCATGGGCAGGCTCCGAAACGTTTCAGTAGGCCTGCACGATAATCTGCCGCTGCGGGGAAGACCACCGTCATTCGCCATGAAAATGATATCAACGACGATCCGTGACTCGTTCGCTGACCACGCCCACATACAATGCCCGTCCAGCCCCCACGCCGGCGATGATCGCCCCCACGCCAACCAGGCCGAAGATCCAGCCCAGGGCATTCCAGCCGCCGGTCAAGTCATGGACCACGCCGACCGCGAACGGCCCCAGCGACGCCAGCGTATAACCAAAGCCCTGGGCCATGCCGGAGAGGTTGGCGGCCACATGGGCGTCCCGCGAACGCAACACGATCAGGGTGAGCGCCAGGCTGAACGTCGCGCCCTGCCCCAGCCCCAACAGGATCGCCCAGCCCCACAAACCGTCAATGGGCGCGTAGAGGCAACCGAACAAACCGCCCAGGGTCATGAGCATGACGATCACGATGGCCAGGCGCTGGTCCTTGCCACGCGTTGCCAGCCAAGGCGCACTCAGTGAACTGATCAGTTGCACGATGACCGAGCCAGACAGCACGAGCCCAGCCTCGGTCGGACTCAGCCCTCGACCGATGAGAATCGAGGGCAGCCAGCCGAACACGATGTAGGCCAGGGACGATTGAAGCCCCATGTACAAGGTCACTTGCCAGGCCAACGGATCGCGCAGCAAGCCACGGACCCGGTACGCCACTTGGTGGGCGCCGTGTTTCTGCCCCACTTGCGGCAGCCAGAACACCGCAGCAAGCAGCGCCGGGACCACCCAGAACCCCAGGCCCAAGGCCCAGTTTTCGCCGAGCTGCTCGCTCAGCGGCACCGTGGCCCCTGCCGCCATCGCGGCGCCCAGGCAAAGGGCCATGGTGTAGACACCGGTCATGGTGCCAGCCTGCTTGGCGAAGTCGCGCTTGACGATACCCGGCAACAGCACGCCGATGATCCCGATACTCGCGCCCGCCAGGATACTGCCGGCGAACAAGCCGATCTGGCCGAACGAACTGCGCAGGACGATTCCACCGGCCAACGTCAGCAAGATCCCCAGCACCACACGCTCGGCACCAAAACGCCGCGCCAGCACCGGCGCCAACGGCGCGAACAGGCCCAGGCAAAGCACCGGCAGCGTCGTCAACAAACCCGCTTGCGCAGCCGACAGCCCCAGGCTCTTTGAAACCTCGCTGAGCAGCGGCGCCATGCTCGACAGCGCCGGACGCAAATTCAACGCCACCAGGATCAACCCGAGCAACAACAGCCAGGGCCGGCGCACCAACGGGTGGTCCTGCTGGGTTTGCTCATCGTCCGCTTCGGCGTCGATCAGCAGTTCTTCGAGTTCGGCGGCGCGTTTGTGCGTCGTCACCGGGGTGCGGTCAAGCGAATCGCGGGACATGGAAAACTCTGGTTCAGGGTTCATTGATCAACTGCCGACACAGGGCCTTGGCCCGCTCCGGATCCTGTCGCTCGACGGCTTCGAGGATTTCGATGTGCAGATCGAACACGTGTTGATGTCGGGGAATGATGTTGAGGCTATGGCGCAATTGCGCGCCGATTACGCTGGAAAAATAGCGATACAGCTCGCTGAGGGCCGGGTTGTGGGCGGCATCTACCAACAGACGATGGAAGATCAGATCGCAGGCAATGTAGTGCTCCAAGTCGCCGTGGTAATGCTCGCCGCTGGTTTTCAGCGCCTGGCGCAACGCAAGCAAATCCTCATCGGTACGCCGCAGTGCCGCCAGGCCGATGGCCTCCACCTCCAGGATGTGGCGGGTTTCCCGAGCCTGTTCCAACGAACAGCGCGACAGCACCTTTAGCGTGTCCAGCGGATCGACCACTGCCCGCACGTAACTGCCGTCCCCCTGGCGAATCTCGATCAACCCGGAGAACGCCAGCACGCGCATGGCTTCCCGCACGGTGTTGCGGCTGATGCCCAGCTCGGCCACCAGCTCCGGCTCGGTGGGCAAGCGCTGGCCTACGGGCCAGACGCCGTCGCTGATGCGGCGGCGCAATTGCTCCAAGGCCTGGTCGACCAAGGAGCGCTTTATCAATGGAGAAATATCGGACATGGATTCGCCTTTTCATCCAATCATAGGATGAATTTTCTGACATGTTAGTCAGCTTCGTGTAGGACGGCAACCGCCTAGGGTCAATGGGAGGCCAAAGAAACGAGATTTTCGATTAGTCAAAATTACCCTTTAAGGGTAATTTTACGAACAAGGCGTACCGTTCCATGGAAAAGAACACACCCCATTACACCTTGGTAGCAATACAGGCGGATGTCAGGCGGCTTAAAGGGAAAGCTTTCACCAGCACTGCGAAGAACACTGCTCGAACGCTCGGTTTAAACGTCTCGGACATGCAGCAGGTCATCCATGGGCTTGAGCGAAAACAGTTCTACAAATCGATGACCACCTATGACGATCATCGAGTCTGGCATGACGTCTACCACGCCAATTCACACGGTCTGCAGATTTACCTGAAGGTGACGTACCGCCCATGCGGAGGCCCACCGGTAATTTCCTTCAAGGAGAAAAACTCATGAAACACCAGCAATGCTTCAGCTGTGGTGCCCCGGAGGGCATGTTGCATTTCGAAGGTCGCGGCGAAACCATCAGCGTCAAGGGGCTGGAACGCCGGGTCGATGACTTGTCTGGCTGGGAATGTCAGATGTGCGGCGAAGTCGAGCTCGATTCAAGCTGCTCGGATCGCTACGACCAGGCAGGTGATGAGCTGGTCAATGCGGCCAGGCGAATGATCGGTGAAGAGATCAAACGTGTCCGGCGCAAACTGCATCTATCGCAAAAGGAAGCGGTACTGCTGCTATCGGGCGGTGGACACAACGCTTTTTCCCGCTATGAGCGTGGCGAGGTCCTGGCGCCAAAAGCACTGACATTGCTGATGCGCCTGCTTGATCGCTACCCGCATTTGCTTGCAGATGCACAAGCCCTGGCTGAAGGCGCGGACTTGAAAGGATTCAAGACGACAGTGCACAAGGAGCACGAAACCCTCACGGCTTCCTGAGCCGCCGGCACTGCAAAAAATAAACCCGGACAAGTCCGGGTTTATTTCACTGCCTGACGCCGATCAATGTAGGATCTGGCTCAGGAACAGCTTGGTGCGGTCGTTCTGCGGGTTGTCGAAGAAGTCGTTCGGCGCGGCCTGTTCGACGATTTCACCCTTGTCCATGAAGATCACACGGTTGGCCACGGTGCGGGCGAAGCCCATTTCGTGGGTCACGCAGAGCATGGTCATGCCGTCTTCGGCCAGGCCGATCATGGTGTCGAGCACCTCTTTCACCATTTCCGGGTCGAGGGCCGAGGTCGGCTCGTCGAACAGCATGATCTTCGGCTTCATGCACAGGGCACGGGCGATCGCTACGCGCTGCTGCTGTCCACCGGAGAGCTGGCCCGGGTACTTGTGCGCCTGCTCTGGAATGCGAACGCGTTCCAGGTAATGCATGGCGATTTCCTCGGCCTTGCGCTTGGGCATCTTGCGAACCCACATCGGCGCCAGGGTGCAGTTCTGCAGGATCGTCAGGTGCGGGAACAGGTTGAAGTGCTGGAACACCATGCCGACTTCACGGCGGATCGCTTCGATCTGCTTGAGGTCGTTGGTCAGTTCCACGCCATCGACCACGATGCGACCCTGCTGGTGCTCTTCCAGGCGGTTGAGGCAGCGGATGGTCGTGGACTTGCCGGAACCCGACGGGCCGCACAGCACGATACGCTCGCCCTGCTTGACGTTCAGGTTGATGTCTTTCAACACGTGGAACTGGCCGTACCACTTGTTCACGCCCTGCATCTGAATAATGCCTTCAGGGCTCACAGGCTGTTTGATCGCTTCACTCATGAGTCAACTCCTAACGCTTGTGGCCAGTGTCCAGCTTGCGTTCCAAATGCATGGAATAGCGGGACATACCAAAACAGAAAATCCAGAACACCAGGGCGGCGAATACATAGCCTTCGGTGGCCATGCCCAGCCATTTCGGGTCGGCGGCAGCTTGTTTCACGCTGTTGAGCAAGTCGAACAGGCCGATGATGATCACCAGGCTCGTGTCCTTGAACAACGCGATGAAGGTGTTGACGATACCCGGGATCACCAGCTTCAGGGCTTGTGGCAGGATCACCAGGCCCATGCTGCGCCAGTAACCGAGGCCCATCGCCGCGGCCGCTTCGTATTGCCCCTTGGGAATCGCTTGCAGGCCACCGCGCACCACTTCGGCCACGTAGGCCGACTGGAACAGGATCACGCCGATCAGCGCACGCAACAGCTTGTCGAAGTTCATGCCTTCAGGCAGGAACAACGGCAGCATGACCGAGGACATGAACAGCACCGTGATCAACGGCACGCCGCGCCAGAACTCGATGAACGTCACGCAGACCACGCGGATCGCCGGCAGGTTCGAGCGACGACCCAGCGCCAGGACGATGCCCAGTGGCAAGGCGCCGGCGATGCCGACGGTGGCGATCACCAGGGTCAGCATCAGGCCGCCCCATTGGCTGGTCGCTACAGCGGCCAGGCCCAGCACGCCACCGTGCAACAGGCACCAGGCGACGATCGGGTACACCACCAGGAAACTCAGGCCGTAGATCGCCTTGCGCGGGAAGCGCGAGATGAACAGCGGCGCCACGCCGATCACGGCCAACCACACGGTGAGGTCCACGCGCCAGCGCAGCTCCGTCGGGTAGTAGCCATACATGAACTGGCCGAAGCGCTGCTGGATGAACACCCAGCAGGCGCCCTCCTTGGTGCAATCGGCGCGCGTGGTGCCTACCCAGTTGGCATCCAGGATCGCCCATTCCAGGATCGGCGGGATGATCAGGTAGATCAGGTAGAACGCGAACAGCGTCAGCAGCGTGTTGATCCAGCTGGAGAACATGTTCGCGCGCATCCATGCCATCGGCCCGAACACTTTGCTCGGTGGCGGCATATCAGGTTTGAAAGTATGGGATGTCATGCGCTTTTCCTCACCGCTCGATCAGCGCAATGCGCTTGTTGTACCAGTTCATCAGCAAGGAAATGCTGATACTGATCGCCAGGTACACGCTCATGGTGATCGCGATCACCTCGATGGCCTGGCCGGTCTGGTTCAACACCGTGCCGGCAAACAGCGAAACCATTTCCGGGTAACCGATACCGGCAGCCAGGGAAGAGTTCTTCGCCAGGTTCAGGTATTGGCTGGTCAACGGCGGGATGATCACGCGCAGGGCTTGCGGGATGATCACCTTGCGCAACGTCGGACCGTTGCGCAGCCCCAAGGAGTGAGCCGCCTCGGTCTGGCCATGGCTGACCGACTTGATACCCGAACGCACGATCTCGGCGATGAACGCCGCGGTGTACACGGTCAAGGCCAGGGTCAACGCCAGCAGCTCAGGGATCAACACCCAGCCGCCAACGAAGTTGAAGCCTTTCAGCTCCGGCATCTCCCAATGCACAGGCGCCCCGAAGATCAGCGCGCACAGCGCCGGGATCACCAGGAACAACGCCAGGCCCACCCAGAACTTGTGGAACGGCTCGCCCGTTGCTTCGAAACGCTTGTTGGCCCAGCGGGTCATCAGCACGATCGCGACAATCGCCAGCACGATGCTGATCACGAACGGCCAGAACCCGTCGGCCACCAGCGCCGCCGGCATGTTCAGGCCTCGGCTGCTGACGAAGAAGGTGTCGCCGAAGTTGTGGGCAGCCCGTGGTCCCGGCATCGTCAAGAAGACCGCGAAATACCAGAACAGGATTTGCAACAGCGGTGGGATGTTACGAAAGACCTCCACATAGACGGTCGCCAGCTTGGAGATTATCCAGTTCTTCGACAAGCGTGCGACGCCGATGATGAACCCCAGGATGGTCGCCAGGATCACGCCAATGAAGGTTACCAGCAGAGTATTGAGCAGACCGATGACAAAGACGCGGGCATAGCTGTCCGCTTCGGTGTAGTCGATCAGGTGTTGGGCGATGCCGAAACCGGCACTGCGCTCCAGAAAGCCGAAACCGGAAGTGATGCCCCGGTGTGCAAGGTTGGTCTGCGTGTTATCGAACAGAAACCAGCCCAGCGCGATGACCGCCACGATGGTGACGATCTGAAATACCCACGCACGCACTCGTGGATCGCTGAGGCTGAGCCTCTGCTTAGGTGCGCCGATTGAATTTTGCATGAAGTGCCCCGCAAAGAATGGAACAGAACATCACCCGGTGGTTGGCCCACCGGGTGATAGAACCATCAGCGCACTGGTGGTGCGTATTGAATGCCGCCTGCGTTCCACAGAGCGTTCAGGCCGCGATCGATTTCCAGCGGAGTCTTCTTGCCCAGGTTGCGCTCGAACATTTCGCCGTAGTTACCTACTTGCTTGACGATCTTCACGACCCAGTCTTTCGGCAGCTTCAAATCTTTGCCGTATTCACCATCAGCGCCCAGCATACGAGCGACGTCTGGGTTCTTGGTGGACTTGGCTTCGGCTTCGACGTTTGCCGAAGTCACGCCTGCCTCTTCAGCGTTGAGCATGGCGTAGCCAGTCCAACGAACGATGGCCAGCCACTCGTCGTCGCCGTTACGCACGACCGGACCCAGTGGCTCCTTGGAAATGGTTTCCGGCAGCACCACGTAGTCCTTCGGCGAAGCCAGCTTGCTGCGCTGGGCGAACAGTTGGGACTTGTCGGAGGTCAGCACGTCGCAACGACCGGATTCCAGCGACTTGGCGCTTTCATCGGAGGTGTCGAAAGTGATCGGGGTGTACTTCAGGCCATTGGCGCGGAAGTAGTCGGAAACGTTTAGCTCGGTGGTGGTACCGGCCTGGATGCAGATGGTTGCACCGTCCAGTTCCTTGGCACTCTTGACGCCCAGTTTGCTGTTGGCCAGGAAGCCGATGCCGTCGTAATAGGTGATGAAGCCTGGGAATTTCAGGCCCATGCCCGCATCGCGGGAGCTGGTCATGGTGGAGTTGCGCGACAGCAGATCGATTTCGCCGGACTGCAGCGCGGTGAAGCGCTCCTTGGCGTTCAACTGGCTGAACTTGACCTTGGTTGCATCGCCGAACACTGCTGCGGCAACGGCACGGCAGAAGTCAGCGTCGATACCGACGATCTTGCCGGTGGAATCAGGCACCGAGAAACCCGGCAGGCCGTCACTTACACCACATTGCACAAAACCTTTCTTCTGCACGGCATCCAGGGTTGCACCCGCCTGAGCGAACCCGCTGACACCGAGGACTGCTGCTGCAGTCACGACTGCCAGGGTGGATTTCAGTAACTTCATTCAAACCTCCAGTTTTGCTCTTGTTGTGTCGGAGCTCGAGCCCTGTCGCACCCTTTTGAGGCATTGCCGACCCTTGTTGGCTTTTTTTAGGGTCAACCGACGTCTGGGCCTTCGCTATGAGTCTATTAATGAGAGCGCCAATAAACAGTGGGGCTGCTCACTTCTCACCAATCGGCCGAACGGGCTGTAGCCCTTCACGTTCGCGAAGCCCGTAGCGGCTATTGGCGAACATCCATCACCGGATTTCTGATATCCCATGCGTCGCGTCGAGCTGATAGTGTTACCGCGCAGCGTAAGAATCATCACTCAGCTACACCCATAGCAAAGCCCGTACCACACCGCTGCGCTTGCCCCTTACTGAAGAGGTCAAGACAAAAAGTTGTAGTATTGCGACATCTAATTAACTGAGACACCAGGGCTGCACCGTAATCACGCACTGATTGAGCGCGCCCGCACATTTTTGGAGCACACCATGACCGACCCCTTGATTCTCGAGCCCTCCCGCACCGCCGATGCGTGCGTTATCTGGCTCCACGGCCTGGGCGCCGATCGTTTTGACTTCCTGCCGGTCGCAGAAATGTTGCAGGAAAGCCTGCTCACGACGCGTTTCGTTCTGCCCCAGGCACCGACCCAGCCTGTAACGATCAACGGCGGCTATGCCATGCCCAGCTGGTATGACATCCGCGCCCTGAGCCCGGCCCGAGCCATTGACGAAGATCAGTTGGAGGCCTCGGCGCAGCGAGTCATCGACCTCATCGACACCCAGCGAACCAGCGGAATAGACGCCTCGCGGATATTCCTGGCGGGGTTTTCCCAGGGCGGCGCGGTGGTTTATCACACCGCTTTTGTGAAATGGCAGGGGCCGCTGGGGGGCGTGATCGCCCTGTCCACCTACGCGCCAACGTTCAGCGAAGAGCTGCAGTTGTCTGCCAGTCAACAACGCATCCCCGTCCTGGCGCTGCACGGGCAATACGATGAAGTGGTACTCAACCCCATGGGCAGGACCGCCCAGGAGTATTTGAAGCTCCATGGTGTCACCGTGACATGGCAGGAATACCCAATGGGCCACGAAGTGTTACCCGAGGAGATTCGCGACATCGGCACTTGGCTGGCCGAACGGCTGCGCTAAGAGGCAAATCGCCACGCCAGCGCTTTGATGATCACACTACGCCGCGCCCGTTTCTTGCATTACACTGGCCGGCGTACATTCCTTAACCAATCGATGAGATGACCGTGCTCAAAGCACTCAAGAAGATGTTCGGTAAAAGCGAGGCCGAGCAGCTCGCGCCCGTTTCCAGCGCGCCAGTCCAAGCCCAGAGCCGCACCGATGCGCAACAACCGCGCCGGACCGCTCCGCCGGTTGCGCAGGCCATGACAACGCCGACGACCTCACCCGCTGCCCAGCCTGTCGCCGTACCGGCCCAGGAAAAGCCACGTAGCGAAGCGCCAAGGCCACGCCGCGAACGCGCACCAAAACCGCCCGTCGTTGCCTGGAAGCTTGAAGATTTCGTCGTAGAACCCCAGGAAGGCAAGACCCGCTTCCACGATTTCAAGCTCGCCCCTGAACTGATGCACGCCATCCAGGACCTGGGTTTCCCCTATTGCACGCCGATCCAGGCGCAGGTGCTCGGTTACACCCTCGCTGGCAAAGACGCCATCGGCCGCGCCCAGACCGGTACAGGCAAGACCGCCGCGTTCCTGATCTCCATCATCACCCAGTTGCTCCAGACTCCGCCGCCCAAGGAACGCTACATGGGCGAACCGCGGGCACTGATCATCGCGCCGACCCGCGAACTGGTGGTACAGATCGCCAAGGACGCCGCCGACCTGACCAAGTACACCGGCCTGAACGTCATGACGTTCGTGGGCGGCATGGATTTCGACAAGCAACTCAAGCACCTCGAAGCCCGCCACTGCGACATCCTCGTGGCCACGCCCGGTCGCCTGCTGGACTTCAACCAGCGCGGCGACGTGCACCTGGACATGGTCGAGGTGATGGTGCTGGACGAAGCCGACCGCATGCTCGACATGGGCTTCATCCCGCAGGTGCGCCAGATCATTCGCCAGACCCCACCGAAAAGCGAACGCCAGACCCTGCTGTTTTCCGCCACCTTCACCGAAGACGTGATGAACCTGGCCAAGCAGTGGACCACCGACCCGGCCATCGTCGAGATCGAAGCCGAGAACGTCGCCAGCGAGAACGTCGAGCAGCATATCTACGCCGTTGCCGGTGCCGATAAGTACAAGCTGCTCTACAACCTGGTCAACGACAACGGGTGGGAGCGGGTGATGGTATTCGCCAACCGCAAGGACGAAGTACGCCGCATCGAGGAACGCCTCGTGCGCGATGGCGTCAACGCCGCCCAGCTCTCGGGCGACGTACCGCAGCACAAGCGCATCAAGACCCTCGAAGGTTTCCGCGAAGGCAAGATCCGCGTGCTGGTCGCCACCGACGTGGCCGGTCGCGGCATCCACATCGACGGCATCAGCCACGTGATCAACTTCACCCTGCCGGAAGTGCCGGACGATTACGTGCACCGTATTGGCCGCACCGGTCGTGCCGGGGCCGCAGGCGTCTCGATCAGCTTCGCCGGCGAGGACGACTCCTACCAGCTGCCGTCGATCGAAGCGCTGCTGGGTCGCAAGATCAGTTGCGAGATGCCACCGACGCATCTGCTGCGACCGGTTGAGCGCAAACGCCCTTAATCCTCCCAGCAACACGAAAAAGCGCAGCCAATACAGGCTGCGCTTTTTTTTGCCTTGGGATATTGCTCGTATAAACTAAAAGTCCATAATGGACAAATTAGTTTATACAGGCATCCGGAGCACACGATGACCAGCACGCCTCAAGTCATGACCCAAGCCCAGGCCCGAGCGCTGCTCGAAAACATCGATGTGCTGCAGATCCTTCGCAAGCTGTTCCGCGATCTCGCGGCCGGGCAAGCGGTGCAGCCGCCCCAGCAACTGGTGGCGTTTCCACAAGGCGCCGGGGATTTCATCAATTACCTGGGCGTACTGGCTGAAGACCAGGTCTATGGCGTCAAGACCTCACCCTATATCGTCCGCGAACAGGGTCCGTTGGTCACCGCCTGGACTTTGTTGATGTCGATGCAAACCGGCCAGCCGCTGCTGTTGTGCGATGCCGCCGAGCTGACGACGATCCGCACCGCCGCCACTACTGCCGTCGCCGTCGATGCCCTCGCTCCGCCCAACGCCCGGCGCCTGGCGGTCATCGGCAGCGGCGCGGTGGCACGCGCCCATGTGCAATACGTCAAGGGACTGCGGGATTGGCAAGCCATCAGTCTCTATTCGCCAGGCCTGAAGGCCAGGTCGGCAGAACAACTTGCCTCGATCACAAGCCTGGATCCTCGCCTGCAAATTGCCGAGACCCTCGAAGCCGCACTGCACGACGTTGACGTGGTGATGCTCTGCACCTCATCCGCCAAAGCGGTATTTGATCCACAAACCCTGGGTAAACCGGCGTTGATCACGTCGATCAGCACCAACGCCCCGCGCGCCCATGAAGTCCCGCCCGGGCGCCTCAACGACATGGACGTGTTCTGCGACTATCGTCAGACCACCCCGGGCTCGGCTGGCGAGATGTTGATCGCCGCTGAACAGCATGGTTGGGAATCTTCAAGCATTGTGGGTGACTTGCCCGAGCTGCTGAGCGAACGGGTGGCGCGACCGAACTTTGAACGCCATGTGTTCTTCCGTTCCATTGGGTTGGGGCTGGAGGATGTTGCGCTGGCGAATGCGCTGTATCGACTTCATAACTGAGACGCCCATTTCCCTTGTGGGAGCGAGCAGACTCGCTCCCACAGGTTCTCGGAAACTCCCGGCACTGCGCTCGACAGGAGAGCTTCATGACACAAGCAGACTTCATCATCATCGGCGGCGGCATCGCCGGTGCTTCCACCGGCTACTGGCTGGCGCCCCACGGCCGGGTCATCGTGCTTGAACGCGAATCGCACCCGGCCTACCATTCCACCGGCCGTTCGGCGGCGCTGTACACCGCCGCTTATGGCACACCACAGGTGCGCGCGCTGACCCAAGCCAGCCGGGATTTTTTCGACGCCCCGCCAACCGGCTTCTGCGAGCACCCGTTGCTCACACCGCGCGGCGAAATGACCGTTGATTTCACCGGTGACCCGGCCGAACTGAACAACCAATACCTCAGTGCCAAGGCCACGGTACCGCAGATGCAGCTGCTCAATGCCGAAGAAGCCTGCGTGCGGCTACCGATCCTGCGCCGAGATAAAGTCCATGGCGCGATCTATGACCCCACCGCCTGCGACATCGACACCGATGCGCTGCACCAGGGTTACTTGCGAGGCATTCGTCGCAGCGGCGGCGAAGTGCACACCGACAGCGAAGTGCTCGACTTGATCCGCGACGATCAAGGGCAATGGCAGGTCAGGACCGCCAGTCAGACCTTCCGCGCACCCGTGCTGGTCAACGCAGCCGGCGCCTGGGCCGACCAAGTGGCTGAGATGGCCGGCGCACGCAAGCTGGGCCTGCAACCAAAGCGGCGGGCAGCGTTCATTTTTGCCGGCCCCGAGGGCGTGGACATTCATGACTGGCCGATGCTCGTGAGCCTCGACGAATCCTTCTACATGAAACCGGACGCCGGCATGTTCCTCGGCTCACCCGCCAATGCCGACCCGGTCGAGCCCCACGACGTGCAGCCCGAAGAGCTGGACATCGCCATGGGCATCTACCAGATCGAAGAAGCCACCACGCTGACCATCCGCCGCCCGACCCGCGCCTGGGCCGGGTTGCGCAGCTTTGTGCATGACGGAGATCTGCTGGCCGGTTTTGATGTGCAGGTACCCGGTTTTTTCTGGGTCGCGGCCCAGGGCGGCTATGGCATCCAGACCTCCCCGGCCATGGGCCAGGCCAGCGCGGCGCTGGTACGCGAAGAACCGCTGCCCGACGGCCTCGCCCGTTTCGGCTTGAACGCCGCAATGCTATCGCCCGCGCGCCTGGGCTGACTTTTACCGAGGTGACGCATCGCCAAGATTGCGGCACACTCCCTCGCGCCCCTGCTCCACGGGGCGCTGACCGCCTGGAGTCTGTCATGAATGCCCCGCTAGCCGATCCGGCGCTGGATAACTTCCGCACCATCGCCGATGCCATCGCCACGCTTTTCTACCCCCACGCCGAAGTGGTGCTGCATGACCTGCGCACGCAACGGGTCGATTACATCGCCAACAACCTGTCCAAGCGCGAAATTGGCGATGACTCATCCCTGGAAGACATGCTCAGCGAAGACGTCAGCGAACGAAACATCGGGCCTTACGAGAAGTTGAATTGGGACGGGCAAAAGATCCGCAGTCTCAGCAGCGTGCTGCGAGACGCCAAGGGCCACCCATTGGCAGTCTTGTGCATCAACCTGAACATTTCGCTGTTCGAAAACGCCAAGGCGGCGCTGGACCTGTTCCTGTCACCGAACAAATTGATTGCGCAGCCCGACTCGCTGTTTCGCGATGATTGGCAGGAGCGGATCAACACCTTCCTCCACGCCTGGATGCGCGAGCGTCAATTGAGCCTGAACCTGCTGACCCGCGACCACAAACGCGAACTGGTGCTGGCGCTGCACGCCGAAGGCGCGTTCAAGGGCAAGAGCGCGTCCAACTATGTGGCCAATGTGCTGAACATGGGGCGGGCGACGGTGTACAAGCATTTGAAGGAATTGAAGGGCTGAGGTTTTGTTGCCTGGCCTGACCTCATCGCGAGCAAGCTCGCTCCCACAGGGGATCTGTGTCGGACACAAACATTGTGTATAACGAAGAGCCACTGTGGGAGCGGGCTTGCTCGCGAAGATGATTAATCAGTCGCCGTAGATATCCGACTTGAAATACTTGGCCTGGATCTTCTGGTACTCGCCATTGGCCCGAATCCCATCGATGGCCTTGTTCAAATCCGCCACCAATTGAGTATTGCCCTTGCGCACCGCGATCCCGGCGCCCTCACCGACGTATTTCGGATCCTTGAGCTCCGGCCCGACAAACGCGTAGCCCTTGCCACGAGGCATCGACAGGAAGTCTTCCAGCGGGATGGTGTCTGCAAAAATCGCGTCCAGGCGCCCCGACGCCAGGTCCATGTAGATTTCTTCGTTATTGCTGTAGCGCTTGACCGTCACGCCTTTGGGCTCGAAGACTTCCGTGGCGAAACGATCCGTGGTGGTAGCGCGCTGCACGCCCACGGTCTTGCCCTTGAGGCTGGCGTACTGGTCATCGACTACGGCGCCTTCCTTCATCACCAGCCGCGACGAAGTGAAATAGTACTTGTGGGTGAAATCCACCGACTTCTTGCGCTCTTCGGTGATGGTCATGGACGACAGCGCCAGGTCGATCTTCTTCACCTTGAGGGACGGGATCAGCCCGTCGAACTCACCCTCGATCCACTCACACTTGACCTGCATCTGCGCGCACAAGGCGTTGCCGATGTCGTAGTCGAAACCTTCGATCTTGCCTTCCGAAGTCTTGGAGGCAAACGGTGGATAAGCCGCCTCGATGCCGATGCGCAAGGTTTTATCGGCAGCAAACAGAGTGCTGGAGGCCAACAGGCTCAAGGCCAGGCCGGTGATGAGGGGAAATTTCTTCATGGACGTTCTCTCGCGGATTGTTGTTGGTTTGGCAGAGAAAAAATAGGCGTGGCTCAATTTGTACTTATAAATCCATACTGGACTTTAATGTACATATCGTCAATTGGAGAAACAGGGGAAAGTGATGGGAGGCTGGCGGCCCCTCCGCGAGCAAGCCCGCTCCCACAAGGGACCTGTGTACAACAAAGATCCAGTGTGGGAGCGAGCTTGCTCGCGATAGCGACTTATGCCTTGCGAAAAAACAACAGATTACCTACTGCTTCCAGCGATCCGCCGCCGCATGATCACTGTCCCGCCCTTCCACCCAGCGCGGGCCATCGACGGTGTTTTCCTTTTTCCAGAACGGCGCACGCGTCTTGAGGTAGTCCATGACAAAGGCGCAGGCGTCGAACGCTGCCTGGCGATGGGCGCTGGCAGCACCGACAAAAACGATTGGCTCCCCCGGTTCCAGGGCACCAATGCGATGCAACACCTCGAGCTTGAGCAATGGCCAGCGCTGTTCGGCCTCGATGGCGATCTTGCCCAGGGCCTTCTCGGTCATGCCCGGGTAATGCTCCAGGAACATCCCGGACACATCGAGGCCGTCATTGAAGTCGCGCACGTAGCCAACAAAACTCACCACCGCTCCCACGCCGACATTCGCCGCGTGCATCGCGTTGACTTCGGTCCCGGGATCGAACGGCTCGGCCTGCACCCGAATCGCCATGGCTCAGCCTCCTGTCACAGTCGGGAAGAACGCGACTTCATCGCCGTCGGCCAAAGGCTCGTCGAGTTGGCACAGGTCTTCGTTGCGTGCGCACATCAGGTTTTGCTCGGTGAGCACTTCGGCGCCGTCACGCTGCGCGAGCAACGCACGGACATCGTTGACCGTCGCAAAATCGCCCTCCACCTTGACCGAGTCCACGCCAAGCGCTTCACGATAGCGAGCAAAAAATTTCACGGTGATTTTCATGAGGCATCCGCCTGGAAATGGCCGCTCTTGCCGCCGAGCTTTTCCAGCACCCGCACGCCTTCGATGGTCATGCCACGGTCCACGGCCTTGCACATGTCGTAGATCGTCAGCGCGGCGACGCTGGCGGCGGTGAGCGCTTCCATTTCCACACCGGTCTGGCCCGACAACTTGCAACGGGCAACGATGCGTACCCGGTCCTCACCTTCGGCATTGAGCTCGACCTTGACGCTGGTGAGCATCAGCGGATGGCAGAGCGGAATCAGGTCGCTGGTTTTCTTCGCCGCCTGGATACCGGCAATGCGCGCAACGGCGAACACATCGCCCTTGGGATGGCCGCCGCTGACGATCATTTGCAGGGTATCGGGCAACATGCGCACAAAAGCTTCAGCCGTGGCTTCACGGAACGTCACGGCCTTGTCGGTCACGTCGACCATGTTGGCGCGACCTTGGGAATCGAGATGAGTCAGCACAGGGTTACTCCTGATCAGGAGCGTCGATTGTAAACCCGTGGGTCAGATTCCGGCAGGGCTGATTGTCGCACCTGCTTCCATTTTGGATTCTGAAGTCACTGCAAAACCCTTGTGGGAGCGAGCTTGCTCGCGATGACAGTGGGTCAGGTACTTATTTTTATCTGATACACCGCTATCGCGAGCAAGCTCGCTCCCACAGGAGGTTTCGTATCGCCATAAAAAAACCAGGCGACTTGTGGTCGCCCGGCTTGGCTCGGGTTACAGGTGGGATTCAGCGTATTCGGCCAGGATCGAGCGCGGTACGCCTTGCAGGGTGATGTGGACCCCGTTGGGGAAATCCTTGAAGCGTTCGGTCAGGTAGGTCAGCCCGGAGCTGGTCGCGGACAGGTAAGGGGTGTCGATCTGTGCCAGGTTGCCCAGGCACACCACTTTGGAACCGGCGCCGGCACGGGTGATGATGGTTTTCATCTGGTGCGGGGTCAGGTTCTGGCATTCGTCGATCAGGATCAGGCTCTGCTGGAAGCTGCGGCCCCGGATGTAGTTGAGGGATTTGAACTGCAACGGCACTTTGCTGAGGATGTAGTCGACGCTGCCATGGGTACTCTCGTCGTCCATGTGCAACGCTTCGAGGTTGTCGGTAATCGCACCCAGCCACGGCTCCATTTTTTCCGCTTCGGTGCCGGGCAGGAAGCCGATCTCCTGATCGAGGCCCTGCACGCTGCGGGTGGCGATGATGCGCCGGTAGCGCTTGCTGACCATGGTCTGTTCGATGGCGGCGGCCAGGGCCAGGATGGTCTTGCCGGAACCGGCGGCGCCGGACAGGTTGACCAGGTGGATATCCGGATCGAGCAGGGCGAACAGCGCCAGGCTCTGGTAGATGTCCCGAGGCTTGAGGCCCCACGCCTCCTGGTGCAGCAACGGTTCCTGATGCAAATCGAGGATCAGCAGTTTGTCGACCTGGATTTCCTTGATCCAGCCGACGAAGCCTTGTTCGTCGATGATGAATTCGTTGATGTGCACCGCCGGCAGGTTGTCGATCAGTTGCACCTGGTGCCAGGTGCGACCATGGTCCTGGCGGGTTTCGACCTTGCTCACGCGGTCCCAGAAGGAGCCGGTCATGGTGTGATAGCCGTTGGGCAGCAGCGACACGTCGTCGACCAGTTGGTCGGTGCTGTAGTCCTCCGCCGCGATCCCGCAGGCGCGGGCCTTGAGGCGCATGTTGATGTCTTTGGTCACCAGCACCACGGCTTGATCCTTGTTGCGCGCGTGCAGGTCGATCAACTGGTTGATGATGATGTTGTCGTTCAGGTGTTCAGGCAGCACCAGGTTGGGTTCGGTGCGCTTGCTCATCAGGATTGAAAGCAGGCCCTTGGGACCGCTTTTGCCGCGCTGGATCGGTACGCCCAGCTCGACGTCTTCGGGAGAAGCGTCACCCAGGGTCTTGTCGATCAGGCGGATCGCCTGGCGACATTCGGCCGCTACGCTGTGATGGCCACTCTTGAGCTTGTCCAGCTCCTCAAGGACGGTCATCGGCAGGGCAACGTGGTGTTCTTCGAAATTCAGCAGCGCGTTTGGATCGTGGATCAATACGTTGGTATCGAGTACATACAGGATTGGCTGGTTGGAGGAAGGGCTACGTCCGTGGTCATCCATACTCGGTCACCTTTGTGGGGGCCATTCGACGCAATACCGTGACAGTGCTGCGCCTCGAGGTAGCCACCGAATTCACCCGCGACGATTCGGGTGAACTGCACACAAACTGGGTCTTGGAAGACGCCACCTGTGTTGCAGGTTTCGGCGGTCTGTCTTCTTGATACTCCAAAACACATGACAGGAAAAAGCACTTTGACGGTTTTTTGAAGTTTATTTTTCAGAGTGACGAATAACCCTTGGCGTACCGTTGCTGCACCGTTAAAGTCGGAAGTCCGGTCGCCATGAAAGCCCGATCGAATTTACCTCCAGCCCAACGTTTACAGGCCTTTCGCATTCAGCGAAACGCGTCCTGGCAATCTTCCCAACCGATCCCGCTTTGCGCTGTTTGCGCGATGAGCCACGGCATAGCCGTTTTGACCGCATCCTGCTTGGCGTTGAAATTGATTACGCCGTGACGCCACAACAGCATCAGGGTCAGCACACGCTGGGCACTCTGCTCGGGCTTGAGGCGGTTGGTGCTGTCCTGGGGATCGATATCCCACAGCGCCACTTGCAGGCCCTGGTTCCGGAAGAACGACTGCGCGTCACCCCGGCGCTGCCCCTGGGGCGGACGGAACAGCGGCACGAAATTCTCCGGCAGCTTGCCCTTGACCAGGTCGACACTGCGCCGCACCGAGTCCTGCCAATCCTGCCAGTAACTGTGGGAACGAAACTCCCAACCCTGCACACCGACGCACTGCCCGGAATAGACCGTCTGGAGATCATTGACCGAGCGATCCGCGAGGCGCGCCTGGATGTCCTTGCCCAACACGAAGAACGTCCCGCTCATGTTCGACTTGCGCAGGTAATCTGTCAGCCACGGCGTGTTGTCCGGCGCGACGTTGGCCCCGCTGTCGAAGGTCAACAGGAACAGCCGGTCATTCATCTGCTCGCCGTTGCGCTCGTAATCGCCGAAACGCTCGATTTCGCTGGTGACCTGGGGAAACAGCGCCGCCTTGCGCAGCAGTTCGTCCCGATACCGGGTGTGGAAGATCCGGCTTGGCTCGGCCCACTTGATGTAATACGAGTTGTCGTCGAGCTGAAACCTGCCCGCCTCTTCCCGCAAGGTCGCCATGTTTTCCACCAGATAGCAGAACGACGCGTCCAGTTCGCAGCTTCGCTGGGCAAAGTTGTAGCTGGACAGCAATCGCTGCCACAGCCGCGCGCGCAGGGCATTGACCGCCGCCATGTTGACCGTGCGCAGCCCCAGGTATTGCTTGAGGGCGATTTCGTCCATGGCATCGGTGTCCAGCAACACCCGGGCAAACATCAGCACCTCGGCCCGGGAGGCCACATCGAACAGCGTCGGGTTGGTGAGCTGCTCGGGCCAGGTGCTGCGGTCCAGGGTGGCGACGTCATTGGGCGCGGCGATGGCACCGAAACTCAACAACCACACCGACAGTAGAAGGACGATACGCAAAAGGGATGTCTCCATAACGAAACCCGCGCGGCATGATAGCTGATCCTGGTGTGGCACCTCTTCGCAAACTGGCGAATAAGCCTCTGTGGCGAGGGAGCTTGCTGTGGCGAGGGGATTTATCCCCGCTGGGCTGCGCAGCAGCCCCAACAAAGGTGCAACCAATCAGTTCCACCAGGCTGTAGATTTTTCAGGGCTGCTTCGCACCCCAGCGGGGCGGTGCGACGTTTCGCTAAATCCCCTCGCCACACAAAACTCGGCAATTCGCGCCTCACCATCCATCCCCTATCACCCCAATAGCTGGAGTCCACCCCGACAACCCCCTAGAATCGCCGCACCCTTAAAGGAGACGTTTGCATGCTGATGGTGATTTCCCCCGCCAAGACCCTCGACTTCGAAACACCGCCGGCTACCGAGCGCTTCACCCTGCCCCAATACCTGGATCATTCCCAGGAGTTGGTCGAGCAATTGCGTGAACTCTCGCCTGCCCAGATCAGTGAATTGATGCACGTTTCCGACAAGATCGGCGGCCTCAATGCCGCGCGGTTCGGCAGCTGGACCCCGGCGTTCACCCCGGCCAACGCCAAGCAGGCGCTGCTGGCGTTCAAGGGCGACGTTTATACCGGCCTCGACGCACAAAGCCTTGGTGAAGCCGACTTCGACTATGCGCAACAACACTTGCGCATGCTCTCGGGCCTTTACGGCCTGCTGCGCCCGCTGGACCTGATGCAGCCGTATCGCCTGGAGATGGGCACCAAGTTGGCCAACGCCCGGGGCAAGGACCTGTACGCCTTCTGGGGCATCCGCATCAGTGAATGGCTGAACGAGGCGCTGGCCGACCAGGGCGACGACCTGTTGTTGAACCTGGCCTCCAATGAATACTTCAGCGCAGTCAAACGCAGCGCACTGAAGGCCCGCATCATCGATACCGAGTTCAAGGACCTCAAGAATGGCCAGTACAAGATCATCAGTTTCTACGCAAAAAAAGCCCGAGGCTTGATGAGCCGGTTTGTCATTGAACAACGCATCAACGATCCAACGGCACTCAAGCAATTTGATGTGCAGGGGTATCGCTACAGCGCCGAGCAATCTTCTTCAGACAAGCTGGTTTTCCTGCGCGACCACGCCCCGCAATAACGCAGCGTCATTTCCGGGCCCCGATAAGGGGCCTCGATCAAAGCCGAATTTGTCATCCAACTTCCCCGCCCTATTCGCCACTTTCTTGGCGTCAACAAAACAAACACTCCCCGCGCTAACTTTTCTTTCACTCGACAAATGTCAGATTTTTCCGTAGTGGCACCGATTTTTTTCTTCAGTACTGGCACAAAACTATCTACCCCCTTTAACTCCCCGAAACTAAAGGGCGAAATCGGTGGTGCTATCAATATGAGAGCAGTGCCATCTAGGCAAATATTTCGAAAAATTTCGAAAATCACGATGAGCGGATCGGAACTATGTGAAATTGCACGGCTCATACCACCCGTAACGATTCTCGCCGAGCGTGTACGAGATAACTTACAAGGCACGTCGTCCGAAGTAACGGAGTTGTAACGACAACTTAGCGAAACGGTCGTCTTATTGGATCCACCCTTAAAGGACGGGAGATAACGCACCATTACTATCCCCTACAAGGCCAAGGCTGCGCCCCTATTAACGTGCTCACCCGAGCACCCAACCTTCTGATTTTGTGGGCTTTTTGCCAGGAGTCTGAAGTGAAAGATCTTTTGCACGAGCGTCCCGCCAACGAGGACTGGCTGCATAACAGGGCAGGTCATAACAACTAGGCCGCTTTGCGCACAACTTGAGTGCACTTATTTAGACACTCGGAACTTTGTATGCCTGCACACGGCACTGTGGCGCCTGCATTTCCACACTTCCGAGTGCACGATGACCGCTGAACACTATTAACTCCGGCCATTTAATGGCGTGAAAACAGAGGTAAATGCGATGCGCATTAGCATATTTGGTTTGGGTTACGTCGGTGCAGTATGTGCCGGTTGCCTGTCTGCACGGGGCCATGATGTAGTTGGCGTAGATGTCGCCAAAGACAAGATCGACATGATCAATGCTGGTAAGTCTCCGATCGTTGAACCGGGTCTTGGCGAGCTGTTGGCGCAGGGCATTCAAACGGGTCGGCTGCGCGGCACTACCAACTTCGCCGAAGCCATTCGCGATACTGACCTGTCGATGATTTGCGTTGGCACGCCAAGTAAGAAGAATGGCGACCTGGAACTGAACTACATCGAAGCCGTGTGCCGCGAGATCGGTTTTGTCCTGCGCGACAAGACCACCCGCCACACCATCGTGGTGCGCAGTACCGTACTGCCAGGCACCGTGGCCAATGTGGTCATCCCGATCCTCGAAGACTGCTCCGGCAAGAAAGCCGGCGTCGATTTCGGCGTCGCGGTCAACCCGGAGTTCCTGCGTGAAAGTACCGCGATCAAGGACTACGACCAGCCGCCAATGACCGTCATCGGCGAGTTCGACACCGCCTCGGGCGACGTCCTGCAATCGCTGTACGAAGAGCTCGACGCACCGATCATCCGCAAGGACATCGCCGTTGCCGAGATGATCAAGTACACCTGCAACGTGTGGCACGCCACCAAGGTCACCTTCGCCAACGAGATCGGCAACATTGCCAAGGCCGTCGGCGTCGATGGTCGCGAAGTGATGGACGTGGTCTGCCAGGACAAGGCCCTGAACCTGTCGCAGTACTACATGCGCCCAGGCTTCGCCTTCGGTGGCTCCTGCCTGCCTAAAGACGTGCGCGCCCTGACCTACCGCGCAAGCTCCTTGGACGTGGAAGCGCCGCTGCTCAACTCGCTGATGCGCAGCAACGAATCCCAGGTGCAGAACGCTTTCGACATCGTCTCCAGCCACGACAAGCGCAAAGTCGCCCTGCTGGGCCTGAGCTTCAAGGCCGGTACCGACGACCTGCGTGAAAGCCCACTGGTAGAACTGGCGGAAATGCTGATCGGCAAGGGCTATGACCTGCGCATCTACGACAGCAACGTCGAATACGCCCGTGTCCACGGTGCGAACAAGGATTACATCGAGTCGAAGATTCCTCACGTCTCGTCCTTGCTCAACTCCGACTTCGACGCGGTGATCGACAGCTCCGACATCATCATTCTCGGCAACCGCGACGAGAAGTTCCGTGCGCTGACCGAGAACGTACCGGAAGGCAAGCAGGTCATCGACCTGGTTGGTTTCATGTCCAAGGCCACCTCCCCGAGTGGCCGGACCGAAGGCATCTGCTGGTAAGTCTGTTAGCCGGCCGGGGCTCGCCCTGGCCGGCCTTTCGCCTGCCTTAACCCATCGGGCCGCCCACAAGGCCCGCCCGAGATAGAGACGGATGCAGATTATGCACAGGCTAAAGCACGGCCTGCTTCAGGCCGCCGGTTGGCTGTTTTACTTGAGTTTACTGATGGGCATCGCCATGGCGCTGCCCACGTCCACGTTCGACTCCGAATCCAAGGATTTCATCTTCCTGATCGGCGCCGTGGGCATCTGGCGTTACTCCATGGGCGCGACGCATTTCGTGCGCGGCATGATCTTCCTGTACATCGTCTACCCACACCTGCGCCGCAAGGTACGCAAGCTGGGCAAGGCGGCGGACCCGTCCCACGTGTACCTGATGGTCACCAGTTTCCGCATCGACGCGCTGACCACCGCCCAGGTCTACGGCTCGGTGATTCGCGAAGCCATTGAGTGCGGGCTGCCGACCACCGTGGTCTGCTCCATCGTGGAAATGTCCGATGAACTGCTGGTCAAGAGCCTCTGGGCCCGCATGAACCCGCCGGAGCACGTCAAGCTGGACTTCGTGCGCATCCCCGGCACCGGCAAGCGCGACGGCCTGGCCTACGGCTTCCGCGCCATCTCCCGCCACCTGCCGGACGATCGCGCAGTGGTCGCGGTGATCGATGGCGACACCGTCCTCGCCGAGGGCGTGGTGCGCAAGACCGTGCCGTGGTTCCAGCTGTTCGGCAACGTCGGCGGCCTGACCACCAACGAGTTCTGCGAAGTGCGCGGCGGCTACATCATGAGCGAGTGGCACAAGCTGCGCTTCGCCCAACGCCACATCAACATGTGCTCGATGGCGTTGTCCAAGCGCGTCCTGACCATGACCGGACGCATGTCGGTGTTCCGCGCGACCGTCGTCACCAACCCGGACTTCATCGCCGACGTGGAAAGCGACTCGCTGCAACACTGGCGCCTGGGCCGCTTCAAATTCCTCACCGGCGACGACAAATCGAGCTGGTTCAGCCTGATGCGCCTGGGCTACGACACCTTCTACGTGCCGGATGCGGCGATCAATACGGTCGAGCACCCACCGGAAAAGAGCTTCATCAAGGCGAGTCGCAAGTTGATGTTCCGTTGGTACGGCAACAACCTGCGGCAGAACTCCCGGGCCTTGGGCCTGGGTCTGCGGCGTCTGGGCCTGTTCACTTCGGTGGTGCTGTTCGACCAGCGTGTATCGATGTGGACGTCGCTGCTGGGCCTGACCGTGGCGATCATCGCCAGCTTCAAGTACGGCACCGCGTTCATCCTGGTGTACCTGCTGTGGATCGGCATCACGCGGTTGATCCTGACCTTGCTGCTGTCGTGCTCCGGACACCGGATCGGCCCGGCCTACCCGGCGATTCTCTATTACAACCAGATCGTCGGTGCCCTGGTGAAGATCTACGTGTTCTTCCGCCTTGATCAACAGTCCTGGACCCGCCAGCCCACCCACCTGACCCGTGATCTCGCCAGCTTTCAACGTTGGTTCAACACTTGGTCGTCTCGGACCATGACCTTCTCCGCCGGCAGCATCTTTGTCGCCGTGCTGCTGACGATGGTCTGACCGGACTTGAATGAATTAACTAGGAAATCGCCCCTATGAACACCGCCGTGAATGTCAACGTAGTGCATGAATCCGAAGCCCAACGCCAACACGCCCGGGTCAAAATCCCGGCCAAGTTGCGTTTCTTCGGCCCTGACCGTACGCCCATGGAAGTCAAGGTCCTGGACCTGTCGGCCGGCGGCCTGTGCTTCAACGCCGGCCAACTGCCGCTCAAGGTTGGCGAGACCTACAAGGCTCGCCTGCAGTTCGTGATCGACAACCTCGGCCTGGCCATGGACGTCGAATTGCAGATCCGTTCCTACGACCGCCAGACCGGCCGCACCGGCTGCCAGTTCCAGAACCTGGAGCCGCGGGACATCTCGACACTGCGTCACATCATCACCTCGCACCTGGCCGGCGACATCGTCGGCGTCGGCGATGTGCTGGCGACCCTGCAGCGCGACAACTTCACCAAGGCCCGCAAGCAGAAAGATGACAACGGTGGCATGACCGCCTTCGGTCGCCTGCGCGCCGTGACCTTCAGCCTGGGCGTATTCGTCGTTGGCCTGGCGGCGTTCGGTTTCATCTTCAAGTCGGTGTACGGCATGTACTTCGTCAGCCACGCGCAGGCCGGCATCGTCAACGTACCGGGCATGGCCATCACCATGCCGCGCGACGGCACCGTGCAGAGCCTCGTCAAGGCCGACGGCGTAGCCGCCAAGGGTGCCCCGCTGGCGACCTTCAGCACCAGCATGCTCGACGTGCTCAAGGGCCACCTGGACGACAACCAACTGCAACCAGCCAAGGTCGAGGAATTGTTCGGCAAGCAGATGACCGGCACCCTGACGTCGCCATGCGATTGCATCGTCACCCAGCAACTGGTCTCCAACGGCCAGTACGCGAGCAAGGGTGACGTGATCTTCCAACTGGTACCACGGGGCACCGAGGCCAACGTTGAGGCACGCTTCTCCTATCGCCAGTTCGGCGACGTGCGTCCAGGCACCCCGGTCAGCTTCCAGGTTGCCGGCGAAGACACCACCCGCACCGGCAAGATTGTCAGCAGCACCAGCCTGAAAAGTGCCGACCTGTCCTCCGACATCCGTGTGCTGATCCAACCTGACGAAGCCCTCGACAGCGCGCTGGCCGGCCGTCCGGTGGAAGTCGTCAGCGATCGTGGCCCAAGCCTGAACTGGCTGATCGACAAAGCCATGGCCGTTGGTCTTTAAGTCGAGGATATGCCCGTGACCATTATAAAAATCCTGAACAGCCCACAGACCCTGTGGGAGCGAGCCTGCTCGCGAAAGGATCAACGCGGTCAGGACGATGCGCCGCAAGCTCGTTCCCAAGTGGGAACCCTCTGTGCCTTGGCATTGGCAGTGAGCCTGGCCGGTTGCGCCGGCCTGCCCGACCAACGCCTGGCCAACGAAGCCCTCAAGCGCGGCGACACGGCGTTGGCGCAGCAGAACTATCAGCAACTGGCAGACCTGGGCTACAGCGAAGCCCAGGTCGGCCTGGCCGATATCCAGGTGGACAGCCGCGACCCCGAGCAGATGCGCAAGGCCGAGGCGACCTACCGCGCCGCCGCCGATATCTCGCCGCGCGCCCAGGCTCGCCTGGGTCGCCTGCTGGTGGCCAAGCCCGGCTCCACCGAGGCTGAAAAACACGAAGCCGAAGGCCTGTTGAAAAAAGCCTTCGCCAACGGTGAAGGCAACACCCTGATCCCGCTGGCGATGCTGTATCTGCAATATCCCCACAGCTTCCCGAACGTCAACGCCCAGCAGCAGATCAGCCAATGGCGCAGCGCCGGCTACCCGGAAGCGGGCCTGGCGCAGATCCTGCTCTATCGCACCCAAGGCACTTACGACCAGCACCTGGACGAAGTGGAAAAGGTCTGCAAGGCCGCCCTGGCCACCACCGACATATGCTACGTCGAACTGGCCACGGTCTATCAGAAACGCGGCCAACCGGAACAGCAGGCCGAGCTGATCAAGCAAATGCAAGCCGGTCACGCCCGCGGCGTGGTCTCGGCCCAGCGTGTGGACAGCGTCGCCCGCGTCCTGGCCGATCAAAGCCTGGGCAAGACTGACGAGAAAACCGCCCAGTCGTTGCTCGAAGGCATCGCTCCCGGCAACCCCGCTTCCTGGGTCAGCCTGGCGCAACTGCTCTACGACTTCCCGGAACTGGGTGACGTCGACAAGATGATGCAATACCTGGAAAACGGCCGCGCCGCCGACCAGCCTCGTGCCGAGCTGTTGCTGGGCAAGCTGTACTACGAAGGCAAGTGGGTACCGGCCGACGCCAAGGTCGCCGAGGCACATTTCCAGAAAGCCGTGGGCCGGGAAGTGGCTGCCGATTACTACCTCGGCCAGATCTATCGCCGTGGTTACCTGGGCCAGGTGTACTCGCAAAAAGCCCTGGACCACCTGCTCAAGGCCGCCCGCAACGGCCAGAACAGCGCCGACTACGCCATTGCCCAGCTGTTTTCCCAGGGCAAGGGCACCAAGCCCAACCCGGTCAACGCCTATGTGTTCAGCCAGTTGGCCAAGGCGCAGAACACCCCGCAGGCCACCGAGCTCGCCCAGACCCTCGAAGCACAATTACCGCCGGAACAACTTGCACAAGCGCAACGCCTGCTACAACAAGAGCAGGCCATTCGCGGCGCAATGAGCCCCGATACGCTTGAACTGCAAGCCCTAAAAGAAGATGACGGCGAGGAACCTCTATGAAGCTTTTGAAGCTCAATCCTTTTGTGCAGGCTGGTATTGGCCTGTCGTTTGCCCTGCTGTGGTCCTGCCCGACCCTGGCGGCGTTGACCGAAAGCAAGAATTTCGGCCTGGAAGTGAAGATCACCGGCCAGTCTGAAGACGACCGCGACCTGGGCACCCAACACGGTGGCGACGTCAACGGTATCGGCCTGGACCTGCGTCCTTGGGTCTATGGCGAAAGCGGTGACTGGAGCGCCTACGCCATGGCCCAGGCCGTCACGTCCACCGACATCATCGAGACCGACACCCTGCAACAGTCCGATGGCGCTACGCAGGAAACCGACAGCGGCGACCGCGAAGCCAAGAAAAGCTACCTGGCCATGCGCGAATTCTGGATTGGCTACAGCGGGCTGACCCCTTATCCGGGCGAACTCTTGAAGTTCGGCCGCCAGCGCCTGCGCAACGACGACGGCCAATGGCGCGACACCAACATCGAAGCCCTGAACTGGACCTTCGACACCACCTTGCTGCGGGCCAACCTCGGCGTGGCCGAGCGTTTCAGCGAATACCGTACCGACCTCAAGGAATTGTCTCCAAAAGACAAGGACCGCATGCACGTCTATGGCGACGTCGGCTATCAGTGGATGCCAGGCCAGTGGGCCAGTATCCGTGCCCACCACAGCCACGACAGCGGCAGCCTCGACTACCCGACCCCGGGCGAGCCCACCGACACCCTGGACAAGACCCAGAACGGTGACTTGACCTGGCTGGGCCTGGAGGCCACCAGCGACGCCTACAACTGGCGCAACACCAACACCGTCAACTATTGGGCAAGCCTCACCGGCATGACCGGCGACCGCGACACCGTCAACGCGCTGAACGCCGACGGCACGCGCCCGGCGCAAGCCAAGCGCAGTGACGACGTCGACGGCTGGGCCACCGACCTGGGTGTCCGCCTGCGCCTCGATCCGCAATGGCAAGTCGGTGCAGCGTATGCCCGGGCCAGCGAGGACTACGAACAGAACGGCTTGCAAAGCAACCGCTCGAACTTCACCGGCACCCGCTCGCGGGTCCACCGTTTCGGCGAGGCTTTCCGCGGCGAAATGGCCAACACCCAGAGCGCCAGCCTGTTCGGTTCCTGGCAATTGCGCGACGAATACGACGCCAGCCTGGTGTACCACAAGTTCTGGCGCGTGGACGGCAACAAGCCGGTGGGCAGCAACGGCATCAATGCGGTGGAAAACAACACCGACGACGTGACCGGCGCCATCCTGTCGACCTCGTCGTTGCCGCTGCGCGACGGTGACAAGGACCTGGGCCAGGAAGTCGACCTGGTCGTCACCAAATACTTCAAGCAAGGCCTGCTGCCGGCTGCGCTGAGTCAGTCCATCGATGAGCCGTCGGCGCTGGTGCGCTTTCGTGGCGGCGTGTTCAAGCCAGGCGACGCCTACGGCAAAGAGGTCGATTCGTACATGCATCGGGCCTTTGTCGACGTGATCTGGCGCTTCTGATGCAAACGACCATGGGAGTGCCCGATATGAACCGCTACCTCAGGAACAGCCAGGCGATGAAAGGTTCGATCAGCCTGTTGGCCGCAGCGATGCTGCTGGCCGGCTCGTCGGCGTTCGCCAACGTTGAACCGGTGGCCAAGCCGGGCAACGTGGTCAAGGAACTGCAACGCGCCAAGACCTACACCGTCAGCAGCGCGCCGACCGCGCCGCTGGAGCTGGCCACGCCTACCCTGCCCGACCTCAAGGGCTACACCGCCGAAGCGGCTGCAGCCAAGATCGTACGGACCAAGGCAGGCAAGGTCAGCGTTCGACGGATGATGCAAGAAGACGCCTTGAAGGACTTCATCGGCGGCGACAACAAGATGGCCGAGTGGGTGGTGCGCCAGCACGGTATCCCACAGGCCATCTTTCTTGACGACGGCTACATGAACCTCAAGGACCTGGTCAAGAAAGTGCCCAAGTACGTCATCGAGACTTCGCCAGGCGTATACCTGGCGAAGATCCCGATCGTCGTCGGTCGCAAGGGCATCCTCGAGATCGACAAACAGACCCAGGAACTGCGCCTGTCCCAGGAGGGCGGGTCGTTCCTGGTCAACGATGGCCAGATGTTCATCCGCGACACCAAGGTCACCGGCTGGCGCGAAAAGGACAATGGCCCCGCCACGTTCCGCTCGCCCAAGGAGTTCCGTCCGTTCCTGCTGTCCTGGGGCGGCACCGAGACCTACATCGTCAACACCAAGATGGCCAGCTTCGGCTATGCCAACAGTAAGTCGTACGGGGTGAGTATCTCCCAATACACGCCGAACATGGCCAAGGTCCTCAAGCGCCCGGAACCGACCGGCTGGATCATCGGTTCCGAGTTCTCGGACATGTGGTACGGCTTCTACTGCTACGAGACCCGCGACTTTGTCATCAAGGGCAACACCTACAAAGACAACATCGTCTACGGCATCGACCCCCACGACCGTTCGCACCGGCTGATCATCGCCGACAACACCGTCTACGGGACCAAGAAGAAGCACGGGATCATCGTTTCCCGTGAGGTCAACGACAGCTTCATCATCAACAACCGAAGCTACGACAACAAACTCTCGGGCCTGGTGATCGACCGTAACAGCGTGAACAACCTGATCGCCTACAACGAGATCTACAAGAACCACACCGACGGCATCACGCTCTACGAGAGTGCCGACAACCTGTTGTGGGGCAACAAGGTGATCAGCAACCAGCGCCACGGCATCCGGATTCGTAACAGCGTGAACATTCGCCTCTACGAAAACCTGTCCATGGCCAACGGCCTGACCGGTCTGTACGGCCACATCAAGGACCTGTCGGACACCGACCGGGACATCAAGCTCGACCCGTTCGACGCCGAAGTGTCGCTGATCGTGGTCGGTGGCGAACTGGCCGGCAACGGCAGTGGCCCGCTGTCCATCGACTCGCCGTTGAGCGTCGAGCTGTACCGCGTGTCCATGCTCGCGCCGACCAAATCCAGCGGCATCAGCTTCACGGGAATCCTTGGCGAACGCCAGGACGAAATTCTCGACCTGCTGGTGCGCCAGCAAAAAGCCGTGCTGATCGACCCCGTTGAACGCCAGACCGAAATGCGGGACTGAGGAATGACCTTTATGAACCCACAGATGATCAAACTTCTGGGCCTTTCCGCCCTGACTGCCGGCATTCTCGCCGCCGCAAGCGGCGCTCGCGCCGATGAAATCAAGGCACCAACGTTCACTGCCGAACCGTGCTGCAACCTGTGCCCGGCTGCCCACGACGCGAAGAACTACACCACGCGTTACCAACAAAACTTCACCACGCTGGTACAGGCCCAGGGCGACTGGCTGTTCCGTACCCAGGAAGACCTGCGCACGGAGTTCAACACCACGCCGGCCGGCTACAAGCGCATGCAGCAGCTGCACGATGCGTTCAAGAAAAAAGGCGTCGAGCTGGTGATCGTCTACCAGCCGACCCGTGGCCTGGTGAACCGCAACAAACTCAACCCCCAGGAAAAGGCTGCCTTCGACTACGAAAAGGCCCTGACCAACTACAAGTCCATGCTGGGTCGTTTCGCGCAGATGGGTTACGTCGTGCCGGACCTGTCACCGCTGACCAACGAAAACCTGCCCGACACCCTGCCGGCCCACGACTTCTACTTCCGTGGCGACCAGCACTGGACCCCGTACGGTGCCCAGCGCACGGCGAAGATCGTGGCCGAGAAGGTCAAGCAGATCCCGGCCTTCGCCGACATTCCCAAGCGTGAATTCGAAACCAAGAAGTCCGGCCGCATGGGCAAGACCGGCACCCTGCACAACATGGCCGGGCAACTGTGCGGCACCAGCTACGCGATCCAGTACATGGACCAGTTCACCACCGAGCCCAAGGGCGAGGCAGGCGATGGCGACCTGTTCGGCGATTCCGGCAACCCGCAGATCACGCTCGTGGGCACCAGTCACAGCGGCAAGAACTACAACTTCGCCGGTTTCCTGGAAGAAGCCATCGGCGCCGACATCCTCAACGTGGCCTTCCCGGGCGGCGGTTTCGAGGGCGCGATGATCCAATACCTGGGCAGCGAGGAATTCCAGAAGAATCCACCGAAGATTCTCATCTGGGAATTCTCGCCGCTGTATCGCCTGGACCAGGAAACCATCTACCGCCAGATGATGGCGCTGCTGGACAACAACGGTTGCGAAGGCAAGCCGGCATTGATGAGCAGCAAGGCCAAGCTCAAGCCGGGCAAGAACGAATTGATGGTCAACAGCAAGAACATGGATCTGCGTAACGGCAGCCACCAGGTCGACATCCAATTCGCCGACACGTCGGTGAAAACCTTGCAAGCCACCCTCTGGTACATGAATGGGCGCCACGAGGACATCAAGATCGAAAAACCGAACACCTCCGAAACCGACGGGCGTTTCGCCTTCCAATTGCGCACCGACGAGGACTGGGCTTCCCAGAACCTCTTGGCTCTAGAAGTCCAAGGGCCTGAAGCCGGCAAGGAGCCATTGCAAGTGGAAGCGAAAGTCTGCAAACGCAACGCATCTCCGCAAGCCGAGCAACAAACGGCTCAAATCGGACAATGAGGTCTCGTCTCATGACCAGAACCATGCGCACCCGAACGTTGAAAACGCTGTTGGCGCCGTCGCTGCTGACCCTGGCGATGTTCGCCGGGGCCACGCAGGCCGCGGCGCCACTGCGCCCGCCACAGGGCTACTTCGCACCGATTGAAAAGGTCAAGGAAGGCGACGGCGGCAAGGGCTGCGAAGCCGTGCCGACGCCGTACACCGGCTCGTTGCAGTTTCGCAGCAAGTACGAAGGCTCCGACAAGGCTCGCGCCACGCTGAACGTGCAATCGGAAAAAGCCTTCCGTGACAGCACCGCCGACATCACCAAGATCGAGCGCGGCATCAGCAAGCAAGTCATGCAGTTCATGCGCGACGGTCGCCCCGAGCAACTGGAATGCACCCTGAACTGGCTGACCGCCTGGGCCAAGGCCGATGCATTGATGTCCAAGGACTTCAACCACACCGGCAAGTCCATGCGCAAATGGGCGCTGGGCAGCATGGCTTCGGCCTATGTCCGCCTGAAGTTCTCCGAGTCGCGTCCGCTGGCCAATCATCAGGACCAGGCGCAACTGATCGAAGGCTGGTTCAGCAAGATGGCCGACCAGGTGGTCAGCGATTGGGACAACCTGCCGCTGGACAAGACCAACAACCACTCGTACTGGGCCGCCTGGTCGGTAATGGCCACGTCCGTGGCGACCAACCGTCGCGACCTGTTCGACTGGGCCGTCAAGGAATACAAGGTCGGCGTCAACCAGGTCGATGCCGAGGGCTACCTGCCCAACGAGCTCAAGCGCAAGCAACGCGCCCTGTCCTACCACAACTATGCCCTGCCGCCGCTGGCCATGATCGCCAGCTTCGCCCAGGTCAATGGCGTGGACCTGCGCCAGGAAAACAACGGCGCCCTCAAGCGACTGGGTGACCGGGTGCTGGCCGGGGTGAAAGACCCGGACATCTTCGAAGAGAAGAATGGCGAAGAACAGGACATGAAGGATCTGAAGATCGATTCGAAATTCGCCTGGCTCGAACCGTTCTGCAGCCTCTACACCTGCTCCGAAGACGTGCTTGAACGCAAACACGAAATGCAGCCGTTCAAGACTTTCCGCCTCGGCGGCGACTTGACCCGGGTGTACGACCCTTCGCGGGAGAAAGGCGAGAAAGGAAGCTGACACCGTTCTCCCTGCCTGAAAGGGAACCCTGTGGGAGCGAGCTTGCTCGCGATGACGGCGGCACATGCCACTGCGATGCAAGCTGATCCACTGCTATCGCGAGCAAGCTCGCTCCCACAAGGGAAAGTGGTCTGTTTCAAATGCAATGCCCCCCGGTTTTCATGGGGGGGTTTGGGGGGGCTCTGGCCCTTGACTGTTGATTCAACAAGGAGAGATCGGGATGGTATTTTCATCCAATGTGTTCCTGTTCCTGTTCTTGCCGATCTTTCTCGGCTTGTACTACCTGAGCGGGCAACGCTATCGCAACCTGCTGCTGCTGATCGCCAGCTATGTGTTCTATGCCTGGTGGCGGGTGGACTTCCTGGCCCTGTTCGCCGGCGTCACCCTGTGGAACTACTGGATCGGCCTGAAAGTCGGTGCCGCCGGCGTGCGCACCAAACCGGCCCAGCGTTGGCTGCTGCTCGGCGTGGGCGTGGACTTGGCCATCCTGGGCTATTTCAAATACGCCAACTTCGGCGTGGACAGCCTCAACGCAATCATCACCAGCTTCGGGCTCAACCCGTTCATCCTGACCCACGTGCTGCTGCCGATCGGGATCTCGTTCTACATCTTCGAGTCCATCAGCTACATCATCGACGTGTATCGCGGTGATACGCCGGCGACCCGCAACCTGATCGACTTCGCGGCGTTCGTGGCGATCTTCCCGCACCTGATCGCCGGCCCCGTGCTGCGTTTCCGCGACCTGGCCGACCAGTTCAACAACCGCACCCACACGCTGGACAAATTCTCCGAAGGCTGCACGCGCTTCATGCAGGGCTTCATCAAGAAGGTGTTCATCGCCGACACCCTGGCGGTGGTGGCCGACCATTGCTTCGCCCTGCAGAACCCGACCACCGGCGACGCCTGGCTCGGCGCCCTGGCCTATACCGCGCAGCTGTACTTCGACTTCTCCGGCTACAGCGACATGGCCATCGGCCTGGGCCTGATGATGGGTTTCCGCTTCATGGAAAACTTCAAGCAGCCCTACATCAGCCAATCGATCACCGAGTTCTGGCGCCGCTGGCACATCAGCCTGTCGACCTGGCTGCGTGACTACCTCTACATCACCCTGGGCGGTAACCGCAAAGGCACGCTGATGACTTATCGCAACCTGTTCCTGACCATGCTGCTCGGTGGTCTGTGGCACGGCGCGAACATCACCTACGTGATCTGGGGTGCGTGGCACGGCATGTGGCTGGCCATCGAAAAAGCGGTGGGCATCAACACCACGCCACGCAGCATCAACCCGATCCGCTGGGCGCTGACCTTCCTGCTGGTGGTGATGGGCTGGGTGATCTTCCGTGCCGAGAACCTGCACGTGGCCGGCCGCATGTACAGCGCAATGTTCAGCTTCGGCGACTGGTCGCTGTCGGAACTGACCCGCGCCAACCTCACCGGCCTGCAGATCGCCACGCTGGTGGTGGCCTACGTCACCCTCGCCTTCTTCGGCCTGCGCGACTTCTACACCAACCGTCCGCCAGCCAAGACCAAGCCTGAGGTGAACACCGAAGCCAACGGCCCAGCCACCGCGCAACCGGGGATGATCAAGGCAGTACCGGGCGACAACCCGTCGACCATCCACGAACCTGGCTACACCGTCGGCGTCGAGGCCCAGGTGCAACCGGCCTACTGGACCGTGGACTGGTCGCGCTACGTGATGCGCGCCCTGGTATTGCTGTTGTTCATCGCCTCGATTCTCAAACTGTCGGCGCAAAGCTTTTCGCCGTTCCTTTACTTCCAGTTCTGAGGGATCCGGACATGACCCGCTCATTACGCATCTTCTACGTCGTGCTGTTCATGCTGATTTTGACAGCACTGGGTATTTGGTCGATGCGCAGCTTCTTCGGCTTCAGCACCAATCCCGATGCGACCGTGCTCAACGGTCGCTGGGCCAAGGCCGTGGAAACGCACTACGACGACGAGTTTCCGATCAAGCGCCTGGGCACCAACATCTGGGCGGCGCTGGACTACAAGCTGTTCAACGAAGGCCGCAAAGGCGTGGTCCTGGGCCGCGACCAGTGGCTGTACAGCGACGAAGAGTTCAACCCGATCGTCAACGAAGACCAGAACCTGCAAGGCAACTACGCGCTGATCGAAGGCGTGCGCCAGAAGCTCAAGGAACAAGGCATCACCCTGGTCATGGCGATCGTGCCGGCCAAGGCGCGCCTGTATCCCGAGCACCTGGGTGAAGTGAAGCCGTCGAGCATTCACGCCAACCTGTACCAGGATTTCCATGCCCGCGTGGCCACGGACAAGATCCTTGCCCCTGACCTGCTCGGCCCGCTGCAACAGGCCAAGCAGAGCGGCCAGCAAGTGTTCCTGCGCACCGACACCCACTGGACGCCTGAAGGCGCACAAATTGCTGCGGAACATCTGGCCAAGGCCATTGCCGAACGCACACCACTGAATGGCGAACCACAGCGTTTCGTCACCGAGCCTGCGGAGAAAATCATCCACAAGGGCGACCTGCGTCAGTTCCTGCCGCTCGATCCCCTGTTCGAAAACCTGATGCCGGCCCAGGAACCATTGGTCAAGCGCAACACCCGCGAAGCCGATGACCAGCCGGCCAGCGATGACGCGCTGTTCGCCGATGCCCAGGTGCCCGTGGCCCTGATCGGTACCAGCTACAGCGCCAACCCCAACTGGAACTTCGTCGGTGCGCTCAAGCAAGCCCTGCACAGCGACGTCGTGAACTACGCCGAAGACGGCCACGGCCCGATTCTGCCAATGCTCAGCTACCTCAAGAGCGACGCCTTCAAGAACAGCCCGCCACAGGTGCTGATCTGGGAGTTTCCTGAACGTTATCTGCCCGTGAACAACGAGATCGGCGACGCCGATCCGCAGTGGGTCGCCGAGCTCAAGCAAGCCGGCGCCCGCCAACAGAACGTAGCTGCTAACACACAATCCGAGACGCCCGATCGGGCGCAAAACTGAAAGAGAGGTCCACCATGACTTTCAACACTACTCCTCGCCGTCTCGCTGCTCGCTCCTTCAAGGCCGTTGCCCTGGTCGCCAGCATGAGCGCCCTTTCCTTGTCCGCCTTCGCCGGTGACTCGGCTCTGTACGGCCCGGTCGCGCCAAAAGGTTCCAGCTTCGTGCGGATCTACAACGCCAGCAACGCCGAAGTCAGCGCCACCGTCGGCAGCACCAACATCAGCGACGTGGCCCCGTTGGCCAGCAGCGACTTCAGCTTCATGCCTGGCGGCGACTACAGCGCCAAGGTGGGCAGCCAGACCGTACCGGTTAAACTGGCCTCCGATCACTATTACACCCTGGTCAACAACGCCAGCGGCCAGCCACAACTGATCGAAGAACCACCGTTCAAGAACAAGCAGAAATCTCTGGTACGCGTACAGAACCTCACCGACAAGGCGCTGACCCTCAAGACGGCCGACGGCAAGACCGAAGTGGTACCGAACGTAGCGGCCAAGGGTCGTGGCGAGCGTGAAATCAACCCGGTGAAAGTGTCCCTGGCCCTGTTCGAAGGCGACAAGAAAGTCGGCGATCTGAAACCAGTGGCCCTGGAGCGCGGCGAAGCGGCCGTGCTGTACGTGACTGGTTCGGGCAGCAGCCTGTCGCCAGTGTGGGTCAAGCGCCCGGTTTCCACCCGCTGATGAATTCACCTGATTGACGTTGTACCCCTGTGGGAGCGGGCTTGCTCGCGAATACGGTCTCACATTCAACATTGATGTTGGCTGAACCACCGCTTTTCGCGAGCAAGCCCGCTCCCACCCTGAATCGGGGTGTCAGTCGGGTACGGAACAAAAACAAGAGAGTGAAACGACAGAACGCAGTAGCTCTAAAACCATTTCGCTTCAAAGGAGTAACAAACATGATTCCGGTGATCTTGTCAGGTGGTAGTGGCTCACGTCTTTGGCCGCTTTCGCGCAAGCAATTCCCTAAACAGTTCCTGGCCCTGACCGGTGAACACACCCTGTTCCAACAGACCCTCGAGCGCCTGGTGTTCGAAGGCATGGACACGCCGATCGTAGTCTGCAACAAAGAGCACCGCTTCATCGTCAACGAGCAGCTGTCCGCCCGGAACCTGGAAGCCCAGCGCATCCTGATGGAACCGTTCGGTCGCAACACTGCGCCGGCGGTGGCCCTGACCGCGATGATGCTCGTCAACGAAGGCCGCGACGAACTGATGCTGGTACTGCCAGCCGACCACGTCATCGAAGACCAGAAAGCCCTGCAACGCGCATTGGCCCTGGCCACCGTGGCGGCCGAGCGTGGCGAAATGGTGCTGTTCGGCGTACCGGCCACCAAGCCGGAAACCGGCTACGGCTACATCAAGTCGACCAACGACGCCCTGCTGCCTGAAGGCGTGAGCCGCGTATCGCACTTCGTCGAGAAACCCGACGTCAAGCGCGCCACCGAGTTCGTCGAAGCCGGCGGTTACTTCTGGAACAGCGGCATGTTCCTGTTCCGCGCCAGCCGCTTCCTCGAAGAGCTGAAAAAGCACGATCCGGACATCTACGACACCTGCCTGCTGACCCTGGAGCGCAGCGAGCAGACCAACGACACCATCACTTTCGACGAAGCCACTTTCGCCTGCTGCCCGGACAACTCCATCGACTACGCCGTGATGGAAAAAACCCAGCGCGCCTGCGTGGTGCCGCTGTCGGCCGGCTGGAGCGACGTCGGTTGCTGGGCATCGCTGTGGGAAGTCAACGCCAAGGACACCAACGGCAACGTCACCAAGGGCGACGTGGTGATCCAGGACAGCCGCAACTGCATGATCCACGGCAACGGCAAGCTGGTGTCGGTGATCGGCCTGGACAACATCGTCGTGGTCGAGACCAAGGACGCCATGATGATCGCCCACAAGGACAAGGTCCAAGGCGTCAAGCAACTGGTCAACACCCTCAACGCCCAAGGCCGCACCGAAACCCAGAACCACTGCGAGGTCTATCGTCCGTGGGGCTCCTATGACTCGGTGGACATGGGCGGTCGTTTCCAGGTCAAGCACATCTCGGTCAAGCCGGGCGCGTGCCTGTCGCTGCAAATGCACCACCACCGCGCCGAACACTGGATCGTGGTCAGCGGCACCGCCGAAGTGACCTGCGACGAGAACGTGTTCCTGCTCACTGAAAACCAGTCGACCTACATCCCGATCGCGTCGGTCCACCGCCTGCGCAACCCGGGCAAGATCCCGCTGGAAATCATCGAAGTGCAGTCCGGTAGCTACCTGGGCGAAGACGACATCGAGCGCTTCGAAGATATCTACGGTCGTTCCACCCCGCTCGAGCGCGGCGTGTCGGTGAAGACCATCGCCCAATAAGCGTCAGTAACGATCAGCCGTACAAGAAGCCCCCATCCAGCCCACTGCGTCCCCTATCCGCAGCGGGTTGGGTGGGGGCTTTTTTTCATGAATCCAACAGCCTTACTGATGCGTCTATACACTCGAAAATCAGCTTTCGGCTATCAACGGTTAGCCACCAGTACCTGTTTGGATTGCACTTTTCGAACGCGTGTCTTCGAATAAACACTGACTGACGCGTTCGAGCGATTAAACAAGGATGGTTTTTTATCCGGCGAATACTGATTGATCGCAGCCGTGCCCTGCGTGCTCTGTTGAAAAATGCTCCAGACGCCATCCTCTCGGTTGAATCTCATAAAAGCGAAGGCGGTAGTGACTTCCTCCTGTTGGCCTTCGGAATTCAAGATATAACCGTAATCCTTGTACTCCATTGCCGCACTGAGTCCTAGACCATGGTCGATAACAGCCAGGTCGTTGTATTCGACGTCTTCCTTTCCTCCTTGCACATGCCGGACCCGCAGAACATTGTCGTTGAGCTGATCAACAGTCAACGAACAACCACTGAATCCAGGAGTGAAGACATGATCCGCGTCCCGCCGACCGGGATTTACGGGAATGTCGACAAAGCCCCCCTGCGGCGCCCAATAGGCTAATACTGCGTTGTTTCCTTGAGGAATATCCGTGGGACTTCTCAAAACCCTCAAGGCGTTGAAAACTCCACTAGCCGCCCCGCCGTAACTAAATTTTTCCATTGTAAACAGCAGCTTACCTCCGCCTTGCAGGTTAATGAACTCGGGAGGGAGTGCACGGACATCACTTAATAGAAACGTGCTGACTTCCACTTCCTTGAGTTCAGTTTCGCTAAGCGCGCTGTGGATACTGGTCGGTTTTGCGACCGCCGGCAGATTCCGCATATATGTTCCGACATCAGCCCGCTTGGCCCCAGAAATGTTGCGTTCAGCACCTATTGCAATGACCGGTTGGTGTAATCCATTGGAACGTTTTTTCGTAGTTATGGAGCCATTATCGTCAATGAAAGACATTGGATTGTTTCTGACCATCCGGTAAATATTCAAACCATCCACCGTCCCCGCCGGGTCCGGATTCACCCAGCGCTGCAACCACGGGGCGTAATACCGAAACCCATAGTAATAAAGCCCCGTCGCATCCCGCTCCTTGCCCGAGTAGCGCACTGTCTTGTAACCCACTTCGATTACGTCATTTCCAGTCAGATAGGCCGTTTCGCCGAAGGGATAGAAATGCTCCCGGCTGATGATCCGCCCGTCCTCGGCCAGCTCCAGGCCAACCGAACCCAGATGATCGGTAACGCTGAATCGGTAAGCGTCGTTTTCTCCGGTCGGCGGCGTGCTTTCCCAATGCAATACCCGAACATCGCTGAGCCCGCCCTGGGCGACGATCACCTGCAGCGCCTCGCCCGTTCCGCTGTCGACACGCAGTTCCAGCCCCGGCAGATAACGCACCTCGGCGGTCAGGGTACGGGTGCCGGTTTGCAAGGTGCGAAGCTTGCGCGCCCGTTGCCCGCCGCCGTCGTAGATATAAACCTCGCTATCATCAAGCCCCGATGTCCGTTTGATGGGTGTGACCGAACCCATCTGGTTACGCAGGTCCCAGGCCAGGAATCGACCCGCGTCCAGCGCCAGGCAGTTACCCCGCGCGTCGAAGGCGGCAGCGATTTCCTCCTCGGTGGGCGGCACTCCGTCGCGGTAAGGCAGGCAGCGATTGCTGTAGCGCGCCGCTTGGATTTGTCGACCATGGCTTTGCGCACCGAAGTGAACCAGCTCCAACAGGTTACCGCCCTCGTCATAGCGGTAGGTCTGTCGATAATTGCCCACCGCCGCGGGATCGTTGCGCCCCACCGAATCGGGGCCTTGGCTGACCGGTCTGGCCTCCCAGCCAGTGGCTTCGATCAATTGGTAGAGGCTGTCGTAGACAAAACGACTGAGCGGATCGATGCGTTGGTTGGCGAAGTAACGGACCGGCAGGGCATGGTCCTCGATGCTCAATACGTTGCCCATCGGGTCGTAGTCGTAAAGCAAGTGGTGCAGCACGTCGCCGGCGCGCATGGCCTGGTGTTCCATCAATCGCCCGTCTTCGGGTCGGTACTTGAGCGTGGTCTGCAGGCCGTTCCCGGCTATTTCCTGTTCAATCTGCGCCTGGGCGCTATAGCGAATATCGCTCACCAGCACCTGCCAATCGTCTTGCCCCTTCAACAGCAATTGGCTGCCGGACAGCCGGCCATCGAGCGTAAGGTCTTGTCGTTGTCGATTGCCCCTGGCGTCGATCCGCTCCAGCACATCGCCTAACGGCCCAAAGCGCCACGTCGAAACGGCGCCGTCGCCCGGCTCCAGCAAGTGTTCGCGATCGGCCTCGGATTCCGGCCAATCGGGCAACGCCACATCGAAGATGAAACGGCGATCCTGCGTAAGGTTTTGTCCGGTCAAGGCAAAGGACGACAGCAACAACGTACCCGCCGTATCGTCGTGGCGGATCAATCGCCCGTACTGGTTGTGATCCTGATCGCCTTGGCCCGAATAGCCATAGGTCAAGCGCTCGGTGCACCGCCGCGACTCCCCTGCGCCCTGTTCAAAAACTGCGATGGGGCGCAGCAAGGCATCGTATAGGTGATCCCGCCGCGTCCCTCGGCCATCCCAGCCACGTATATTTTCGCCGGCGAGACTTGGCAGAATGGTTTGTGTACCCGCATCGACGCTGACCGTGTGCAGCTCAGCCCCGGACAACGAATAAATCGCCGAAAGGTTGGCGGGCGTCGATTCGTCACTTTCCTGCAAGGCCCACAACCGCGGGTCCCACTGCTTGGTCGCGCGCCCCGCCATGTCAAAGAGGCTTCGATTTGTGCGCCGCTGCGCGAGGCCATCTTCAAGGTTTCGGCAATAGTCGATCGAGCGGACCGCCAAGCTACGCGGATCAAAGGCGATCAATCCAGGAGTTCTATGGTCCATGCCCATCGGTAAGCCTTTTGCGTGGGGGTCACTTGCCTATGTAATAAGCGGAAGACGCAATTGCCTACTGTCATAGATGACAGTCACGACGGACGGTGCTGGGCGCATGAATATCCATCGCCCGCGCCCTTCGGTAGGATGTGGCAACCGGAACGGAGGTTTCGAACATGCTTATCGGCGTCGTGCTGGTCATCACCTGGCTCATCCTGCTGTTGCGCTACCCGGCCAAGGCCTTGCCGGTTTCCCTTGCGGCCTTCGTCGGGCTGGGCCTGGTGGCGGCGTGGGTGCTCTGGGAAGAAAGCCGCGAGACCCGACAACTGGCCCGCCTGGACCTGCAGATTGCCTACGCCCCCGAACATTGCCCTGCTGATCGGCCGTTGCGCCTGAAAATCCGCAATGGCAACGACGCTCCGTTGACGGAGCTGCGCTGGCGCATCGCAGCTTACGCGCCCGGCGATAGCATCAACCTGGCCGACAATCTCTACAGTTCACCGCGTTATCGCGGCCCGGGCGACTTGCAGCCCGGTGCCGACTGGCAGGACTGCTTGCCAATCCCGCCGCTGCGTCCTGGCTATCGTCCGCAAACCCTGGAGTTTCGCGCCGAGCGAATGCAAGGTAGCTTCGCCAACTGATCTTCCTCTCACCTGCTTGCACAAGGAACGCGCCATGCCCGTTGCGTTGATTACCGGATGTTCCAGCGGCATCGGCCGCGCCCTCGCCGACGCCTTCAAGGCCGCCGGCTACCAGGTCTGGGCCAGCGCACGAAAACCCGAGGACGTGGCGCAACTCAACGCCGCCGGGTTCACCGCCGTGCAACTGGACGTTAACGACGGCCCGGCGCTGGAACAGCTGGGCGAACGAATCAACCAGCAACACGGCGGCCTCGACGTGCTGGTCAACAACGCCGGTTACGGCGCCATGGGCCCGCTGCTGGATGGCGGCGTGCCGGCCATGCAGCGCCAGTTCGAAACCAACGTGTTCGCCATCGTCGGCGTGACCCGCGCACTCTTTCCTGTGCTGCGCCGGGCCAAGGGATTGGTGGTCAATATCGGCAGCGTATCCGGTGTGCTGGTCACGCCATTTGCCGGCGCCTACTGCGCCTCCAAGGCAGCCGTGCATGCCCTGAGCGACGCATTGCGCATGGAACTGGCGCCGTTCGGCATCCGCGTCATGGAGGTGCAGCCCGGCGCCATTGCCTCCAGTTTCGCCAAGAATGCCGGCCATGAAGCCGAGCAGTTGATCAGCGAACAATCGCCCTGGTGGCCCCTGCGCGATGGCATCCGAGCCCGCGCCAAGGCATCCCAGGACAACCCGACCCCTACCCGCGAGTTCGCCGCCGCGTTGCTCAAGGCCATTCAGCAACCCAAGCCACCCCGCCTGCTGCGCCTGGGCAATGGCAGTCGCGCATTGCCGTTGATGGCAACCTGGCTTCCTGCCGGTTTGCTACAGAAGGGGTTGATGAGGCGGTTTGGATTGAAGCGGCCGTTGTAGTCTGATAGCAGGCCGGCCCTCAAACGTTCAGATCAAGGGCCTGCGATCCCACCAGTTTGTCACCAACGTCTGGGTAGCCTGGGTTGAGGCCTGTATCGCTTCAATGGTCTGGATGTGTTTAATGATCAACCACGTCCGACGTACTTGTTCAGAATTGAGTTCAATGCCGTCAGTTCCCCAAGCGACCCCTTCTACCGGCTCCAGATGGGGCTGAGCCTGGGGGGGATGGGTCATTTTGTCGAGTAGTTCCTCCGGCCACTGGGATGTATTCAAAGTTCCCCTGAAAGCTATGTCATCCAGGCTTTCGGAGATCCCTTCCCATTTCCCCTCGAACGCGCGCCAAATGGGGGACATTTCGTTGAGGTAAGGCGCCCAGGAAAGCGTCTCAAACAGCGGGGCTCCCTCCGTCATGTCTTGTAATAGATACCCTGTAAAAAGCGCCTCGGTTGCGTGGGTATTTAATACCTGTCGGGTCCATCCTTCCTGAGCCCGTTGTACACGCGCCCAATTCACATAATGACGTTGAATGAATCGGGTGAAAGGAGCGTTGCTCCACAAGTCGATGCAAAAGTCAAAGAACAGGGAGATGTGCGTTTCCAATTCGGCCAATGTGAATGGCTGATGGCGCAAGCTGGCGCCCAGTCGCGAATACACACGCGACTGCAGTGCCATGAGTCGCTCGTCAAGATTAGCTATACGCGGACGCATCGCGTCCATACGCCCCTCTAGATTGAAAAGACGTCCGACGGCATCCTCGCCACTCCTCTGAAATCCGCTATTTTGCGCCTCTCCAAGTCGTGTGATTTCGTCACTGAGCCAGTCCAAAAATGCTGAAGCGGAGGGGTTTTCGCGCAGCTTTTCGAATTCCCTGCGCAACCCCGCATCCCGAGTCCAGGCATCGCGAGTATAGGCAAAACGAAAATTGGCCTCTCGCAGCCTGAATATCTGGCTCACTGGCAGCGGATTGTCATCCAGGTTGATGCCCAGCAATCTGCGGTTCCCCTCGTTTCGGGGCAACACGGACAGTATGGGATCGACATGGGTAATGGCATTGCCGAGTAACGTCAGGTAGAGCTGGCTCACGGGCGTGCGCTGGATCAATTCAATCAGTGCCGCCGGAATTTCCTTGAGTCGGGTGCGAGCCAGATTCACGAATTTCAGTCGAGGCAATCCCGACAGGCTCGTCAAACCGATCACACGATTGCCGCTCAGGTCCAGCGCGACCAGACGCTTCAGCTCCCCCAGGAACGCGCTGTTTTGCTCGTCCAATACCAACCTGCTATCACCCAGGCTCAGGTTTTCCAATTGCCTCAGGCCGCCGATTGCTTGCAGCAGTTCGGGGGCGAACGCCGGGTTGTTCTTCCATACCAAATGTTTAAGCCGCGGCAATCCGCCCAGCGCCTCGATAGCTCGGGCGCCGATTCGGCCCGGCACCAGCTCCGTGACACCCGATACGCCAGAAAGCTCCAACCACTCCAGCGTGGCATGGGGCGTGGGCCCCAGCAGGGAAGCGAATACTTCGTCATTGAACACAAGGGGGTTTTCGTCCAGGAAAAGGAACCGCAGCCGTGGCATGCCCGCAATGGCGGAGGGACAGCGCGTGAGGCGATTATGGACCAGCGACAATTCGACGAGCCTGGGAAAACGGCTCAAGAAGTCCGAAGGCACGTCACTGAGCGCCAGTCCCCGGAGCGTGAGCATTTCAATATGGCTGAAATCAGCCGTAAGAATCGGCAGTCGCCCTATCGGGCCGGCCGCCATTTCCAAACCGAGCACCGAGCTGCCCCCGGTGGTAAAGCGGGTTTCCCGACGCCAACCGCGGCGCAGCGCCCTGCCTAGCTTTCGACGAATCACCGACCTTTTCGCCGGATCGTCATACTCCACGGCATGGTGTTTGTCCGCAGCTTGCTCCCATACCTCCAAGCTTTCGTCGAGGGTTTTCCATTCGGCCTCTTTTTCATTGATCAGCAGGTCAAGGGGTCTGCCCGACCGAGCGCTGCGTTCCTGGAGTTCGGCCATCACCCGGACGCTGACGTCTGCGTGCGGATAGAGCGACTGAAGACGTGACTGTGGGGTTGCCCCGCGCCGCCAAAAGGCAACCCCTCGGCCACTCAACGGATAACCCGGCGTTTCGCCCACTCGCTCCGGAAAACGGACACTGGCAGGTTTCGATGCACGGATCCCCAATGCAGAGCGCAACTGGTCGCGACTTCCCAGGGCAATGTCCAACAGTTGTCCGCGCAGCTTGTCGTGTTCCCAAATGTCCAGGTCCAAGCGACGGCGTGCCGAGTCAGGCAAAGCCCGCAACAAGGCATCTTCCAGGTTCGTGGGTGGGCCGAGTTCGTTATTTGTCTCGTCAAAGGGCTCATAACGATCATCGCGGCGGCGAATGGTTTTCAACGGCCCGGTTCCACCCGCCTCCAGAGGACCGAAAGAACGCTCCTCAAGCAACAATTGCACCCGTACCGGCTCGTCCAGCCTCGCCAGCTCAAGGGCAAGCAGGCTCATGACCAAGCGGTCCCGATCGTTGCCCGAGACGCCAGCTTGCAAGGCTTCCAACGCCCGCGATACACGTAGCTCACGCAACGCCTCGACGGTTCTCTGCGCCAGGCTCTGCGGCACGCGGCCGGCGCGCAAGCCGCGTTGTTCTTCTATCGTCATGTCCGCCAGCAGAGCATCCGCCACGGGCTCCGGCAAGCTCGGAAAGTCTCGACACAACAGCGCCGCGTTCGGATGCTGCGCCGGGCGATTGGCGAAGTTCTCCACCAGGCGGTAGCCATTGTTCTCAAGGCTATCCGCCAACAGGTTGGCGAAACGTCGGTAGGTGACAGCAGGGCTTTCCCAGGGAGTCTCGGCGCCCAACAAAGCGCGCTGCTCTCGGGCATCGAACTGCAAGAGCAACCGCTCTTGCCATTGCCCACTGTGAAAGGCAGAAGCATCGAGGTGCAGCTCGGGGCCGACTCCCAATTCGAAGAAAGAGTTTTGTCCGTCCATGTAGCGGAACGCACGCCGGACCGGCCACCCCGGCAGCTCCGTCAGCAATTGCACCACGCCCCGGGGTACCTCCGGCAGGGGGTGATTGGCACGTAGCCGGGTCACTGCATCCGACACTTGCGCCCGAGCTGCAAGACGTCGGGCCATGTAGGGCAAGTGCACCGGCAGAGGCTCGCCATTCACGGCGAGATAGCGCAGCCGATCATCGCTGATTCCGATCAGTCGCTGGGCATCGTCAAGGCTTGTGTTCGCTAACGTTCGCAGTTGCGGGTCGATTTCCCGCAGCAGCCGTGCGCCTTGCATGCCCAAGGGATCCCGATGCACCCAACGCCACCCTGTTGAACGTTCCCATTCAAGGGCCGGTACAACACCACGGTAGTTCGGAGGCAATTTGAGGCGCAGATCGCGTCCGTCGCCGACGACCTCATAAAAAACGCCTTCCACGTCCACCCAGGCATCATCCGCAGCGCGCCAGACGCCGTATCGATCGGCGGTCGAATATTCAGGCGGCACGCGCAGGCTGGCGCTCGGCCGGGTGCGACCGTGCCAAAGCCGCTCACTGCCATCGTTCGTCACCACGGGGTTCATCTCGCCCAACAGATGATTGGCCCCGAAAGCGCCTACCGCAAACGTCGTGGCACTCATTGCGGCGCTGAACAGGTGTTGGATCGCCTCGAGCCTCTCCCCCAGGTTGAGCGCATGGACGCCTTCATAGACATCCAGAATGAATTGCCCCATTCCCAGGGCAACACCCGCCCAGGCCAGCGGCTCGACACCGGGCAGGAACATGCTGATGCCGCCAAGAAATTGCAGCCCTGCGCCCAGCCACATCCAGGTTTCTCCGATCAGTACACCGGCGTCGATATGAGCCACTGAACGGGCCTGGCTCGACGCGCTACTCAACACGACGCTACGCCATTCACGGTAGAGGCCCTGCCAGACATCTCCGCGCAGTTGATGAACCTCGACCAGCTTTTTCTCCCCTCTTTGCAGCAGTCCTACCAGCACCCGATCGCTCCAGTTTCTGTCAGGCAGCGGCAACAGTCGGGAAAAAAACGCTGCATATCGAAGGTCACCCAGGCGCATGACGAGATCAGCCTGAAAAGCTGCCGAACTGGCGTATTGCTTGAGGGGCGAGACAGGGTCGTCCGGAATATGGACCACGATCGGCACCCATTGCCCCACGATTTGCCGATCCCCCCAAAAGACCCGCACGCCAGGCAGGACGATGCGATGCTCCGCCCGCCAGCGTTCGCCCAGCTCAAGGCCGCTGGCGAACGCCGCGGGCAGCGGCTGAACCTTCACGGTGGCATCGAGCTGCACGCCAAAAGCCGCCAGGATGCGTTCACCCGTGACATCCAGCAACCCTTGCATGCGGGCTTGCAGGGCGTCGTGTCGCAGCTGCGTTTTCCGAAACTGGATGTAATCCGACGCGAAGGCAGGCAACGAGATTGCGTCATGGGAAAGCTGCGGAATCTGGCGTCGCAACTCGGCAGCGTAAGCGGCTCCGGTATCCAGGTCACGACACAAACCGGCGAAGTCGTTCATCTGCACGACAGACGCCTTGGCGCGGTCAGGATAAAGCTCGAATTGGCTGCCTCGGATGAAAGCCTGAGCCTCGGTGTCGGCACGGGGGAAATTGATCAGCGCGTGTTCCAGCAATGATCGCTCTTCAGGGAGATGTGGCTTGCACACCAGCGTAGCGGGACCGCCTCCAGGGACCGGATAAGTCGCGCAATCATCCCGAAAATGCCTGATCAGTCGAGAGCGCTCCAGGTCAATGCGCGTGCCGAAAAGGCGATCCATGTGGGCTTGTATACGAGACAGCGCAAAGTCGCGCAATGACGGGATAACCGCATTTGCCACATTGAAGCGATGCGCGGCCTCGGCCAAGTCCAAGGCGGCCTGTAGCAGCCTTGCCTGTTCGCTCTGGTTCGCATCCAGCAACCAACGGGGCAGTTGCTGGCGAATAAAGTGGTGGTGAGTCAGCTGGGTCATCGAGAGTTCCTTCAGTCGAGGACGCCAGCTTGAACGGGCCTGGGAGAGGCAAGGTGGTAAATATGTACTACATTCGAAGGGCCTCAGCGCCCAACGGGCGGCTCGACCACCACCGTACAGGTCATCCCCGCCGCCAGCAGCACGCCATCCGGCACCTCATCCAAATGAATGCGCACCGGCACCCGCTGGGCCAGGCGTACCCAGTTGAACGTCGGGTTCACGTCGGCGATCAACTCGCGGCTCTCGGGGTTGTCGCGGTCGTAGATCCCTCGGGAAATACTTTCCACATGGCCCTTGAGCACCTCACCGCTCATCAGTTGCAACTGCGCCGAATCGCCTACCCGCACCTTGGGCAACTTGGTTTCTTCGAAGAAGCCGTAGACCCAGAACGAATTCATGTCCACCACCGCCATTTTCGCCTCGCCGATGCGCGCGTAGTCGCCACGGTGCACGTTGAGGTTAGTGACGTAGCCGTCCACCGCCGCGCGAACCTCGGTGCGGGCCAGGTTCAGTTCGGCCGCCTCCAGTTGCGCCTGGGCCTGCTGGTAATCGGCCAGGGCCGAGTCGGCGATGTTGCTGGCGTCATCACGGTTTTCCCTTGAGATCACCAGGCTGTCCAGGTCGGCGCGTCGGTGGGCATTGACCTTGCGCATTTCCCAGGTGGCCTTGCGCGACGCCACCAGGGAGCGTGCCTGCTTCGCCGCGATGCGGTAATGCTCGGGGTCGATGCGCATCAGCAAGTCGCCCTTTTTCACCAACTGGTTGTCGCGCACCGGCACCTCGACCACCTCGCCGCTGACGTCGGCGGCGACATTGATGATGTCGGCCCGTATCCGGCCATCGCGGGTCCAGGGCGTGTTCATGTAATGCACCCACAGCGTACGGCCGATCCACAGTGCCAAGGCCAGCACCAGCAACGTCGCCAGCAGGCTGAAAAACTTTTTCATTGTGTCGATCTCAACGGTAGACCGTCAGCGCCAGCGCGCCGAACAGGCAGGTGAACAGACTCAGGCGCAGCAGCGCCGGGTGCCAGAAAAAACGGTACAGGTCCAACCCCGAGAGGAAACGGTCCAACGCCCAGGCCAGGCCGGCGGCGATGAAGAACATCAGGGTCATGGTGGGCATGTAGACGCCGTGGAAGGCGATTTCACGGGGCATGTTCAAGTTCCTGGGGAGGCGGCGTGGTGTAAGCCGCCAAGGGCGATTGCGGGTCAAGCAGCGAGGTGCGGATGAAGTGCAGGTAGCTTTTCACCCGACGCAGGGCCGAGGTATCGAAGTGCGGGGCGAAAGGCTCGTCAGTGGCCTGCACGCGGCCAATGGCGTGGTCCACCGCCACGAGTGCGCGCTCCAGATTGCTCTGGCTCGGTTGGCGGAACAGCCGCACCAGCGCGCGTCCCATCACTCGGATCGCCTGGCGCCATGGCTGGCTTTCGGCATAGGCCGGATGCACCGGCAGCGTCGCCTGCTCCTTGCGCAACTCGATGATCGCGTGGCCGATTTCCAGCACTACGAACATCCAGCGCAGCAAATTCCGTTGCACCCGGGGCTGCCCCGCCGCCAGCCCATAGGCCTGGTGCAGCAAGTCCCGGCTGCTGCTCTCGAAACCCGAGGCCAAGCCCTTGAGCTTGCCGCTGATGGCGAACACCACTTGTTCGCGCAGGTCCTGTTCGAGCCGGCGCCACATCCAGCGGCTGTTGGGCGGCAGGATGATCGCGCCAGCGGCGGCGCACACCAGCATGCCGAGGATCATTGCGATGTAATCGTTGATGAAGGTGTAGGGGTTGTAGACCGCCAGGTTGTCCGGCACGGAACCGGTGCTGAAAAAAATCAGCAGCCCCAACCCGACCCCGGCGTGCTGCGGTCGAGAACTGAGGAACGAACCCAGCATGATCACCGGCGCCAACATCACGCAGAGCAAGGGGAAACCGTCGATCAGGGGAAAGACGAAAAACATCTCGACGAAGCCAACCAGCGCCCCGAACAACGTGCCGCAGGCCATCTGGAACGCCATGCGCTTGGGGTTCGGCGTAGCCGCGGACAGCCCGACGGTGGCGGCGGCGATCATCGTCATGGTCGCGCCGCTCGGCCAGGCCGTGGCGACCCAATAGCTGCCCAGCACCAGCAGGATGAAGGCAGCGCGAAAACCGGAAGCGGCGGCAGCCAGGCCGTTGGTCTGCGACACGAACGGCTCATCCCAACGTTCCCGTTCATGGCGATGCTCGGCCAGGGAAGCGTGGGTCTGGGCGTAGCCATGCAGGTCTTCGACAAAGCGATACAGCAGCTCATAAGCGGTGTGGAAATCCAGTTGCTGCGCGTCACTGGGTTCCGTCATCTGGAATTGCGCACGCAAGCGGCGCACCTGGGCCGGCAAGTCGGCCTTGTAATCAGCCAACGCCGCTGCCAGCCGTGCCGCATCGGCATCGGTCAAGGCCCTTGCGCTGAAGCCATCCAGCAGTTCGGCCAGGGTCTGCAATCCGGGCTTGATGGCGCTCACCACCGAGTCCGCTGCGCCGGTGCGCAACCGTTCGAGCAATTGGTGCAAGGCATTGAAACGCGTGGTCAGGCTCATGAACTCGCTGTTCAAGCGACTGAGCCGACCGTTGCGCCGGCGCATGTGCGGGTCTTCGAACACGGTCACGCTGCGCAGGCCTTCGAGGCCCACTGCCTCGGCGATAAAACCAACATTACGCGCCTCGAACGCCTCGGGTTGGCTGCGCCCGCGCAAGCCATCGGTGACGAACAGCGCGAACACACCAAAGCGCTGGTAGAGCGCATTGCGCATGGCGGCACTGGCGGTTTGCGGCAGGATCGCGGCACTGACGGCGGTGGCACAGAGAATCCCCAGGGAAATTTCCAGCACCCGCCACACGGCCGCCATGAAGGCCCCTTCCGGATGGGCCAAGGCCGGCAGGCCGATCATCGCTGCGGTGTAGCCGGCCAGCACGAAACCATAGGCCCGGAAGTTGCGATAACGCGCCGCCCCCGCCGAGCAGATGCCGACCCAGATCGCCAGGCAGCCGAGGAACAGTTCGGTGTTCTGGGCGAACAAGGCGATCAACGCGACCATCACCGCCGAGCCGGCCAAGGTGCCGAGCAAGCGATAAAAACTCTTGGCGAAAACCTGGCCGCTCTGGGGTTGCATGACGATGAACACGGTGATCATCGCCGTGCGCGGCTGGGGCAATTCCAGGCGCATCGCCAGCCACAACGTCAGGAACGCGGCCAGCAAGACCTTGAAGATATAGACCCAGGTCACGCCATCGCTGCGGGCCCAGTCGAAGAAACCACGGCGCCATTCGAGGCGATGAAGCCAGAGTAAATAGGTCACGGGAGGATACTCAGCATCGTGGCGAGGGAGCTTGCTCCCGCTTGGGTGCGCAGCACCCACCTGAAGGGACTGCTGCGCAGTCCAGCGGGAGCAAGCTCCCTCGCCACGGGGCATGGCTCAAGTCAGCGGTATCGCTGCCCGCCTCCAGCCCGCCACCCAACGCCGTCACGAGATCGGCATGGGCACTCAGGCGCGCCGCTTCCACCTGTTGTTGCACCTGTTGTTGCTTGAACAACAGGCTCTGGGCGTTGAGCACATTGAGGTAGTCGGTGAGCCCGCGCTGGAACGCAACCATTGCTATGTCATAGGTGCGCTGGGCGGCGGCGACGGACTCGGCGGCGAAAACCTGTTGTTTGTCCATCGACTCGCGGCGGATCAACTGATCGGAAATGCTCTTGAGCGCGGTCACCAAAGTCTGGTTGTAATGGGCCACGGCGATGTCATAACCGGCGGCCGCCTCACCCAACTGTGAACGCAGGCGCCCGCCATCGAAGATCGGCAGCGAGATCGCCGGGCCGACGTTGTAGGTGAGTTTCTTGCCGGTCAGGAACTCCAGCGCCCCGCCGCCGGTGGCCATGTAGCCCAGGCTGCCCACCAGGTCGACGTTGGGATAGAAACCGGCCCGGGCGACATCGATGCCCCGGGCCTGGGCCGCCACCTGCCAACGTCCGGCCACGACATCCGGGCGCTGGCCGAGCAGTTCGGCGGGCAACGCGGACGGCAATTTCAACGGGGTTCCCAACGCCAGGGTGGGACGTTGCAGGCCCGCGCCGTCGCCCGGCCCCTTGCCCGCCAGCGCAGCCAATTGGTTGCGGCTCAAGGCAATCGCTTCATCAAGGGCGTCGAGTTGACGATGGGTTTCGGGCAGCGGCGCCTGGGCCTGGCTGACCTCGAAGTGGGTGCCGATGCCACCGTCCAGGCGCTTCTGCGCCAGTTCGAGAATCTGCTCCTGTTGACGGAGCGTCGCGGCAACGATATCGCGCTGGGCGTAGTGCAGCGAAAACTGGATATAGGCGCGCACGATGTTGTTCTGCAATTCCAGCTGCGCCTGCCGCGCCTCGGCAGCGCTGACATGGGCCAGGTCGACAGCCTGCTCGCTGGCGTTGCGCTCGCGGCCCCACAGGTCCAGGGCGTAGCTCAGGCCCAGGCCGGCGTTGTTGTCCCAGGTGGTGGTATTGGCCAACTCGCCCGGGCCGTAGAACTGATCGGTCGGCCAGTTGTGGCGCTTGAGGGTTGCCTCGCCATTGATCTGCAACGACTCGGCCGCCTCGGCGACACCGGCCATGGCCCTGGCCTGCCGCACCCGGGCAGTGGCCATGGCCAGGCTCGGGCTGTCTTGCACGGCCTGCTCGATCCAGCGATCGAGTTGCGGATCGCCATAGGCTTTCCACCACTGGCGGCTCGGCCAATGGGCGTCGCGGGCGGCCTCGCGAATCGCTTCGTCGGTTGCCAATTGGTTGGGCGACAATGCCTCGCCTTGCGGTGCAATCCCCCCCGTGCCGATGCAACCGCTGATGGTCAACGTCAAAACCCAAACACTGAGAGTCTTCAACTCTCTGCTGATGCAACGCGGCACTGGCGCTAAATTCCTGAAAAATAAAGGGCATGACGACGGTCTGCGGATGACGGCAAACCTGTGGGAGCGAGCTTGCTCGCGATGGCGTCCTGGCATTCACCTCACGTGTCGTCAGTGAAGGCCTCATCGCGAGCAAGCTCGCTCCCACAGGTCCTCTGAAGCCAGACCGATCCTGCAGTGGCAGCAATTCTAGGGACCGACCCCAACGGCGATAAGCCGACCTTTCTGCGAATCTTTGTTACCGTTAACGCGATAATCCATTAGTCGGGGTCCCGTAGCGCTGTAACTTCATGTCACAATTTGCCACCTTCCAAGAGAGCCCTCCATGGACACCTTGCAAAACATGCGCGCGTTCAGCTGTGTTGCCGAAGCCGGAAGCTTCACCGCTGCCGCCGCGCAGCTCGATACCACTACAGCCAATGTCTCGCGCGCGGTTTCCAACCTGGAAGCTCACCTGCAAACCCGCCTGCTCAACCGCACGACCCGGCGCATCGCCCTGACCGAGGCCGGCAAACGCTACCTGCTGCGTTGCGAACAGATCCTGGCGTATGTCGAAGAAGCGGAAGCCGAGGCCAGCGACGCCCACGCGCGCCCGGCCGGGCAGTTGAAGGTCCACACCATGACCGGCATCGGCCAGCACTTCGTCATCGACGCCATCGCCCGGTATCGCAAGACCCATCCGGACGTGACCTTCGACCTGACCCTGGCCAACCGCGTGCCGGACATCCTCGACGAGGGCTACGACGTTTCCATCGTGCTCGCCAGCGAATTGCCGGATTCGGGCTTCGTGTCCCAGCGCCTGGGGATCACCTACAGCATCGTCTGCGCATCGCCTGGCTATGTGAAAGCCAGCGGCTGCCCGCAGAAACCCAGCGACCTGCTCAACCACGCCTGCCTGCGCCTGGTCAGTCCGGTCATTCCGTTGGAGAAATGGGTGTTCGACGGCCCGGAAGGCCAGGAGATGGTCACCATCAACAGCTCACCGTTCCTGGTGAACTCCGCCGATGCGATGAAAACCGCGATCACCAGCGGCATGGGTGTGGGGGTGTTGCCGGTGTATGCCGCCATCGAAGGCTTGCGCAACGGCACGCTGGTGCGGGTCATGCCCAACTATCGCTCCCAGGAGCTGAACCTCTACGCCATCTACCCATCGCGCCAATACCTGGATGCGAAGATCAAGACGTGGGTCGAGTACCTGCGAGGCTCGTTGCCGGAAATCCTCGCGGCGCACCAGGCCGAACTGACGGCTTATGAATTGAGTGGAAGCCTGACCGGGGCACGGGTCGCGAACTGAATCCGCGACCGCGTACGGAGGACGATCTCAGCGCTTGCCCATCGAACGACGGGTACCGGGCGGCGCGGCACCCGGAGTCTTGGTGTGGCCGTTCTTGGCGCCGTTCTTGTACCAGGGCTGTTGCCCGGCACCTTTGGCCGCCGACAGTTCACCGGGCTTGAACGGGAACTTGAAGGCCGGGATCGCCGCCTTGCTGTCGTCGGCGTTGGCAACATCGCTGTCCGTCTGGCCAGACGATTCGCCGGGCAAGCGTTCGTCCGCGGGCGATGGTATTGGGGAAGTCATTTGAGTTATTCACTTGAGTGGGACAACAAACCGTGGCGAGGGAGCTTGCTCCCGCTGGGCTGCGAAGCGGCCCCATTTCTGTGAGCGCTTCGCACTCAAGCGGGAGCAAGCTCCCTCGCCACAATTGAGTATGCGTGGCTCGGTAACCGAGCCGCGAAACGCAGCAGTATACCTGCACGAAATCGCGGTGCCACGGAGCAGATGCAAGGGTGGAGTTCCGTCTGACGGAAAACCGGGACGAAACTGACAGCCCTGACAGCTAGCCGTCACCTTCCTGACCGCCTCGCAACGCTATATAAGACAGATAGAAATCCCACCGTCCCGAACCGGCTCTTCGCATCCATGCACATTCAGAAAAAAACGTTCCTGCTCGTCGCACTGTTGGTCGCCTTGGGGGCGCTGGTCCTGTGGTTCTCGATGAAGCCCGTCGCCACCAAACCCAGTGCTGCGAGCGCCGTACCGGTAAGAGTCGTGAGCGTGGTCGAAAAGGATGTGCCGCGCTTTGCCAGCGGCATCGGCACGGTACTGTCGCTGCACAGCGTGGTGATCCGTCCGCAGATCGACGGCATTCTCACCAAGCTGCTGGTCAAGGAAGGACAACTGGTCAAGAAGGGCGACCTGTTGGCAACCATCGACGACCGCTCCATCCGCGCCAGTCTCGACCAGGCCCGCGCCCAGCTCGGCGAGAGCCAGGCGCAGCTGGCCGTGGCCCAGGTCAATCTCAAGCGCTACAAGTTGCTGAGCGTCGATGACGGCGTATCCAAGCAGACCTACGACCAGCAACAGGCGCTGGTCAATCAGCTCAAGGCCACGGCCCAGGGCAACCAGGCGGCCATCGACTCCGCGCAGGTGCAACTTTCCTACACGCAGATCCGCTCCCCGGTGACCGGTCGCGTCGGCATTCGCAACGTGGACGAAGGCAACTTCCTGCGCGCCAGCGATGCCGAAGGCCTGTTCACCGTGACCCAGATCGACCCGATCGCGGTGGAATTCTCGTTGCCGCAACAAATGCTGCCGACGCTGCAGCGCTTGATCGCCGCCCCTGACCAGGCCCTGGTCAAGGCCTACATCGGTGCCGACGGCGCCACCGGGGAACTGTTGGGTGAAGGGCGCCTCAGTCTCATCGACAACCAGATCAACACCAACACCGGAACCCTGCGCGCCAAGGCCGAATTCAACAACGCCGCCCAACGGCTGTGGCCGGGGCAACTGGTGACGCTGAAAATCCAGACCGCGATCGACAAGGGTGCGCTGGTGGTACCGCCGACCGTGGTCCAACGCGGGTTGGAGCAACACTTCGTGTACCGGGTCCGGGGCGACAAGGTGGAAAGCGTGCCGGTGGAAATGGTGTACCAGGACAGCGGCATGCACATCATCAAAGGCGTCAACGCCGGTGACCAGTTGGTGAGCGACGGCCAGTCACGCCTCAAGCCTGGCGCCAGCATCCAGATACTTGGAGATCCGCCCGCCCTCGCCAAGACCGGGCAGGCACAGCCATGAAGGGCCGCGGTTCGATATCGGCGTGGTGCATCAATCACCCCATCGCCACGGTGCTGCTGACGTTCGCCCTGGTGCTGCTGGGGTTGATCGCCTTTCCGCGGCTGCCTGTCGCGCCGTTGCCCGAGGCGGAATTCCCGACCATCCAGGTCAATGCGCAGTTGCCCGGTGCCAGCCCCGAAACCATGGCGTCGTCGGTGGCAACCCCGCTGGAAGTCCAGTTCAGCGCCATCCCCGGCATCACCCAGATGACTTCCAGCAGTGCATTGGGCTCGACCAACCTGATCCTGCAATTCAGCCTCGACAAGAGCATCGACACCGCCGCCCAAGAAGTGCAGGCGGCCATCAACACCGCCGCCGGCAAGTTGCCCAATGACATGCCGAACCTGCCGACCTGGCGCAAGGTCAACCCGGCCGACAGCCCGGTACTGATCCTCAGCATCAGCTCCGACCTGATGCCAGGCACCGAATTGAGTGATTACGTCGAGACCCTGCTCGCCCGCCAGATCAGCCAGATCGATGGCGTCGGGCAAATCTACATCACCGGCCAGCAGCGCCCGGCGATCCGAGTCCAGGCGTCTGCCGACCGACTCGCGGCGATCGGCCTGACCCTGGCCGATATTCGTCTGTCACTCCAGCAGGCCAGCCTCAACCTCGCCAAGGGCGCGCTCTACGGTGAGTCGAGCATTTCCACGCTGTCCACCAACGACCAATTGTTCAAGCCCGAGGAGTACGGTGAGCTGATCGTGTCCTACCGGGACGGCGCTCCGGTTCATCTCAAGGACATCGCCAAGGTCGTCAACGGTTCGGAAAACGCCTACGTCCAGGCCTGGTCCGATGATCAACCCGGCGTCAACCTGGTCATCTTCCGCCAACCGGGCGCGAACATCGTCGAGACCGTCGATCGCGTCCAGGCCGCCTTGCCCACCCTCGAGGCCATGCTGCCCGCGGCGATACAAGTCAAGGTGATGATCGATCGCACCCAGACCATCCGCGCCTCGTTGCATGAAGTGGAAATCACCCTGCTGATTGCGGTGTTGCTGGTGGTGGCGGTGATGGCGCTGTTCCTGCGCCAGCTCTCGGCGACGCTGATTGTCTCGGCGGTGCTGGGCGTGTCGTTGACCGCCAGTTTCGCCCTGATGTACGTGATGGGATTCAGCCTGAACAACCTGACCCTGGTGGCGATCGTCATCTCGGTGGGGTTCGTGGTGGACGACGCCATCGTGGTGGTGGAGAACATCCACCGGCACCTGGAGGCTGGCGATGGCATGCGCGAGGCGGCCATCAAGGGCGCCGGGGAAATCGGCTTCACCGTGGTGTCCATCAGCTTCTCGCTGGTGGCGGCGTTCATTCCGCTCTTGTTCATGGGCGGCGTGGTCGGACGGTTGTTCAAGGAATTCGCGCTGACTGCCACCTCGACGATCCTGATTTCGGTGGTGGTGTCCCTGACGCTGGCGCCGACCCTGGCCGCGCTGTTCATGCGCGCACCGAAACACCATGCCCACGCTCGTCCAGGTTTCGGCGAGCGCCTGCTGGGCGGCTATGAGCGAGGCCTGCGGCGGGCCCTCGCTCACCAGAAGCTGATGATCAGCGCGTTCGGCCTGACCCTGGCGCTTGCCGTGGTGGGCTACGTGTTCATTCCCAAGGGGTTCTTCCCGGTACAGGACACCGGCCTGGTGCTGGGCACCAGCGAAGCCGCCGCCGACGTGTCGTTCCCGGACATGGTGGCCAAGCACAAGGCCCTGGCCGAGATCGTCGCCGCCGATCCGGCGGTGCAGACCTTCTCCCATTCCGTCGGCGTCTCGGGCAACAACCAGACCATCGCCAATGGCCGCTTCTGGATCGCCCTGAAGCCCCGGGGCGAGCGTGATGTATCAGCCAGCGGCTTCATCGATCGGATCCGCCCGAAATTGCAGAAGATCCCCGGTGTCGTGCTGTACCTGCGGGCCGGGCAGGATATCAACCTCAGCTCCGGCCCCAGCCGCGCCCAATACCAGTACGTGCTCAAGAGCAATGACGGGCCGACCCTCAATGCCTGGACGCAGAAACTCACCGACAAGCTGCGCAGCATCCCGGCGTTTCGTGACATTTCCAACGACCTGCAACTGGGCGGCAGCATCACCCACATCAACATCGACCGCAGCGCAGCAGCCCGCTTCGGCCTCACCGCCACCGACGTCGACCAGGCGCTGTACGACGCGTTCGGCCAGCGGCAGATCAACGAGTTCCAGACCGAGACCAACCAGTACAACGTGATTCTCGAGCTCGACACCCAACAACGTGGCAAGGCCGAAAGCCTGGCGTATTTCTACCTGCGCTCGCCGCTGAGTGGGGAAATGGTGCCCCTCTCGGCCCTGGCCCGCTTCGACGCGCCGACCAACGGCCCGCTGTCGATTGCCCATGACGGCATGTTCCCGGCCGCCAACCTGTCATTCAACCTGGCCCCAGGCGTGGCGTTGGGGGATGCGGTGCGCCTGCTCGACCAGGCCAAGAACGAAATCGGTATGCCCGCCGCCATCACCGGCAGTTTCCAGGGCGCGGCCCAGGCGTTCCAGAGTTCGCTGAAGAGCCAGCCCTGGCTGATCCTCGCCGCATTGGTGGCGGTGTACATCATCCTCGGCGTGCTCTACGAGAGTTTCGTGCACCCGCTGACCATCATTTCCACCCTGCCCTCGGCCGGCCTTGGCGCCCTGATCATGCTCTGGCTGCTGGGCCAGGATTTCTCGATCATGGCGTTGATCGGCCTGGTGCTGCTGATCGGGATCGTCAAGAAAAACGGCATCCTGATGATCGATTTCGCCATCGATGCCCAGCGCAACGGTGGCCTGGCGCCTCAGGAGGCAATATTCCAGGCCTGCCTGACCCGGTTCCGCCCGATCATCATGACCACCCTCGCCGCCCTGCTCGGCGCGCTGCCGCTGATGCTCGGCTACGGCCCCGGCGCCGAACTGCGCCAGCCGTTGGGCATCGCGGTCGTGGGCGGCCTGCTGGTCAGCCAGGCGCTGACCTTGTTCACCACACCGGTCATATACTTGTGGCTGGAGCGACTGTTCCATCGACACGCCCTTCAGCCCGGCCCCGCGCCGGCGGCGCTGGCGAATGCAGACTGAGGCCGGGCCATGCGTATCCTGATCATCGAAGACGAAGAAAAAACCGCGGACTACCTGCACCGCGGCCTCACCGAACAGGGTTACATCGTGGACGTGGCGCCCGACGGCGTCGAGGGACTGCACCTGGCCCTGGAAAATGACTACGCGGTGATCGTGCTCGACGTCATGCTGCCGGGCCTGGACGGTTTTGGCGTGCTGCGTGCGTTGCGCGCCCGCAAGCAGACGCCGGTCATCATGCTCACCGCCCGCGAACGGGTCGAAGACCGCATCAAGGGCCTGCGCGACGGTGCCGACGATTACCTGGGCAAGCCGTTTTCGTTCCTCGAGCTGGTGGCGCGCCTGCAAGCCCTGACCCGCCGCAGCAGCGGCCACGAACCGGTTCAGGTCAGCATTGCCGACCTGTGGATCGACCTGATCAGCCGCAAGGCCACCCGGGCTGGGCAGCGCCTGGACCTGACCGCCAAGGAATTCTCGCTGCTCAGCGTCCTGGCCCGCCGCCAGGGCGAAATCCTGTCGAAGACGGCCATTGCCGAAATGGTCTGGGACATCAATTTCGACAGCGACGCCAACGTCGTCGAGGTGGCGATCAAGCGCCTGCGGGCCAAGCTGGACGGGCCCTTCGAGCACAAGCTCCTGCACACCATCCGCGGGATGGGGTACGTGCTGGAGAATCGAGGTGAGTAACAGCATCGCGCTGCGCCTGAGCGGCATGTTCACCCTGGTGGCGGCGCTGGTGTTCCTGCTGATTGGCGGCGCCTTGTACCAGCAGGTCGAAAAAGGCCTGGGCCTGTTGCCGGAAGCGGAACTCGATGCCCGCTACAGCGTGCTCGAATCCACCGTGGGTCGTTATGGCACGTCCGAACACTGGGTGAAGATCAACAACAAGCTGCGGTTGCTGGGCGAAGAAGACAAGCGCATCCATTTCTGGATCGTCAGCGGCGACCCGCGCTTTGAATACGGCAACCCCGATCCGCAGGTTCGCGCCGTTGCCCAAGGCCCGTTGGGCAAGCGCGACTTGACGTTGCCTGATCGGCACTATCCGATGAAAGTCCTGGTGAGCCAGTTCCCGGCCAAGGATCAACGCCCGCCCCTGCGCTTCATCATCGGCATCGACACCGAGACCTTCTATCAGACCCAGCATCATTTATTGGTGGCGCTGGTGAGCCTGGCCTGCATCGGTGTGTTGCTGGCATCGCTGCTGGGTTATTGGGTCGCGCGCATCGGTCTCAAGCCGCTCATCAAGCTGTCCGACGAAGCCCAACGCCTGGCCCCGCCTCGCCTTTCCGGGCGCTTGCGAATCTCGCCATTGCCGCCGGAACTCAGCCAGTTCGTCAATTCGTTCAATGCGACCCTCGATCGGGTCGAACAGGCGTACTCCCGGCTCGAATCGTTCAACGCCGACGTGGCCCATGAGCTTCGCTCCCCATTGACCAACCTGATTGGCCAGACCCAGGTGGCGCTGACCCGTGGGCGCTCGGCGGAGCATTACTTCGAAGTGCTGCAATCGAACCTCGAGGAGCTGGAGCGACTGCGCTCCATCATCAACGACATGCTGTTCCTCGCCAGCGCGGACCAGGGCAGCAAGGCCACCAAGCTGACCACGACGTCCCTCGCCGACGAAGTGGCAACCACCCTCGACTACCTGGATTTCATCCTGGAGGACGCCCAGGTCGAGGTTCACGTCAGCGGCGATGCCCAAGCCACCATCGAAATCGCCCACCTGCGCCGAGCCCTGATCAACCTGCTCAGCAACGCGGTCCAGCACACCGCGCCCGGCCAGGTGATCGACGTGCGCATCGAAGCCGTTGGCGACCAGATCACCCTCGGCGTCACCAACCCCGGCGAACCGATCGCCGGCGAACACTTGCCGCGACTGTTCGAACGCTTCTATCGGGTGGATGCATCACGCAGCAACAGCGGCGCCAACCACGGATTAGGGCTCGCCATCGTCAAGGCGATCGCGTTGATGCATGGCGGCGATGTATTCGTGCGCAGCGACTGCGGCGTAAACACCTTCGGAATCCGTTTGCCGGCTTGAAATAAGCCACGATGTGGATTGCTCAATTCCAGTGTCCCGAGCACAATCTTGCAAAAGGCCAGTATTGTCTCTGCCGGTCATCGGCAGTTGTAGATGAGCAGCCTATGGGAAGGATCCCAGCCACATGACAATGCAGATCGGAACCATGAGCGCGAGCAGTGCAACACCCGGCAATATCCCGTTTTCGATACGTTCGGAACGGGTTCTCGTTCTGGCCAGCTCGCTGGTTGTCATTGCCATCCTGAGTATCGTGACGTTCCTGCTGATCCGAGAACACGCCAGCGCCGAGCAGGCTGCAACGCGTGCGGCAAGCAATATCGTGCAACTGATCGACGCCGATGTGCTGCGCAACGTAGAACTCTACGATGTTTCATTGCAGGGCCTGATTGCCGCGGCAAAACGCCAGGACCTCAAAGACGTTTCGCCAACGATCCGCCACCTCGCCCTGTTCGATCGCGCCACCGCAGCGCCCTATAAAGGCGACATCCTTCTGCTCGACAAACGCGGCGATGTGATTGCTGACTCGGCCTCTGTCGAGCCCCGCAAAGGCAACTACGCCGAACGGGAATATTTCCAGTCACATCTCCAGGATCCAAGCCCGAGCATGATGATCAGTCCCCCGTTCCGGGCTCGAAGCGAGCCGCATGACTGGCGCATCAGCTTCAGCTACCGCCTGGATGACGACCGGGGCGAGTTCATGGGCGTGGCCGAGGCCGCGATGCGCCTGAGCTATTTCAGCCAACTGTTCAAAAGCCTGAACATCGGTCGCGGCGGCACGGTCAACCTGGTCAGCGGCGACGGAACGCTGCTGGCCCAGGAGCCGCCCTTGGCTGACGACATGATCGGCAAGAATTTCAGCAATCGACCGAACTTCGTGCGCATCCTGCGCGAAGGCAACGGCAGCTTCTCCGGCGTATCCAGCGTCGATCAGACACAGCGCCTGTATACCTTTTCCCGGGTCGGTAACTTGCCGCTGATCGTCGTGGTCGCGCTCTCATCCCAAGAAGTCTTCGCATCGTGGCAACGTACGGCGCTCCTGATCAGTGGCGCCACGGTCGCGCTGTGCATCAGCCTGCTCTGGCTCACCTGGTTGCTGCGCCGTGAGCTGCGACGCCGCCACAGCGCCGAGCGGGAGCTGGCAAAATTGGCGTCCGTCGATTCCCTTACCGGCCTGGCCAATCGCCGAACGCTGGACGAAACGTTGCATCAGGAATGGCAGCGTGCCCAACGTTCGGGCCAACCGCTGTCTGTGCTGATGATCGACGCGGATCACTTCAAGGCGTTCAACGATCGCCATGGTCATCAACAGGGCGACGAAGCCCTGCGAACCTTGGCCCAGTTGATCGGCCAACATGTCCGACGCCCTGCCGACCTGGCGGCGCGCTATGGCGGGGAAGAATTCTCGGTGGTGCTGCCAGAGACCACCACCGCCGGCGCCTTCACCATGGCCCAGAACATTCGCGACGCGGTAGAGCAGTTGCTACCTGTCGTCGAGGGTGAAGCGCCCATGACGGTGAGTATCGGTATTGCCACTTGGGTAAACGGGCCGTATTGCGAGCTGCAGCAACTCTTGCTTGCTGCGGACAAGGCGCTGTACCAGGCCAAGGCCAGCGGACGTAATCGTGTCGTCTGCGCGATGTGATGCCGTTTCGGTCGCATTTCTCCTGTAGGAGCGAGCCTGCTCGCGAAGGGAGCGGCAGAATCAATATCTTCATGGGCTGTAACGCCGCTTTCGCGAGCAAGCTCGCTCCCACAGTTGGTTCTTCTGTGGCCACCGAATTGCTGTACACCACGGTCCCTTGTGGGAGCGGGCTTGCCCGCGAAGAGGCCGGCACATCCAATATCTTTGTCGACTGTGACACCGCCTTCGCGAGCAAGCCCGCTCCCACTGCACCAAAAGCGCATAAAAAAAGGCCACCCGAAGGCAGCCTTTAAAAAACTAGAGAGGTTTTTTGCTTACACGGCCGCGACAGGGCGCATGTAAGAGATTGGTGCGGTGCTGGCGTCTTCGAACGTCACGACTTCCCAAGCATCTTTCTGCTCAATCAACTTGCGCAGCAGCTGGTTGTTCAGTGCATGGCCGGACTTGAAGCCCTTGAACTCACCAATCAGGCTGTTGCCCAGCAGGTAGAGGTCGCCAATCGCATCGAGGATCTTGTGCTTGACGAATTCGTCTTCATAACGAAGGCCGTCTTCGTTCAACACGCCATCGGAATCGACCACGATCGCGTTTTCAACACTGCCGCCGAGTGCGAGGTTGTGCTTGCGCAGGTACTCGATGTCACTCATGAAGCCAAAGGTACGGGCGCGGCTGACTTCTTTTACGAACGAAGTGCTGGAAAAATCCACGCTTGCACTCTGGGTGCGGTCACGGAAAACCGGGTGATCGAAATCGATCTCGAAGCTCACCTTGAAACCTTCGAAAGGGACGAAAGTGGCGCGCTTGTCGCCGTCTTCCACTGTCACTTCCCGCAGGATGCGGATGAACTTCTTGGCCGCGTCCTGTTCTTCCAGGCCAGCCGATTGAATCAGGAATACGAAAGGTCCGGCGCTGCCATCCATGATCGGGACTTCGGACGCGGAGAGCTCGACGTAGGCGTTATCGATGCCCAGGCCAGCCATGGCCGAGAGCAGATGCTCCACCGTGTCCACTTTGGTGTCACCGTTGACCAGCGTGGTCGACATAGTGGTTTCACCAACGTTTTCCGCGCGAGCAGGAATCTGCACCACAGGGTCGAGGTCGGCACGACAAAACACGATGCCGGTATCGACAGGCGCTGGCTTGAGGGTCAGGTAGACCTTCTCGCCGGAGTGCAGGCCGACACCTGTGGCACGGATAATATTCTTCAGGGTGCGTTGTTTAATCATGGCATGGGCCGCTTCAGCGCAAATTGCGAACTGGTATCAACAAAGGCTGGCGATGATAGCAGACCAGACCTTTGCTGAACACCAATCACCCGTATACCCCTGATACATTCCATCAATCGGCCTGGCGACGCAGGAATGCCGGGATGTCCAGGTAATCCAGATCATCTTGCGGATTCATCTTCGCGGCAGTCGCAGCGCCGGCCTGGGCCTGGTTGCGCATGACGGTCGGGCGGTCCAGGTCACGGTAGTTCACCGCTGGCGCTTCCTGACGAGCGGCCGGTTGCTGTTGTGGCTGGGAGGCCATGGCAGTCTGGACGGTGTTGTCGATCACCTTCATCGGCTTCTCGATTTTCGCGCCCAGGCCAGTGGCAACCACGGTCACGTGCAACTCGTCACGCATGTCCGGATCGATCACGGTGCCGACCTTGACCATCGCGTGGTCGGAAGCGAACGCCTCGATGATGCTACCGACGTCGGAGTATTCGCCCAGGGACAAATCCGGACCGGCGGTGATGTTCACCAGGATGCCACGGGCGCCCTGCAGGTTCACATCTTCCAGCAACGGGTTGCGGATGGCCGCTTCGGTCGCTTCGCGCGCACGGTTCGGACCGCTGGCGCAGCCAGTGCCCATCATCGCCATGCCCATTTCGGACATCACGGTGCGGACGTCGGCGAAGTCAACGTTGATCATGCCTGGACGCTTGATGATGTCGGAGATACCGCGAACGGCACCGGCCAGTACATCGTCAGCCTTGGCGAAAGCCGACAGCAGGCTGGCGTCTTTGCCCAGGATGGTCAGCAGCTTCTCGTTGGGGATGGTGATCAACGAATCGACGCTTTCGCTCAGCGCGCGGATGCCTTCGTCGGCGATCTGCATGCGCTTGCGGCCTTCGAACGGGAACGGACGGGTCACCACCGCAACGGTGAGGATGCCCATTTCCTTGGCCACTTCGGCAATGATCGGTGCTGCACCGGTACCGGTACCGCCGCCCATGCCAGTGGTGATGAACACCATGTTGGTGCCGGCCAGGACTTCAGCGATGCGCTCGCGGTCTTCCAGGGCAGCCTGACGGCCGACCTCGGGATTCGCGCCGGCACCCAGGCCCTTGGTCACGCCGGTACCCAGTTGGAGGATGGTCCGCGCGCCGATGTTTTTCAGCGCTTGAGCATCGGTGTTGGCGCAGATGAACTCGACGCCTTCGATGTTGCTCTTGACCATGTGGTTGACAGCGTTGCCGCCGCCACCGCCGACACCGATTACTTTGATAACCGGGCTAGCGGGGATGTTGTCTACGAGTTCGAACATGTTCCCTCTCCTTACATTCTCTAGTTTTTTTCGCCTACTGCGTTTGTTGCCGTCTTGCACGCCGAGCCTGAAACCCGGCGCTTGAAGCTTGAATCAGTCAGAAATTGCCTTTCACCCAAGCCTGCAGCCGCTCGAACAACGGTGCCTTCGGCTCGTCGCTGCTGTAGCTGTCGCGGCTGCCTATCCCCGAGAACGAGATCCCGTCGGACTGCTTTTGCAGGCCATACATCAACAGGCCCACGCCGGTGGAATAGATCGGGTTGCGCACCACGTCATCCAGGCCCTTGACGCCATGGGGCACGCCAAGGCGCACCGGCATGTGGAAAATCTCTTCGGCCAGCTCGACCGCGCCTTCCATCTTCGACGTACCGCCGGTCAGCACGATGCCGGCCGGGATCAGGTCTTCGTAGCCGCTGCGACGCAGTTCGGCCTGGATCAGCGTGAACAGCTCGTCGTAGCGCGGCTCGACCACTTCGGCCAGGGCCTGGCGCGACAGTTCGCGCGGTGGACGGTCGCCGACGCTTGGCACCTTGATGGTTTCGCCGGCACCGGCCAGCTTCGCCAGGGCGCAGGCATAGCGGATCTTGATTTCCTCGGCGTACTGGGTCGGGGTGCGCAACGCCATGGCGATGTCGTTGGTCACCTGGTCGCCGGCAATCGGGATCACAGCCGTGTGGCGGATCGCGCCTTCGGTGAAGATCGCGATGTCGGTGGTGCCGCCGCCAATGTCCACCAGGCACACGCCCAGCTCTTTCTCGTCGTCGGTCAGCACCGAGTAGGCCGAGGCCAATTGCTCGAGGATGATGTCGTCGATTTCCAGGCCGCAGCGGCGCACGCATTTCTCGATGTTCTGCGCAGCGTTCACCGCACAGGTGACCACGTGGACCTTGGCTTCCAGGCGCACGCCGGACATGCCCAGGGGCTCGCGCACGCCTTCCTGGTTATCGATCACGTAGTCCTGCGGCAGGGTGTGCAGCACACGCTGGTCAGCCGGGATCGCCACGGCCTGGGCCGCGTCGAGCACGCGTTCGAGGTCGGCGGAGCTGACTTCGCGATCACGAATCGCCACGATGCCGTGGGAGTTCAGGCTGCGGATGTGATTGCCCGCGACGCCGACGAACGCCGAGTGGATCCGGCAACCGGCCATCAGCTGCGCCTCTTCGATGGCGCGCTGGATCGATTGCACGGTGGACTCGATGTTCACCACCACGCCCTTCTTCAAGCCGCGGGACGGGTGTGTACCGATCCCGACGATGACCAGCGTGCCGTCGTCCGCGACTTCGCCTACCAGCGCCACCACCTTGGAAGTGCCGATATCAAGACCGACGATCATTTTTCCGCTTTGCACGTTTGCCATGGGTCCAGCCTCTTCTTAATTCTTCGCGACGGCGGGTACGGCCGTCGTCGGCGCTACAGGTTCCCGCCAGCCAACAGCGAGGCCGTTGGCGTAGCGCAGGTCGATGCGCGCAATGTTCGTAATCTGTTCTTTGAGCGTCTTGTCATAGATGGCAATGAAGCGGCGCATCTTTTCCACCAGGTTGCCGCGCCCGAGCAACAGCTCGATGCCCGGCCCCGAGCTGCCCGCGCCAGTGGTCAGGAACCAACTGCCGCGCTCACGCAGTTCCAGGCGCGCGATGGAGAAGCCCAATGGCCGCAACATCTGGCTCAACACCTGGTATTGCTGCATCACTTGCTGCTGGGCCCGTTGTGGACCGAACAGTTGTGGCAAATGTTCATAATTGGCCAGTTCCCGTGGCGTAAACGCCTGGCCCTGGTTGTTCAAAAGCGACTCGTCGCCCCAACGGGCCACCGGCAATTGCTCTTCCAGGCGGATCGACACCTGGTCAGGCCACACCCGCCGGACTTCGGCATGGGCGATCCAGGGCATCTGCTCCAGCTCCGTGCGCATGCCCGCCAGGTCGATGGTGAAGAAGCTCGACGCGACGAACGGGGCGATCCGTTGCTGCACCGCCTGCTGGCTGATGTAGCTCAGGTCGCCCTGGACGTTGATCCGGGCGATCGGCCGATCGGCGTAAGGCAGCAGCCGTTGGGCGCCTTCGTAGGTACCGAACCCCAACGCCACCAGCAGCACCGGCCAGAACAGGCTCTTGAGAAAACCAAAATTGGCTTTCGGCAAGCGCGCCGACATCGGCTCCTTGGCCACCATTCGGCTGGCACCCCGCGGCACCGGCTTGCGGCCGGGTGCGGAGGGCTGATGACGAAGCGATGCGCCTTGCATGGCTTAACCTCTTGGCTCTTGTTTGCCGACACTGGCGGCGAGAATCGACAGCACCAGCTGCTGGAAATCAAGGCCGGCGGCGCGGGCCGCCATCGGCACCAGGCTGTGATCGGTCATGCCGGGGGCGGTGTTGACTTCCAGGAACCAGAACTGCCCATCGGAGTCCTGCATCACGTCTGCCCGGCCCCAACCGGCAATACCCAGCGCCTCACAGGCCTTGGCCGTGAGGTCCATCAGTTGTTTTTCCTTGGCAGCATCCAGCCCGCAGGGAATGCGGTACTGGGTGTCATTGGCGATGTACTTGGCGTCGTAGTCGTAGAACGTGTGAGGCGTGCCCAGCGCGATCGGGGGCAACACCTGGTCACGCAGGGTGGCGATGGTGAACTCGGGACCGGTGATCCATTGCTCGACCAACACTTGCGAATCGTAGGAACTGGCGTCCTTCCAGGCTGCGGTCAACTCAGGCAGCGAATTCACTTTCGCCATGCCGATACTGGAACCTTCATGGGCCGGTTTGACGATCAAAGGGAAGCCCAGTTCCGTCGCCGCCGAAATACAATCGGCCTCGGACGCCAGCACGGCGTGACGCGGCGTCGGGATGCCGAGACTGTGCCAGACCTGCTTGGTGCGCAGCTTGTCCATCGCCAGGGCCGACGCGAGGATGCCGCTGCCGGTGTAGGGAATGCCCAGGCATTCGAGCAGGCCTTGCATGCTGCCGTCTTCGCCGCCGCGACCGTGAAGAATGATGAAGGCGCGGTCGATCTTTTCGCTCAGCAGGCGCTGCAGAAAGTCATCGCCCACGTCGATCCCGAAGGCGTCGACACCAGCGCTTTGCAAGGCTTGCAGCACGGCGTTGCCGGACTTGAGGGACACCTCGCGCTCGGCGCTCTTGCCGCCGAACAGCACGGCAACGCGGCCGAAGGCTTTCGGCTCGAGGGTCGAGACCAGGTTGGCGTAGGCAGCAGTCATTTCAGTTTCCCCTCGCTGGAGGCCACGATGGCGCCGGCGAATAACGGACTATTCAACAGTTTCGGGGCCAGGCCACCGATATCGCCAGCGCCCTGGCACAGCAGGATGTCGCCGGCGCGCAGCAGCGGCTTGACCAGTGGCGCGAGGTCCACGCCGCGGTCGATGTAGATCGGGTCCAATTGGCCGCGTTGGCGAATGCTGTGGCACAGCTGGCGGCTGTCGGCGCCGGGGATCGGCTCTTCGCCGGCCGGGTAGACTTCCATCAACAGCAGCACGTTGGCGTCGGCCAGGACCTGGACGAAATCGTCATACAGGTCGCGGGTGCGGCTGTAGCGGTGCGGCTGGTAGACCATCACCAGGCGGCGCTCCGGCCAACCGCCACGCACGGCCTTGATCACCGCCGCGACTTCGGTCGGGTGGTGACCGTAATCGTCGACCAGCATCACGTTGCCGCCGTCCACCGGCAGTTCGCCGTAGACCTGGAAGCGCCGGCCCACGCCCTGGAACCCGGACAGGCCCTGGACGATCGCTTCATCACTGACGCCTTCGTCGGTGGCGATGCAGATGGTCGCCAGTGCGTTGAGCACGTTGTGGTTGCCGGGCATGTTCACCGACACGTCCAACGGCTCGCGATCAGGACGCAGCACGGTGAAGTAGGTCTGCATGCCCTGCTGGCGCACATTGATTGCGCGAACGTCGGCGTCTTCGCCAAAGCCGTAGGTCACGGTCGGACGCTTGACCAGCGGCAGGATTTCACGCACCACCGGGTCGTCCAGGCACACCACCGCCAGACCGTAGAACGGCAGGTTGTGCAGGAACTCGACGAAGGTTTTCTTCAGTTTGTTGAAGTCGCCGTCGTAGGTCGCCATGTGGTCGGCGTCGATGTTGGTAACGACGGCGACCAGCGGTTGCAGGTGCAAGAAACTCGCATCGCTCTCGTCGGCTTCGGCGATCAGGTAGCGACTGGTGCCCAGCTGGGCATTGGTGCCAGCAGCATTCAGGCGACCACCGATCACGAACGTCGGGTCCAGGCCACCGGCCGCGAACACCGAAGCGATCAGGCTGGTGGTGGTGGTCTTGCCGTGGGTACCGGCGACGGCGATGCCGTGGCGATAGCGCATCAGTTCGGCCAGCATTTCGGCACGCGGCACTACGGGAATGCGGCGTTCCAGGGCAGTGGCGACTTCCGGGTTGGAGGTGTTCACGGCGCTGGACACCACCAGCACGTCGGCGTTGGCGGCGTTCTCGGCGCGGTGGCCGATGAAAATCTGCGCGCCAAAGGACTCCAGGCGCTCAGTCACCGGGGAAGCCTTCAGGTCGGAACCCGAGACCTGGTAACCCAGGTTCAGCAACACCTCGGCGATCCCGCACATGCCCACGCCGCCGATCCCGACGAAGTGGATGCGACGGATGCGGCGCATTTCCGGTTGTGGCATGGCTTTGCGATTCTCAACCATGGGCCACCTCCAGGCAGCTATCGACCACTTGGGCGGTGGCATCGGGTTTGGCCAGGCGGCGCGCGGCGCGGGCCATGTCTTCGAGTGTTTGCGGCTGCATCAAGACCTCTGTCAGGCGCGCGGCAAGATCCGCGGCGCCAGTCGTTCTTTGTGGCATCAGGAAGGCAGCGCCTTCACGGGCCAAATAATCGGCGTTGCGAGTCTGGTGATCGTCGATGGCGTGGGGCAAAGGCACCAGCATCGAGGGCAGACCGGCGGCAGCCAGTTCACTGATGGTCAGCGCGCCTGCGCGGCAGATCACCAGGTCGGCCCAGCCATAGGCCTGGGCCATGTCTTTGATGAAAGGCTGCACTTGCGCCTCGACGCCAACGGCGCGGTAGCGCTCGGCAGTCACCTCATCGTGGTTCTTGCCGGCCTGGTGAAACACTTCCGGGCGCAGTTCGGGGGCGACCTGCGACAGGGCTTCGGGCAGCAATTTGTTCAACGGTTCTGCCCCCAGGCTTCCGCCCAGGACCAGCAAACGCGCCTTGCGTCCGGCCAGGGCCGGGCGCGGTGTATCGAGGAACAGCTCGGTGCGCACCGGATTCCCGGTGGTACGCCGGCTGCCCGACAGGGTAAAGGTGTCGGGAAAGGCTTCACAGACCCGGGCGGCCAACGGCACCAGTAACCGATTGGCGGTACCGGCCACGGCATTCTGCTCGTGGACGATCACTGGCACGCCGGCCAGTTTTGCCGCAACGCCACCCGGACCGGTCACATAACCACCGAAGCCGACGACACACACCGGCCGCAGCCGACGAATGATCGCCCGCGCCTGCCAGATCGACTTGAGCAACATCAGCGGCGCCTTGAGCAGCGACAGCTTGCCTTTGCCTCGCAGGCCGCTGGCATTGATCCGATGCAATTCCAGGCCAGCGGCCGGCACCAGTTCATTCTCGATGCCCCGTGGCGTACCCAGCCAGTGCACGGTGTAGCCGCGCGCCTGGAATTCCCGGGCACAAGCCAGCGCCGGGAACACATGTCCACCGGTACCGCCGGCCATGATCAGCACGTTAGCGCCCATGAGTCGGCTCCTCGGCGAAGTCGCTCTCCTGGAACTCCATCTCTTCGCTGCCCAAGTGGGTGCGACTCTCCCATTCGATGCGCAACAACAGGCCGAGACAGGCACAGCAGATCACCAGGGAACTGCCGCCATAACTGAGGAACGGCAGCGTCAGGCCCTTGGTCGGCAAGAGGCCGACGTTCACGCCGATGTTGATCAGGAACTGGCCGATCCACAGGAACGACAGGCCATACGCCACATAGGCGGCAAAGAACTGCTTGGCCTTCTCGGCCCACAAGCCGATGTACATGCCGCGTACGCAAACAAATACGAACAGGGCGACGGTGCACAGGGAACCCACCACGCCCAGCTCTTCGGCCAAGACCGAGAACACGAAGTCGGTATGCGCTTCCGGCAGGTAGAACTGCTTCTGCACGCTGTTGCCCAGGCCCACGCCCAGCCATTCGCCACGACCAAACGCGATCAGCGCCTGGGTCAATTGATAGCCGGAACCGAACTGGTCGGCCCACGGATCGGTAAAAGTAATCAGGCGCGCCATCCGATACGGTTGCGCCTGCACCAGCACCGTCACCGCCGCCACCGCCAGCGCCACCATCAGGATGAAGCGGAACAGCCCCACGCCACCGAGGAACAGCATGGCCGCCGCCGCGCCCATCATCACCACCGTGGCGCCGAAGTCCGGCTCCATCAGCAGCAAGCCCGCCATCGGCAGCAACACGATGAACGGCTTGAAGAAGCCCATCCAGCTCTCGCGCACTTCCTTCTGGCGACGCACCAGGTAACCGGCCAGGAAAATCACCACGAAGACCTTGGCGATTTCCGAAGGCTGAACGTTGAAGAAGCTGAAGCCGATCCAGCGCATCGAGCCGTTGACCTCGCGGCCAATGCCCGGCACCAGCACCATGACCAACAGGCCAAAGGCACCGAGCAGCATCATCCAGCCCAGGCGTTGCCAGGTGGCGATCGGCACCATCATGGTGACGACGCAGGCACCCAGGCCGATCACCAGGTAAATCAGGTGACGGATCATGTGGTAAAGCGTGTTGCCCGACTGCACGGCAGCCACTTCCGACGAGGCGGAGGTGATCATGACCAGGCCGAGGCCGAGCAAGGCCAGGCAACCGGCGAGCATCGGGAAATCCAGGTCGATGCCGCGCCCGGTGATCAACGGCGACGGATACGGCTTGATGATGTTCATCAGGCTCATGCCAAGTCCTCCGCGGCCCGGGCGAACAATTGCCCGCGCTCTTCGTAGTTCTTGAACATGTCGAAACTGGCGCAGGCCGGCGACAACAGGACAGCATCGCCGGGTTGTGCGAGGGCACGGCATTGCTGCACGGCTTCGTCCAGCGAAGCGACGCGCACCAGCGGCACGGCATCGCCGATTGCAGCGGCGATCAGCTCGCGGTCGCGGCCCATCAGCACCACGGCACGGCAGTTGGCGGCCACCGGGTCGCGCAGGTCCTTGAAGTCGGCGCCCTTGCCGTCGCCGCCGGCGATCAGCACGAGCTTGCCGTCGATGTCCGCGCCCAGGCCTTCGATGGCCGCCAGCGCGGCACCGACGTTGGTGGCCTTGGAATCGTTGTACCAGGCCACGCCATCAAGATCGCGCACCCACTGGCAGCGATGTTCGAGCCCGGCGAAGTTGCGCAGGGCCGAGAGCATGGCGTCGAACGGCAAGCCGACCGCATGCCCCAGGGCCAGCGCCGCCAGGGCGTTGGCCTGGTTGTGAGCGCCACGAACCTTCAGTTCGCGCACCGGCATCAGGTTCTGGAACTCGAAGGCGAGGTATTTTTCGCCGTTCTCTTCGCGCAGTCCGAAGCCTTTGAAATCAGGGACACCGAGGCCGAAGGTCCAGCACGGCAGGCCTTCGCCCATTAGCGGACGGGTCAACGCATCCTGGCGGTTGAACACCACTTGGCGGGCGCCGCGGAAGATCCGGTGCTTGGCCAGGTGATAAGCCGGCAGGCCGCTGTAGCGGTCCATGTGGTCTTCGCTGATGTTGAGCACGGTCGCCACTTCGGCGCCGAGATGGTCGGTGGTTTCAAGCTGGAAGCTGGACAGCTCCATGACGTACAACTCGATATCGTCATTGAGCAAGTCCAGCGCCGGCGTGCCCAGGTTGCCGCCCACGGCGACACGCTTGCCGGCGGCGGCAGCCATTTCGCCGACCAGGGTGGTCACGGTGCTCTTCGCGTTGGAGCCGGTGATGGCGATGATCGGTGCCTTGGCGTTGCGCGCAAACAGCTCGATGTCGCCGGACATCTTCACGCCACGGGCGGCCGCAGCCTGCAAGGCCGGGGTCGCCAGCGCCAGGCCGGGGCTCACGTAGAGTTCGTCGGCGCGGCACAGGAACTCGACGTCCAATTCGCCACAACGCACATCCACCTGCGGATAGTCACGGCGCAGCGTGGCCAGCTCAGGCGGATTTTCCCGCGTATCGGCCACGGCAAACGACACGCCCCGGCTCGCCAGGAAGCGAACCAGGGACATGCCGCTCTTGCCGAGGCCGACAACGATGCGGAAGTGGTCAGAAGCGATCAGGGACACTCGTTCTACCTCAGCTTCAGGGTGGCAAGGCCGATCAGCACCAGAATCACGGTGATGATCCAGAAACGGACGATCACGCGCGGCTCGGGCCAGCCCTTGAGTTCAAAGTGGTGGTGGATCGGCGCCATGCGGAATACACGGCGGCCGGTCAATTTAAAGGAGGCAACCTGAATGACGACTGACAGGGTCTCCATCACGAACACGCCGCCCATGATGAACAGGACGATTTCCTGGCGAACGATGACCGCGATGGTGCCCAGGGCCGCGCCCAGCGCCAGCGCGCCGACATCGCCCATGAAGACTTGCGCCGGGTAGGTGTTGAACCACAGGAAACCCAGGCCGGCACCGATCAGCGCACCGCAGAACACAATCAGCTCACCGGCGCCCGGCACGTAAGGGATCAGCAGGTATTCGGCGAACTTCACGTTACCCGACAGGTAGCAGAAGATCCCCAGTGCACCGCCGACCATCACCGTCGGCATGATCGCCAGGCCGTCGAGGCCATCGGTGAGGTTGACCGCGTTGCTCGAACCGACGATCACCAGGTAGGTCAGCACGATGAAGCCAGCGCCCAGCGGGATGCTGTAGTCCTTGAGCATCGGCAGGATCAGGGTGGTTTCCACCGGCGAGGCGGCGGTCATATAAAGGAAGATCGCCGCGCCGAGGCCGAACACCGACTGCCAGAAATATTTCCAGCGGCTTGGCAGACCACGGGAGTTCTTCTCAATGACCTTGCGGTAGTCGTCGACCCAGCCGATGGCGCCGAAGAACAGCGTCACCAGCAGCACGACCCAGACGTAACGGTTCGCCAGGTCGGCCCAGAGCAAGGTGCTGATGCCGATCGACGACAGGATCAGCGCGCCGCCCATGGTCGGCGTACCGGATTTGGACAGGTGCGATTGCGGGCCGTCGTTACGGACCGACTGGCCAATCTGCAGGCTCTGCAGGGTGCGGATCATCCACGGGCCCAGGAACAGCGACAACGACAACGCGGTCAGCACACCCAGGATCCCGCGCAGGGTCAGGTACTGGAAGACCGCGAAGCCTTTGTGGAACTGTTGCAGGTACTCCGCTAGCAGCAGCAGCATTAATGTTTCTCCATACGGGTGCCGCACAAAGCCGCCACGATGTTTTCCATCGCCGCACTGCGTGAGCCCTTGATCAATAAGGTGGTGTTCGGATCTTGCTCGGCGCCCAGGGCCTGGATCAGCTCGGCCTGGGTGGTGAAATGCTGTGCGTGCTCGCCAAACGCCGCCACGGCGTGGGCCATCATTGGCCCAACGGCGTACAGCGCGTCGACCTTGCCGCGCGCATACGCGCCGACATCATGGTGGCCTTGTTGCGCCCACTCGCCCAACTCGCCGATATCGCCGAGCACCAGCACGGTGCGACCGGAGAAGCCTGCAAGGATATCCACGGCCGCGCACATCGATGTCGGGTTGGCGTTGTAGGTGTCGTCGATGACGCGCATGCCGTTGCTCGCCAGTTGCGCGACGCTGCGGCCCTTGACCGGTTGCACCGCGTTCAATCCAGCGACGATGCCTGGCAGCGAAACACCCAGCGCATGGGCGGCCGCAGCGGCGGCCAGGGCATTGGCAACGTTATGGGTGCCGAGCAGGTTCAACTGCACGCGCTCGGCGCCGTCAGGGCTGTGCAGGTTGAAAGCCGGGCAGCCGCGGGCATCGCGGTCCAGGTCGCTGGCGTAGAAATTCGCCGCGAGGTTGCTCAGGGCGAAGGTCAGCACCTTGCGCTCGCCCGCCCGGGCCTTCCAGATTTCAAATGCCTTGTCGTCGAGATTGAGCACGGCGACGCCATCGGCAGCCAGCCCCTCGATGATCTCGCCCTTGGCCTCGACGATTTTCTCCGGGCCGCCGAACTCGCCGACGTGAGCGGTCCCGGCGTTGTTGAGCACCGCCACGTGGGGCTTGGTCATGCCGACGGTGTAGGCAATCTCGCCGACCCGCGAAGCACCCAGCTCGATGACGGCGGCACTATGCTCCGGCGCCAGTTCAAGCAGGGTCAACGGTACGCCGAGGTCGTTGTTCAGGTTGCCACGGGTCGCCAACACCGGACCGCGCGTGCGCAAGATACTGGCGAGCATTTCCTTGACCGTGGTCTTGCCGCTGGAGCCGGTAATGGCCGCGACCGGGTTGGCAAATGCCGCGCGATTCAACGCACCGAGCTGGCCCAGGGCCTGGCGGGTGTCGCCGACCAGCAATTGTGGCAGCGTGCTGTTGGTCACCTCGCGCTCGACCAACGCCGCGACCGCGCCTTTGCCCGCCACTTCGTTCAGATAATCGTGGCCGTCGAAACGCGGCCCGGCCAGGGCGATGAACAACTGGCCCGGGGCGATCGCCCGGCTGTCGATGCTGACGCCGTTGAACGTGGCGTCCGCTGCGATCAGGCGCGCGCCCAGGGCGTTGGTCAGTTCGCTGAGCTTCAAGGCCTTAAGCATGGGCCACCTCCCATGCGGTCAGCGCGTGATCGGCTTCCACCAGATCGGAAAACGCGTGGCGCTCACCGTTGATTTCCTGGTAGTCCTCGTGCCCTTTGCCGGCCAGGACAATGACGTCATTCGCCGACGCACTGGCGATCAATTGGGCAATGGCCTGGCCGCGTCCGGCCACGAAGGTGACGTTATCCACCGCCGAGAAACCGGCACGGATATCGTCGAAAATCCGCAACGGGTCTTCGCTGCGCGGGTTGTCGTCAGTGACGAGGACACCATCGGCCAGCCGCTCCACGACCTCAGCCATCAACGGACGCTTGCCACGGTCACGATCGCCGCCACAGCCGAACAGGCACAGCAACCGACCCTTGGCGTGAGGGCGCAACGCCGTGAGGACTTTTTCCAATGCGTCGGGGGTGTGGGCGTAATCGACCACCACCAGCGGCTGGGTGCCACCGCCCAAGCGCTGCATGCGCCCGGCCGGGCCTTCAAGCTTCGGCAAGACCTTGAGAATTTCATCCAGCGCGTAGTCCAACCCGAGCAAGGCGCCGACGGCGGCCAATACGTTGCTCAGATTGAAGCGACCCAGCAGGGTGCTGCGCAAATGGTGTTCACCCTGAGGGGTAACCAGCGTGGCGCGCACGCCTTCGTCATCGAACTGTGCCTGGCGTACATAAAGGTAGGCACTGGCGTCTTCCAGGCTGTAGGTAATCAACCGGGACTCGCGCTGCTCGGCGGCCAGTTGCCGACCGAACTCGTCATCGATATTGATGACCCGGCACTTCAGGTTGTTCCAGGCGAACAGCCGGGCCTTGGCCTCGCCGTAGGCCTGCATCGTGCCGTGGTAATCCAGGTGATCGCGGGACAGGTTGGTCAGCACCGCTACATCGAAGGCCAGCGCGGTGACCCGGCCTTGATCGAGACCGTGGGAAGAGACTTCCATCGCGACGGCCTTGGCCCCGGCCTTCTTCAGGTCTGCCAGGGTCGCTTGCACAGCGATCGGATTCGGCGTGGTGTGCAGCCCGCTTTGCAGGGCGCCGTGGAAACCATTGCCCAGGGTCCCGACGATGCCGCAATGCTGCCCGAGCAGATCCAGCGCCTGCGCCACCAGTTGGGTCACGCTGGTCTTGCCGTTGGTGCCGGTCACCCCAATCAGGTTCAGGTGACGGCTCGGCTCGCCATAAAAGCGTCCGGCAATATCCGACAACTGCGCCGCCAGCCCCTTGACCGGAATCAGCGGGACGTCGGTGATCGGCAGCACGGTTGCGCCGTTCACTTCATAGGCCACGGCGGCCGCTCCGCGTTTCAACGCGTCGGCAATGTGGTCGCGGCCATCGAAACGGGCTCCCGGCACGGCCAGGAACAGGTCACCGGCGCGCACGTCACGGCTGTCGAGGGCCAATTCGCGAATCAGCAGGTCATGACCGGCGTGGGCAAAAATCTTGTTCAGGCTCAGGGACATCAGCCACGCCCTCCGTCAGCTTTCAAGGGAACGACCGGGGCGGTACTCGCCTGCTGGGTCGGCGGCAGGTTGTCCGGGGTAACGTTCATCAGGCGCAGGGTTCCGGACATCACTTTGCTGAACACCGGAGCGGAAACCAGGCCACCGAAGTAACCGGCCTTGCTCGGTTCGTCGATGACCACCACGATGGCGTAGCGCGGGTCGCTCATCGGGCCGAAGCCGGCGAACAGCGAACGATAGGAGTTTTCGGCATAGCCCTTGGTGCCCACGGACGTCTTGCGGGCCGTACCCGACTTCCCGGCGACGTGATAGGCCGGCACCTGGGCGCGATAGACACCGCGCGGGGCCTCGATCACCTGTTGCAGCATGCCCTGCATGGTCTTGGCGACGTTTTCCGGGATGACCTGGGTCGTCTGGGGCGCCTTGTCAGTCTTGATCAGCGTCAGCGGTGCGATACGCCCGTTGTTGGCCAACGCGGAAAACGCGTGGACGAGCTGGATCGCGGTTACGGAAACACCGTAGCCGTACGACAACGTGGCGGTTTCAGCCTTGCGCCAGTCACGGTAGTTCGGCAGGTTGCCGACGCGCTCGCCCGGGAAGCCCAGGCCGGTGTCCTGGCCAAGGCCGATTTTCTGGGCCAGGCGATAGATCGTTTCGCCGCCGATATCGAAGGCGATCTTGCTCATGCCGACGTTACTGGAGTTGATCAGGATACCGGTCAGGTCAAGCACCGGCCCTTCGGTCTTGGACACGTCGCGAATGGTGTACTTGCCGATCTGCAGGGTGCCGGGGTACACCTCGACGGTGTCGCTCGGTTTCCAGCGCCCGGTTTCAAGGGCGGCGGCCATGGACACCGCCTTCATGGTCGAGCCCGGCTCGAACACGTCGATCATGGCGCGGTTGCGCATCATCGCCGGTTGCAGGTTGCGGCGGTTGTTCGGGTTGTAGGTCGGCTGGTTGACCATGGCCAGGATCTCGCCGGTCTTCACATCCATGATCACCAGGCTGCCGGCCTTGGCACCGTTCTCGACGATGGCATTGCGCAACTCGCGGTTGGCCAGGTATTGCAGGCGCAGGTCAATGGACAACGCCAAGGGCTTGCCGGCCTTGGCGTTTTTGGTGACTTGGACATCCTTGATCAACCGGCCGCGCCGGTCCTTGATGACCTGGCGCTTGCCGGCGACCCCGGCAAGCCATTCGTCATAGGCCAGTTCGACCCCTTCCCGCCCTCGATCATCGATATCGGTAAACCCGACCATATGGGCAGTGACTTCACCGGCCGGGTAGAAGCGCCGGAACTCTTCAATGCCATAAACGCCCGGCACTTTCAGATCGAGCACGCTCTGGCCCTGCTCGGGGGTCAACCCGCGCACCAGATAGATGAATTCTTTATTGGCCTGGGCTTCAAGCCGTTCAGCCAGGGCCTTTGGATCCTGGCCGAGAGCGGCAGCCAGCGCCGGCCATTTCTCCTTGGCCTGCTGCATTTCCTTGGCGTTCGCCCACAAGGTCGTCACCGGCGTACTCACGGCCAACGGTTCGCCGTTGCGGTCGGTGATCAGGCCACGGTGGGCCGGGATCGGAATGTGACGCACGCTACGGGCGTCGCCCTGGCCCTTGAGGAAATCACGGTCGACCACTTGCAAGTCGATGATGCGCCACGAAATCGCCGCGACCATGATGCCGAGCAAGCCCAGGACCAGGCGGAACCGCCACGGGAACAGTGCCCCTTCGAGCTTCATCATGGCGCCACCATCTGCACTTCGGCGGCGCCGGGGATGCGCATCTTCAATTGTTCAGTGGCCAACACTTCGATACGGCTGTGGGCAGTCCAGGTGCTTTGCTCCAGGATCAACCGACCCCACTCGGCCTGCGCCTTGTCGCGCACGCTCAGCTCGTTGTAAAGGGTATTGAGCAACTGGCGATTCCAGTGCGCGCTGTAAGACACGGCAATGGCCGACACGAGCACGCCGATAAACAGCAGCAGCATGAAAAAGCTGCCGCCCGGCAGGGGCTTGGCGAAGAGCTTGCTCACCGCAACTTCTCCGCGACGCGCATGACCGCACTACGGGCACGTGGATTGGCCTTGAGCTCGGCCTCGGAGGCGAACTGCGCTTTGCCGTGAATCTTGATTTTCGGTACGAAGGCTTCGAAACGCACCGGCAGGTTGCGCGGCAGGTTATCGGCTTCGCCTTTGGTGAGCTTGCGCATGAACAGTTTGACGATACGGTCTTCCAGGGAGTGGAAGCTGATCACCACCAGGCGACCACCCACCTCCAGCGCTTCAAGGGCGGCATCAAGGCCAGCCTCGAGATCACCCAACTCGTTGTTGACGTGAATGCGCAGGCCTTGGAAAGCTCGGGTTGCCGGATTCTTGCCTTTTTCCCAGGCCGGGTTGGCCACTTTCAATACTTCGGCCAAGTCACCGGTACGCTCGAACGGCTTGATGTCACGACGCTCGACCACGGCACGGGCCATGCGACCGGAGAAACGCTCTTCGCCGTACTCCTTGAAGACACGGGCGATTTCTTCCACCGGGGCGGTATTGACGAATTCAGCAGCGCTGATGCCGCGGGACGGGTCCATACGCATGTCCAGCGGACCGTCATTGAGGAAACTGAAGCCGCGCTCAGGATCGTCCAGCTGCGGCGAAGAGACGCCGAGATCCAGCAGCACGCCGCTGATCTTGCCGGCCAAGCCGCGCTGTTCGACTTCCGCACCCAGCTCGGCAAAGCTGCGCTGCACAACGACAAAGCGGCCGTCTTCGGCCGCCAGCGCTTGCCCGGTGGCAATCGCTTGAGGATCCTTGTCGAACCCCAGTAACCGACCGCCCGGCCCGAGCAGGCTGAGGATCAGCCGGCTGTGTCCGCCACGTCCGAACGTGCCGTCCAGATAGCAGCCATCAGGACGTACGGCGAGAGCCTCGACGGCTTCGTCAAGCAGTACGGTGATGTGGTTAAAGCCGCTATCAATAGTCACAGGATCAAATCACGCAGTTCATCAGGCATGGCGCCCGGTTGTTGAATAGCAGCAAGGTCAGCGGCGGAAACCGCATTCCAGGCATCTTCGTCCCACAGCTGGAACTTGTTCAGTTGGCCCACCAGCATCGCGCGCTTGTCCAACTTGGCATATTCGCGCAGGCGCGGCGGCACCAGGAAACGACCGCTGCCGTCGAGTTCGAGGTCGACGGCATTACCGATCAGCAAGCGTTGCAGGCGGCGGTTTTCTTCTCGCAACGAAGGCAATGCGCGCAGTTTGGTTTCGATGATTTCCCACTCATCCAGAGGGTAAACGCACAAACATGGATCAACAGCGTCGATCGTGACGATTAACTGCCCGGAACTTCGCGAAACGAGCTCGTCACGATACCGGCTGGGCATGGCGAGCCGGCCTTTTGCATCGAGACTGATTGCGTTAGCTCCGCGAAACACGTCAGCGTTTCTCCACTTTTTGGCGTTTTACCTTCAAAAAAACCCACTTCATGCCACTTTCCGCCACTTGCGCACACTATAGGAATGCGCCCACCGCACCGTCAAGGCGCGTAATGAAGGAAAAGCCTTATAGATCGGAGATTTAGGAGCGTTTCAGGAGGGGTAACAAGAATCTGACGTAGGAAAATTCGCCTCAACTCAAAGCAGCACAGGAGGCTGCGTGCACAAGTTAAAGTGATTTGTTAAGAGTAAGATTTTTTTGGTATTAGGAATGGCTTCTGCCAGTGATTCCGGCAGGGAGGGAAAAAGGTGGAGAGTCGATCTGTAAGCCGGGTTCTGTCTTGAACAGTCATTCGTCTACGATGGCCATCACTGGACATCTTTAGCAACCTACCCGGTCCCAGCGCGGGCCACGCCTTGGGACCCTATTTGGTCTTGCTCCAAGTGGGGTTTACCTAGCCACGAACTGTTGCCAGCCGTGCGGTGCGCTCTTACCGCACCTTTTCACCCTTACCGGCGCCGAAGCGCTTAGGCGGTTATTTTCTGTGGCACTTTCCGTAGGCTCACGCCTCCCAGGCATTACCTGGCACTTCGCCCTATGGAGCCCGGACTTTCCTCCCCCCCCTAATTTTCATAGAGGGCAGCGACTGTCCGATCGACTCTCCGCCGCGAAGGTTAACGGTAGAGCGGCTCAAGAACAAGCGATAAAAGCCCATGGCCAGCCCGATGCGCCGGTTTCATTGGCCCTTCTGTTTTTCCAGCGCGACCTGGTACAGCACATTCTTGCGCTCGCCGGTGATCTGCGCCGCGAGGGCGGCGGCCCGCTTGAGAGGCATTTCCTCCAATAACAGGTCGAGAATGCGCATTGCCTCGCTGCTGACCGCATCTTCACTTTCAGGCGGTGTCCAGCCCGCCACCAGCACGACACACTCACCACGCTGTTGATTGCTGTCGCTCTCGACGAACGAACGCAGCTGCGCCAACGGCAAGCCCTTGAGGGTTTCGAACGTCTTGGTCAACTCCCGGGCCAGCAGCGCCTGGCGCTCGGGACCGAACACCTGCTCCATGTCTTGCAGGCACTCCAGAATGCGGTGCGGCGCCTCATAGAAGATCAGCGTGCGCGGTTCTTCCTTTATAGCCTCCAGGCGCGCCCGCCGCCCGACCGCCTTGGCTGGCAGGAAACCTTCGAAGATGAAACGGTCCGACGGCAAGCCGGCCGCCGACAGCGCCGCGATCAATGCGCAAGCCCCGGGCACCGGCACCACATTGATACCAGCAGCACGCGCCTGGCGTACCAGGTGATAACCCGGATCGGAAATCAGCGGCGTGCCCGCATCGGAAATCAGCGCCACGTTATCGCCTGCCAGCAGGCGGGTGATGAAACGACTGCCCTCGTCCCGCTCGTTATGTTCGTGACATGCCGCCAATGGCGTGGAAATCCCGAAATGCTGCATCAGGCGCTGGGAGTGACGCGTGTCTTCAGCTGCGATCAGGGCGACTTCCCGCAGAATTTTCAGCGCCCGGGCACTGATATCGTCCAGGTTGCCGATGGGGGTCGCCACCACGTAAAGCGAGCCAGCAGCGGAATTCAAAGCACCTGGAGCAGTCAAAACGCGTACCTCATGATCGGTAAAAACCGCCATTGTAGCGTGTAGCGGCGGTCTCGGCTGTTCGCAGTACCGGGTAGCCTGGGGCAGTACTGCTTACGTGAGAATGTACGCAAGCCATTGTGGCGAGGGAGCTTGCTCCCGCTCGGCTGCGCAGCAGTCGTAAAAATCTGACAGCCAAATCTTGATGTACCGCGCTGGATGGTTTTGGGGCCGCTACGCAGCCCAGCGGGAGCAAGCTCCCTCGCCACAGGGGTCAATGCCAGTCTTTTATGCTGCGCCGCACTCTTTGAAATACCTAAATTGATCGATTCACACCACTAACATCGCGCCCCGGCCAGCGCTTGGGTACAATTCGACGCTAATTTGATCTCGTATCAGGAACATTTACATGATCGCTTGCCTGCGGCTGCTCTCCGCCCTCTGCCTCGCTGCCCTCCTGGCCGCTTGCGCCAGCTCGCCCTCGTCCAGCCTTGGCGAACTTCCACGGACCCCGGATGCCAGTATCGAGCAATTGCTCGAACAGGCCACCCAAAGCAAAAACCCGGAAAAAGCTGCCCTGCTGCGCCTGAGTGCCGCAGACCTGGCCTACCGTCAAGGCAATGCTGGCCAGTCCGCACAGATCCTGCAACAGGTGCCGATGGAGTCACTCAAGCCCGGCCAACAGATCTTCGCCAGCACGCTGTCGGCCGAACTGGCCATGACACGCAACCAGCCCAAGGCTGCCCTGGCTTCGCTGAACCATCCGAGCCTGCAACACCTGAGCGAAATGCCGGTGGAGCAGCAGGTCCGCACCGGCACCGTCCGTGCTCGCGCCCTTGAAGCCGATGGCCAGACCCTGGCCGCTGCCAAGGAGCGGATCTTTATCGCCCCACTGCTGGAAGGCGAAGCGGCGGCAAAAAACCATGAGGCGATCTGGACCCTGATCGCCTCGCTGCCTACCGATCAACTGCAGCCGACCACCACCGATGACCTCGGCGGCTGGTTGAGCCTGGCCAAGGCCGTGAAAACCGCCGGCACCCTGGAACAGCAACAGGCGGCGATCGATAGCTGGCGCGAACAGAACCCGAAACATCCGGCCGCGCTTCAATTGCCGACGCCACTGGTCAAGCTCAAGGAGCTGGCGAGCCAGCCATTGAGCAAGATCGCCTTGCTGCTGCCGCAGAACGGCCCGCTTGCCTCGGTCGCCAAGGCCTTGCGTGATGGCTTCATGGCCGCGCACTACCAGGCCCAAACGGCCGGGCAGAAGCCGCCAAGCATCCAGATCTATGACAGCGCCAGCCTGACCTCGATGGATGAGTTCTATCGCAAGGCCCAGGCTGACGGTGTGCAGCTGGTAGTCGGCCCGCTGGAAAAACCATTGGTCAAGCAGATCAGCATGCGCCCACAACTGCCGATCACCACCTTGGCGCTGAACTACAGCGAAGGCGAACAAGGCCCACCCCAACTGTTCCAGTTCGGCCTGGCGCCGGAAGACGAAGCCCGCGAAGTGTCCCGTCGCGCCCGCGCCGACGGCCTGCATCGTGCCGCCGCCATGGTGCCGAAAGGCGAATGGGGCGATCGTGTATTGAAGGCCTTCAGCCAGGATTGGCAGGCCAACGGCGGGACCATCGTTGCGATCGAGCGTGTCGACCAACCCGTGCAACTGGCCCAGCAGATCGCCGACATGTTCCAACTGCGCCAGAGTGAAGGTCGCGCCAAGAGCCTGCAGAACACGGTAGGCACCACGGTCGCCGCCCAGCCGTCTCGTCGCCAGGACATCGAGTTCATTTTCCTCGCATCGACGCCACAGCAGGCCCAGCAGATCAAGCCGACCCTGAACTTCCAGTACGCTGGCGACGTGCCAGTCTATGCAACGTCTTCGGTGTTCAGCGTCAGCGGCGACCAGAACCAGTACAACGACATGAATGGCGTGCGCTTCTGCGAAACACCATGGCTGCTCGACGCCAATGACCCACTGCGCCAACAGGTGACTGCACAATGGCCCCAGGCCGGTGGCAGCCTGGGCCGATTGTATGCGATGGGAGCCGACGCCTATCGCCTCGCTCCGCGCCTGGGCCAGCTCAAGACGCTTCCGGACAGCCGCATCGAAGGCCTTTCAGGCAGCCTGGCGATCTCGCCGACCCAGCGCGTGCAACGTCAATTGCCGTGGGCCCAGTTCGTCAATGGCCAGGTGCAGCGCCTGCCGGACACCCAGCGCTGATGCCTGATCGATCACACTTGCAAAGCGGAAAGGATGCCGAGGGCCACGCCCTCGCGCATCTGCAGCAACAAGGCCTGCGCCTGCTGGCGCAGAACTGGTTATGCAAGCGCGGCGAGCTGGATCTGGTCATGCTTGACGGCGATACAGTAGTATTCGTCGAGGTCCGCTATAGGAAAAATACCCAATGGGGTGGCGCGCTCGACAGCGTTGACGAGCGCAAACGCCGAAAGCTGGTTTTCGCCGCGCAGTATTTCCTGCAAAGCGAGTCTCGCTGGGCCGATCATCCCTGCCGCTTCGACGTGGTTGCCATCGACAGCAGCGTCGACCAGTTGAACTGGCTGCAGAATGCCTTCGACAGTTGAGCCCAGCCGAGCCGGACACCCCCACTTAACTTTTTTGCTCTTTGCTTTGCGCGCCGCACATGCCTGTGCCGATAAGTCGCGCTACTTAAGGTCACACAGATGGACATGCAATCGCGAATCCGCCAGCTTTTTCAGGCCAGCATCGACACCAAGCAACAGGCGATGGACGTACTTGCACCGCACATCGAGCAAGCCAGCCAAGTGATGGTCAACGCCCTGCTCAACGAGGGCAAGATGCTCTCATGCGGCAACGGCGGCTCCGCCGGCGATGCCCAGCACTTCTCCTCGGAGCTGCTCAACCGTTTCGAACGCGAGCGCCCGAGCCTGCCGGCCATCGCGCTGACGACCGACAGCTCGACGATCACCTCGATTGCCAATGACTACAGCTACAACGAAGTCTTCTCCAAGCAGATCCGCGCCCTCGGCCAGCCCGGCGATGTGCTTCTGGCGATTTCCACCAGCGGTAACTCGGCCAATATTATTCAAGCGATCCAGGCCGCACATGATCGCGAAATGATTGTCGTAGCATTGACCGGTCGCGACGGCGGCGGCATGGCATCCCTGCTCTTGCCCGAAGATGTCGAGATTCGCGTACCAGCCAATGTCACCGCACGTATCCAGGAAGTCCACCTGCTGGCGATCCACTGCCTTTGCGACTTGATCGACAGCCAACTGTTCGGGAGTGAAGAATGACCCCTAATCGCCTAGGCCTTCTGGCCCTGACCCTGTGCCTCGGCATCAGCGGCTGCACATCGGTGGTTAACGCCAGCCGGGAAAAGCCGATTGAAGATGACCGCGGCACCCGCACCTTCGGCAGCAAGATCGATGACTCGCTGATCGAAACCAAAGTTGGCGTGAACATCGCCAAGGCCGACCCGGACCTGGACAACAACTCGCACATCGTCGTCACCAGCTTCAACGGTGTCGTACTGCTGGCCGGCCAGACGCCACGCGCCGACCTCAAGGCCAAGGCCGAACAGGAAGCCAGCGCCGTGCAGCGGGTCAAGACCGTGCATAACGAACTGCAGGTCCTCCAGCCCTCCTCCCTGCTGGCGCGCCAGAACGATGCCTGGCTGACGACCAAGATCAAGACGCAGATGTTGACCGACGCCAGCATTCCAGGATCGCGCATCAAGGTTGTAACCGAGAACGGGATCGTCTATCTGCTGGGGCTGCTGACCAAACAGGAGGCTGCGCAGGCGACCAACCTGGTGCAGGGTGTGTCTGGGGTGCAGAAGATTGTGAAGTTGTTTGAGTACATTGATTGATATAAGTGCTCGTAAAAAAACGGCGCTTTTCCTGAAAAGGAAAGCGCCGTTTTTTTATGTATCATTTGAGACTTGGATCGGCGCGCACCCCGCTCTTGCCCTTGATCTTGATCTTGATCTTGATCTTGATCTTGATCTTGATCTTGCTTTGGACTTTGATCTTCGACGCCCCGTTAACCACGATGGCCGAACGCAGGCGTTGCGCAGTGGGCATCCCGGCATGGATGCCGGGATAGCCGCGCTGGGCCATGGATGGCCCTTCGCGGCGGGCCCACGGAGCAATGCCGGAGTGAGGGCATGCCGAGCCTCGGCGAGGCACCGAGTGGTGGGGCAAGCCTTTTTGCTTACTTTTTTGGCGTCTGAAAAAAGTGAGCCGCCGTAAGGGCGGAACCATAAGCCGCCGTTACCGCAGCAACGGATATACACACCGACTACGACAAAAAAATGCCCGCATCTCACGATACAGGCATTTTCTTCACCAAGTTGCAGGCTATCGCACACTCAATGACTGGCACATATCTGTAGCCTACTTCACCACCTTCAAGCTCGGCCGCCCGGTAGGCCGTGGCGGTTCGTCATCCGGTGGCGGCATGTCATCATCCGCCTCGAACTCTTCTTCGCCATCCAACGGCACTTCCAACTCGAACACCATGCCCTGCCCGTTCTCCCGAGCATAAATCCCCAGGATCGAAGCAATCGGCACATAAAGCGTATGCGGTACCCCGCCAAAACGCCCCTCGAAGCTGACCGCATCGTTGTCCATGTGCAGATGACGCACAGCGGCCGGCGACACGTTCAAGACAATCTGCCCGTCATTGGCAAAACCCTGCGGCACCTGTACCGATGGATACTCGGCGTTAACCAGCATGTGCGGGGTGCAATCGTTGTCCACAATCCACTCGTAGAGCGCGCGGACCAGATAAGGTCGACTGGAGTTCATAGCGGCTCCCTAAGCCTTAGCGCATGTCGCGTTCGACGCCAGACAGACTCGCCTGGAAAGCCTCACGCGCAAATTGGCGCTCCATATAATCAAGCAGCGGCTTGGCGGGCCGCGGCAGTTCGATACCCAGGATCGGCAAACGCCAGAGTATGGGCAATAGGCAGCAATCCACCAGACTTTGTTCCTCACTGAGGAAAAACGGCTTGTCGACAAACAGCGGCGACACGCCCGTCAGGCTTTCGCGCAGCTCCTTGCGCGCCACGACCCGTGCCGGCTCCTTCGTTCGAGGATCCAGGATCAGGTCCACCAACCCGCACCAGTCACGCTGGATGCGGTGAATGAGCAAACGACTGTTCGCACGCGCAACGGGGTACACCGGCAGCAAAGGCGGATGTGGATAACGCTCATCCAGGTATTCCATCACCACAGTCGATTCCCACAACGCCAGGTCGCGATCGACCAGGGTGGGCAGGCTGCCGTAAGGGTTCACCTCGATCAGCTTCGGCGGCTGACGGCCCGCTTCGACGTAAATGATCTCGGCGCTGACACCCTTCTCGGCCAGTACGATACGTACCCGGTGGGAATAGTGGTCGGCGGGGTCGGAGTAACAGGCCAACCGATTGGTCACGCCCATGGCGATCCTCCTCGCTTGTTGAAATTATCGAAAAACGGAAAAACGAGCGCGCCCAGAGGGCGTCTCCCGTAACCACCTGGCCGACCAGGCTCGTTACACCTTCAGAGACGCCCTTGGGCGCGCACGATTAACAGCAACGGCTTACAGCTTTATCAATGAACGTCTTTCCAGTATTCACGCTTGAGCAGATATGCGAATACGAAGAAGAACGCCAGGTACAGCAAGACATACGTACCGATGCGCTGATGCTCCAGCTTCACCGGGTTGGCCGAGTAGGCCAGGAAGGTCACAAGGTTCTTGACCTTCTCGTCAAACTGCTCAGGCGTCAGGGTGCCGGAGTTCGGCACGATGGTCAGCTGGTCGCAGGCTTCATGGGTCAAGGCCGTGCCGGTCAGCGGATCATACTGCTTCTTGCCGTGTTCGACGATCTGAACCTGTTTGCAGCCTACCACCTGGCGACCCTGGAGGCCGACCAGGACGTTCGGCATGCCGACGTTCGGGAAGACCTTGTTGTTCACGCCCCATGGACGCGCAGGATCTTCATAGAACGAGCGCAAGTAGCCATAGAGCCAGTCGGTGCCACGCACGCGCGCCACCAGGGTCAGGTCGGGCGGCGCTGCACCGAACCAGGTCTTGGCGTCCGCAGGCTGCATGCCGATGGTCATGTGGTCACCCAGCTTGGCACCGGTGAACACCAGCTTCTCGAGCATCATTTCATGGGGGATGCCCAGGTCATCAGCCACACGCTCGTAGCGCTGGAACTTGGCACTGTGGCAACCCATGCAGTAGTTGGCGAACGTACGCGCGCCGTCCTGCATGGCTGCTTTGTCGGAAACGTCGATGTCGACCTTTTCCAGCTCCGGACCACCGTGTTCAGCCGCGAAGGACAGTACAGGCATGGCAGCAAGAATCAGTACAGCAAATAGCTTTTTCATCAGCCAGTCACCCTTTCCGGAACCGGTTTGGTCTTCTCGAGCCTGGTATAGAAAGGCATCAGAATGAAGTAGGCGAAGTAAAGGAACGTGCAAACCTGCGAGAGCAACGTACGCCCCGGTGTCGGCGCCAGTACGCCCAGCACCCCCAGGATCACGAACGAGATGCAGAACACCACCAGCCAGATCTTGCTCAGCCAGCCTTTATAGCGCATCGACTTGACGGGGCTGCGGTCCAGCCACGGCAGGACGAACAGCACGGCGATGGCTGCGCCCATGGCGATCACGCCCAGCAACTTGTCCGGAATCGCCCGCAGAATTGCGTAGAACGGTGTGAAGTACCAGACCGGCGCAATGTGTTCTGGGGTCTTGAACGCGTTCGCCTGCTCGAAGTTCGGCTTCTCTAGGAAGTAACCGCCCATTTCCGGGAAGAAGAACACGATGGAGCAGAAGATGAACAGGAAGACCACCACGCCGACGATGTCTTTCACGGTGTAGTACGGGTGGAAGGCAATGCCGTCCAGCGGTACGCCGTTCTCGTCCTTGTGCTTCTTGATGTCCACGCCATCCGGGTTGTTCGAACCCACTTCGTGCAGCGCCAGGATGTGCAGCACCACCAGGCCGAGGATCACGATCGGCAGCGCCACGACATGCAGGGCGAAGAAGCGGTTCAGGGTGATACCCGAGATGAGATAGTCACCACGAATCCACTGGGTCAGGTCGTCGCCGATGACCGGGATCGCACCGAACAGCGAGATGATCACCTGGGCGCCCCAGTAGGACATCTGGCCCCAAGGCAGCAGATAGCCCATGAAGGCTTCAGCCATCAGCGCCAGGTAGATCAGCATGCCGAAGACCCACACCAGCTCACGCGGCTTCTGGTACGAACCGTAGAGCAGGCCACGGAACATGTGCAGGTAGACCACGATGAAGAACGCCGAAGCGCCGGTGGAGTGCAGCAGGCGCAGGATCGAGCCGTACTCGACGTCGCGCATGATGTATTCGACGGAGGCAAACGCTTCCTCCGCCGACGGGGTGTAGCTCATGGTCAGCCAGACACCGGTGACGATCTGGTTGACCAGAACGAGCAATGCGAGGGAACCAAAGAAGTAGAAGAAGTTGAAGTTCTTCGGGGCGTAATACTTGCTGAGATGGTCTTCCCACATCTTGGTCGCGGGAAAGCGCGCATCAACCCAATCCATAAGTTTGCTCATCACGCTTTCTCCGTGTCGACGCCGATGACGATGACATCATCCGACTCATAGGAATGCGGGGGAACTGGCAGGTTCAGGGGTGCAGGCTGGGATTTGTAGACGCGACCCGCCAGGTCATAGTGGGAGCCGTGGCATGGGCAGAAATAGCCACCTACCCAATCCTTGCCCAGGTCGGCAGGGGCCACTTCGGGACGGAACGTTGGCGAGCAACCCAGGTGCGTGCAGATCCCGATCAGCAGCAGGACTTCCGGCTTGATCGATCGCGTTTCAGGGTTGACGTATTCCGGTTGGACCGAGTTCTTGGAAGAGGGATCGGACAGCTGGCCCTCGATCTTTTTCAGATTCCCCAGGATCTCCTCTGTACGGCGGACGATGAACACCGGCTGACCGCGCCACTCAGCAATCATCTGCTGGCCTGGCTCGATCTTGCTGACATTCACTTTCACCGGTGCACCTGCGGCTTTCGCCTTGGCGCTGGGAAACCATGACCCCACGAACGGGACCGCAGCCCCCACCGCTCCTGCAGCACCCACCACGGATGTGGCTGCTACCAGGAAGCGACGCCGGCCTGCATTCACGCCGTCATTGCTCATTCAGTCCTCTCCCATCAGCTTTGTGGCCTGTTAGATCAGGCGTCTACTAAGTAAAAATCTGAACTTATAAAAATTTTGCCGAATGGTAATGAAAAGCCCCAATTCTGACAAGGTAATTACCATGCGGCCAAACCGCCAAGCCTTGTAGTATAGGGGCTCTACGAATGTGGCAAGTTGTCACAGAGCAATTATTTCGCACATAAAAAAACGCCCAGCTCCGTGAGGAACTGGGCGCCTTTTGAACGCGGAAGCGAAATTAACGCTTCGAGTACTGCGGACGCTTACGCGCTTTACGCAGACCGACTTTCTTACGTTCAACTTCGCGAGCATCGCGAGTTACGAAGCCAGCTTTACGCAGGGCGCTGCGCAGAGTTTCGTCGTAATCCATCAGGGCGCGAGTGATGCCGTGGCGGATTGCGCCAGCCTGGCCACTTACACCACCACCGATAACGGTGACGTAGATGTCGAATTTTTCGACGGTCTCGGTCAGTTCCAGCGGCTGACGAACTACCATGCGGGCAGTTTCGCGGCCGAAGAAGTTATCCAGGGAGCGGTTGTTGATGGAGATGTTACCAGTGCCCGGACGCAGGAAAACGCGTGCGGTTGCAGTCTTGCGACGGCCAGTGCCGTAATTTTGAGTCGCCGACATAATGAACTATTCCGTTAAAACTTCAGTTCTTGGGGCTGCTGAGCAGTATGAGGGTGAGCAGCGCCCGCATAAACCTTCAGCTTACGATACATGTCGCGACCCAGTGGGTTCTTAGGCAGCATGCCTTTAACCGCGGTCTCGATCACGCGCTCAGGGGCTTTGGCGATCAGCTTTTCGAAGTTGATCGACTTGATGCCGCCAGGAAAACCGGAGTGGGAGTAGTACATTTTGTCAGTGGTTTTAGCGCCAGTAACACGTACTTGCTCGGCATTGATCACGACGATGTAGTCACCGGTGTCAACGTGAGGGGTGTACTCAGGCTTGTGCTTGCCACGCAGACGGCTCGCGATTTCGGTGGCCAGACGACCCAGGGTCTGACCAGCAGCGTCGACGACAAACCAGTCGCGCTTTACTGTTTCCGGTTTAGCAGTAAAAGTTTTCATTCTTTATAGCCTCAGGGGCCGCCCTGTAAATTAGACGGCGGATCTTACTGAATAGTGCGTACTTTGACAAGTCAAAGGCAGCCGGATACAGACGCTTTCGGGGGCTCGGGTCGGCGCGTCCGTTCAACGGCAAGATTCTTCGGCGGCGGCGCATCACTTCCACTGCAGAAAGAGGTGCGCAATTATGCAGATTGCGAAAAATATTTCAACCTGCTTTTATGATTGTTTTGCCCAAGGAGTCCCCGATGGACTATCGCAAGCTAGGCCGTACCGATCTGAACGTCAGCGCCCTGTGCCTCGGAACCATGACCTGGGGCGAGCAGAACAGCGAGGCAGAGGCGTTCGCCCAGATCGAACGCGCCAAGGGGGCCGGGATCAATTTTCTCGACACCGCCGAGATGTACCCTGTGCCGCCGAAGGCCGAGACCTACGCCACTACCGAGCGCTACATCGGCAATTACTTCAAGAGCCGTGGCGACCGCGCCGACTGGATCCTGGCCAGCAAGATCGCCGGCCCCGGCAACACCATCGACTACATCCGCGACAAGAACCTCAAGCACAACCGCCGACACATCGTCGAAGCCCTGGACGCCAGCCTCAAGCGCCTGCAGACCGACTGGATCGATCTTTACCAGCTGCACTGGCCGGAGCGCAGCACCAATTTCTTTGGCCAGTTGGGCTACACCCACAAGGCCGACGAAGATTTCACGCCGCTGGAGGAAACCCTCGAAGCCCTCGACGAACAAGTCCGCGCAGGCAAGATCCGCCACATCGGCCTGTCCAACGAAACGCCGTGGGGCACCATGAAGTTCCTCGCCCTGGCCGAAGCCCGTGGCTGGCCACGTGCGGTGTCGATCCAGAACCCGTACAACCTGCTCAACCGCAGCTTTGAAATCGGCCTGGCGGAGATTGCCATCCGCGAACAGTGTGGCCTGTTGGCCTATTCGCCGCTGGCGTTCGGCTTCCTGTCGGGTAAATATGAGAACGGCGCACGCCCCGCCAAGGGCCGCCTGACGCTGTACAGCCGCTTCATGCGCTACTTCAACCCGCAGTCGGAAGCGGCTTGCAGTCGCTATGTCGCCCTGGCCCGCGAACATGGGCTGGACCCGGCGCAGATGGCCCTGGCGTTCGTCACCCAGCAGCCGTTCGTGACCAGCAACATCATCGGCGCCACCACGCTGGAGCAACTGGACAGCAACATCGCCAGCTTCGACCTGAAACTGTCGGATGAAGTGTTGGCGGGGATCGAGGCGATTCACAAGGACCAGCCGAACCCGGCGCCCTGATCCATAGGCCTCATCGCGAGCAAGCTCGCTCCCATAGGGGGGCTGTGCTGATCACGAATATACGATCAGGCACAAATCCCCTGTGGGAGCGAGCTTGCTCGCGATAGCCGACTCAGACCCACCCCCTTATCAAAGCGACCGCGCAATGATCTCCTTCATGATCTCATTGGTCCCGGCATAGATCCGCTGTACCCGCGCATCCGCCCACGCCCGGGCAATCGGGTATTCCCACATGAAACCGTAGCCGCCATGCAACTGCACGCACTCGTCGAGCACCTTGCACTGCAGGTCGGTGCCCCAGTATTTGGCCATCGCCGCCGTCGGCACATCGAGCTTGCCTTGCAGGTGCAGCTCCAGGCAACGATCGACGAAGACCCGGCCGATCTGGATCTCGGTGGCCATTTCCGCGAGCTTGAAACGGGTGTTCTGGAAATCGGCGATGGACTTGCCGAATGCCTTGCGGTCGCGGGTGTAGTCCAACGTCCATTGCAATGCCGCTTCGGCCGAGGCCAGGCCACCGATGGCGACAGTCAGGCGCTCCTGGGGCAGTTCCTGCATCAGGTAGGCGAAGCCCATTCCAGCCTGCCCCAAGAGGTTTTCCATCGGCACCCGCACGTCCTGAAAGAACAATTCGGATGTGTCCTGGGCCTTCATCCCGACTTTCTCCAGGCGCTTGCCTTTCTCGAAGCCCGGCGTGCCCGCTTCCACCAGGAACAGGCTAGTGCCCTTGGCGCCCGCCTTCGGGTCAGTCTTGGCAACGACGATGACCAGGTCCGCAAGGAAGCCATTGGTGATGAACGTCTTCGAGCCGTTGATGACGTATTCGTCACCGTCCAGCACTGCCGTGGTCTTCACCCCCTGCAGGTCCGATCCCGCGCCCGGCTCGGTCATGGCGATGGCCGTGACCATTTCACCGGACACCAGTTTCGGCAGGTACTTGTGTTTCAACGCCTCGCTGCCGTAATGCAGGATGTACGGCGCGACGATATCGGAGTGCAACGAGAAGCCGATCCCGGTCAGCCCCAGGCGGCCGATCTCCTCGATCACCACGGCGCTGTAGAGGAAATCCGCGTCCAGCCCGCCGTAGGCCTCTGGAAGGTGCGAGCACAACATGCCCGCCTCCCCCGCTTTGTTCCAGAGCTTACGATCGACATGCCCCTGTTTTTCCCACTGGCTGTGGTACGGCACGGCTTCTTTTTCAAGGAAGGTTCGTACAGTGTCTCGGAACAATTCGTGCTCGGGACTGAACAGGGTTCTTGGGATCATGGCGCACCTTTGGTTATTGTTGAACAGGTCATCCGAAAGAGCCTAAGCCTGCGGCGCACAACGGGACACTGGACACTTGCGCCAAAAAATAAGACGATCCAGCCGTTTGATGACCACTATCCCCTATAAAAATAAAGATGAATTATGCCCATGCACGTCTCCACGCCCTTGCGGCGCGTCAGCATCCTGGCCATCGACCGGGTTTTCGCTTCCACCCTCATGCAAGCCAAGGATTTTTTCCACCTGGCCAGCCTGCGCTATGGCAAACAACTGGGCCGCGGCCTGACCCCGGCGTTTGAAACCCGCCTGGTCAGCCCCGATGGCAAACCGGTGAACAGCTTCAGCGATGTGATCATGCCGGTGGACGGTGGCCTGGAAAACACCGACGTCATCATCCTGCCGGCGTTCTGGGACGACTTCGCGACCCTCTGCCAACGTTACCCACAAGTCCTGCCTTGGCTGCGCGAACAACATGCGCGCGGCGCGGTACTCTGCGGCGAAGCCACCGGGGTGTTCTGGCTGGCCGAGGCCGGGCTGCTCGACGGCAAGGAGGCCACCACCTATTGGCGTTTCTTCAATGCTTTCAAGGAACGCTTCCCCAAGGTGCACCTGAACCAGGACAAGCACCTGACCGATGCCGACAACCTGTTCTGCGCCGGCGGCACCACCTCGGCGTGCGATCTCTACATCTACCTGATCGAACGCTTCTGCGGCGCCAACGTCGCCCAAGCCGTGGCGCGAGACATTCTCTACGAAGTACAGCGCAGCTATTCACCGGGACGCATTGGTTTCGGCGGGCAAAAACTGCACCAGGACGTGATCATCCTGCAGATCCAGCAGTGGCTCGAAGAGCACTTCGCCGACAAGTTCCGCTTCGAGGACGTCGCCCGTGAACATGGCATGAGCATCCGCAATTTCATGCGTCGCTTCCAAACCGCCACCGGCGATAAACCGCTGCATTACCTGCAACGGCTGCGGATCGAAACCGCCAAGGGCCTGCTCTCCGGCAGCCGCAAGAGCATCAAGACCATCAGCTACGAAGTTGGCTACGACGATGCGAGCTTTTTTGCGCGATTGTTCCGGCAACACACCGACCTGTCGCCGAACCAGTATCGGCAGCAGTTTCAGCAGGCGGCGTGAGCCAGGGCGCAATACAGTCCAGGTGCGAGCGGGCTTGCTCGCGAAGGCGGTGGGTCAGCTTGCATCTACGCTGGACATGCCGTCCCCCTTCGCGAGCAGGCTCGCTCCCACCTTCAACCATCCGCAACACAAGACCACCGTCCTCGCACATTCCTACAGGAAAAACAGAACGCAGAATGCCCGAGTGCCGAGTTTCGCTCACATACAGCGCCCCATGAACACCGCAACATCAATCCCTGAAAAAACACCATCAGGGACGATCAACAGTGACTATCGGATCAAGCTACAACTACCCCGCCTCCGCCACCCGGGGCATCACTCGGGCCAAGCGCTCGACTGACAAGAAATGGGTCGCTCGCTTTCCAAACCCTCCCGATTTGTGCTTCGACTACCGGGCGTTGGTCGAACAGAAAGAGGGCATTGCCAAGGCTACCGAACCAAAACATAGGATTTGCATCATCGGTGCGGGTATCACCGGGTTGACGGCCGCGAGGGAACTCTATCGTTGCGGATTCACCCACATCACCCTGATCGAACAATCCAGTCGCATCGGCGGCAGGCACCTGACCGTCCCCGGGAGTAAACAATCCACCGCGAGCCATACCCCTTTCGAGATGGGCGCCATGCGCATGCCCTTTTTCAACCGGTCGGATGAACCACCGACGGAAGGCCGGTCGCTGATGGCTTACTACGCCAAGGCGTTTGATTTATCGACTGTCGATTTCGCTAATCCAGGAAGCCAATGGGTCCGCTCGACGGGCATTTACTTGCGCGAGGGCACCATTGGCGGCAAGCCGACGCCGCAAATGCTGATCTGGAAAAACGAAGACGGCAGTACACCGCCGCCCGGCAGCGAGCTGCAAAAGGTATATGCAAAGTGGAACGCCTTTGCCGACAGAATGACTCGTCACGTCGCCGAGGTGTATGCCAGTGAACGATGGGAAGCCATGTGGCAGGCGATCGTTGCGAAATATCAGAATGTTTCATTTCGCGACTTGGTGACCATGCCAGCCTTACAAGCCTGGGATCAGCATGCACCGGGTGATTTCGGGGGCATGGGCATGTCTGCCGATGAGTCCGCGATCTTCTACGCAATCGGCATAGGCGACGGCAGTTGGGGGGCGTTCTACGATGTCTGCTCGCTGTATCCACTTCGCACCGCGATATTTGGGTTCAGCAGCCACTTGCAGTTAGTGCTCGGCCGGGTGGACTCACTGGGTGATCCATTACCATCGCCCCATCTGTATAGCGAAACCGTGGTTGATTCGGTGGGGCTGAACTTCGACGGCCCTCGCTATATCGGGCTCGCAGCCTTGAGCGAATGCCTGATGTTCATGAAAATCGCCGAGACCGGTAAATCCTTCCACGACCATTGCCTCGGAAGAAAAGACGGCCTGCTCATGGATTCATCGGTGACTAGATTGACCAAGCTGGCCGATGGAAAGACGCGCGTTCATTTCGACTGGCTACACAGTCTGTCCGAGCGAACCCGACACCGTTTCGAGGACTTCGACTCGGTCATCGTGACACTTCCCTCCTGGCTGATCGAAACCCGTATCGAGCTTGAGAACTTCACGCCGCAGATGCTGCCGTTCGAAACAATCAACGCCTATAAAACAGCTCATTGGGAGACCAGCTGCAAAGTATTCGCACCGTTGAAAAAATCGTTTCTATCAAAAAACAGGAACATCCCGCAGACCATCGTCACCGACAGCTTCATCCACGACGTCTATACCTATCGCTACAACGAGAATTACAGCTATGACTGCATTCTGCTGAGCTACACATGGGAGGACGATGCAACCAAACTCGCCTCATTCAGCGACAAGGCGCTTGTCAGCAAGTGCGCCAAGGAGCTGGATCGAATACTCATGAGATGTACCAATATCCACGAGAGAATTTCGCCCTATATCGGACTCGATCAAGCCGTGGTCCAACGGTGGATCACAGATAAAAACTCGTTGGGTTGTGCAAAGTTATACCGACCAGGTACCTACGGCGATGCCGTGAGCCTGATGAAATACAACAGGGATTTTGGTCATCATTCGGGCCTGTATTTTTCCGGCGAGTCGTTTTCCGTGGACGCTGGTTGGACAGAGCCTTGTTTTCGAGGCGCCGTCGATGCAGCCATCCACATCTGCGACAAGACCGCTGCGATCTTCAACGGCGGATTCTCCCTGAACGACTACCCGCACTATAACCTTGGCACCTGACCATGGTGCTGCCGAGTCCCCCTAAAGCGTTCCAATGTCCATCTTCAGAAGTTGCCTACAACCTACAAGGAAACGGCCGACTTACATCCCTGCCTGTTTAGCCTCTTATACACACGCCAATACACAGCGTAATAACAATAAAAAGAGGTTATCCCATGAGCGAGCCAATCAGCCCTGTTCGTGTCGCCGTCGTGCAATTCGACCCACAGGTAGGCATCAATAATCGAGAAACCAATCTGCTGCGCAGCCTTGCGTTGGCCCAGGAAGCGGTCGAAGGCGGCGCCAACCTTGTCGTCCTGCCCGAGCTGTCGAATGCCGGCTATTTCTTCAGCAGCAGGCAGGACGCGTTCGAACACGCCGAGTCGGTCCCCGACGGGCGAAGCGTGCAGGCCTGGATCGATTTCGCCCGTCAGCAGCAAGTCTTCCTGGTAGCTGGTTTGGCGGAGCGCGAAGGAATGCGTCTCTTCAACACCGGCGTCCTGGTGGGGCCTGACGGCTTTATCGGCAAGTATCGAAAGGCGCATCTGTGGAATCTGGAAAAACTCTGGTTCACGCCAGGCGATATCGGCTTTCCAGTGTTCGAAACATCCATCGGCCGCATCGGACTATTGATCTGCTGGGACATCTGGTTTCCGGAAGTGCCGCGAATCCTCAGCCAGCAAGGCGCGGACATCATATGCAGTCTGAACAATTGGGTCTGGACACCACCGCCTCTGTTTGATGACGCCGGCAAATGCATGGCCTCGTACCTGACGATGACGGCTGCGCACATCAACAATGTCTTTATCGCAGCGGCTAGTCGCATAGGTGAAGAGCGCGGTGCCCGCTACCTGGGCTGCTCGCTGATCGCGGGCACCAATGGCTGGCCAATCGGTGCGGTGGCATCCGCCGACCAACAGGAAATCCTGTTTGCCGACATCGACCTGACCAGTTCCCGCAGCGCCGCCATCTGGAACAACCTGAACGACCTGCACCGCGATCGTAGAGCCGACCTTTACGATCAAATGCTTGGCTACACCCAGCACCCTTCTCTGCCGCGTTGATAAGGGTGCGATCCAATGGAAACCACAAGCAAAAAACTCGAACAACGCCAGTTGACCACCCGATCACAGCTGGACGTCGCCATCGTTCTGCTGATGCTCGGTGCCATAGCGCTGGTCATCTGGCTTTCATTCACACACCGCGCCTCGTGGCTCGCCCACTGGCCAGACTACAGTCACATGGTGTCGAACCTGCCGCAGCCCAGTGCCTGGCTACGCTGGGTGCTGGGGGATATCAGCGAGGTTGCGTTCTACAAGCATGAGTTCGCCTCTATCGGGCTACTCGCCGGGGCCTACCTCGCGTACCGGGCCAATCGGACCGGAAAAGCCTGGCAGGGTTTTTCCATCTGCTATGGCAGCGGCCTGTGGCCGTGGCTCGTCACCAGCTCATTGCTGGGGCTCTTGCTCAGTAACCTGTTGTGGGGCTGGACAGTGACCGCCACCGCTTGGCAGCCCACCTTCGCCGCTTTCGTTTCATTGCCAGCGGCCATGGTGCTGATGTTTGGAGGCGGCTGGAAGGTCGCGATCAATGGCGCAGTCATGGGCGCTTTGCTGGTCACACCCGCCTGCTTGTTGATCGTCAACTACGTCTGCAATCCGTTCGGATTACCCGTCGTGATTGGCAATGTCTCGGGCATGGCTGTCGCCAGCGTCATCGCCTTTCTGATCTGTCGCTACCAGCCGGGCCTGGTGAAGCCACAAGCATCGGCTGAACCATCCGAGCCACCACGAGCCTCACTTCCCGCCAAGACGCCGGATTACGGCGTCGTCTGGACGCTACGCCGGATCCTGGCGGATTTTTCCGAGGCACCATTCTTCGGCAATGAATGGGCCAGCCTCGGCCTGATAGCGGGTGCATTGCTGGCCTACAGCTTGAGCCCGATGAGCCCAGCCTACGGCTCGGGGTTGCTGCCCCAATTGATCGGTGCGCAAGCATTGACCTCGGCACTGGGCGTGGTGATCTGGCGTAGACAATGGATATTGCGCGGCTGGTATCCCACCTACGTTCCATTGGTTTCAGTGGTTCCGGCGGCGTTGTTGACCTACGGCGACAGTTGGCAGGTGATCGTTTCAAGCGCCTTGCTGGGTGCTTTGATTGCGCCGCCACTGGCGTGCGCCATTGCCAAGCGGGTGCCTGCGGACATGCATCCTTTCATCGCCAATGTGCTGTCCATGGCCATTAGCACCGTGCTGATCATTCCGTTTATCGGACTGCTGATCCCCCTCTGATTCCTTCATCCCTTGGCTGTATTGCGGCCTTGAGACTCGGCGCATACAGCCATTCTTATTGAAAGTGAGGTATTTGCATGAACCTGCCAAAACTGGCCATCGCGTCACTCGGCGGCACCGTCAGCATGCAGGCCCGGGCCACCGGAGAAGGCGTGGTCCCGACTGTCAGCGGCGCAACCCTGCTGGCTTCAATACCGGAGCTGAGGTCACACGCCCACGTCACCGTCGAAACGCTGGGAATGTTGCCCAGCGCTTCATTGGATTTCGAGTATCTTCTGAGTGTTCTCTGTTGGGCGAAATATCAGATCGAGCAGGGGGCAGTGGGTATTGTCATCACTCAAGGTACCGATACGCTGGAAGAAGCCGCTACGTTTTTTGATTTTCTATGGGACCACGACGAACCCTTGGTTCTCACTGGTGCGATGCGTTCAGCGGCCCAGGCAGGGGCCGACGGACCGGGAAACCTGTTGGACGCCTGTCGAGTTGGCTTGGCCAAGAACAGCCGGCGACGAGGCGTGCAGGTGGTGATGAACGGGCAGATTCATTCGGCGCATGCGGTTCGCAAAAGCGATTCAATGGGGTTGCAGGCTTTTTCTTCGCCCAACCTGGGCCCGGCCGGTCTGCTGGTGGAAAACGCAGTTCGCTATTTGCATCCTGCACGACAGCGCAGTGTCTTGCCCTCTCCGCAACACACGACACACAAGGTCGCCTTGTTAGAAGCGGCACTGTCTGCCGACACCTTGCTGCTGGAGAACGTTCTTGCACTGGGCTACGAGGGGCTGGTCATTGCTGGTTTCGGTGCAGGGCACCTTTCTGGAACTTGGGCTGAGGCGATCGATACCATAGCCGACAAGATCCCAGTCATCGTTGCCACTCGCTGTGGCTCCGGCTCCACGGCTCGCTCAACTTACGGGTTCAAGGGTGGCGAAATGGACTTGATACGAAGAGGCGCTTCGATGGCTGGCTTTGCCTGTCCGCGCAAAGCGAGGATTCTCTTGTGGTTATTGATCGGGTGCCAGCGACAGGACGACTTGGCTCGCTATATGTCGTTTTAGCGGTATTGGGGCTTGGATAAACCGTTGTGGCGCGAGGGGCTGCTGCGCAACCCAGCGGGAGCAAGCTCCCTCGCCACAAGTTATTTTGCTGCCCTTGAATGAACAGCAACGCCCCAATCGCCAGGCCTTTATTGCGAATTCCTTAAGGCTTGTGCGCCCGCGACAGGAATTCGTGGGATTGCATTTCCAGCAACCGGCTCAAGGTCCGTTGGAACTCGAACGTCAGGCGACCACCGGTATAGAGATCCTTGAGTTCGACTTCCGCCGAAATGATCAGCTTCACGTTGCGGTCGTAGAACTCGTCGACCATGTTGATGAAGCGACGGGCGATGTCGTCGGTGGTGACGCTCATCTGCTCGACATTACTCAGCAGCACGGCGTGGAAGATCTTGCCCAGTTCGATGTAGTCGTTCTGGCTGCGCGGGCCGTCGCACAGTTCGCGGAAGTCGAACCAGGCGACGTCGTCGCAGGTGCGGATGGCGCGGATCTTGCGATTTTCGATGATCAGCTCGTCGTTTTCGATCGCCTGGGTGCATTCCGGCGTGAGCGCGCGGAAGCTCTTGCGCAGGCTTTCTTCGGCGGCAGCGTCCAATGGGAAATGGAACAGCTCCGCTTGCTCAAGATGACGCAGGCGATAGTCCACGCCGCTATCGACGTTGACGACTTCGGTGTGCTCCTTGATCAGCTTGATGGCTGGCAGGAAGCGCGCCCGTTGCAGGCCGTCCTTGTAGAGGCCATCGGGCACGATGTTCGAGGTGGCGACCAACGTCACGCCATTCTTGAACAGTTCTTCCATCAGCGTGCCGAGGATCATGGCGTCGGTGATGTCGGAAACGAAGAATTCATCGAAGCAGATCACCCGGGTTTCGGCGGCGAAACGCTTGGCGATGATGGTCAGCGGGTTCTTTTCGCCGCCCAGGGTTTTCATTTCCTCGTGCACGCGCTTCATGAAGCGGTGGAAGTGCGTCCGCGTCTTTTCCTTGAACGGCAGCGCTTCGAAGAAGGTGTCCACCAGGTAGGTCTTGCCACGGCCGACACCACCCCAGAAATACAGGCCCTTGACCGGTGCCTGGTCTTTCTTGCCGAACAGTTTGCCCAACAAACCCGGTTTGTTGTTCGACGCGGCGATCAGGTCGTCGTACAGGCGCTGCAAGTGCCGCACGGCCGTTTCCTGGGCTGCGTCGTGGAAGAATTCCGGGCGTTTCAGATCAGCTTGATATCGTTCTAGGGGCGTCATATTCGTTAGCAAGGCAACAAAAACGGGCCGTCACTGTAGCGATGGCCCAGAAGAATGGCAATCGGCCCTTATTCGGGCCGATGGTCGGGTAACGCCTTCGGTCAGTCCTGGGCAGGCGTCAGTGCCACGCGCAACGCGTCGATGGCTGCATCCCGGGCGGCACTGTCAGCGAACGCAGGGCTCTGGGCCACGCATGCGCCGTCGAGCCAGACGCTGAAACCCAGGTCGTCGCTGCGCACGTCCAAGGGTTGGCCGGACTGCAATTGCTTGGTCACCTGCCCGGCGGTCTTGCCGTCGGCAAAGTTGTTCGAGAGCAACAGTTGCTCGCCCTCGGCGGAAAGCAGGCGGAAGCGAAAACTGCCGTCCTCGTCGCGGAAGCTGACAAAACGGGCTGCCTTGGCCGCTTTCTTTTTGGTCTGGGTCGTCACCTGGACCTGGCTGACAAACGAGCGCAGGCCAACCGCCTCGCGCAGCTCGTTGAGGAACGGCGTGGCCACGGCCCGGGCTTTCTTGGCGCCCAGTTGCAGGATGTCCTCAAGGTCCGATGGACGCTCGATGAACTGGTGATAACGCTCGCGCGCTTCACCCAACTGGTCATCGAGCAATTGGAACAGGCGATTCTTCGCCTCGCCCCATCCCAGGCCCTGCAGCAGTTCGCTGCGGAATTCGGCGGACTGTTCGGCAGTGGCGAAGGCCTGGAACAGGGTGAACAGGTGCGAGTTGTCCGGGTCCTTGGCTTCGCCCGGGGCGCGGGAGTCGGTGACGATTCGCGAGATCGCGTCCTTCATGTCCTTGGCGCTGCTGAACAACGGGATGGTGTTGTCGTAGCTCTTGGACATTTTGCGACCATCGAGGCCCGGCAGCGTGGCGACGCTCTCCTCGATCAGCGCCTCGGGCATGGTGAAGAACTCCTTGCCCTGGCCGAACAGGTGGTTGAAGCGCTGGCCAATGTCACGGGCCATTTCCACGTGCTGGATCTGGTCGCGACCGACCGGCACCTTGTGGGCGTTGAACATCAGGATGTCGGCCGCCATCAACACCGGGTAGCTGTACAGCCCCATGGTGATGCCGGCGTCCGGGTCTTCGCCGGCCTCGACGTTCTTGTCCACCGACGCCTTGTAGGCGTGGGCGCGGTTGAGCAGGCCCTTGGCGGCGACGCAGGTCAGCAGCCAGGTCAGCTCCGGGATTTCAGGAATGTCGGACTGGCGATAGAACGTCACGCGGTCCACGTCCAGGCCACCGGCCAACCAGGTCGCAGCGATTTCCAGGCGCGAACGCTGGATGCGCAGCGGGTCATCGCATTTGATCAGGGCGTGGTAGTCGGCCAGGAAGTAGAACGAATCGGCGTTGCTGTCGCGGCTGGCGAGGATCGCCGGACGGATGGCGCCGGCATAGTTGCCCAGGTGCGGGGTGCCGGTGGTGGTGATGCCGGTCAGGATACGGGTACGCGTCGTCATGGGTTATCGCTTGTCAGACTGCTGTCAATTCGAGAGGCGCGGCAGGAGCAGATCCTTGAGATCGGTCAGCTTGCCATGAAAAAAGTGTCCGCATTCTGCCACTTTCAGCAGCTCATGGGGGCGTTGGAGCGCGTCAGACCATGCGTAGACCAGTTGCGGATCGACCACTTCGTCGGTTTCCGGCTGGATCACGGTCAGCTCACCATCTGTCGGCAAGGGCGATTGCTCATCCAGGCGCATCACCGCCGGTGCCACCATGAACAGGTGCTTGAGCGGTTGGCCCTGGGCTTCCAGGCGCCCGCCCAGGGTTGCGGCAACGAAGCCGCCAAAGGAGAAACCGAACAGGGTCAGGGGCAGGCCCGGGTGTTTTTCCAGCAGCCAGGCGGCTGCGGCCTGGGCGTCGTCCACTTCGCCGGTGCCCATGTCATGGCTGCCGGCGCTGGCGCCGACGCCGCGATAATTGAAACGCAACGTAACCAGACCGGCATCGCGGGCGGTGCGCTGCAGGGTCGAAACCACTTTGTTGAGCATGGTCCCGCCCTGCACCGGGTTCGGGTGGCAGATCAGCGCCAGGCCACGGGGCGCCTCGCTGTCCAGGTACAACGCTTCCAGTTGGCCCACCGGGCCATCGATGACTACAGGGGTTTCGCGCATAAGCAAGGAAAGAACTCCGTGACCCCGAATAGGGTCGACTCGTCTAGCTAAAAGTCTGTGCCTGGCATCATTGCGATGTTCTTCGCGGTATACAGCGCAGGTCCGAGCCGTTAACGTAAAGCAAAGCCGTTTATAGAGGAAGGACTCGTGGAACACTCGCTCTTAGTTTGGCTGTTGCCGACTCTTGCCCTGGTTGCCGGTGTCGCCATTGGATTCCTGCTTGCCCGCCTGCTGCCGAACGCGGTGCCCAACAGCACCCAACGTCAGCTGGACGACATCCAGGAACGTTTCGACAGTTACCAGAATGAAGTGGTCACTCACTTCAACAGCACCGCTTCCCTGGTAAAAAAACTCACCCAGAGCTACCAGGAAGTCCAGGATCACCTGTCCGAGGGCGCCAATCGCCTGGCCCTGGACGAGCAGACTCGCCAACGCCTGCTGGCTGCCCTGCAGGCCGATGCGGCACAGAGCCCGCGGGAACGCCTGACCCCACCGAAAGGGATCCAGGAACCACCACGGGACTACGCGCCGAAGGCCCCGAATTCGCCCGGCATGCTCGATGAGCATTACGGTTTGAAGAAGTAATTTCCGAGCGACACCCAAAAGCCCGCCCGATCACATGATCGGGCGGGCTTTTTATTGGTTCCAATTTCCTATTTCAATTTGATCCCCCGTGGCGAGGGAGCTTGCTCCCGCTGGGCTGCGAAGCAGCCCTATAGCAGCGAACTCGATTTTCCTGGCATACCGAGTTGCCTGGTTTTGGGGCCGCTTCGCGGCCCAGCGGGAGCAAGCTCCCTCGCCACAGGTTATTTGTGTCCTGAAGTATTGTGAACTCAGTTCAAGCCAACACCTCACCCGCCACCTGATCGATAGCGCCTTTGGTGATGTCGACGATCAGGTCCGCCTCTTCGCGGGTGAGGATCAGCGGTGGGGCGAAGCCCAGGATGTCGCCGTGGGGCATGGCGCGGGCGATCATGCCGCGTTCCAGGCAGGCGGCCGAGACCTTGGGGCCGACCTTGAGTGCCGGGTCGAACGCTGTGCGCTGTTCACGGTCGGCCATGAACTCCACCGCCGCCAGCATGCCATCTCCGCGTACCTCGCCCACCAACGGATGACCTTCGAGGGTTTCGCGCAACCGACGATTCAAGTAGCCGCCCACATCCTCGGCGTTGGCCGTAAGGTTTTCCCGCTCGAGGATGTCGAGGTTGGCCAGCGCCGCCGCCGCGCAGATCGGATGCCCGGAATAGGTCCAGCCGTGGCCCATGGCTCCTTCGGCCTGGGAAGCTTTTTCAATCACGCTCCAGACTTTTTCGCCGATGATCACCGCCGACAACGGTGCATAGGCACTGGTCAGGCCTTTGGCGGTGGTGATCAGGTCCGGCTTCATGCCGTAGCGCTGGCTGCCCATTTTCGAACCCAGGCGCCCGAACGCGCACACCACTTCATCAGCAATCAACAACACGTCGTATTTCTTCAGGACGGCCTGAATCGCATCCCAATAACCGGCGGGCGGAACGATGATGCCACCGGTGCCCATCAACGGCTCGCCGATAAACGCCGCCACGGTGTCGGGACCTTCAGCAAGAATCAATTTCTCCAGCTCATCGGCGCAATAGCGCACGAAGGCCGCTTCGTCCATGCCCGCCGGGGCCTTGCGATACCAGTGTGGGCAGACGGTGTGCTTGACCCCCTCCGCCGGCAGGTCGAAGTGCTGGTGAAACGCTGGGAGCCCGGTCAGGCTGCCGGTCATGATGCCCGAGCCGTGGTAGCCACGGTCCCGGGAAATGATTTTCTTCTTCTGCGGCCGGCCCAGCACGTTGTTGTAGTAACGCACCAGTTTGATCTGGGTTTCGTTGGCGTCGGAACCGGACAACCCGTAATAAACCTTCTTCATCCCTTCCGGCGCCCAGTCCATGATGCGGCTGGACAGCTCAATGATCGCCTCGCTCGAATGGCCGACGTAGGTGTGGTAGTAGGCCAGTTCCTTGGCCTGTTTGTAGATGGCGTCAGCCACCTCGGTACGCCCGTAGCCGATGTTCACGCAGTACAGACCAGCAAAGGCGTCGATGAACTCACGCCCTTCGTGATCGCGAATGCGGATGCCCGACGCGCTCTTGATGATTCGTCCCTTGAGCGCGCCGCTGGCGTGGTCATGGGCGTGAGTCGACGGGTGCATGAAATGCGCACGGTCTTGTTCGAACAGCGTGTTGAGTTCTTGGCTCATGCGGATTCTCCTGGGAACTGGCCTTGATGGTGCAGGCAAAAGTATTTGGTTTCGACAAAGGGCTCGAAGCCCTCGGTGCCGCCCTCGCGGCCGAGGCCGGAGGCTTTCATGCCACCGAAGGGAATCGGGTGGCCGGTGAACTTGACGCCGTTGACCGCGACCATGGCGTGGTCGAGACGGCGGATCAGCGGGTAAATGACATCCAGGCGATTGGAGCAAATATAGGCGGCCAGTCCGTACTCGGTGTCGTTGGCCATTTCGACGGCTTCGTCCAAGGTGTCGAACGGCATCACCCCGGCGATGGGCGCGAAATTTTCTTCACGGTAGATGCGCATCTGCGGCGTGACATCGGCCAGCACAGTGGGTTGGTAGAACAACCCGCCCAAGGCATGTGTTTCACCGCCCACCAGGCGTTGAGCACCCAACGCCAGGGCATCGGCGACGCGGTCGGCGGTCGCATCGAACGCGGCCTGATGCATCAATGGGCCGACGTCCACCTCCTGTTCCTGCTGATCGACCATGGCCGGGCCGACGCGCAAGGCGCGCACAGCTGCGGTGAAGCGAGTGAGAAAAGCCTGGTACACCGGACGCTGGACCATGATTCGGTTGGCCGCGCAGCAATCCTGGCCCGAGGTCTGGAATTTCGCCTCCACGGCGACCTTCACCGCCAGGGCCAGGTCGGCATCCGCGCAGACAATGAACGGCGCGTTGCCGCCCAGCTCCAGCGCGACTTTCTTCACGTCGTGGGCCGCCGCTTGCAACACCAGCTTCCCGACCCGGGTCGAGCCGGTGAAGCTCACCGAGCGTACGCGACTGTCCTTGACCAGGGTTTCCATGGCCATTTGCGGCTCGCCCAGGACCACGTTGAAGACCCCGGCAGGGAAGCCGGCTTCTTCGGCCAATTGTGCCAACGCCAAGGCCGAGTACGGTGTTTCGTGGGCCGGCTTGATCACCACGGTGCAACCAGCAGCCAACGCGGCGGCGGCCTTGCGGGTGATCATGGCCGACGGGAAATTCCACGGCGTGAGCAGCGCACAAACCCCCACCGGTTCCTTGACCGTGCCAAGGTGCGCATTCGGGATATGGCTGGGAATGTTCTGGCCGTACAGGCGCCGAGCTTCCTCGGCGAACCAAGGAATAAAGCTGGCGGCATAAGCGATTTCGCCACGGGACTCGGCCAAGGGCTTGCCCTGTTCCAGGCTGAGAATTCGCGCCAAGTCCTCGCTGTGCTCGGTGATCAACGCCGCCCAGCGCCGCAAGATGGCGCCGCGCGTCTCCAGGCTTTGTTCGCGCCACAAAGGAAATGCGCGATGCGCCGCGTCCACCGCCGCGACGATCTGCGATTGATCAAGCATCGGTACATGACCGATGACGGTGCGGTTGGCAGGGTTGTGGACGGCCACGCTGTGGCCGCTGTCGCTGTGGACCCAATGGCCGTCGACATAGCAAAGCGCTTTGAACAGCAGCGGGTGTTGATAAGGCATGACGTTCACTCCAGAGCGTGTGCGTGAATCCATGCTAGGGCAGCGACGCTTGGGTTTTCGGATGTTCGAGCGGGGTCAGACCTTGGTTTTTTTCTGGAAAGAACCTGCCGGAAAGCGTTTTCTGCGGTGCTCAGGCGGATGACACCAGCTCCGCCGGCAACGCACCGGCGGTCTTGATGGTCTTGGTGACGATGTAGGTGAAGTAGCGTTCGATGCCGAGGTCTTCGAGCAGCAGTTGATCGACAAAACGCTGGTAGGCATCGACGTCCGGCGCCTGGATCATCGCCAGGTAATCGACACCGCCGCCGGTGGCGTAACAGAACGCCACTTCGGGCGCGGCGATCATGCGTTGTTCGAAACGACGCATGTCCTGGGCGGTGTGCCGGGCCAGGGTGATTTCCACCAACACCTGCTGACGCTTGAACACCGCAGCCCAATCGATCTGCGCTCGATAACCGACAATCAAGCCCGCCGCTTCCAACTTGCGCACCCGCTCCCAGGCCGGCGTGACCGACAGGTTGATGGCCTCGGCCAGGCTCGACTTGGTGATCCGCCCGTCGTCGGCGAGGATCTGCAGGATCTTCAGGTCGTAGCGATCGAGCTTGTGCATGGGCCGTGGGCTCCGGGTAGTTACAGAAAACTTCCAGACATACATCAATTGTGGCGAGGGGATTTATCCCCGCTGGGTTGCGCAGCGACCCCAAAACCTGACACCTCGGTATGCCTGGAAAATCGAGTCCGCAGTTTTGGGGCTGCTTCGCAACCCAGCGGGGATAAATCCCCTCGCCACAAAGGTCATGCGCAGCCTGATCAAGCCAACACATCCGCAATCACCGCCAACGTATCGCCACACTGCACCAGCCCGGGAAAATGCCGGGCCGCCAGCAAGCCGCTGCGGGCGGCGCGGTATTCCACCGGGGCGACGCCGCTGCGGGCAGTGTCATGAATACGCGCTACTACCTCGCCCTGGGTGACGTTTTCACCAAGGTCGCGGCACATCTCCAGCAAACCGTTGTGCTCACTGGCAATGAAGCAACTGGCGTCCGGCATGTCGAGCACCAGCGAAGGCTGCAGCTCGATCGAGCCCCGCAAAATGCCAGCGTGGATCAACAGGTTGCGCACCCCACGCTCGGCAATCGCCACGCTGCGAGCGGTGGAAGAACCACCGCCGCCCAGCTCGGTGGTGACGAACACCTTGCCCTGGGATTCGGCGGCCGTGTCGTACATCGACCCGGCGTCCAGCTCCAGCATGCGCATGCAATACGGTGCGTTGAACGCCAGCATGCCGGCCTCGCAGCGCGCCTGTTGCTGTTTGTCCGGCAAGACGTGGCAGGCGGCGAACGGCAGGAAATCCAGGGTCCGGCCGCCGGAATGGATGTCCAGCACAATGTCGGCCAAGGGCAGTAGGGTGCGGTTGAAATAGTCGGCGATTTTCTCGGTGACCGTGCCGTCGGGCCTACCGGGAAAACTGCGATTGAGGTTGCCCTTGTCGATCGGCGAAGTCCGGCGCCCGGCATGGAAGGCCGGGGTGTTCATGAACGGCACGATGATCACCCGCCCGCTGACCTCTTCAGCGGTCAGCTGCTGGGCCAGCTTGCTCAGCGCCACCGGACCTTCGTATTCATCGCCGTGGTTGCCACCGCTGAGCAGCGCAGTCGGGCCGCTGCCGCGCTGGATCACGGTGATGGGAATCATCACCGCGCCCCAGGCCGAATCGTCCCGTGAATACGGGAGCTTGAGAAAACCGTGCTGCACGCCTGCGCGGCTGAAGTCGACCGTGGCAATGATGGGATTGCTGGGCATTTCGCTCATGGGTCAATCCTTCACGAACAGTTGACGAGGCACGTTGCACAGCGTCTCGACGCCGGTCTCGGTGATCAGGATGCTCTCGGTGATTTCCAGGCCCCAATCATCCATCCACAGCCCCGGCATGAAGTGGAAGGTCATGCCCGGTTGCAACACGCTGTTGTCACCGGGTCGCAGGCTCATGGTGCGCTCGCCCCAATCCGGTGGATAACTGATACCGATGGGGTAGCCGCAACGGCTGTCCTTGTGGATGCCGAATTTCTCCAGCACCTTGAAAAACGCCACGGCGATGTCGCCCGTGGTGTTCCCCGGCTTGGCCGCGTCCAGGCCTGCGGCGATGCCTTCGACCACGGCTTTTTCACCGTCGAGGAAATGCTGCGGCGGCTTGCCCAGGTAAATCGTGCGCGACAGCGGGCAGTGGTAACGCTTGTAGCAACCGGCGATTTCAAAGAAGGTGCCGGCGCCCCGTTCGAACGGCGAATCGTCCCAGGTCAGGTGCGGCGCGCTGGCGTCGGCCCCGGTGGGCAACAGCGGCACGATGGCCGGGTAGTCGCCGCCGTGGCCGTCGGCACCGAGGATGCCGCTGCTGTAGATCTCGGCCACCAGTTCGTTCTTGCGCATGCCCGGTTCGATCCGTTCGAGAATCCGGCCGTGCATGTTCTCGACGATGCGCGCAGCGATGCGCATGTAGGCGATTTCCTGGGGCGACTTGACCGCACGCTGCCAGTTCACCAGGCCCACTGCGTCCACCAGTTTCGCCTCGGGCAGATGCTTTTGCAGCGACAGGTAGGCGGCGGCGCTGAAGTAGTAGTTGTCCATTTCCACGCCGATGGACAGGGCGCCCCAGCCACGGGCGATGATCACCTCGCGGGACAGGTAGTCCATCGGATGGCGCTCGCGAGACTGCACGTAGATGTCCGGGTAGCCAACGATGTTATCGGCCTGCATGAACACCGTGCGCCTGGCACCGTTGGCATCCTGGCCGCGGCCGAACCACACGGGCTCGCCGTCCAGCGCCAACAGCACGCATTGGTGCACATAAAACGACCAACCGTCATAGCCGGTGAGCCAGGCCATGTTCGACGGATCGGTGACCAGCAGCAGCTCAAGGCCCTGGGCCTGCATGGCTGCGCGAACCTTCGCCAGGCGCTGGGCGTATTCCTCCCGCTGGAACGGAAGATTGACGACTATCTCTGACATCCACCTGCCCTCTGTTCAAATGACTCGTGAAAAAAGATCTAGCGCCCGAACGCAAAACCCTTCCCTGCCGCCCGCGCCCGCTCGAAAGCGAGATTGGCGATAGCGGTGTCCTGGGCGCCGGTGCCGGTGAGGTCGCACAGCGTCACTTGCGCCGCATCGGAACGCCCGATTCGCTGCCCCGCCAACACCCGCCCCAGCTCCAACAATGCGAGGTCATCGCGAACGGTGCCGGCCACCAGGGCGTGGTGCAGTTCACCGAGCACGCGGGTCTGGCTCAAGCGGTCGGCGACATAGCAGTCGACCGCCGCCAAGGCTTGCGGGGAAATTTCGTTCTTGTGCTCCGCGTCCGATCCCATCGCCGTGATGTGTAGGCCCGGATGTAAATGGCGAGCTTCGATCAACGGCTCACGACTCGGGGTGCAAGTGATGGCGATGTCCACGCCTTCCATGGCGTCATCGATGGAGGCGCACGGCGTAACGGCAATCCCGCTGTCGCGAGCGAGTTCGGCACTGAACGCCCGGGCCTTTTGCGCATCCCGCGCCCAGACCCGCACCTCGTCGATCGGTCGCACCAGCCGCAGCGCCTGGAGCTGCAATGCCGCCTGTTCGCCGGCACCGATCAGCGCCACGCTGCGGCTGTCCTCACGGGACAGGCAACGCGCCGCCACCGCCCCGGCCGCGGCGGTGCGCACGGCGGTGAGGTAACCGTTGTCCAGCAACAGCGCCTCCAGCAAACCGGTGCGTGCCGAGAGCAGCATCATCATGCCGTTCAGGCTGGGCAGGCCAAGCTTGGGGTTGTCGAAAAAACCCGGGCTGACCTTGATGGCGAAGCGTTCCAGGCCCGGCAGGTAAGCGGTCTTTACGTCCACTTCGCCGTTGTACTCGGGAATGTCCAATCGCAGGATCGGCGGCATCGCCACGGCGGCGGTGGCCAGCAGCACGAACGCCTGCTCGACGGCGTCGATGCTCGCCAGGTCGAGGGCCACGCAACTGCGCAGGTCGGCTTCGCTCAATAGGGTGACTTCACTCATGACAGGCTCCGTTCAACGGGTTATCAGGCGTTGGCGCCAGCGATCACGCGGGCATGGTGTTCGGTGTCGACGTTGCGGCCGCTGACCACCACCACGATGGGGCCACGCGGTTCGACCAGGCCGTCGAGCAGCGCCGCGATGCCGACCACGGCGGCGCCTTCGAGCACCAGGCGTTCGTGGTGATAGGCATGGCGCAGGCCGTTAGCGATGGAGGCCTCCGAAAGCAGGTGCAGGTCATCGATCAACTGTCGGGTCATGGCGAAGGTGAAGCGATTGTCCAGGCCGATGCCGCCCCCGAGGGAGTCGGCCAGCGTCGGCAGTTCTTCGACGTCGACGGGCTTCCCGGCGGCAAGGCTGGCGTGCATCGCCGCGCCTCGGGCCATGCTGATGCCGTGGACCTGAATCGCTGGATTGGCGCTTTTCAGGGCCAGGGCAACCCCGGCGAACAGGCCGCCACCGGACAACGGAACGAGCACCTGGGCCACGTCCGGTTGCTGTTCGAGGATTTCCAGGCCGAGGGTGCCTTGGCCGGCGATGATCGCGGGATGATCGAAGGGCGGCAGGAAAGTCGCGCCCTGCTCGCTCGCGATACGCTCGGCTTCGCGCTGGGCATCGTCCTGGGATTGGCCGACGATGCACACCTCGGCGCCTAAATCGCGAATCGCCTGCACCTTGTTGGCCGGCACCAGGTTCGAGAGGCAGACCATCGCCCGGACGCCCTGCTGCGAGGCAGCATAAGCGAGCGCCCGGCCATGATTGCCGGTCGAAGCCGTGACGACGCCTCGGGCTTTCTGTTCGGCGCTGAGCTGCGCCACCGCATTGCTCGCACCGCGCAGCTTGAAGCTGCCGGTGATTTGCAGGGCTTCCAGCTTGAGGTACACCGGCACCCCCATCCGTCGCGACAGGCTGGGGGAATGCTCCATGGGCGTGCGCCTGACCTGCGACTCGATGCGCTGGCGAGCGAGGAAAATGTCCTGAAGCTGCAATCCTGTCATGACCGCGTCCCGAGCAGATGTGTTGGGCGCAGTCTAAGAGGGCCGGATTGTGGTGATGAATGTACTAGGGCAATTTAGTGATGAAGTTCCAAAGTCACCACAAATCCCTTGTGGGAGCGAGCTTGCTCGCGATGGGGCCCTCACATTCAACATCTTTGCCGACTGCTACACCGCTATCGCGAGCAAGCTCGCTCCCACAGGGAATGGTGTGGTGCATCAGAAATCATGAATCTGCGGGTACTGGTTGAAGATCTGCCGCATGCCGATCAGTGCATGGCGCATTTCTTCATCGCTGCATTCGGCACCGACGCAGACCCGCACCGCGCGGGGCCTTGGTGTGCCGCGCACGGTGAACGGATCGGGGGACGTGACGGCGATGTGCTTATGCCTTAGCGCCCGCACCAGGCTGTCGACTTCCCAGTGGGGCGGAATGCCGATCCATGCGTTCAAGGCATGAGGATGCTGGGCCAACACATGTTCGCCCATGTGCTCGGTGACCATCGCCTGGCGTCCGGCCAACAGGCGCCTTTGCAGATGCAGCAGTGAGTCGGCGCGACCGTCGCGGATCCAGCGTGCGGCGATCTCCGAGACCATCGGCGTGGCCATCCAACTGTTCACCCGCAGGATGCTCTCGGTGCGCAACGCCAGGCGCTTGGGCACCACCAGATAGCCAATCCGCAACCCGGTGAGCACCGACTTGGTCATGCTCGTGCAGTAAAACGACAGCTCCGGCAGGTAATGGCTGATAGGCGGCGCCCGTCGTTCGTCCAGCAGCGGACCGTAAACATCGTCTTCGATGATGTGCACGCCAAAGCGTCGGGCGATCTCGGCGATCTCCCGGCGGCGGGCGTCGGGCATCAGGCTGGTGGTGGGGTTGTTCAGGTTCGGCGTGCACACCAGCGCGGTGATGCGCTCGTTGCTGCACATGTCTTCGAAGTGTTCGGGATCGATGCCATGGCGGTCAGTGTCCAGCCCCTTGAGGGTGAAGCCCAGCACCTGGGAATTGCCGATCACGCCGTGGTCGGTCAGCCCTTCGCAGAGCACCACATCGTCGGGACCGGCGAGGGAGGCCAGAGCGAGGAAGATGCCATGGGCGGCGCCATTGGTTATCAGTACATCGTTGCGATCGACTTTCAGCCCCTGTCGGCCGATCCATTGCGCCGCCGCTTCGCGATGGGATTCAAAACCGGCTATCGGACGAAACGCGTGGATCCATGGCTGGTCCTCTTCGGTACTCAGCTCGGCACAGGTGTCGCGCCAGCACTGATCGTGCTCGCGGGTATGCAGGATGCGCGTGATGGAAAAATCCACCAGCGCCCGCTCGGGGCTGTCGAGGATATAGGTGGCGACCCGATCACTCATGCGCCGCGAGACGAAACTGCCGCGCCCGACTTCGCAGCGGACCAGCCCTTGGCGCTCCAACTCCTTGTAGGCATTGGTGACGGTCTGCACGCTGATGCCCATGGCGTCGGCCACCTGCCGTTGCGGCGGCAGGCGCTGGTCATTGGCCAGGGTTCCCTGTTCGATGTCGTCGGCGATGGCCTGCACCAGGATCTTGTATTTGGATTCACCGCTGCGGGCGAGGTCCAGGGCTGACTTCCACTTATCCATAACGGCTGCAACCGGCGTGAGAACGGGTGCGCACAGCATTGCGCGGCCATCGCGGCAATGCAATTGTCCTAGTGCAATACAATCCGCGCCGGGGCTTTTGTATGCTCGGTCCAAGGTCGTTATCCAGGCGGGTGCATTGCCCCGACAAAAAGCCGGACCGACCTGTACCGGCGCCATTCCCGATCTCAGGCCATGCCCGGATCCGCCGTTGTACGTTTTGCTCTTGTCACACTGCCTCCTAACACAGAACCGTCCGCTGACGGATCCACAAGAAACAGGAGATTTTATCGATGAGCAATTTTCTTCCCCGCACTTGCACACCTTTGCGCCGGCTCTTGTTGACCTGTGCCGTGCTTGGCCTGGCCAGCAGCGTCCAGGCGGCGACCCTGGATACCGTCAAGAGCAACAGCAGCATCCGCATCGGCTACGCCAACGAAACCCCGTTTGCCTTCACCGAAACCGACGGCACCGTCACCGGTGAATCGCCGGAGATCGCCAAGATCATCTTCGCCAAGATGGGCATCAAGCAGGTTAATGGCGTGCTCACCGAGTGGGGCTCGCTGATTCCTGGCCTGCGCGCCGGTCGCTTCGACGTGATCGCCGCCGGCATGTACATCACCCCGGCGCGCTGCAAACAGGTGTTGTTCACCGATCCGCAATACCAATTGCCCGACGCCTTGTTGGTAGCCAAGGGCAATCCGAAAAAACTCCACAGCTATGAAGACATTGCCAAGCAACCGGACGTGAAGCTGGCGATCATGGCCGGCACGGTGAACCTGGCCTATGCCCGCGATTCCGGGGTAAAGGATGAACAGATCCTGCAGGTCCCCGACACCACCGCGCAATTGCAAGCCGTGCGCGCCGGTCGCGCCGACGCCGCCGTCGGCACGCAACTGACCATGAAGGGCCTGGCCGCCAAGGGCGGTGACAAGGTCGAGGCGATGACCGAATTCAAGGACGACCCGTCCCACATCGGCTACGGTGCGCTGGCCTTCCGCCCCGAAGACAAGGACCTGCGCGACGCGGTCAACGCCGAGCTGAAAAAGTGGCTGGGTTCGGAAGAACACCTCAAGGCCGTCGCGCCGTTCGGTTTCGACAAATCCAACGTCACCAGCAAGACCGCGGCCGAGCTCTGCGCTCAGCCCTGACGGCACGCCGAAACGGGCATGACGCACAGCGCGTAATGCCTGTTCCCCGCTTCATCGGACATCGGGTTGAACCATGGGCGAATTACTTCCGTTATTGATTCAAGGGGCCTGGGTCACGCTGCAAGTGACCTTCTTCGGCTCGCTGCTGGCGATTGTCGCGGCGGTACTCGCAGCCCTCGGGCGCCTGTCGCCGTGGCGCGCGTTGCGCTGGTTTTCGATTACCTACATCGAAGTGTTCCGAGGGACGTCGCTGCTGGTGCAGTTGTTCTGGCTGTTTTTCGTGCTGCCGCTGCCCCCCTTCAATGTCGAACTGAGCCCTTACGCCGTGGCGATCGTCGGCCTGGGCCTGCACATTGGTGCGTATGGGGCCGAGGTGATGCGCGGCGCCATCAGTTCGGTCGCCAAGGGCCAATACGAAGCCTGCACGGCGCTGAACTTCAGTGCCTTCACACGCTTCAAACGAATCATCCTGCCCCAGGCGTTGTTGGCGGCGATTCCGCCGGGCACCAATCTGCTTATCGAGCTGCTGAAGAACACCTCGTTGGTCTCGCTGATCACCTTATCCGACCTGAGCTTCCGGGCGCGCCAGTTGGATCAGGCGACATTCCAGACCCTGGAAATCTTCAGCCTGGCGCTGGTGATGTATTTCATCCTCGCCCAGGCCATCAACTTCGGCATGCGCAACATCGAGCGGCGACTGAGCCGGGGCCGGATGCGTGGAGGTCTGTCATGACGCTGTTCGACTGGTCCTACGCCGCGCAAATCCTGCCGGACCTGCTGCGCGCCTCCCTCAACACCGTGGGCATTACCCTGATCGGTTTCCTGATCGCGATTGTCCTGGGGCTGTTCCTGGCGATTGGCCGGCGCAGTCGCAAATTCTGGCTGTCGTGGCCGGCCACAGCGGTGATTGAGTTCATCCGCAGCACGCCGCTGCTGATCCAGGTGTATTTCCTCTACTACGTGCTGCCCAACTACGGCTTGAACCTGACGGCCATGCAAGTCGGCATCCTCGGTATCGGCCTGCACTATGCCTGCTACATCGCCGAGGTCTATCGCAGCGGTCTCGACGCGGTGCCGCGGGCGCAGTGGGAAGCGGTGACGGCGTTGAACATCGCGCCGTACGACGCCTACCGCAACATCATCCTGCCCCAGGCGCTGCGACCGATCGTGCCGCCGCTGGGCAACTACCTGGTGGCGATGCTCAAGGACACGCCGGTGCTGTCGGCGATCACCGTGGTGGAAATCATGCAGCAGGCCAAGAACATCGGCTCCGAAAATTTCCGCTACCTGGAACCGATCACCATGGTCGGCCTGTTCTTCCTCGCCCTGAGCCTCGCCTTGGCTTATCTGGTACGGCGCCTTGAAACGCGCATGGAGCTACGCTAATGACTTTACCTCTGTCCTCGCCCACCGATTTGTCCCGGCGCAGCACGCTGGCGTCGCAGCAGGAGGCCCCGGCCATGCAGATTCCGACACCGTCCCGGCCGATTGTGAGTTTCCAGGACGTGACCAAAAGCTACGGCAGCTTCACGGTGCTCGACCATCTGAACCTGGATGTCGCCCCCGGTGAAAAGGTCGCGATCATCGGCCCCAGCGGCTCGGGCAAATCCACGCTGTTGCGGGTGTTGATGACCCTGGAAGGCATCGACCAGGGCCAGATCCGCGTCGAGGATGACTCACTGACCCACATGCCCAACCGCAACGGCGTGCTGGTGCCGGCCAACGACCGACACATCCGCCGGGTGCGCGGCAAGATCGGCATGGTGTTCCAGAGCTTCAACCTGTTCCCCCACATGACCGCGCTGCAGAACGTGATCGAGGCGCCGGTGCAGGTGTTGGGCATGAACCCGAAAGAAGCCCGGGAGCGCGCCGCCGACCTGCTGGAACTGGTGGGCCTGGGCAACAAGCTCGACCACTACCCGTCGCAGTTGTCCGGCGGCCAGCAACAACGGGTGGCGATTGCCCGGGCACTGGCGATGCGGCCGAAAGTGATGCTGTTCGATGAAGTGACCTCGGCGCTGGATCCGGAACTGTGCGGAGAAGTATTGAACGTGATCCGCAAACTGGGTGCCGAGCACAACCTGACGATGCTGATGGTGACCCACCAGATGGGGTTTGCGCGGGAGTTCGCGGACCGGGTGTGCTTCTTCTACAAAGGCCAGATTCATGAACAAGGCACGCCGGCGCAGATTTTCGAGAACCCGCAGCAGGAGCGTACGTGTGCGTTCTTGAGTGCGGTAAAAGAGGCAAACTAACCCTACCCACTGGCGAGAACCCTGGTGTGGCGAGGGGATTTAGCGAAACGTCGCACCGCCCCGCTGGGCTGCAAAGCAGCCCTCAAAGCCAGACATCCAGTGTGTCCTCTTGATTTCCTATAAGAAAATTGGAGGATCCTCAGGGTCTGTCTCCGTTTCCCCCGACGCAGAAGGTGCGACATTGAAGGTGCGTGTGTTTGAATATAGCGGGCTGCCGCCGTTGGAAGATCTAACGTAGAGTCGATGCTCGCCCGAACCAAAGCTTGGGATAACGCGCCATGCACCGTCCGATGAAACACTGATCGTTATTCTGTAAGCCAGGTTGTCATACAAATCGACTGAAGTGGCAACGCTCGCTCGCCCCCAAAGCGATACCATCGGAAATTCGGTGATGCCGTTCTCCTGAATTTCTCTACCGAGATGGTCTTTGATACTCATAAAAGTTAGAGGATTTTTGACGGTATAAGTCCGCGGCGGGAAGTCCGTAGCCTGCGTCTCGTCAGTAATCTGACCGAAGGCAACCTTGAACTCCACCGTTAGCGTGCTGCCGTCGCCCAGCTCCAGCAAGTACTTGGAGATTTCAGACTTCCTGTAATAACCCTGGGTCAGCCAGATCTCGCTGACCATTGGGCCCGGCGGTATCCAGATATTGTGGTTGTGCTCAGCCCCATCGGCCTTATAGCCTTTCAAGCGCATCCACAAGTGCTGGCCGATCGCGATATGCGGCCAGTTGTCGACCTGTATCTCGATTTTATTCAACACGTTTTTAATATACAGTTCATCACCGTTGCCGTTATCCGCAGCCAGAAGAATACGCGGCCGGCTTGGCATCAGCGCACTGTTAGCCAACGTGCCTACAGTCAGCAACAACCCAGAGGACTGCGGCTTCACTCCACTGGTACGCTTGACGATGTAGGTGACCCCCACCGGCCTGCCCAAATTGAAGGCAATCACCGACACCGGCATCTCGATCTCCCGGTTGTCGGGCAGCGCTTGCCAGGCAGTAGTGGGGGACCCGCCCCCGGGAGCACCGGCCCATATCACACTGACCTGATCGCCATGCTGGATACCGTAGTCCGGAATCACCACCGTCAGCGCATCCTTAGCCTCCATAGGGTTCAGTAGCTGGAAGGGAGCACTGCCCATGGCCTGTTTGACGCCAGGGGCAGTCGCATAGAATGCCGAGCGGATGGTATAAGTGCGCGACGGTAACGGAGTGGCCTGTACTTCGTCTTCGCTTTTATCAAACGCGACCTTGAACTCAATTGTCAGGGTGCTGCCATCCTTCAGTTCCTTCAGCTCTGTATCTATGACTGTGGCGTTCAAGGCATTGCCGTTGAATTCGCTCTGCGTAACCTTTGATGGCGGCTTCCAGATCGTTTTCTCGTACGAGCCATCGACCTTAGTGCCCTTCAGGCGCAGCCACACATATTGGCCCGCCGCAATGTGCGGCCAACCTTCAATACGCACTCTGGCATTTCCCCACAAACTGCCTATATCCAATTCGCCGCTCTGATCGGCCTCGAGGATGCGCGGTTGACTCGGCATCAGCGCGCTCTCAGCCAACGTGGCCACAGCCAGCGTCAAGGCAGCGGATGGTGGCTTCACTCCACTGCTACGCTTGACGATGTAGGTGACCGTCACCGATCGGCCAAGGTTATAGGCGATTACCGACACAGGAATTTCTATTTCCCGGTTGCCAGGCAGTGCTTGCATTTCAGTGGTAAGGGAACCGCCCCCGGTACTACCGGCCCAGGTAACGCTGACTTCATCACCGGATTGGATACCGTAGTCTGGAATGACCACCGTCAGCTCGTTCTTAGCCGCCACTGGGTCCAGTTGCTGGGTGGAGCCACTGCCCGTGGCCTGTTTGACGCCAGGGGCAGTCGCATTGAATGCCGAGCGGATGGTATAAGTGCGCGACGGTAACGAGGTGGCCTGTGCTTCGACTTCGCTTTTATCAAACGCGACCTTGAACTCAATTGTCAGGGTGCTGCCATCCTTCAGTTCCTTCAGCTCTGTCTCTATGACTGTGGCGTTCAAGGCATTGTCGTTGAATTCGCTCTGTGTAACCTTTGATGGCGGCTTCCAGATCGTTTTCTCGTACGAGCCATCGACCTTAGTGCCCTTCAGGCGCAGCCACACATATTGGCCCGCCGCAATGTGCGGCCAACCTTCAATACGCACTCTGGCATTTCCCGACAAAGTGCCTATATCCAATTCGCCGCTCTGATCGGCCTCGAGGATGCGCGGTTGACTCGGCATCAGCGCGCTCTCAGCCAACGTGGCCACAGCCAGCGTCAAGGCAGCGGATGGTGGCTTCACTCCACTGCTACGCTTGACGATGTAGGTGACCGTCACCGATCTGCCAAGGTTATAGGCGATTACCGACACAGGAATTTCTATTTCACAGTTGTCAGGCAGTGCTTGCATTTCAGTGGTAAGGGAACCGCCCCCGGTACTACCGGCCCAGGTAACGCTGACTTCATCACCGGATAGGATACCGTAGTCTGGAATGACCACCGTCAGCTCGTTCTTAGCCGCCACTGGGTCCAGTTGCTGGGTGGAGCCACTGCCCGTGGCCTGTTTGACGCCAGGGGCAGTCGCATTGAATGCCGAGCGGATGGTATAAGTGCGCGACGGTAACGAGGTGGCCTGTGCTTCGACTTCGCTTTTATCAAACGCGACCTTGAACTCAATTGTCAGGGTGCTGCCATCCTTCAGTTCCTTCAGCTCTGTCTCTATGACTGTGGCGTTCAAGACATTGCCGTTGAATTCGCTCTGTGTAACCTTTGATGGCGGCTTCCAGATCGTTTTCTCGTACGAGCCATCGACCTTAGTGCCCTTCAGGCGCAGCCACACATATTGGCCCGCCGCAATGTGCGGCCAACCTTCAATACGCACTCTGGCATTTCCCGAAAAACTGCCTATATCCAATTCGCCGCTCTGATCGGCCTCGAGGATGCGCGGTTGACTCGGCATCAGCGCATTCTCCAGCAAGGCGCTCACATTCAACGTGAGCGAATCCGGTGCCGGCAGCGACGTGCTACCACGCGTCACCGTATAGGTAACCGTCACCGGCTTGCCCAGGGCGTAGGCGATCAACCCCACCGGCAGTTCGATCGTCTTCTGCCCGACGGTTCCCACCTCAACCGGTACCGTACTGTGTGATCCCTCCTCCGGGCTACCCGTCGCACCGGTCCAGGTGACGCTGATCTGGTCGGTGCTCCGCATGTCATCGTAGTGCGGCACTACCGCCGTCAGATTGGCCACCGCCGCAAGCGGATCGAGCTGATTGCCATCCGCCTCGGCGATTGTCAAGGCAGGCAAACGGTTGGTAGTTCCCGTCCAGGTCGGCGATTGTTTGAAGCGAACGCAGTCGAGGCTCAGGGTAAAGTCACCAATATCGTCGCTTGACGTCGTAACTGTCCAAGTGAGGCCATCCTCGACCAGCGTTCGAGCCTGCGTCGGCTCAACTTGCAGCCTTGACTGATCGACGGTGAGCGTCAGGTCCTCACCCGTCAACACACTGTCGGAGCTGGGTTTGAGCTTCAGTTCGTAAGACTGGCCGGGCAGTATCAGCCAAGGATCGTCGGGCGAAATCTCCTCTCCGTCGACACTCAGTTCGAACTGTGCCCATTTACGGGTAGGGATGGTCTTGATGTCGAAGACTTGCGCATGCCTATCGGCCTCGGACTTGTAAGGGCTGTCGATGGTCGCGACCAACTGGGCATCGCCAGTGGGTTGGTAGACATAGGCAGACCAACCATCAGGCCGAGTGGGAATGGTGGTCAGTAGCTCGTCATCATGACGCCATTGCACGTCGATACCAGGCTCAATCTCATCGGAAACGGTGTAACGAACCTTGACATGAAGATCGATGGTCTCGTCTTCCGCCACGCTTGGCCAGAAGTCCCGCAGGATGTGCCTGACGATATCAAGCTTGTAGGGCCCGACGATGCAGGCCAACGTTTCATGGGGCGGGGCGTGATAGACACTTTCAAAGCGCAGGGTGGCAGTTTTGCCATCAACGCTGGCATCGCCAGCATCACCATCGTTACGAATTTCCCAGCCCGTGGCGATAGGCTGGGCATCATCATCGTCGTCAGGTTCGGTCGGCGTCACTTGCAGCCAGGCCTGCCCGGCCTCGTCCTGATTGGTGAAGGACGCGTAGGCGCTGGTGCCTTTATAAACCCCGCCGCCGGCCCAGCCGCAGTCTTCAGCCACCGGCAAGTCAAGGTGATGCGTCCCTCCCCCCCGGCAGATCGGCATATAGGCACGGCCGTCTTTTTCCACCCAATAGCGTGCGCTGACGCCATCCAATTCGGGCATGGGTTGATCGGTGGTCAGTTGCAACGGTTTAAGGTGCAGGAATAACGACACACCGAAGGCCACTTCGGGAGCGACATCCGATCCCTGGGCCTTGCCGGAAAAATGCAACTCACCACGACCACCCGGCCAACCAGGCTCTTGGGCGACAGGCTGGTCGTTTTCTGGCCCGCTCGTGATATCGACATCAGGGCTGGATGGATCGAACAGTCCGGATTGAAAGGCCAGGACAGCTTTTGGCTGGTTGTTCTCGTTGTTCAGAACGATCGTTTCGTCGCAGGTCAACCAGTCTCGTGGCTGCTCCACGCCTTCTCTCATGTTGCTCGTGTGCAACTCGTATTCCCAGTAATGCGCCCTGGCGTTGAAGTACGCCCGCACTTTAGGATTTTCGCTCGACCGTTGTGTCGGTTGATAAAGAAACCTGACTTGATACCCGTCCTCTGCCGTCAGGTTAAGGTCGACTGGCAGATCGAATTCGATCGAGGCCTCCGCCGCGCCATAGAGATAGACAAAACGGCGTTGGATGTCGGGGCTCATTACATAGACGAGATCGGCACCGTCGTCGTTCCCGGGTGCGCGCCTCGTCCATTGCGAAGGCCAAGTACTCGTGAGCAAATCGCCTGCTTCTCCCAGCAAGTTGCGCTCGATTTTTTTCTGCACGCTCATGTCCACGCTCCCTGACAGGTTGTGTTACGTCAGTTCGGTGACTACAGGCCAAGCTTGAACGAGGTTTATGGACGCCTCGTCCTACTGGCGAAACACCGTCTCTTTTAAAAGCTCTGTGATGGTCTCGGCAAAGTCTTTGCCACCATCGTGGGCGGTGTATTCCACTTCGACGATGATGTCGGTCAACGACTCCAGAATCTCTGTTTGCTTGTCGGAGTCGGGGTGTGGAAAGGCGATTTGCCACGAAGCGATCGCGCCGGTTCGTTCGAAGGACGCATAACGGTCTTCGTCGAAAGCGAAACGTGAGCCGATGCCGTCATCGTCCAGTCCGTCGGAAACGGCGATTTGCGGCTGGGCGCGCAGGTTATAGCGCACATAAGTGGTATCGGCGTCAGCATGCGCCGGATCATAGAGATGCTGGGCACCACCAGGATCGGGTTTGATCAGCAGCTTGCTGGAGAGTTGCGTGAGCGTCATGCACGCCGTCTCGTAGGGACCGAACAGCGCCGGCAGGGTGATCGACACGCGACGAATCTGGCGCAAATAATGGCCGGGATAATCGCTGTCGTAGCAGCGGCTATCAAGGGTGAAATCCAATTTCCCGGTAACCTTGAGCGTCTCGAATGTATCTGGCCAGGCATCCCCGAAATAGTCGCGCAACGATACCAACTTCCTTATCGTCAAGCGCCGTTCATAGCGATGTAAAAAAGCTGACTCCATGCGCAGCAGGCCCAGCGTCAGCGATTCACCAGCAGTAAAACCATGATGGCTGTCGACCCATGCACCGGGCAGGATGAAGTGGCTTTCATAATCGCCAATTTCGTACTGCCAGCAGGCCTGCGCCGACAAACACAGGGCGGTCACCGCATCGTAGGTCTGGAAATACAACGTGGCCATTTTGCTCTGCATCCAGCGGTAGAGCGATGCCCGGGAGGTGCGGGTCTGGGTGAGGAAGGTATACATCTCCTTGGCCTGTTCGATGGCCCGAGCTTGCTGATTGACCGAGACCGTCGATGCCTGGATCTGGATCCGCTGGGCTTGCACTTGCTTTTCCAGTGCCTCGTGTTCGGCAATCGCCGCCTCGTGCTGGAATGTCCACTCATCGCGCAGGCGCTGTTGCGAAGCGCGGCGATCATGGAGATTGGCCCCGTTCGATTCACTTTGACTGTAGGCATTCGTCGCTGCCGCAGCTGCAAGTGCCGGAGCACCTAAGTTCTGCCCCCCCCACGTCATCGGTCCATAAATATTAGGAATGACCCCTGCCATGGTCCCAACGCTACTAAGGCCCCCTGCGACAATAGCCGATACATTTGCGTGCTTTAGATTCTTGATTGCCTCGATTTCATCCTTTATCAAATCCTTCTCGATCAACCCCCCAAAGTAGGTTTTGCGTTGACCAATCATGGATTGGGATGCCTTGAGCGCATCAAGCGTGACTTGAGCATGGCGCAACAACTCGGTTTGCAGCTCACGACTGAAATTGCTCATCTCGATGAGGTGTTCTTGTTGCAGGGTTTCCTGGTCGCAGCGATCCGCCTGCTCCATATATTGCCGAAGCTGGTCACCAAACCGGCACAGGGTCTGCACCGCTTGCTGCGCGCGAGGCAAGATGGCCATGAAGCGATAAGGCGGAACGATCGGTGGCGTCAGGATGTCCCGCAGGTTGAAGCCACCACCGCCAGCCTGGGCCCGCATCAGGTCCTTGGGGTTGATGGGCGTGTCGTAAAGCGGCAAGTCGATGGGCTTGCCGTCGAGGGTCAGGTAATGTCGCAAGTTGTGCAATCGTGCCTTCAGGACGTCCCAGACATCCAGCAGGTCGCGATTGATCTCCGCGCGAAAATCCGGGTGATCCATCATGGGCGCCAACAAACCATGGCCGGACGTCGGCGGCAGATTGATCAGTGTATCGACCGACAACGATTGAATGAGCGCGTCGAAACACTCAAGGTTGCGCGCGCCTTCCAGTTCACCGAGGGACTTTGGTGTCCAATTCGATGCCCCGCGCACATCAGGCGCCGGTCCCATCATGCGCGCAGCCTTCAGATAGAGCATTTTGGCTTCGGTCAAACTGTCGCGTGTCAGTTGCCTGTAGAGCCAATCGCCCCATTCGATCAAGGTCTCGACATAATCGCGAAAAATCCGCTTACGGTAATGAATCGGGTTGCTGTAGGCGATGGCATCCGGATCGGCGGGCGATGCCACTTCGAAGCTGGGATCGCCCTCCATCAGCAATGGCCGCGAGCGCCAATAAGGGGTAGTTTCTGTACGTCCCGGATTGATCTTGGCGGACGGATCGAAGAGATAGTGCAACCATCCCAGCGCATCCTCGAAGCTCATTTCGCGGCGCAACTGTACGGCTACCAGATGCGGGAGATGGAAGAATATTTCCCAGAAATAACGCCCGTTCGCGCCATGAAAGTCTAAAAACTCCGGTTCATTCGAGCCCGGGCGCGGCGGCTCTTCGGTGTGCTGGCTGTCCCAAGAAAGCAGATTGCCAATGGAAAGCCCCGCCCGCTCCACCAGCTCGCGACCGAACGTGGTGTTCAAGCGGATAGATTCGACGGCGTTTTCTTCTCCAAATTCAGCACCAAAATCGAGAAACTGACTGGCCTGGCCTTGATCAGTCTCGGGCCCTAAGACAATTTGTGGCCCTGTGGGTGGCGGGGCCTTGAGTGTGATTTCGTACTCTTGATAGCCCCCGCTCCAAGTACCTTCTTTATATTCCCCCAACCCGACGGCAACGGTTTTCGGATTGCTATCCAACGCAATCCAGTTCAAGCGCAACGCGGCCCCATTGAATGTAAACGACCGAAGATCCCCCGCGGGCTCTTTGCCCTCACCTACCCAGATGGGCAGGGAGAGAGGACCTACTGATCCGGTTCCACGGTTTGAAAACCGGCCATTGATTATAAAATCCGAATTACTATTGCTGGTGACTCTCAACCAGGTTCCATGGTTGGCATATTGTTCATCTGACAGGTTTGCCATGTTCCGAAAGATACTTCTATAAGTACCATCGCTATTAAAAGCCGGTACAGCCAAGGAGACGACAGTGCGATCACCCCCGTACGTCGCGGTCGCCACACCATGCTCATCTAAAAATTCAACCTGTGCAGGCGCCGTGAAGTTACCCGAGGCAGCGTCCAAGAGTATGTAGTTGTAGGGGGCGGAGCGAACATCGCCGGAAGACCCAGTCATAGAAATATCGATAAAAGAATGCGGTTGCGTATTATTTTTTTGTACGCGCGTGCGGAAATGCGTTATTCGCTTCTCAGAAATACTATGCAAGCTACCCACTATTATCGAGAGAAAAGCGCCAGCGACGTTTATTGCGCGTAGGTAGAGGTAATTGGTATATCCCGCCTCCGTCTCGGGGTTCTTGACTTGAATGGATCCTATCCCCCAACCTTTGTAGTTCCTTTCTGCACCCAGCTGCGGTAGGCGTCGTTGGAGATAAGACGTTCCCGCCCCCTCCGGAAAATATTGCTCGAACAGCTCATCGATGTGCGCCTGCTCGGCTTGCACGAGGTCGATGCGGTTCAGCAACTCATCCCATGCGTAATAGCACCTGGTGCGCTCCCCATCGGCGGTTGACAGCTCCACGCCAAGCACCATCTGCGCCGCTTTTTTGGTAATCCCGCTATCACTCATGATTGCCAGAAGTTTATTGTTTCCTTCTGTCGCACCTGCGCGCCGCTGGCGCTGATCGGGCTGCGGGCTTTCGCGCTTGAGCATGACCGTGTCAACGATAAACGGCGGGCTCCAATTGCCACTGAGACTGCGATAGGAAAAATGAATATCAAACTGGTCCAACATGGGGGCTTCAGTCTGGGCCATATCATTGAAGGATGTCCTGTTCACCCAAAAGACATAAAGCCGACTCCCAAAAAAAATCAGGCGCACACTCACGGCATCGCCTATGGCGGCCTCGAGGGGCTCCCACTCACTCCAGGCACTGGGCGGAATCCGTGTCTGCCCCTCACTGCGAACGATACCGACCTTGCGCCAATAATATTTGTTATCGACTCGCTTGCGCCCGAGAAAATAATAATCTGCCCGATAAAGCGTCGAGTCGGACAGCACAAAAGGCCCATCGATGTAACCGTTGAGCACTTGAATATCAGCGACATCCTCGAATTTTTCGAGATAGGTGAGCACGGACGATTGCGCGCGCTCGGTATTAAGTCGCCCCTGGGCAAGATCCCCTTCCAGTTGTTCGTAAAACTGCGTCTTGATGATTCGCAGTTCCGGATCGATATAGTTTTCCGGATAACTTTGCAGTTTCTCCGCACCCGCCCAAATCGCATAACGGCTTTCCCACTGACGCCAGGTTTCCACTTCCCGCTCATCGAACTGTTGTCCGAAACCCGGCTCGTCGCCGGAATAAATGCCGTGGATATAGCGCTGCAAGCTGGCGATCATCTCGCCCACGGCGGAGGTTTTCGGCGCCGTGTCGACATGGTGGTCGAACAGGTGATAGGCGTCGAGGTCATCGGCCGCGGCCAGCACATGGGTATCGCCGTCCCGGGCCGCCACGGCGCCCAAGTAACATTCAAGAAGTGCCTTCTGGCGCCGCTTGTTCAAGGCTTCAAGTTTCGTCGTAAGATCCTTCATGACCGCGCCTCTGGGATTTCATACCTGATGGCTGGTTCGCTGCTCCGATCCTGGGATCACCGCAGGGAGCGTCGATGTGCGTGTGAATGGGTAAGGGCCCGTTCAGGATCCCGGTCGGCGGGATGCCTGGCCATCCCATTGGATTTTCGTGCGCAGGATCCGGCTATAACGGGTGCCTTGCAGCGCCGCCCCGATCGAAAAGACCGCCCTGGGATCGGGCAGTTGTCGGCAGTCGATTTGCCAAGTCAAGCTGCCCCCCCCGGGAAGCTGGCGCATCTGCAAGAAGCTCGGGATCGCCACCAACCCTTGGCCGACCGGATTGACCCCACTCCAGGTCAGGGCGATCTTGCGATCTGTCCTATCACTGGCGTCGGACGTATCCACCAGGGTCAGGGTGTAGCGCTGGCCGACGACGAAGGTCAGCGAATCCGACTCGGCTTCGGTCGCCTTCTGATCGACCCGCGTCAAGGTGAATTGCCAATTCGGCTCGGCAAGGACTTTTATCGTGAAGCTGACCACCCGCCCCTCAAGTCCATCGAGTGTTGCCGTGAGCGCATATTCGCCAGCTCGATCGATCGGCACGGAAAAAACCGTCATACCTTCGGAATCGGTCCGCGTCTCTTTCGGTCCATCGGCATCATCCATCATCCATTGCACGGGATACTCGCCAACCCCCTCAAACCCCGCCGGCTCGACCTCGGCTTCCACCCGCACCCGCATATGCACCACCTCACCCGCCTGGGCAATCACCAGCACGTTGGCGGGGGACGCCGCGGCAAGCCTGGGCACGGGGAGAATGACCATGGCTTGTTCGAACGAGTCCTCTCGGTCGTCCTGTCTGCTCGGAGGCAAGAGGCTTGCGCGAACGGTCATGGCGCCTTCCTTGAGCTCCGACGCGGGCAGCTCGAAAACTGCGTATCCATCAGAGTCTGAAACAGCCACTTCCTGCGGTGTGTACTCTGACCCATCAGCGAATTGCACGTGCCAGTCGATTTGTGCTTCCGACTTGCCCGCTCCGCTCAGCGAGAGAACGCGGCAGGCGATTGTTACGTCCTGGCCGAGCACATTCGGCCCCTTGAAGCGCAACCTGTAGAAATTCTTATCGATATAGGCCGCATCGATGAAGCGAAACGTGGCAAAACCTTGGAGGGTCAGCCCCGCACCGAGGGTGGCCTGGACCTTCGTTATCCCCTCCTCGTTGCTGAACAGCTGGGCGCGGGCGATACCGCTTGCATCGGCAATCGTCGTATCCTTCTTGAACTGACCGGCGCCTTCGACAACGTTCCAACGTACACGCCGATTACGTCCGCGGTTGCCAAAACCGTCGTACACCGTGGCGGACAATTCGAAGGACTCACGGCGACCGGCGAGTTTTGGCGCGCCGCCCACTTCGGGCCTAGGCTGGCGCAAGCCTAGCGTTTCCTCGTCGCAGTCGATTGTCACCGTAGGCATTGCAATACGTTGGTCGAGTCCGATGATCGCAAAAACCGTTGCAATGCCCATCTCCGAAGCTGACGTCAATGTGACATTCACTACCCCATCGATATCGGTGTGGGATATATCCGAGTCCAAGACGCCTGGGCCTGTCAGCGCCCAACGCACCCGAATGTTGACCAGCGGTTTTCCACTCAAGTCCCGCACCAGCAGGCGATACCTTGCCTGTGCTTTTACCGGCGCTAACTCCAGCGCGTTGGCCACCAGGCGCGTCCGGTCGACCGACGTCTCGCTCGTTGTCGCCTGGCCAACCTCGGGGGCGTTGCCGGAACCGCCCAATTGAAGCCGACCGGCGTAGAGGCTACCGAGCGCGTATTGCACGGCGTTGCGATAATCTTCGGTATTGGCGGACACCGGCAATCCGCCAAGTTCATGCAGGGCCAGAATGCTTAGCTCGCTCGTGCGGGCCATCTCCAGCACGCGGATCAAACCATTGAACTGACTCAGCTGTGTAAGCACTCCCGACGGTGCAATGAAACGTACCGCTTCAAGCACCTCGCGCGCGCTGAGGCCCAGCATCTCCGCGACCTTGACGGCGGCCGCATCCTGCATCAGCCGCGCGTAATCCTCACTCTCGATGAACAGATCAGGGTCAAACGCCTGTGGATCGTTGACCAAGGACAAGTAATCCATCAATGCCGAAGGGGACGCCTGCATACGAGATGCGACATCACGGTAGGTTTGAAGGTGGTACAGCGTGGCGAGCGTGATCGCCCCGCTGTCATCCAAGCCTGGCCGAAATCCAAATAAGTCGGGCGCATCAGTCCAACCTTCCACCTGCCGCTTGTTTGCCGCATGACGACTCAGGAACTCGCCATCCAATTCGAACTGACGGGCGATATCAGCCAAACGACGCAAGCTCCCCAGTTTCTGGAGCATAACGTCAACATTGCTCCAGTTTTCCAGGTCGTCTTCCTCGCCCATGAAGGCGGCGTCCTTGGGCAAGACGGCGGCGCGCAAACGTCGTGCCACCGGATCGGAGCGGCTCAACCGCTGCAAGGCCATCGCGAGCAAGGACGCCGCGGGGGTTACCACGCCATCCGTCTCCCACACCCAGCGCAAAATGTCGTAAACGCTCTGGTCGGCCCAATCCATAAGAGGCAGCACGAGATCGGACGATATCGCCAGGTAAGTGGCTAGATGCTCTTCGACCAGAGCGCGCTGCGACGCCCGCATCCGCAGGATGACCGCCGTCACGGACTCCACCACCATATTTTTCAGGGTGTCCGCCTCACCTCGGTCCTCCCGGATCAAATCCTCGTTTGAGGCGAGCCTTTCCACCACATCGGCCACAATATTGCGAATGCTGAGCGCATAGTCCGTATCCGAGCCCGAGACGCCGTCAAGTACAATGCCCTGTGCATCGACAACGTCCGTAAGTGCTGAAACCCAGTCGATGCCAACCTTGGTGTCCATGTTATCCAGCGTTGGCGGAACACCGGCTTGCCTCAGGACCTCATTGGTAATACGCAGGCCTTCCAAGCTCGTATGCAAGCTGACGACCAATTGCCGCTCGCTATCACTGGCCACGGGGACGGTTGTATTTGAGCGCAGCGCTTGGACAAGCCAGGCCAGATCGATGCCTTTGTCCCGGCACCAACGCACGCATTCGACAACAGCCATCAACGCGGCGGTAAAATCCGTCGCGCCCAGCGAAGGCAGTGCATCGATCGATGGTACGCCAGCAATCTGCTTCAGGATCGGCCCGGTCTGGCCGAGCGTCTGGACGAGCCCGATCAAGACCGTCGGAGGAACTTGCAGGTACCGAGCGATGCTGGCAATACGATAAAAAGAAGACAAAATTTCCAGATTACGGGTGAGTTGCGGCGGGTCGTAGGCACTGGCGATAACCCGAGCCATGTAAGTGTACTCGGACGTATCCAAGCCAAGGCTGGCACAAATCGCCTGGACGGTTTCCCGCCCGCGTTCATCCATGTTGTCTTCTACCCGCGCGCTGAACGGCGAATTGTCGAGAATCAAGGGCCTCCCCAAAAGCCCGTGATTGACGAAGATACGGTCGTACTGGGGAAGCATTTCTCCGGCGCCAAAAATCGATACTTTGTCGAGCCAAGCGGCAAAATCCTCGGCAGTCACGCCATAACGCGTGCGCATCTCACAAAAAATCCCAAGCACCTTCAAGGTATTGCGGGTGATTTGTGGCGTTCCGGGTTTCTTCTCGGCGCGATGGGCCGCGACGATCAGTTGATCCATCTCTCGAAAAGAGGTGCCAAGCCATCGGCTGAGCCGCATAAGCCGGTGGATCCGATCCGCGTGGTCATTCGTCAGGTTCTCAAGCTGAACCGGTGGATTGACTGGGACAGGTTCCATGTCCTCTTGCAGAGGGGGGCGCCGCGTTTCATCCGTTGTCCGCAGCTCAATGGCAGGGGACATTGCACCATTGATGTAGACCGCTCCAAAATCCTGTGGACCGGGCTCCTGCTGGGAAACGGTCGATGGCGACACATGCGGGGACAGCATCGGCGCCTGTTCCCCCACCGCGAACAATCCTGGCAGCGCTTCGCGCGTCGCCCCAGTGCGCGTGCAAAATTCCGCACTGTCTTCCAAAGATGACTTGGAATAAACCCGATAGGTCGTCCAGTAAAAGTCCGCTATTTGCGCTTCGTTTGTTGGTTGGGCGCCGTTGAATCGCGCCTCCAGGAGAAGTTCCCGACGCGCCGGGCCGATCGGCAGGCTCAGGAGAAACGTATCGTCGCCGCGGTCGGTCTGCATGCTGGGCAAGGCAAAGTAATGAAAATCCGGATCGGTGGCTCGCGCCAGTTCACCAAAAGCTGAAACCGACTGGTCAAAAAGCGACAAGATCACTTCAAGCTGCTCGACCCAATGCTCGTACGGCATGCTAAGCGGATAACGTGCGCTCGCAAGTAGCCTATCCGCCTCAACGGCATCGGGGTCCGATGATCGCCCAGCGTTGAGCAGCGATGCTTCCAAGATCTTCGTCGACAGCGACAGCACCGAACACTCCCGTGTCATCGCCGCCGAATCAAGCAGCTGGGCGGCGATATCCGGCCGCCGAACCTCTAGACGGTACCGTTTATCCTCGCCTCCCGCTTGTTCCAGCGAGAGCGCTTTTTTGTACAGACTGACCAGATAAGCGACTGGCGAGGTTCGTGCTTCGATGGCGTTCGGGCGGGCCATGTTTGACCAGTCCTCATCGAACTCCATGTCATAGCGCGCCCCATCCGTGAGCGACGCAAAACCCCGTTGCACATCGTAAGTCAGGCTATCGGCTCCACGAAGCTCGCGCTCGCGGTATTGACGCACAATCCATATTGCCGCGCTCATCGCACGCTCGTGCAACTCTTGCGCCGGCCCGCTACGCAGCCCCTGGGCAAGCCACCGCTCAGGGCGCCCGCGCGCAAGTTCAAGAATAGAACCTGCCTGCGCGACTATGGCATTGATGGTTTCGCTTCCTGCCGGATTCAATAACGCAGCCATGGTGGTCGTCAGCGGCACCCGGGACGGTGAGGGATCAGGATTCGAAGGCAAGAGACGGTCGGATGGCATCAATTTCTCCAAGGATTTTGGGGCGCCCTACGGGCATCGCTTCCAATAAATCCGGGGCACGTATCATTTCGGTATGTGGGGTAATCAAACTCCAGACTTTGCGGAATGGCTACTGTCAAGTCTTACAGGTCGCAGCGGACTTTAGATAAGCGGTTGAAGTGGATCTGTTCATCGCCAGGCCTGCGAGATCCTGACTGGGGCCGGCTTGGAATTGCCGGAGAGCCTCGTTCTTCAGCGGCAGGCTGCTCAGATTCATTCGAACCAAAACGTCGCCACCATCATCAAATATGTGATTGACACTCCGTCGGTTGGCAAAACCGCGATCAGCGATCAAAACATGACCTTCCTGCACAGAGCACAAAGTCAACGACTCGCCGGTTTTGGACGGAGTTATTTACACCAGCCTGGTGCCTACCCACGCTTCGCCCTATGCAAAACGAAATAACCTCCGTCGCCGTTTTCTTATTCCATTAACAACTAGGCAACTGTCAACCCTGACAGTAGATAGGCGCGCCGGTTCGCGTCAAATTGGGCACCTGCACACCCGCTTGGAGCCCGGCGATGGACCAGCAGGAAAGTTTGAGCATCACGCCACCTTCCCTGCCCAAGGGCGGCGGTGCCATTCAGAGCATCGGTAAAGGCTGGGGCGGGGTCGGTGCCACCGGCAAGGCATCGTTCGACCTGCCCCTGCCGATTTCCCCTGGGCGCGGTTACGCCCCTGCCCTGCAACTCGGTTACGGCAGTAGCGTCGGTAACAGCCTGTTCGGGCTTGGTTGGGTGTTGTCATTAGGCTGCGTGGCGCGACGAACCAGCAAGGGCGTTCCAGATTACACCGACGATGATGTCATGCTGGGCCCCGACGGCACGGTCTGGATGCCGGAGCGCAATGACGGCGGGCAAATCATCCGCACGACGGTGCGCAGCTACCGAGGCCTGGCCCTGGGCATCGACTATCAGGTCGCACGTTATTTTCCGCGTATCGAAGGTGCGTTTGAGCGCATCGAACATTGGCGCTCAGCGGATGATTACCCGGGGTTCTGGCTGATCCACGGGGCAGACGGCAGCTTGCAGCTGTACGGTTTCAACCCTTCGTCACGCAGCACGGACGTCGAAGACGCCCTACGCGTCGGCGAATGGCTGTTGGAAGAAACCATGAACGCCCATGGCGAACATATCCTTTACGAGTATGCCCCCGAAGACCATGCCGGCATGCCCGCCGATACGCCGCGCGACTTCCGCGCCCAGTGCTATCTGAGCCGAGTGCGCTATGGCAATGCCGAGGCGAATGCCCACCTCTTTCATTGGGCGTCAGAACAGTTGGCTCAGGCGCAATGGCACTTCGACCTGATCTTCGATTACGGCGAGCGCAGCACCGGACTCGAGGAAATACCCACCTATGAGCCAATCCATGCGTGGCCGGTGCGCGACGATCCTTTCGCGACCTACGGCTATGGCTTCCTGCTGGGTAACCTGCGGCTGTGTCGGCAGGTGCTGATGTTCCACAATTTTGCGGAACTGGACAGCGATCCGCTGTTGGTGCAACGCCTGCTGTTCGACTATCAGGCCACCGAGCTGGGCTACAACTTGCTATCCGCCGCGCATCAACAAGGCTATGACGAACAAGGGCAAATCGAATCGCGGCCGCCAGTGGCGTTCAACTATTCGTCGTTTGAAACCGACGACGCCCAGTATCAACAGTTCGAGGCCATGCCTGGCCTCAACGACGGCCAGCAATACCAGTTGGTCGACCTGTATGGCGAGGGTGTCCCAGGCGTGCTTTATCGCAGTGACAAGGCCTGGTACTACCGCGAGCCGCTCCGGGCCCAACCGGCGCGAACGACCGATGAGGTGGTCTACGACGAGTGGCAACGACTGGATGCGATCCCCGTGATGGACAGCCGCAAACCGGTTCGCCAGTCATTGATGGACCTCACCGGCGATGGCCGTCTGGATTGGGTCCTGGCGCAACCCGGTGTGAGCGGCTTTTTTACCCTCAACCCGGATCGCAGCTGGTCGAATTTCGTTACCTCTGCGGCCTTTCCCCGAGAGTTCTTTCATCCTCAAAGTCAACTGGCCGACCTGGTGGGCGGCGGCTTGTCCGACCTGGCGCTGATCGGGCCACGCAGCGTGCGGGTGTATGCCAATCGCCGCGAAGGCCGTTTCGCCAAGGGCCTGGATGTGCCGCATCGCATCGAAGCCGCACCTAAGGATCGCCTGCCATTATTGAGCCAGGCACAGACCGAACTGGTGGCGTTCAGCGACGTATTGGGCACAGGTCAGCAGCATCTGGTGCGCATTCGCCATAACGAAATCGTCTGCTGGCCCAACCTCGGTCATGGCCGGTTCGCCCCAGGTTTTCACCTTGGCACCCTGTCCTATACTTACAAGTCTTTCGACGCCTCGCGAATCTTGCTTGCCGACCTGGACGGTTCCGGCGCCGCTGACCTGATCTACCTCACCAGCGAACATGCCGAAATCTACATGAACCGAACTGGCATGGGTTTTGAAGCCAGCCCACGGATTTTGCCCTGGCCGACGGGCGTATGTTATGACCGTTTGTGCCAGGTGAGCGCCGCCGACCTGCAAGGGCTGGGTTGTTCGAGCTTGGTGCTGACCGTTCCACACATGAAGCCACGGCACTGGCGCTGCGATTTTGTCGAGGCCAAGCCGTATCTGTTACACCAAACCAATAACAATATGGGCGCGGTTGGGGAAGTTTTTTACCGCAGCTCGGCCCAGGAGTGGCTGGATGAGAAACAGGAACGACGGGCGGCGGACGCGGAAATTGCCAGCTATGTACCGTTTCCGATGCCGCTGGTCTCGCGGCAAACCCAACAGGATGAAATCACCGGCAACCTGTTGACCCAACGTTTCGGGTATCGCCAAGGCTTTTATGATGGCCAGGAGCGTGAGTTTCGTGGCTTTGGCCTGGTGCTGCAAACTGACAGCGAAGCCACCGGAGACGAACAGCGACAGGCCGGTTTTACCGCGCCGGTGCTGCGCAAGAATTGGTTCCATACCGGGCGGGCGCCGGATCTGCCAGGCTCGGACTATGACCAATCAGACCGCGAGGCCAAGCCCCTGGGCTCGGCGCTGCTGTTGGCACCGCAGGACGGCGAGCCGGACGAAATCATCAGCCACGCTGACGACGACACCTGGCACGACATGGCTTACGCGATGGCCGGCACGCCGCTGCGGGTCGAGGTGTTTGACCCAGCGCAGCCCCGTCCCTACTCGGTACAGCAATCGCGCCTGGCCGTGCGTTTATGGGAAAGACGCGGCGATTACCAACCCTATTGCCGAATGCAACCACTGGAACTGGAATCGATTGCCTACACCTACGAGCGCCTGCCGGACGACCCGCTGTGCCAACATCACATCAGCCTGGCCTGGGATCGCTATGGCGGGCTAACCCATGAGGTAACGGTCAACTATGCCCGGCGCAAGGGCATCGACGATGAGCCACCCTTCGACGCCCCCCATGAACAAACCTGGTGGCGCGCCTCCCATGACGACGCGCAGCGTCACTACTACCTGAGCGAAAACCGCGCCCAATACATTCATCTCGACGACGATCCGCAAGCCTGGCGCCTGGGTTTACCGTATCTGTCCCGAGGTAATGCGCTGGTGTTGCCGAAGGCGATGCTGGGGCCGGAGGATATCTCCCATGAGGCGATGTTCGATCGTCTCAATGCACCGCCCGGCGAACATTTCCAGCGGGAACTGGCGCACCTGTCCGAACAACGGTACCAAGAGGGAGGCCAGACCCTGCCGCCGGGAGAAGCCAGCCTCGAAGCGTTGGCCGACTATGTTGAGTCCGCCGAATTGGATGCAACGGCGTTGCAGGCCTATGCGTCGGTGCTCAGTCCCGAGGAACTGGATGCCAGGCTACCCGAACTGGGCTATCACCCCATGGCCGCCCTCCTGCCGGCAGAACCCGCCAGGGTGTTGTGGTCCGTTCGCAAGGGCTTCATGACCTATGCCGGGCTGGAGGGTTTCTATCGCGTCATCAGTAGCCGCCCCACCCAAAGCCAGGGGGCGACGGACATCGGTTTCGATCCCTACTACTGTCTGCCGGTCAATGTCACAACGGCCGACGGCTGCAGCACTCGCGTGGTCGACACGGATTATCGGTTCCTGCTGCCCCGTCGCATCATCGACCCGAACCAGAACATTCAAGAAGCCCGCTATGACGGCTTTGGCGAATTGTCAGTCAGCAGTTTCCACGGGACCGAGCGCGGCGAGGACCTAGGTTTCGCCCCCCTGGACGAGCACCTACCCTTCACCCGCTCCCCCGCTGAAGCCATTGCCGACCCGGAGGCCGCCTTGCAAGGCGCCGCCAGCGCCTGCTTTCGCGACCCCTTCAGTTGGATGCGCGATCGTGAACCGGTCCATGCGGCTACCCTGCAAGCCGACCGCTACCCGCAGCCCCCGGACAATCCCGAGCGCAAGATCCGTATCGCCGTGCAATGCTGGGACGGCTTTGGCCGCGTCCTGCAAAGCAAGCAAAAGGTCGAGCCGGGAAACGCCTACCAAATCGCCGACGACGGCACCCTCGTGCTGGACGGCGACCAGCCCGTCACCGCGCCGGCCATCGAGCGCTGGCGAGTCAGTGAACGGGTCGAGTACAACAACAAGGGCCTGGCGGTGCGGGTCTACCGGCCTTACTTCGCCGATGGCCATCGCTACATCAAGGACGAATCGTTCCGCCGTTTCGGGCATTGCGACCAGCAATTCTACGATCCGCTCGGGCGGCCTACGTTGACCGTCACGGCCATGGGGTATTGGCGGCGTCAGCGGTATCTGGGGTGGTATGGGATTGAGGAGGATGAAAACGATACGTCGGAAGAATCTTCATTGGGGGATCCGCCGAGTCTATTAGCTTCCTAGTTGAAGGTTAAAAGAGGTTTCAGCATGTCGAGGTTTACCGCCAGCATTCACGTCCACACACCTACCTTGGCCGTAGTGGATCCTCGCGGGCTCGATGTACGTTCAGTTGCTTACTACCGCTCCATCGAAACGGCGGCCCCCGAAGAACGAATCAACCGCAGCGCCCACGACGCAATTGGCCGCCTGGTCAAACAGTGGGATCCCAGGCTGTGGGCGCTCAGTTCGGAAGATACGCCTGCCAATTTGGTGAGTCAGTACTCATTGTCCGGCAAAGTGCTGGGTTCGCTCAGCGTCGATGCGGGTGAGCGGATCAGCCTGTTCGGCGATGGCGATCAGCTTGTTCAAAGCTGGGATAGCCGCGAGACTCAGCGACGGATTGACTATGACAACCTGCTACGCCCGCTGGCTGTTTTCGAACAGGGCAAAAACGAAACCGCTCGCTGCGCCGAGCGTTATGAATACGCCGATGACGGTGCCGGTTTCGCCGCCCACAACCAATGCGGGCAATTGATCCGACACGACGATCCGGCAGGCAGCCAGACCTTGGACGAATACGCCCTGACGGGTGGCGTCCTCGAGCAAACCCAGCGATTCCTGCAAGCGCTGGAACAACCGGATTGGCCGCTGCTTGTGCCAGATCGCGATGCACTCTTGGAACCCATGGCGCAAGTCGCAACCAGCGCAACACGCTTCAACCCGCTGGGCGATGTGCTGGAGCAGACTGATGCCAAGGGCAATCGGCAGCTGTTCGACTACACCGTCGATGGCCAGTTGTTCGCCAGCCACCTGCAACTGAGCAGTCGAACCACGCCTCAGACGCTGGTCAGTGATATTGCCTACAACGCCTACGGCCAGGTCGAACAGGAAACCGCCGGTAACGGTGTGGTCAGCACAATGAATTACCGGGACGAGGACGGACGCCTTCTTCAGTTGCGCGCCGCGCGCGAGGCCGGCGAACCGCTGCAGGATCTTCACTACGACTACGATCCAGTGGGCAATGTACTGAGCATCGAAGACGCTGCCCTGCCGATTCGCTATTTCGCCAACCAGCGGGTTGAACCGATCAACTGCTATGACTACGACAGCCTCTATCAGTTGAGCAAGGCCACCGGCTGGGAGGCTGGAGCCGCCAGTCGCGGACCACAATTCAACCGCTTCGACGATCCGGGCGCCGTCGCCAACTATGAGCAAACCTATCACTACGACGCGGGCGGCAACTTGCTGGAGCTGGTCCATGTCGGCCCGCAAAGCCACAGCCGCAAACTGACGGCGGCGCGTTATAGCAACCGCTGCCTGCCTGAGCGCAACGGCCAGCCACCGCCCGAAGCGGAAATCGCCGCCGCGTTTGATGGCAACGGCAACCTGCTGGACCTGCAACCGGGACAAACGATGACTTGGGACCTGCGCAATCAGTTGCGTGAGGTGCGGCCGGTTGAACGGGAAAATGCTGATGATGATCGGGAACTGTATCTGTACGGTGGCGATGGAATGCGACGGCGCAAAATCCGCACGACCCAAACCAATGCCCGTTCGCTGATTTCCGAAGTTCGTTATCTGCCAGGCCTGGAAATCCGTACCCATGAAGGCACGGGCGAAGTGTTGCACGTGATCTGCGCGCAGGCCGGACGCAGTGCCATGCAGGTGCTGCATTGGGAAACGGCTTCGCCTGACGACATCACCAACGACCAATATCGTTACAGCCTGACCGACCATTTGGGCTCCAGCAGTTTGGAACTCGATAGCGATGCCCAAGTGATCAGCCGCGAAACGTATCATCCGTATGGCGGTACGGCCTGGTTTGCCGGGCGCAGTGAAGTGGAAGCGAGTTACAAGACGGTGCGTTACTCAGGGAAAGAGCGGGATGCGACGGGGCTTTATTATTATGGGTTCAGGTATTACGTGACGTGGTTGCAGCGGTGGGTTAATCCGGATCCCAGCGGAACCTTGGATGGCTTGAATTTGTATCTCATGGTCAAGAACTGCCCCATTGTATTGCGCGATATCGCAGGCTTGGCACCTGTCTTGGCGGACGGCTCAGAGCTCAACTCGGCGATTGCGAACGAAACGCCTGCATTGCGCATCGAGAATAACAAACCGACCTCTTTCATTTCGTATGTGGTCGATGATCTGGGCAGTCGTTTAGCCAAGGTGGATAAAGAATCGCAAGGCAGGGCGGAACGTATCGCCGAACAGTTCAATCATAAAATCGTCCTAGGGTTCATTGCCAAAACGACCCCAAAAGTGACCGACCTGCAGGAACCGAGCAAATACTTCAATGTGTTCAATAAGCATGAATGGGAGTTCAAGCAAAACTTTAAATACGCCGATTCCGGCAAAATTTTCGCGAATGATGTGGCTCGACACCAATATCGGCTTGTTGCTGAAAAAAATAATTTTTTTGGCCATTTACCCAGTACGATCAGACGATCGAAAGTGATAAATGCCGAAACGCTAAACAAAACAAAGTCGCTGGAGAGCGGCTCTGCTGAGTTATTCAATGCCTTTTGGAGTACACCAAATGGCAAAACAACACAGAGAGTCATGGAAGATTTTGGTTTGAAAGCCTTGGCGGTCAGGAAAGAGACGAACGGAAAGTACACCGACTTTATCGTGGATGTCGAACCGATTGGAGCCTACCGCAAAGTTGAGTCCTGCACCGCCGTTCCAATCACCAACGCAAATCTTGAAGCCCCCGCTGCCGCAAGACCGATATCACCAAGATTCTTGGCACGCTTTCGAGCTCGAACAATGGCGGCGTGAGGGCATTAGAAACCTTCCGCTCCCAGCCCGGTCGAGCCGAGCCGAGCCGGAGCAAGCTCTCATGGAACAAATTACAACCTACTGATTTTTAACAAGTAGATTTTTCCGCTAGAAACAGTTTGGCCATTTGCCTCAGTTGATCGAGCTCCCTTGTGGCGAAGGGACTTATCCCATAAGCGCTAACCAAATTCCAAAATAGTAAACTGATCGTCAATGAAAGAGCTGCAAGGAAAGCAAGCGTGACACCAGGACTAGATAAAGTGTCTAGTCCTGAAATCGGTTTACACCTTTTTCACCTACAGCCCAGCGATCAAGGATACTGCTGGTAAGTCTGGCCCTGCTGCGGCGGCGCCTGGTACTGCTGACCCGGAATAGCCTTGAGGTTGACCTCGACCCGACGGTTCTGCGCGCGGCCATTGACGTCGGCGTTGCTCGCCACCGGGTTGTCCGGGCCGGCGCCACGGGCCGACAGGTTGGCACCGCTCACGCCTTGGGACGTCAGGTAGGTCGCCACGCTCTGGGCGCGTCGCTGGGACAGGTCCATGTTGTGCTGGCGGCCGCCGGTGCTGTCGGTGTAGCCGACGATTTCGATCTGGTTCTGGTTGAACTCCTTGAGGGAGTTGGCCAGGTTGTTCAGCGGCTGGTAGAAGCTGGACGCGATGTTCGCCGAGTCGGTGGCGAAGGTGATGTTGCCCGGCATGATCAGCTTGATCTGGTCGCCCTGGCGCTGCACTTCAACGCCAGTGTTGGCCATGCTCGCGCGCAGTTTCTTTTCCTGCTGGTCGGCGTAGTAGCCATAGCCTGCCGCCGAGGCGCCGACCACAGCGGCGCCGATCAACGCGCCCTTGCCGCGGTTATCGTGACCGATGGCCGCACCGGCCAACGCCCCCGCCAGCGCACCGAGGCCGCCGTACTTGGCGGTTTTGCTCATGCCCGAAGATTCGGTAGAGGCCTGGCCCTGGTTGTCATAGGGGTTGGGCGACGCACAGCCGGACAACAGGGCCACGGCGGTAGCGACAACGATCAAGCGACGCGAGGTGAACATGGAGGTGCTCCTGGGATTTTCAGTCTGGTTGCCAAAGTGTAGGCAATCGACTCTGGCTGGCGTTGGAACGCGACAATCGTTAAAAATTCCGTCCCGCTGCGCTGCGCTTCGCCCTGACTGGAAAACACCGCTCTTCGCCCGATCGAAGACGTTTCACGCCTGCGCCAAACTGCGGCTCACGCCCCTGGCGATCATCTCCACTTCCCGCCCGTCAATCGTCAGCGGCGGCAACAGCCGGATGGTCTTGCCCCGGGTCACGTTGATCAACAAGCCATGGTCCCGGGCAGCGCAAAGGGCCAGGTCGCGCACCGGTTGCTTGAGCTCGATGCCGATCATCAACCCTTGGCCGCGAATCTGGAGCACGTTCGGGTTATCCGCCAACTCAGCCCGCAACCGGCTGAGCAATTGCTCGCCTTGGCGCCTGGCGTTTTCCACCAGGCCTTGCTCCTCGATGATGTCCAGCACCGTGCAGCCGACGCGACAGGCCAGCGGATTGCCGCCAAACGTACTGCCATGGCTGCCGGGGGTGAACAGCTCGGCGGCCTTGCCCCGGGCCAGGCAGGCACCGATGGGTACACCATTGCCCAAGCCTTTGGCGAGGGTCATGACGTCCGGCACGATGCCCTCGTGCTGGAACGCGAACCACTGGCCGGTGCGGCCAATACCGGTCTGGATCTCGTCCAGCATCAACAACCAGGCACGCCGGCTGCACAGGTCCCGCAGCGCCCGCAGGTAACCCGGCGGCGCGACTTGCACGCCACTTTCCCCTTGGATCGGCTCCACCAGAATCGCGACGATACGCTCGCCATGGGCCTGCTGGATTTTTTCCAGCGCGGCGAGATCGCCAAATGGCACTTTGATGAAATCCCCGGGGAGCCGATTGAACCCCAGCCGTACCGATGGGCCGTCGCTGGCAGACATCGTGCCCAGGGTGCGCCCATGGAAGGCGTTGTCCATGACCACGACCAGCGGCTGCTCGACGCCTTTGTGCCAGCCATGCAGACGCGCCAGTTTCAGCGCGGTTTCGTTGGCCTCGGCTCCGGAGTTGTTGAAAAACGCCCGGTCCATCCCCGAAAGCTGCGTGAGCTTGCCGGCCAACCGTTGTTGCCAATCGATGCTGTACAGGTTGGAGGTGTGCAGCAACAGGCCGGCCTGTTCACTGATGGCGGCCACCAGCCGGGGATGAGAATGCCCGACGTTGGTTACCGCCACGCCTGCCACCGCGTCGAGGTACTCGCGACCGTCCTGGTCCCAAAGGCGCGTACCCAACCCATGGGTGAAACTCAGCGGCAGGGGTTGGTAAGTGGTCATCAGGCAGGCGGCGGTCATGACATCGAGCTCCATTGGATGGTTTTTTCCAGTATGGTTAGCCACCCTCAATGGATAAACATCGCTTTACTTCAATCATTTAAAAGCTGAGCTTGATAATGGACCTGTTCCAGGCAATGACCGTTTACGTGAAAGTCGTGGAAGCCGGCAGCCTGACGGCGGCGGCCCAGGCCTGCGAGATGTCCACCACCATGGTGGGTAATCACCTTCGCGCATTGGAGCAGCGCCTCGGCGTGCGCCTGATCAATCGTACGACGCGGCGCCAGCGCCTGACCGAGTTCGGCGCGACCTACTATCAACGCTGCCTGGAAGTCATCGGGCTGGTCGCCGACTCCGAGCGCCTGGCGGAGCAGACCCAGGGCGACCCCACCGGCACCTTGCGCATCACCGCGCCGCTGACCTTCGGCACGGAGCTCCTGGCGCCAGCCCTGGCCGAATTCAGCCAGCGCTACCCACAGGTCAAGCTCGACGTGGTCTTGACCAACCAGCGACTCGACCTGCTCGACCACGGTTTCGACGTCGCCGTCCGCCTGGGTCCTGTCGATCCCAAGCTGATCGCCCGCTCCCTGGTGGACTACACCTTGACCATTTGCGCGTCCCCGGCTTACCTGGCACGGCGAGGCACGCCACGACAACCCGATGACCTGCAACAGCACGACTGCCTGTCGTTTGCCTATTCTGCCGCTGACGAATGGCGCTTCGCCCAGGACCTATGGCCTATCAACGGGCCAGAAGGCGAAATCAAGGTGCCGGTGACCGGGCCGATGCTGATCAACAGCTCCTCGGGCCTGCATCGCGCCGCCCTGGCCGGCATGGGTGTGGTGATGCTGCCGGACGCGCTGGTGGCGCAGGACCTGAAGGACGGGCACTTGGTGGCGCTGCTGCAGGATTATCAGCTGCCCCATCGGCCAATGAGCCTGGCGTACGCCCAGGATCGCTACCGTTTGCCGAAGCTGCGCAGTTTTGTCGAGTTTGCGCTGGAGAAGTGGGGCAAACCCTGATGGCCGCGCTCGATAAGTGTTAGATAAACCCCGTGGCGAGGGAGCTTGCTCCCGCTGGGGCGCGAAGCGGCCCTGCTTTGGGGCTGCTACGCCCGAAGCGTCGGACCGGCCCAGCGGGAGCAAGCTCCCTCGCCACAGTTCAGGCGTTCACCCGAAGCGCTACCCCGCTAGTGCCCCTCCGTCCCATCGGCTACTCTTCACCCTCGGAGAGCATTTTGATATCAGGGCTGATAGGGGAACAACGATGGACGACGCCTCGAAGATCGATTTGCTGCGGTTCGATTTGTCCGATCTGGACGAAAGCGTGCTCCACACCATCATGGAACTGGTGAGCGACGGCATCTGGGACTGGAACGCCAATACCGGGTTCGTTTATCGCAACCCCGGCTGGTACACCATGCTCGGCTACACGCCCCATTCACTGAGCAACACCGTGTTGACCTGGGAGAGCGTAATCCATCCGGACGATTATCCTCAGGTGATGGCGCTGTTCGATGACTACCTGGAACAACGGTCGCCAAAATACCAGGCCGAATACCGCTGTCGCACACATGACGGTTCCTATATCTGGATCGAAGACCGCGGCTACGTCATCGCCCGCAACCCAGACGGCAGCGTGGCCCGCATGATCGGCGCCCATCGCAGCATCGACGACAAGAAGCGTCTGTTCGAGCAACTGGAACAGCGCAACAAATCCCTCGAGGCAGTCATCGAAGAACGCACCCGCGAACTGTCGCGGGTCAACCATCAATTGCAAATCCAGCTCGACGAAAACCGTCGACTCGCCGAAACCGACGCCTTGACCCTGGTCGCCAACCGCTATCGCCTGGAGCAAGCCCTGCCATTGGCCTGCGAACGCGCCCAGCGCTTTCGCGAACCGTTGTCCCTGATCGCCATGGATGTCGATGATTTCAAGGACATCAATGATCGCTACGGCCATGCGTTCGGTGATGCGGCGCTGGTGCAGGTGGTGCAGGCGGTCAAACGTTGCGAACGCGACGGCGACCTGCTGGTGCGCTGGGGCGGCGATGAATTCATCATGATCTTGCCAAACACATCCTTGGCCGACGCGGTCCTGATGGCTGAAACCATTCGCCGAGGCCTGTCCGACCTGCTGCCGGTGGGCGACTTCCAGATCACCATGAGCTTTGGCGTGGTGCAGCGCCTCGAAGAAGAAACGCAGGAGTTGCTGATGGATCGGGCGGACCAGGCGCTGTATCGCTCCAAGATGGCCGGCAAGAACGTTATCTGCGACTGACTTGGGTTTGCAAAAAAGGAACCCTTGAGGCGTTTGTTGCGGTCATAACATTGTCCCCGCAATCAGGTCTCTCACGTTGGCGACTCGACTCCCCCACGCTTCGAACCTTTTCCTGGGCTGCGCCGGCTGGTCGTTGCCCAGGGCGCAATGGCCATCCTTTCCCGATGAAGGCACCCATCTGCAGCGCTACAGCGCACGCTTCACAGCGGTGGAGATCAACAGCTCGTTCTATCGCTCGCACCGTCCCGCCACCTACGCAAAATGGGCAGATAGCGTGGCACCAGAATTTCGCTTCTCGGTGAAGGTCCCCAAGCAGATCACCCACGAACGACGCTTGCTCGATTGCGAGGGGCTTGTGGATGAATTCCTCGGGCAGTGCTCGCAACTGGGGGAGAAACTCGGCTGCCTGTTGATTCAATTGCCGCCGTCGCTGGCCTTTGACAACGCGCAGGCCGAGGCTTTTTTCAGAGCATTGCGTGATCGTTACCCAGGCGATGCGGTGCTCGAACCTCGACACCCGAGCTGGCTCGCACCACACGCCATGGCGATGTTGCAGGCCGAGCGCATCGGCCGGGTTGCCGCCGATCCGTCGCCGCTGCCGGGCGGCGATCAACCGGCGGGTTGGCCCGGCATTCGTTATTACCGTTTGCACGGCTCGCCGAAGATTTACTACACGCCCTACGACGACGTCCGACTCAAGCAAATCGCCCAAGCCTTGCAAGCCGCCCCGGACACACCGACCTGGTGCATCTTCGACAACACGGCCAGCGGCGCCGCGACGCCGGACGCGTTGCGGTTGATGGAGCTGTTGCGCGACTCAAATGCGTACCGGCGACCGGTCCGACCGTGACAACACCGCCCGCGTCCAATAGATTAGGCGACCGGAAAAAAGCTCAATGCCTTTCTCGCCTTATCCCGCTAACAGAAGTAGTGAAATTTCAATGTCCGATTCCAATACCGCTGAATCCGTAGTCACCCTGTCGTCCAAAGCGGAATACGAAAACTCCATCAATCTTTCACAGCATCTGCCCCAGGCCAAAACCATCAGCGAGATGGTCCTCGATGCGTTCCAGTCGAACCGCGAAAGCGACCAGATCCGCGAACTGCGTACCGCTATTCGCCAGGCCCACGATGCGTTCGATGACGACAAGGCCTACGAACTGATGGGTCAGCTCAAGCAACTGAAGGATGCCGAAGCCGCAGACTTTGCCGCCCTGGAAGACCTGAGCAGCCGTTTCCCCATCAGCCGCATACTTTCCAGCTACAAGGATGATGCAGACTTCCAGGAGCTGGTCTATGGCCTGGCCCTGAAAGTGCTGAACCAGACCCACCAGGCCATCAGCAACCCAAGCGGCAGCAAGGGCAAGGCCTCGCGGCCCAAGAAGGAAGCCGAGGTCTTTGTGATCAGCAAGGACGGCATCAGCGTCACCCTGCCCCTGCGCACACCCCGCTCCAAGCCGAACGTCGACCGCGAAGCCTTCGAATTCCTGGGTTTCAACTTCATAGGCGAAGGCGACGACGCCGAACTGGAAAGCGAAACCTTCCTGGACAACGACGGCACCGAACAACCGGTCACCCGCAAAAGCATCGTCACCGCGCTGCAACAGCAGAAAGCGTTCGACGGCTACAGCATCGCCCAGCAATAAAGCCCGGGTTGAGCCTTCCTTTGTGGGAGCGGGCTTGAACGCGAATGCGCGCGGTCAGTCAACTTCAACTTAACCGACCCACCGCTTTCGCGAGCAAGCCCGCTCCCACAGGAACATCGTCAGCCGAAATAACGCCCAAGAAAAAGCCCCGCACTTCTCTCGAAGGCGGGGCTTTTTCATGGCTTTCGGCGGTTCAAACAGCACCAAGCCGCTCGACCATATCCGGAAACTTCTCAACCAATTTGATCAACAAAGCCGCCTGGGCGTTAGGCTTGGACTTTTCCTGCTCCCAGTTCCTCAGGGTGCCCGGACTGGTCCTGATGCTCTTGGCGAAAACGGCTTGGGACATATGGAGCCTGTCGCGCAGGGCCACGATTTCCTGGGCCGACACCTCGGGAACCGGCTTGTCTTCAATCGAAATCTGGCGAAGGGTAATCTTGCCCTCGCGGTGAGCGGCCATCTCCTCGACGCCTTGCATCATCTCGGCAAACAGATCACGCTTTTTCATAAGGTACCTCGTACTTTCAACTCAGCTTCTATGGCGCGCTTGAGCGTCTTCTCTTGCTCGGAGGTCAGGTTTTCCAGTTCGTCCTTGTCATAAATCGCAAACATCCAGAACTGACGATCATGCCTCAACCAATAATAAATGACCCGCAACCCACCTCGCTTCCCTTTGCCACGACGCTCATCGAACCAACGCAACTTGCGGAAACCACCGGTACGTGGCATGACGTCACCGACCTCTGGATGCTGCTGCATATAGAACTGAAGCAGGCGATATTCATCATCGGTCAGGTAATGGCCAACCGTGGCAGTGAACGTAGTCGTTTCAAAAAATAAGGTTCGCACGGCAGAAACTATAGGCAAATCGCGTATAGATCAACAAGCAACAATCTATTGCGATGAATGACAGCGGCTAGCCGTGGCCCATATCAAAAAAAGCCCCGCGCTTCTCTCGAAGGCGGGGCTTTTTTTGCAGCTCTGGCGCTTAAGGCGCGTAAGTCAGCAACAACTCACTCGGCACCTTGAAATCCAGGGACATCATGACGCTCAGGGCGGTGATGGTGAAGATCGAGAACACGAACAGCTTGCGTGCCCAGACCCTGTCATCCACTGCCTTGTAGCCGGTCCAGGCCATGTACAGCCAGTACATGCCCATGGCGGCGGCGACGGCGAGGTAGCTCATGCCGGCGTAGCCGCTGAAGGTCAGCATCAAGGTCGCGACGAGGAACGCCAGGATGTACAGCAGGATGTGCTTCTTGGCCACTTGGATACCGCGCTTGACCGGCAGCACCGGAATAGAGGCTGCCAGGTAGTCGTTGAAGCGGAAGATCGCGATGGCATAGGAATGCGGCATCTGCCACAGGCTGAACATCACCAGCAGCGTCAGCGCCGCCATGTCGAAGCTGTTGCTGACCGCGACATAACCGATCACCGGCGGCATCGCTCCCGACAGGCTGCCCACCAGCGTGCCATGGACCGACTTGCGCTTGAGGTACAGGCTGTATAGGCCGACGTAGATGACAAAACCGATCACCGCGAACAACGCCGCCAACGGATTGGCCACCCAGTACAGCAGCGCCACGCCGGCGACGCCCAGCACCGTGGCGAAGGCCAGGGCCAGTTGCACCGGAATCAGGCCTTGGACCAGCGCCCGGTTCCTGGTGCGTTCCATCTTGATGTCGATGTCGCGGTCGATGCAGTTGTTGAACACGCAACCGGACGCCACCACCAGGGAAGTGCCGATCATCGCCGCCAGGAAGATGGCCAGATCGACATGCCCTTTCGAGGCCAGGAAAAACCCGCCCGCCACAGAAAGCACGTTACCGAAAATGATCCCCGGCTTGGTGATTTGGATAAAGTGCTTCAGTGACATCCGGACTTTCCTCAGTGCGCCATCATGTTGGTGTGGATGCTGAACATGATCCACAACGACAGGCCGACCAGCAGGACAATCACGATCGCGGCAAACACAAACGCGACCACGTTGTTACGTTGGGCAGCGGAGCGGTCCAGGTGCAGGAAGTACACCAGGTGCACCAGTACCTGGACCACGGCGAAGATCAGGATGATCCACAGGGTCAGGGTCTTGGGCAGCGACGGGTACATCACCAGGCCGAACGGAATGACGGTCAGGATCACCGACAGGATGAAACCGATGGCGTAGGACTTGACGCTGCCGTGGCCGGCGTCATGGCCATCATGGGAATGTGCGTTAGCCATTTACAGGGTCCCCATCAGATAAACAACGGTGAATACGCAGATCCACACCACGTCCAGGAAGTGCCAGAACAGGCTCAGGCAGCTCAGGCGCGTCTTGTTGGTGGCAGTCAGGCCGTTTTTCTGGACCTGGTACATCATGATCGCCATCCAGATCAGGCCGCTGGTCACGTGCAGGCCGTGGGTGCCGACCAGGGTGAAGAACCCGGACAGGAAACCGCTGCGGTTAGGACCGAAGCCTTCGGAGATCAACATGTGGAACTCGTTGATTTCCATGCCGATGAAGCCGGCACCGAACAGGAAGGTCATGGCCAGCCAGCCCAGCACCTGGTTCTTCTTGCCCTTGAACAGCGCGAGCATGGCGAAGCCGTAGGTGATCGAGCTGAACAACAGCAGCGCGGTTTCACCCAGCACATACGGCAGTTCGAAGATGTCGTGGCCCGACGGGCCACCGGCGACGTTGTTGACCAGCACCGCGTAGGCCGCGAAGATCGACGCGAACAGAATGCAGTCGGTCATCAGGTAGAGCCAGAAACCGAATACGGTCATCTCGCCCGAGTCGTGGTGATGGTCATCATGCCCATGGTCATGACCATGGGCGTGTCCAACATTGGTCACTAAGTTCGACATGGTTTAAGCCTGTTCCAACGAGGTTTCAACACGGGTGGCGGTGGCAGGGACTTTCCCGGCCGCGACCAGGCGCTTGTGCTGCTCGGCTTCGATGCGTTCGATGACATCCACCGGCACCATGTAGCCCTGATCGTCACGGGCGGCATGGATGGCGAAATACACCACAGTGCCGACCAGGCTGGCGATGGCCAGCCACCAGATGTGCCAGATCATCGCGAAACCGAACACGGTCAACAGTCCGCCCATGACCACACCGGTCGCGGTGTTGTTGGGCATGTGGATCGGCGAATACTTGGCCGGAGTCTGGTACGCGGTACCGTTTTCCTTGGCTTCGGTGAACGGGTCGATCACGTCCGCTTTCGGCAGCACGGCGAAGTTGTAGAACGGTGGTGGCGAAGAAGTCGACCATTCCAGGGTATGGGCATTCCACGGGTCACCGTGTTCGCACATGTTTTCCGGCTTCTTGCGGTCACGCACGCTGACGTAAAGCTGGATTAGCTGGCAGGCGATACCGACAGCGATCATCACCGCACCGAACATGGCGACGTACAGGTACGGCACCCACTCAGGGTTGGTGGTGGTGTTCAGGCGACGAGTCATGCCCATGAAGCCCAGTACATAGAGCGGCATGAACGCGACGAAGAAGCCGGTGATCCAGAACCAGAACGCTGCCTTGCCCCAGCCTTCGTGCAGCTTGAAGCCGAACGCTTTCGGGAAGTAGAAGGCGAAGCCGGCGATGTAGCCGAACACCGCGCCGCCAATGATCACGTTGTGGAAGTGCGCAATCACGAACAGGCTGTTGTGCAGCACGAAGTCCGCGCCCGGAATGGCCAGCAGTACGCCGGTCATGCCGCCGATGGCGAAGGTCACCATGAAGCCCAGGGTCCACATCACGTGGCTGGTGAAGCGCAGGCGCCCCTGGTAGATGGTGAACAGCCAGTTGAACAGTTTCACCCCGGTCGGGATCGAAATCAGCATCGTCGCCAGGCCGAAGAAGGCGTTGACGCTGGCCCCCGAGCCCATGGTGAAGAAGTGGTGCAGCCAGACCATGAAGCCCAGTACCGAGATCGCGCCGGAAGCGTAGATCATCGAGTGGTGGCCAAACAGTTTCTTGCCGGAGAACGTCGAGATGACTTCGGAGAAAATACCGAACGCCGGCAGGATCAGGATGTACACCTCAGGGTGACCCCAGGCCCAGAACAGGTTCACGTACATCATCGGATTTCCACCCAGTTCATTGGTGAAGATGTGGAAATCCATGTAACGGTCAAGCGTCAGCAGTGCCAGGGTAGCGGTGAGGATCGGGAACGAAGCGACGATCAGCACGTTGGCCCAGGTGCAGGTCCAGGTGAAGATCGGCATGTCCATCAGCTTCATGCCAGGGGTACGCATCTTCAGCACGGTGGCCAGGAAGTTGACCCCCGTCAGCGTTGTCCCCAACCCGGATAGCTGTAGCGCCCAGATGTAGTAATCCACCCCCACGCCCGGACTGTATTGCAGCCCCGACAACGGCGGATAGGCAACCCAACCGGTCTTGGCGAATTCGCCGACACCCAGGGACAGGTTGATCAGCACCACGCCAGACACCAGCAGCCAGAAGCTCAGGGAGTTCAGGAACGGGAAGGCAACGTCACGGGCACCGATCTGCAGCGGCACTGCAAGGTTCATCAGGCCGGTGAAGAATGGCATCGCCATGAAGATGATCATGATCACACCGTGGGCGGTGAAGATCTGGTCATAGTGTTCAGGCGGCAGGTAGCCAGGCGAACCCTCGGTGGCCATGGCCAGCTGGGTACGCATCATGATCGCGTCGGCAAAACCGCGCAGCAGCATGACCATGGCGACGATGATGTACATCACGCCGATCTTCTTGTGATCGACCGAGGTCAGCCACTCAGTCCACAGATAGGTCCACTTCTTGAAATAAGTGATACCGGCGAACAACGCCAGACCACCGAGCGCGATGATGGCGAGGGTCACCATGACAATCGGCTCGTGGAACGGGATCGCTTCCCAACTTAATTTACCAAACATCGTTTACTCCTCTGCCCCGGCAGCTGAATGCGAGCTCATGTCCATCCCTTCCATGTTGTGAGCCACTTCCTTCTCGCCCTTCTCGTGATGCATCGGCTTGCCCGGATTCATCCCTTCATACTTGTCGATGATGGTCTGGAACAGGTTCGGCGTTACCGACGAGTAGAGTTCGACTGGGTTGTTCTGGCTCGGCTTGGAAAGGGCTTCGTATTCAGCTTTTTCAAGCTGTTTAGGTGCCTTCTTGACTTCGTTTACCCAGGCGTCGAATTCTTCCTGGGTGGTGGCGGTCGCCTTGAACTTCATGCCGGTAAAGCCCGCGCCGCTGTAGTTGGCGGAGATACCTTCGAGTTCGGTGTTCTGGTTGGCGATCAGGTGCAGCTTGGTCTGCATGCCGGCCATCGCGTAGATCTGGCCGCCCAGGCCCGGGATGAAGAACGAGTTCATCACGGTGTCAGAGGTGACCTTGAAGTTGATCGGCGTGTGGGCCGGGAACACGATCTTGTTGACCGTGGCGATGCCTTGTTCCGGATAGATGAACAGCCACTTCCAGTCCATCGACACCACTTCGATGGTGATCGGCTTGACGTCGGAATCCAGTGGACGATACGGGTCCAGGGCGTGGGTCGACTTGTAGGTGACATAACCCAAGGCAATGATGATCAGCACCGGGATGGTCCATACCGCCACTTCGATCTTGGTCGAATGCGACCATTTCGGCGTGTAGGTGGCCTGGGTGTTGGACGCGCGGTATTTCCAGGCGAACAGAAACGTCATGACGATAACCGGCACAACGACCAGCAACATCAGCAGCGTGGCGGTGATGATCAGGTTTCGTTCATCCAGGCCGACCTGGCCCTTGGGATCGAGCAGGGTCATGTTGCAGCCTCCCAGCAGCAACGTGCCGAGCAGCGGCAACAAGCCTAGTAATCGGGGGTACCTGTTTTTACTCATCTCACGACCTCTAAAGCAGCTTGCGCAATGCAGTTGGGTTTTGATCGCCAACACTTCACCCTGCCAAGGGTTGGCATTTTCTTGGATTGAATAAGGGCTGCCCGTCGAACGTCAGCGGCTGTTCGACACATCCTGGGCCAGCAGTGAGTTCTTATTCGTTGGTCAAAGGCCTAGTTCAAGCCCAATTCCATTTGGTGCGGATAGTTGGAGGCACCGACACCTGGGGTCGCATGGGGCGCTGGCGCCCTTCGACCACTCTCGTGCTCAAGCCTGAGCCGGGTCGGAAATTCGGTGCGGGCGATTGTAGTGAGGTGACGCGCTGTAGACCATGTCTCATCCCGAAATAATTTTTATCCGAACCGGCAACAATCTGTTGTCAATATCGCAACGGGCCAGCATCTTATCGAAATTCATTCTCAACAAGAACCCCAAAAAACGTAAGGCTACTACGCCCGATTTAGACAGCTCCAGGTCGCATGACTGAGCCTTGATAGCTTTCGGGCGCCCGTTTTTCGGGGCCTGGGCGGTGAAGCGCTTCGCTGTTAAAAATGCCTGCCCGAGATCACCTCTACGTACTCTGCAAAGTGCCAGCAGGCTGTTTTTTTATTACAGATCCAGGCGTCAATTCGCGTCTTGAAAGGAGCCCGGACGCAACATGTGTGACAACGTGTCGCACATTGCCGCAGGCTATTCTTGCCTCGGATCAAGGCTGATCCTTACCGGGCCTGAAACGAAAAACGCCCCGGTTCCTGGTAAGGAAACCGGGGCGTCGTCCTGCGTTGCCTCAGCGAATGGCCTTGCGGTTGCGCGACACCAGCAATGGCACCAACACGACGGTCAGTACGAACGCCACCAGCGCCCATTGCGCCAGCGACAATCCGAGGATCGGCGGATACGGGGTGGAGCAGAAACCATCGACCTGGAAGCCCAGCGGGAAGATTTTCGCCAGCGGCAGGTCATCGACAATCGGCTGCAGCACATCGATACCGCAGCTGACCGCCGGGAAGAACTGGGTGTATACGTGATGCCCTGCCACTCCCGCGCCGGCCAAGGCGCAAAGCACAACCAGGCCTTCAAAAATCGTCAGGCTGCGGCGGCTGCGCATCGCCGCGCCGATGAAGGCGAAGATCGCGATCAGCAACAACGCATAGCGTTGCAGGATGCACAGTGGGCAGGGAGCCTCACCGAGGACCACCTGCATATAGAGCGCGCCGCCGATCAGCGCCAGGCAGATAAGCCCCAGCAGCACGAGATAGCGCCGCTCACGGCCCAGCCGCATCATTTCCTCATTCATTGCGTTTCCCTTAAGTGCATGGATCGACGCGCAGCCTTGCGGCACGTGGCGCGTTATCGGATGGCCGAAGTCTACACGCAGAAGATGAACGAGCGGCAGTCGGCAGTATCGAGGGAATAAACAGGAAGGGGGTTAAGCGCGGATTAATTTCAGCGAGAGGGCAGCGCCGGTCATGCCGGCGCTTTCGCGAGCAAGCTCGCTCCCACAGGGATTGGGGGTACGCCAACAGAATGGCCCCCGAAAAACTGTGGGAGCGAGCTTGCTCGCGATGAAGGCAACCCGGTCTCCCAGGTCGCCCGCAGCCTTTATTCCAACGCAGCCGCCGGCCCGAAGAACTCGTAGCGACTTTGCTCCGCCGGCACGCCCAACGCCTTGAGATGCCGCTTGATCGCCGCCATGAAACCCTTCGGCCCAAGGAAATAGGCGTCCAGGTCGCGTTGCTCCGGCAACCACTGCGCCAGTTGGTCCTGGCTCAACAGCCCGACCTTGTCAGCCGCAGGGCCTGTGCCGTCATGCTCGTCGTAGCAATAGAAGCGCTTGAGTTGCGGATGCCGGCTGGCCAGGTCGTCGATCCAGTCGCGGAAGGCGTGTACTTGCCCATTGCGCGCGCAATGGATGAAGTGCACGGGACGCTCGGTCTGCAACGCCGCCTGCAACATCGCGAGGGTCGGAGTGATGCCGACGCCGCCACTGATCAGCACCAGCGGTTTGTCGCTGTCGGTGAGGTAGAAATCCCCGGATGGCGGGAACAATTGGATACTGCTGCCGACCTGGAACTCGTCGTGCAGGTAATTGGATACCCGGCCACCCGCCTCGCGCTTCACGCTGATGCGGTACTGCCCGTTGTCCGCCAGGGCCGACAGCGAATAATTGCGGCGCACTTCTTCACCGTCCAGGACCAACTTCATGCCGATGTATTGGCCAGGCTCGGCCTGCAAGATCGGGCCATTGTCGGCCGGTTCAAAGTAGAACGAAGTGATTTCCGCGCTCTCCGGCACCTTCGCGGTGAGGATGAATGCCCGCTCACCGCGCCAGCCACCCGGCGCCGCGGCCTTCTGGTCATACAGGCCGGTCTCGGCGCCGATCAGGATATCGGCCAGTTGGTTATAAGCCGCGCCCCATGCCTCGATCACTTCTGGCGTGGCGATTTCTTCGCCCAGCACTTCAGCGATTGCCCGCAGCAGGCAGGCACCAACGATCGGGTAATGTTCAGGCTGGATTTGCAAGGCCACGTGCTTGTTGACGATTTTCGCCACCAGGTCACCCAATTGGTCGAGCTGATCGATATGGCGCGCATACATCAGCACGCCATTGGCCAGCGCCCGGGGTTGGTCGCCGCTGGCCTGGTGAGCCTGGTTGAACAGCGGGCGCACTTGGGGATATTCGGACAACATCATGCGGTAGAAATGAGTGATCAGCGCTTCACCACCGCTCTCGAGCAATGGGACAGTGGAACGGATGATGGCGCGTTGTTCTCGACTCAGCATAGGTAACTCCTCGCGTGGAACAGATAACGGATACCCATGCTTATCAGTTTTCATGCCATAAAATTTATCGTTTAATTTCAATAGGTTAATAAATAGATAGTCATAAAGACACCGCAACCTTTATAGTCGTTATGACCAACTGGAGTCATTATGACCGCAACTTCCTTGCTCACCTCACTGCTGCCCCTGGTGGCGGATCTGTCCCGCGAACTGCCGGAAGGCGAGCGTTATCGGCGCTTGCTCGGCGCCTTGCGCGCCCTGCTGCCGTGCGACGCCGCCGCGCTGCTGCGCCTGGACGGGGATTGCCTCGTGCCGTTGGCCGTGGATGGCTTGAGCACCGACACATTGGGACGGCGATTTCGTATCAACGAACACCCGCGTTTCGAGGCGTTGCTGGCCAATTCGCAGCCAACCCGCTTCGCCACCGACAGTGACCTGCCCGATCCCTACGACGGGCTGGTCGAAGGCCTGGACGAACATCTGGAAGTCCACGACTGCATGGGTTGCCCGCTGTTCGTCGATGAGCGGCCCTGGGGGTTGCTGACCCTTGATTCATTGGATCCGGAACGCTTCGAACCGATCGACCTGAGCGCCTTGCAAGCCTTCGCCAGCCTCGCCGCCGCCACTGTCAGCGCCGCCGAACGGATCGAGCGGTTGGCTCTGAGGGCCGAGGATGAGCATCACCGCGCCGAGGTCTATCGCCAGGCGAGCGGCCAGCAGCATCGCGACATGGTTGGCCAGAGCAAGGCCCACAAACGCCTGGTGGAAGAAATCAAGTTGGTGGGCGGCAGCGACCTGACGGTGCTGATCACCGGCGAAACCGGCGTCGGCAAGGAACTGGTCGCCCAGGCGATACACGCAGCCTCCAACCGCGCCGACCAACCGCTGATCAGCCTCAACTGCGCCGCCCTGCCGGACACCCTGGTGGAAAGCGAGCTGTTCGGTCATGTGCGCGGCGCTTTCACCGGAGCCATGAACGACCGGCGCGGCAAATTCGAACTGGCCGATGGCGGAACCTTGTTCCTCGATGAGGTGGGCGAGCTGTCCCTGACCGTCCAGGCCAAGTTGCTGCGGGTCTTGCAGAGCGGTCAGTTGCAACGCCTGGGCTCGGACAAGGAACACCGCGTCGACGTACGCCTGATCGCGGCGACCAATCGCGACCTCGCCGACGAAGTGCGCAATGGCCGTTATCGGGCCGACTTCTACCATCGCTTGAGCGTGTACCCGCTGCAGGTGCCCGCACTGCGTGATCGCGGGCGTGATGTGTTGCTGCTCGCCGGTTTTTTCCTGGAACAGAACCGGTCGCGCATGGGCCTCGGGAGCCTGCGCTTGACCAGCGATGCCCAGGCCGCGCTGCTGGCCTACGATTGGCCGGGCAATGTGCGCGAACTGGAACATCTGATTGGCCGCAGCGCGTTGAAAGCGCTGGGCCATTGCAAGGTACGGCCGAAAATCCTCAGTTTGAGCGCCGAAGACCTGGACCTGCCCCGCGCAGCCTCGGACAACGCACCCATTGCTATCGCTGCACCAGCGCAGCCGGAAATCATGACCGGCGACCTGCGCCAGGCCATGGAAAACTATCAAAGGCAAATCATCAGCGCTTGCCTGGAACGTCACCAGCACAACTGGGCCAGCGCCGCCCGCGAGCTGGGCCTGGACCGGGCGAACCTGGGGCGGATGGCGAAACGGCTGGGCCTGAAATAGTGGCTTGTGGCAGCGATCCATGCGATCGACAAGCTTTCGCCCTAAAGCCTGCCCCCTACAAGTCGATAACCCGTTATCAAAAGCTGTCTTGGCGATCTACATCGCTCGCCCCACCTTTTTACACAGAAGGTTTTTATGTCTTCCAACAAAGCCCGCGCAGATTCACTTTCGCTTCTGCTGTTTACCTTGCGCAGCGGCAAGCTGATGGCAATCAACCTGCTCAAAGTCAGTGAAATCATTCCCTGCCCGCCGCTGACCAAACTGCCGGAGTCGCACCCGCACGTCAAAGGCATCGCCACGCTGCGCGGAACGTCACTGTCGGTGATCGACCTGAGCCGCGCCATTGGCGAGCGCCCGCTGGAAGATCCCGATGGCGGCTGCCTGATCGTCACCGACGTCAGCCGTTCCAAACAAGGCCTGCATGTCCAGGCCGTGAGCAAAATCGTCCATTGCCTGACCACCGACATCAAGCCACCGCCCTACGGCTCCGGCGGCGTGCGTGCGTTCATCACCGGTGTGACCTCGGTGGACGGCACGCTGGTGCAAGTGCTTGATATCGAAAAAGTCATCCATGGCATCGCCCCGGCACAGATCGAGACGGCGCCCACCGAGCTGAGCATGGAAGACGCCGAAGTGCTCGGCAACGCGCGGATCCTGGTGGTCGATGACAGCCAGGTCGCCCTGCAACAATCGGTGCATACCCTGCGCAACCTGGGCCTGCAATGCCACACGGCCCGCAGCGCCAAGGAAGCCATCGATTGCCTGCTGGAACTGCAAGGCACCGCGCAGGAGATCAACCTGATCGTCTCCGATATCGAGATGTCGGAGATGGACGGCTATGCACTTACCCGTACGCTGCGCGAGACGCCGGATTTCGCCCATCTCTACGTATTGCTGCACACCTCGCTCGACAGCGCCATGAACAGCGAAAAAGCACGATTGGCCGGCGCCAACGGCGTGCTGACCAAGTTCTCTTCGCCCGAACTGACCAAGTGCCTGATCACGGCGGCCAAGGCCGTGGCTGAACAAGGCCGCTGAGTTCGCTGAAAATCGATCGCAGCTTTCTTTGGCTCCAGCGCAACGAAAGCCGCGATCCATTCTCGTCACCCGCCCTTCGCCCTCGCCTCAGGCATACTCTTGTCCTGGTTTCCCAGAACAAGGACTTTCCTGATGAAAACCCCAGCCCTGATTCTCTTCACCCTGATCGCCCTGTCGTCGCAGGCCCACGCCTCCAGCTCCGACGCCTGGGCCACCTATGACAAGAAAGTACTCGCCAGTTGCGTCAAGGCCAGTGGCTTGAAAAACGCCGAACCGGTCGGCACCGCCGCGCAATTCGATGACCGCGTCGGCTACACCGCGCTGCTGCTGCAAGGCCAATACCCGCAAAAGCACATGAAAGGCGCGACCGGTACCGAACTGTGCCTCTACCGCAAGAAAACCAAGACCGCCTTCGTTACCGAATGGGACTCGATCCGTCCCGCCGGCACGTCCCAGTGAATGGCGCATAACTTGCTTCGCACTGATCATTACGGCGTTTTTCTGACGCCGCTTCCAGCCTATTTGCCTGCGGTCGATTAATGAATACAACGTTCTCCTGCGTAGGGTGCGGCAAGTGCTGCTCCGGTCATCACGTTCCCCTGACGCTCGACGAAGCCAGGATGTGGGCGAGTGACGGCGGTCAAGTGATCGTCCTGATCGAGGCCTTCCTGCCCAATGGCCTCGGCCTGCCCGTGGCGCAGCGCGAACATGCCGAACGGCGCTCTGCGGTGGTCCGCAGCGGCACGAGCGAAGCCTTGGTGGCAATCACTTTTGCCGCCTACAACGCCGGCCCCTGCCACAACCTGGATGCCGACAACCTGTGCAGCATCTATGAGCGCAGGCCTTTGGTGTGCCGCATCTATCCGATGGAAATCAATCCGCACATCCCGCTCAATACCGCCGCCAAGGACTGTCCACCGGAGTCGTGGGAAACGGGGCCGCAGTTGATCGTCGGCGGCAAGTTGGTGGATCAGGAACTGGCAGGATTGATCGAGCGCTCACGTCAGGCTGACCGTGAAGAAATCGGCATCAAGGAACGAATCTGCGCCTCCTTGGGCATTCATACCACGGCCCTGAAGGGCGACGGATTCACGGCGTACCTGCCGAACATGGAGGCGTTTGCCGCGGCCATCGACCTGGCCCGTTCGCAGCCACTGCAGCCGCAAGCCAGCGAATGGCAGTTCCATTTGTCGGGGGATGACATTGCCAGCCAGGTCATGGCCAGTGGCGCGCGGGTGGTCACGGAGGCCCCCGTCAATTACGCCTTTATTTCCCTGCGCGCGGCATGAATCTCTGAGAATCCCTGTGGGAGCGAGCTTGCTCGCGATAGCGATTCATGTGCCAGTCTGTCGTCGCCTGATACACCGCTATCGCGAGCAAGCTCGCTCCCACAAGAGACTGGTGGCCCTGCGATTACGCCGCCCCCTCTCGCCTAACTGCCGCCAAGAATGTTAGCGTGCTTGGTATTCCTTGCAGATGAGCCTTGCACGATGAAAAAAACCGTACTTGCCTTCAGCCGTATCACGCCACCGATGATCGAACGCCTGCAGCAGGACTTCGACGTGATCGTGCCCAACCCGTCGAAGGGCGACATCAACGCGCAGTTCAACGAAGCCTTGCCCCACGTCCATGGACTGATCGGCGTCGGCCGCAAGCTTGGCCGCGAGCAGCTGCAGCACGCCACCAAGCTTGAGGTGGTATCCAGTGTGTCGGTGGGCTATGACAACTACGACCTGGCGTACTTCAATGAACGCGGGATCATGCTCACCAACACCCCCGACGTGCTCACCGAAAGCACTGCCGACCTGGCGTTCGCCCTGCTGATGAGCAGCGCCCGTCGCGTCGCTGAGCTGGACGCCTGGACCAAGGCCGGAGAGTGGCAGGCAACCGTCGGGCCACAGTTGTTCGGCAGCGATGTGCATGGCAAGACCCTGGGCATCGTCGGCATGGGCAATATCGGAGCGGCGATTGCCCGACGCGGCCGGCTGGGGTTCAACATGCCCATCCTGTACAGCGGCAACAGTCGCAAGACAGCGCTGGAAAACGAGTTGGACGCGCAATTTCGCGAACTGGACCAGTTGCTGGCCGAAGCGGATTTCGTCTGCCTCGTGGTGCCCCTCAGCGAGAAGACCCGCCACCTGATCGGCCAGCGCGAACTGGGCCTGATGAAACCGAGCGCGATCCTCGTCAATATTTCCCGCGGTCCGGTGGTGGACGAGCCAGCACTGATCGAAGCCCTGCAGACCCAGCGCATCCGTGGCGCCGGGCTGGACGTCTACGAGAAAGAGCCGCTGGCCGAGTCGCCACTGTTCCAGTTGAAAAACGCCGTGACCTTGCCACACATCGGCTCGGCGACCCACGAAACCCGGGAAGCCATGGCCAATCTTGCCGTGGAAAACTTGCGCAGCGCATTGACCGGCGAACGACCGAAGAACCTGGTCAACCCGCAAGTCTGGAAATAAAACACACTGTGGCGAGGGAGCTTGCTCCCGCTGGGCCGGTCCGACGCCTCGGGCGCAGCAGCCCCTTGCGGTTATCTGATACACCGTGGCGACAGATACACCTTGGGGTCGCTTCGCAACCCAGCGGGAGCAAGCTCCCTCGCCACGGGATTATCGCCAGCCGTCATGCCTCAACGAGCCCCCAGTGCGACTTTCGCCTCCACTGGTCGTGGCTTGCGAAACACCAGCACGTTACCCAGCATTACCAACACCAGCCCTGCCAGCGCTGGCGCCGTCCATTGATAGCCTTCCGCGAACGCCGAAACGTTTAACGCCACCACCGGAAACAATACCGTGCAATACGCTGCGCGCTCCGGACCCATGCGGCCGACCAGCGTCAGGTAGGCAGTGAACCCGATCACCGAGCCTGGGATCACCAGGTACAGCAGCGAGCCGACGTAGCGAACGTTCCATTCCATGTCGAACGGGATGCCCTGGAACAGACACCACACCGACAACATCGCCGCCCCGTATGCCATGCCCCAGGCGTTGGTGGTCAGCGGCTTGAGGCCGGCTTTCTGTTGCAGGCTCGACAACATGTTGCCCGCCGAGAAACACAACGTCCCCAGCAACGCCAACGCCAACCCGAGCAAGGTTTGCGGGCTTGCGCGGTGACCAGCCAGTTCCGGCCAGAACAATAGCGCCAGCCCGAACAGTCCCAAGGCGCCGCCCAGCAACACGTTACGGGCGATGCGCTGGCCGAAGAACACCCGGGCGTTCATGGCATTCCAGAGGGTCGCGGTGGAGAACACCACCGCAACCAATCCGCTGGGAATCCACTGGCTTGCGGTGAGGAAACACATGAAGTTGATGCAGAACAGGCAAAGGCCCTGGGCGAGGCAGATCAAGTGGCCGCGCCGGTTCATCACTTGTAGACGCCGGCTGAGCACCAGCATCGCGAACAGGATCAGCGCGGCAAGACCGAAGCGATAGACAATCGACACGGGAATCGCGACGACGCCCAACTGCAGCTTCAAGGCGATCCAGGTGGTGCCCCAGATGAGTACGGTCAGCAGGTACAACGAGAGGTTCATGAGGGTGACTCCTGGCAATGGCCTCCAGTGTCACGTCGATGCATGTCCGGCGCTTGCGTAAACTTGCGGTTTTTATGCGGGTCAGGCTGGCACGGGGCGGATGACGGAGTAGGATGCAAGCGTTGGAGAAACGATCATGGCCAGTCTGCAAACCCTGCAAGTCTTCCAAGCCCTCAACAGCTCGCCCAATGCTCGCCTTGAGCACAGCGCCGAGCTCGGTGACGGCATGGCGGCCGCTTTGTGGAGCAATCATCACGACGCCCGCGACTACGAAGCGCCGACCCACCATACGCTGTCGTGCTATATCGCCGGCGGCACCGGTACGTTTCGCCGCGAGCGGCCTGATACCACCGGCGCGCCCGACAAACTCTGCGTCCTGCCGGCAGAGCATGAATCAGCATGGGTCATCAACGGCGACATCCGCCTGGCCCACCTGTATTTCAGCCCGGAGCAGTTTGCCGTTGGCTGTGTCACGCTACTCGACCGCGAACCCAGGCAAGTGCAGTTGCACGAAGCGACGTTTCTTGACGACCCGCAACAGGCGCAGCGCTTTCGCCAGTTGATCAACCTGAATTGGGACGAGCCCGCCGAGCGCCTGCTCACCACCAGCCTCGCCCATGACATGCTCAGCCACTTGCTGCTCAGCCAGGTCAGCCCACGCCAGGACCTTCGTCTCAAGGGCGGGCTCGCTCCTCACCAGCGGCGCATGCTGGTGGAGTACATCGACGCTCAACTGGCCGAGGCCATCAGTCTGGGACAACTGGCTGCGTTGTGCGCGCTCTCCGAATACCACTTTGCCCGGATGTTCCGTGAAAGCTTCGGATTGCCACCCCATCAGTATGTGCTGGCAAGACGCCTGTCCCAGGCGCGGCAGCTATTGCGCAGCACTTCGCAACCGCTGGGCGATGTAGCGCTGGCCTGTGGATTTGCCAGCGCCAGCCACTTCACCCACCGATTTCGCCAGGCCCTGGGCGCGACGCCTGGAGAGTATCGCCAGGCGTTCCTGCGCTAAACGCAAACGGGCCTGCATTAGCAGGCCCGTTTTCAGTCAGACTTAAGTTGGGACGGGGCGATCAACCGTTGAGCGCGGCCCGTTCGTTTTCCAGGAATTCTTCTTCCAGCATGGCATCGGCCAGCGCAATCGACTCGGTCGGCCCGTTGGTGGCAGCGCGCTTGCCGCGCAGTTTGCCGAACAGATGCTCCAACTTGTGTTCCAGTTTGCTGGCCGCGCCTTCGATGGCAAGCTCCAGCGATTCCGCCTTGTGCGTCACCGAAATTGGCTGGTGGCCTTTTGGCCGCGCCTCGAGCTGGCAACGCAAGTCATGGGGACCGGGCTTGTCGCCGTTCTCATCCCCCAAATGGACCTCGACCCGTGTCAGGTCTTCTTCGTAACGTTCGAGCGTGCTTTCAATGGTAGTACGTACCCACTCCTCCAGTCGGATGCTGCTTTGAATATGGTTATCGCTATTGACTTGGATTTGCATAGTTCATCCCTTATTTCGGCTAGCTCGCCAGGGGCCAATCGACGTTAGCGCAACGGCCCCTTGAGTACAGAGTCGGGCTGGCGGAAGAACAATTCAAGCCCTGGAAAAAGATAAATATTGATTTGCAAATAAAGCCGGACAACGGGCAAAAGCGCTGTTAATGTCGGGAGTTGCCTCACCCCACCCAAGCCCCTCCAAACACCTTCCCTTCTTGCACCGTCAGCGAACATCAACCGCTTCCTGCCCCGAAACGGGCTGCATGGAAAGCCGCATTCCAGAGCATTCGCTCGTCAGGCGCCGTGATCATTGTCCGACAGTTTTTCCGGCATGGCCCTTGCTAACTCCTCTATAGGAGCCTGCAGAAGCTACCGAACGCGGCGAGACGGCGATTCCTTGAGGCTGACGCCCTCCGCAACCTTTGGATGGACACGATCATGGAATGGCCGGTGGTCCGGTATTGCGAACTAATCCCGATCATGGCCGGTCAACAACTGCACGTTCAATCAGGCGGTGACGCATCATGGACAACCCTTTTCAGATCATTACGGACGCCTTCGCGCCGCAGTATCAAATCAACCTGAGCATTCAGGGCCTGGACGGAAGCATCATGCTGACCCTTTCCAAGGGCGGGCGCATCGTCGCCAAGCGCATGATCAGCGCCCAGCAACGCAACGATCCGGAACGGCTCAAACGCCTGGTGCAGAGCATCCAGTTCGGGATTGCCATCGAACAGGGCCACAGCGCCGTGGCCATCCTCGAAGCCATGACCGGCGGTGACAACATCAAGGTGCCGCCACCCCAAGCCCAAGGCCCGGCACCTTCTGCCGCCGGCCTCTAGATTTCGCCCTTCTCCACTTCGGTATGTTCACTGGAACCCGCACCGATCTTGCGGTGCGGATGTTCGATCTTCACCGAAGGGAACTGCGACGAGGCGTAGCGCACCACCAGGATCGCGAACGCCAATAGCAAGATGCCGCCGCACAGGTAGATGATCCCCAGATCAGGCGGGCTGTGGTGGGAGACGTTGGAAATCAGCAGCCGCGTCAGCGCCGTGATCGCCACGTAGATCAAAAACCGTACAGGCATGTGGTTGGTCTTGAAATAGATCCCGACCATCGCACCCAATTCGAGGTAGATGAACAGCAGCAGGATGTCATCGATCTTGATGTGTCCCGTTTCGATCATCTGCAGGAATTCCATTACCGCAGCCCATGCGGTCACCGCACCAATGGCGAACAGCGCCAGGTAGTGAAACGTCTCGACGAACAGGTTGCCCAGCGATTCGGCCAGTTGATGCACGTTCTGGCGCAGGTTCTCGGCCCAGTTGATTTTCACGATGTAGTTTCCTTAGGTCGACTCGACCGGATGATGCGGGTTGGACGTGACGGTTGTTCTGCATGCAGAAAAAAGGCCAGTGTCCTGGATGAGATGGCGATGGGCTGGTATTCGACACGTGTCACACGAAACGGCGGCGTCGCGAACAGGCACGGCTTACGCGACAAGACTCGAAACCGCCTACATTAAAAAGCCACTATCCAAAGGGAAGGGATTCGCTTATTCTTTCGCCTGTATATAAATACAGTAGTCGCACGATAACCAATGTGAAGGCATGTGAGGTGGTGAATGGCCGTCGAAGTGGTATACCGCAGCAGCCGAGATCTGGAGCGCTTGTTCATGGATAAAGCCGAAGCTGACCGTCATGACAAAATGCTGGAGCTCGCCGAATTGCTGGCCGAGGTGTTGCAAAAAGCCGTTCCATCGCTGAGCGAGCAACAGGTGGAAGAAGCCGGGATCTACATGGCGAAGAATCGCGATGTGTTCGCCAAGGCATTCAAGAGCCAGCCGGACGCCCTGTCCGAGTTGCTCAACCCGTCGGACGAATGACCAAAAGATCGCAGCCTTCGGCAGCACCTACACCGCGTAGGAGCTGCCGAAGGCTGCGATCTTTTTTTATCAATAGAAACGACGCGGGTCCGAATCGATCAGGCTGGCGAGCTTGGTCAGGGCGAAACGCAATTCGTCCTGGCTGGTGGGGGACATCAGCACCAGGCGCACGCACCGGCTGGCGGTGCCTGAACGTTCAGCCTGGAACTGGCTGCCGCTGAGTACCAATACGCCGTTGGCCCGGGCGAGCATGGTGAATTCATCGCTGGTCCATGGCTCGGGCAACGTCAACCAGACGTGATACGAGTAAGGCTGGGCCTTGAGCTCGAACCTGGCGAAGACTTCCTGGGCAATCGCTTGCCGTGCAGCCGCTTCGTTGCGCTGGATGCGAACCAGCTTCTTGTCCAGGCCCTCGGTGATTACGTTGCTGGCCAACTGCGCGGTCAACGGCGAGGGCATCCAGACACTGCTGCGCACCATTGAGGTCAGGCGCGACAGCAGTTTCGGCGGGCTATGGAGATAACCGATGCGAAGCGCCGGCATGATCGACTTGGACAGGCTGGTCAGGTACACCGAACGGTCCGGTGCAAAGGCGGCCAACGGCTTGGTCGAGGGATCGGTCGCGAGAAAACCGTAGATATCATCGTCCAGGATGATGAAATCGAACTCTTCGGCAAGCGCCGCAATCTGGGCCCGGCGTTGTTGCGACATGATTGCCGCCGTGGGGTTCTGGCACGTCGCCACGCAAATCAGCATGGCCGGTTTTTCCCGCAGGCACAGCTCGCGCAACGCCTCGGGAATGATGCCTTCGTCATCCATCGGCACGCCGCGCAGGCGACGTTCCAGGCCATGGGCAAGGGAAATGATGCCGGGATAGCAAAGCGCTTCGCACAGCACCAGGTCGCCAGCACGGGTCAAGGCGCTCATCGCTACCATCAAGCCATGCTGGGCACCCGACGTGATGACCACCTGTTGCCATTGAGCGTCGGGCAATGAATGGCGAAGCCATTGCGCCCCTGCCTCACGATGGGCCGGATGCCCACCGTCGGGGGCGTAATCCAGGGCGCGAGCGAAATCGGTGCTCCTGGCCATGCCCACCAGCGCACCGCGCAACCAATAATCCAACGTCTCGCTGTAGGGTTTGATGATCGACAGATCAAGTAATTCAGGCTGGCCAAGGTTGAGCGCCACGGCACTGTTGCTCGTCGGCAGTTCAAGTAACTGGCGGTTGAGCACATAAGTGCCGCGTCCCACTTCCCCGCGCACCAAATGACGCCGATGGGCTTCGCTGTATGCCCGGCTGATGGTGCCCGGCGTGACATCCAACGCACTGGCCAGCTCCCGCAGCGTCGGCAGCCGATCACCTTCATTCAACACTCCACTGTCGATATCGCGCGCCAGTGCATCGGCGATCGACAGGTACATCGGCTGGCTGGTGTCGCTTAGCTGGGGAACCCACATGAATGACGAATGCCCATCGTAGAAATGATCAGTGGCCGAGCATAGCACAAGGCGCCGTGCGGCTCATTCCGGCAAGCGGCGCAAATTGAGTTGATTGAATCGATTCACTGCTTTGCCAGAATGCCGAAGCACGAAAAGCCGTATAGCCAGATGCAATCGCCTACACAGCGATAAAACGTAGCGCCGTGAAAATATTTCAATGATTAATCACCGCGCCTATTGAATCGATTCAATCCGTTCAAATACACTCACGAAAATCGACTCAGTCAATTCCCCCAACCGCCAACATTCGGGTGCCCAGCGCGCCAAGCCGAGACCTCATGGACACAATCAGAAAGGATCTATCCCTCTCCGCGATCATCGCAGGCTTTATTGCCGTGATCATTTCCTACGCCGGCCCACTGATCATCGTGTTCCAGGCCGCCAAGGAAGCACAGCTGCCCAACGATGTGGTGTCGTCATGGATCTGGGCCATTTCCATTGGCAGTGGGGTGACAGGGCTGTTCCTGAGCTGGCGCCTGCGGGTTCCGGTGATCACGGCGTGGTCGACGCCGGGCGCGGCGTTGCTGGTGTCGATGCTGCCCACCGTTACCCTGCCCCAGGCCATCGGCGCCTACATTGTGGCTTCGGTAATCATCGCCGTGGTCGGCCTGTCCGGCGCGTTCGACAAACTGATGAGCCGCCTGCCCAAGGCCATTGCCGCCGCCATGCTCGCCGGCATCCTGTTCCGCTTCGGCGCCGGGCTGTTCACGTCCATTGAACTGCAACCGGTGTTGGTGTTGGCGATGATCGCGGCCTATCTGGCCTTCAAGCGCTTCTCGCCACGCTACGCGATCCTGTCGGTGCTGATCATCGGCTGCGCGGTGGCAGCTTCGTTCGGCGAACTCAACAGCGGCTCGATCGATGTTGCGGTGGCCCATCCGGTCTTCATCGCCCCGCAGTGGAGCTGGCACGCGATCATCAACATCGGCCTGCCGCTGGCGCTGGTCACCTTGACCGGTCAATACGTGCCGGGCATGGCCGTGCTGCGCACCGCCGGCTATGACACGCCGGCTCGCTCGATCATTTCCTTCACCGCCATCGGCTCGATCCTGATGGCTCCGTTCGGCTCCCATGGCTTGAACCTGGCCGCGATCACCGCAGCGATCTGCACCGGCCGCGAAGCCCATGAGGACCGCGACAAACGCTACATCGCCGGGATTGCCTGCGGGGTCTTCTACATCCTGATGGGCATTTTTGGCGCGACCTTGGCCTCGGTGTTTTCCGCGCTGCCGAAAGAATTGATCGCGTCCCTCGCCGGCCTGGCCTTGTTCGGCGCGATCAGTGCCGGGCTGACCGGTGCCATGGCCGACGACAAACAACGGGAAGCCGCGCTGATCACCTTCCTGGTGACAGCTTCGGGCATGAGCTTCCTCGGTTTGGCCGCCGCATTCTGGGGACTGATCTTTGGTCTCGTGGCGCATTTCGCATTGAACTACAGCCGCGAACGCCGGGCCGCCGTACTGGCCGAGGGCAGTCGCCCCTAGTACCTCGCGACGGCGTCATCGGTACAACAAACGCTCCGCCAACTCATCGGCCACCCGGGCTGGCGAGCGTTTTTCCGCCTGGGCGTGGGCGAAGACTTCCGTGAGCCGGGCGCCGATCTTCGACAGGTGCGCGGTGATGGTCGGCAACTCTTCGCCGCGATGCTTCAGGGCGACATAGATCAGGCCGCCGGAGTTGATCACGTAGTCCGGCGCATAGAGGATCCCGCGCCTCTCCAATTGATCAGCCACCTGCAAGTTGCTCAGTTGGTTATGAGCCGAGCCGGCGACCGCCGAGCAACGCAGTTGCGCCACGCTGTGGCTGTTGAGCACGCCGCCGAGCCCGCAAGGCGCCAGGATGTCACACGGTGTGCTGAGCAATGCATCGTTGGCGATGGGGTGGGCACCCAATTGCTCCATGGCCAACTGGACCTTGCCGGGGTCGATGTCGCTGACCAGCAGTTCCGCGCCCGCCGCGTGCAGTTGTTCGGCCAGGGCATAACCGACGTTGCCCAAGCCCTGGATCGCGACGCGCAGGCTCTCCAGGTTATCGCTGCCCAAACGGGCCATCGCCGTGGCGCGAATACCGGCGAAGACGCCCATCGCCGCGTGCGGCGCCGGGTCTCCCGAGGCGGTGGTGCTGGTGACGTGACGGGTCTGCTGGGCGATGCAGTCCATGTCCGCCACCGACGTCCCGCTGTCGATGGCGGTGATATAGCGACCATCCAGTTGCTCGATGCAACGGCCAAAGGCTTCGAACAGCGCGGCCCGGCTTTCGACATGCGCAGGGCGCATGATGACCGCCACTCCGCCCCCCACGGGCAAGCCGGCCAGGGCAGCCTTGTAGCTCATGCCCTGGGCCAGGCGCACGGCGTCGGCCACGGCACTTTCGTCGTCGGGGTAGGAAAGATAACGACAACCTCCCAGGGCAGGCCCCGGGCGGCTGCAATGAATGGCAATCACCGCCTTCAACCCGGTCACCGGGTCTACGCTTAAGTGCAGCGATTCAAGGCGGGAGCTTTGCATGAGAGCGAACATCGACAGGCTCCCGAATCACTTTTGTCTGTTTCGCCAGTATAGGCGTGCGCTCGAAAATTGCTGGAGTTCGCCGGAATAAGCATGAGTCGTTGCCTGTTATTTCGGCATAACCTGTTACTGCGTATTTGTGAGACTGGACGAAAACCCATGGCAGAGCTAAAACGAGGCATAGCCCGGAGATTGTGATGACGCCGCGCCAAGCCTTTTTTGATTGCCTGCACCGCTCCCCACCGGCGCTGTTCGAAGCAGCGCTATGGATCGCCGCTGAACATGATCGCGAGTTGGATGTACCGACGCTGTTGAAGGACTTCAAGGATCTGCAACGGCAGGTCAGCCACGGCCTGCCCATGTTGCCGGTCAGTGAATTGGGCCAGCCCTTGCTTCGACGCCTCAATGACCTGGGTTTCGCCCAGGATGATTCCACCCCGCTACGGCCCCGCGCGGCACTGCTGGACAAGGTCCTGGCGCACAAACGGGGTCAGCCCCTGGCCCTCGGCCTGATCGCCCTGGAGTTGGCCCGCGGCCTGGAAATCCCAATGGCCGGTGTCAATTTCCCCGGCCATTTCCTGCTACGCGTACCCGGTGCCGACCATCTGCTCGACCCGTGCGGCGGCCGACGGTTGTACCCCAATGATTGCCGGGAACTGCTGCAGCGTCAGTACGGCACGAACATGCCGCTCAAGGCCGAGCATATGTTCAATGCCGAGCCGATGCAGATGCTGCAACGGTTGTCGCGCAACCTGCGGCAATTGCACCTGGCGAACGATGACTACATCGCGGCGCTGATTGATGCCGAACGAGTGCTCGAAATGGGCAACGCCAACGCCGCCGACTACCTGGCGCGCGCCAGTCTTTACCAGCGCCTCGACTGCCCTAACGCTGAACGCTTCGACCTTGAGCACGCGCTGATGCTCAGTGAAGATCCGATCCAGCGGCTGCGCCTGACCGAGCGACTGGGGCATTTGCCGCCCAATTCGATTGTGCACTGAATGAGTACGGGCTTTGGATTTTTGTGGTGATTGCTGGATCGCCATCGCGAGCAAGCTCGCTCCCACAGAGAGCCTGGGTCTGGCGCCATCTGTGTGGGAGCGAGCTTGCTCGCGATGACGGTAAGCCGGCTTGCGCCAATTTCAAGCCGGGGTGTCAGGCTGATTCGCCGGATGCGCCTTCTGGAACGCCGCATGTCCGGTCGCCAACGCCGCAACCCGCCGGATTCGCGGATACGGTTGCAACGAGACATTGAACCGCTCGGCCGCGTACAGCTGCGGGATCAGGTACACATCCGCGATGCCTGGCAGCGCGCCGAAGCAATAGCCGTCATCGCCAATCAACTGCTCCACCGCCGTCAGCCCCTGGCTGATCCAACCCGCGATCCACTCCGCCACCTGCGCTTCGTCGTGTCCCCACTTGCGCAGCTTGTTGAGCACGCTGACGTTGTGCAGGGGATGAATATCGCAGCCAATCAACGCCGCGACACCCCGTTCGTGGGCGCGGGTCGCAAGGTCGTTGCTGAGCAGCGGCACCTGTGGATAACGCTCTTCCAGGTATTCGATGATCGCCGGCGATTGCACCAGCAGCGCGCCCTCATCAGTGCGCAGGGCCGGTACCCGCCCTTGCGGATTGATCGCCAGGTACGCCGGCTGGCGATGCTCGCCCCCCGGTGGGGCGATCAAGTTGACGGGCAGGGCCTGGTAATCCAGCCCCTTGAGCGCCAAGGCAATACGCACCCGATACGACGAAGTGGACCGGTAATAGGTATAGAGTTCCATGCCCCGCTCCTCACCGTGCCGGCAGGATCTTGCCGCGGCATTCGCCAAAGCCGATGGACGTCACGCCGTCACGACTGCAACGCGCGCGCAGGATGATTTCATCGCCATCCTCGAGGAATTTGCGAACTTCACCGGACGCCAATTCGATCGGCTTCTTGCCGCCCTCGGTGATTTCCAGCAGGCTGCCGAATTGACCGTTTTCCGGCCCCGACAACGTGCCCGAGCCAAACAGGTCACCTGCCTGTAACTGGCAGCCGTTGACGCTGTGGTGCGCCACCATCTGCGCCACGGTCCAATACATGTATCGGGTGTTGCTGAGGGTCAACCGATGGGCTGGCAGGTTTTGTTCGCGCATGGTTTCGGTCAGCAGCAGCACCTCCAACTCGATGTCGAATGCACCGCCGGCCTGGTCACGCTTGTCCAGCAGGTATGGCAGCGGCTGCGGATCGCCCTCGGGACGCGCCGGTTGGGAACGACGGAACGGTTCCAAGGCTTCAGCGGTGACCACCCAGGGCGAGACACTGGTCAGGAAACTTTTCGACAGGAACGGCCCCAGCGGCTGATATTCCCAGGCCTGGATATCCCGCGCCGACCAATCGTTGAGCAGACAGAAACCGGCAATGTGCTCGGCAGCATCGCCGATGGCGATGGGCTCGCCCAAGGCGTTGCCCTGGCCGATCCAGATGCCCAGTTCCAGCTCATAGTCCAGGCGCGCGCACGGGCCAAAGGTCGGCTCGGTCTGGCCAGCCGGCAAGGTCTGGCCCTTCGGGCGGCGCACATCGGTGCCGGAAGGGCGGACCGTCGAGGCGCGACCGTGGTAGCCGATGGGCACGTATTTGTAGTTGGGCAGCAGCGGATTGTCAGGCCGGAACAGCTTGCCGACATTTTGCGCGTGCTCGATGCCGACGTAGAAATCGGTGTAGTCGTTGATTTTTGCGGGCAGGTGCATCTGGCAATCCGCCGCACGGGGCAACAGGCTGTCACCCTGGGCTTCGATCTTGTCCCGCAGCGGACTGTCTTCGCGCAGCAGCTCCAGGAGCCGTTCACGCAGGGCGACCCGGGCGGTGCGGCCCAGGTCGAAGAAAGCGTTCAGTTGACCACCTTCCATGGCCGCGACCGCATCGCCTGCCGCGCCCTCGAACAGGCCTGCCTGCAACGCTGCCTGCAGATCGAAAATCCGCTCGCCAATGGCAACGCCGCTCCGCGGGGCGCCGCCAGCGATGCTGAAAATGCCCAGCGGCAGGTTCTGCAGCGGGAAGTCGGCATGACCGTTGGCGGAGGCGATCCAACTGCGGGTGGAGGAAACGTGTGTCATGGATTATCTCCGGGTCGGGTCGAACGTGACTGGCAACGAGGCCCAGCAGGCATCGTAGTCCGTTTGCAATTGAGGGCAATCCAGGGCGAAGCGGCTCGGGCGCAGCACTTGGCTGGTCTCGAACATGAACGCCATGGTGTTGTCGATTTTCGCCGGCTTGAGTTCGGCATTGATGGCCTTGGTGCACGTTTCGCCGTCGGGACCATGGGCACTCATGCAACTGTGCAACGATGCGCCTCCGGGCAGGAAACCTTCGGCCTTGGCATCGTACGCGCCCTGGATCAGGCCCATGAATTCATTCATCAGGTTGCGGTGGAACCACGGCGGACGGAAGGTGTTTTCCGCCACCATCCAGCGCGGCGGAAAGATCACGAAATCGAGGTTTGCCAAGCCGTGGACACTCGTGGGAGAAGTCAGCACGGTGAAGATCGACGGATCCGGGTGGTCGAAGCTGACCGTGCCGATGGTGTTGAATCGGCGCAGGTCATATTTGTACGGCACGTTATTGCCATGCCAGGCCACCACGTCGAACGGTGAATGATCCAGCTCGCACGCCCACAACTCACCCAGGAACTTCTGTACCAGCGTGGTCGGTTGCGCGAGGTTTTCGTAATGGGCGACGGGCGTCAGGAAATCCCGTGGATTGGCCAGGCCATTGCTGCCGATAGGCCCCAGGTCCGGCAATCTCAATGGCGCGCCATGGTTCTCGGCGATGTAGCCGCGGGCCTGCGGGTCGAGAAGCTCGACGCGCAACTTCAGCCCTCGCGGCAGCACGGCAATTTCCAGCGGCGCCAGCTCCAGCACACCCAATTCGGTGACGATCCGCAAGCGCCCGAGCTGCGGCACGACCAGCCATTCGCCATCGGCATTGAAGAACACCCGTTCCATGGAGCAGTTCGCGCGATAGTGATAGAGGCTGATGCCCGCCGGTTTGTCCGAACCGGCGTTGGCCGCCATACGCACCAGCCCGTCGATGAAATCGGTCGGCTGCGCAGGGATCTCCAGCGGGTTCCAGCGCAGGCGATTAGGCGTGACCTCACCCAGTGGACCACCCGCCAACTGACGATCAAGCCTGGCAAAGGCCGGATGATTGGCCGAGGGTCGGATGCGGTACATCCAGGTTCGCCGCGCTTCGCTGCGGGCCATGGTGAAAGCGGTGCCTGAAAACAGTTCGGCATACAGGCCGTACGCTGCTTTCTGCGGAGAATTCTGGCCAACCGGCAGGGCGCCAGGCAGCGCTTCGCTGGAAAACTCGTTACCGAAGCCAGACAGATAAGCCAGATCCGACGCCGTGGAATCGAGGTTCATGGAGCCTCCTGGGATGCGGCCCATCACATCGTGCAATGTTCGAGGCGCACCGGGTTATTTTTATCGTAATCCAATTACGCATAACGTAATTTGCTCGGCAGCGACCGTCAAGCTATAAAGACGCCCATTCGCCCTCCGGACCCGCACTTCCATGGAAAACCTGCCCAGCAACGGTAAACAGAAAGTCCGCTCGGCCGAGGTCGGCACCGACATCCTCAAGGCGCTGGCCGAACTCTCCCCCTCCACATCGTTGTCGCGCCTGGCCGAACACGTGCAGATGCCGGCGAGCAAGGTCCATCGCTATCTGCAGGCCTTGATCGCCAGCGGATTCGCCGAACAGAACACCGCCACCAACCACTACGGCCTGGGTCGCGAAGCCTTGCGCGTGGGGCTGGCGGCCTTGAACGGCATGGACGTGCTGCAAGTGGCCGCCCTGCCCTTGGCAGAGCTGCGCGACGACTTGAACGAAACCTGTTTCTTGGCAGTGTGGGGGAACCACGGCGCGACCGTGGTACGGATCGAACCGGCCGTGCGAGCCGTCACCGTGGTGACGCAACTGGGCTCGGTCTTGCCGTTGCTCAGTTCATCCACGGGCCTGGTTTTCAGCGCCTACTTGCCGGAGCGCGAAACCGTCGGACTGCGTGACGAGGAAGTCCGCGCCGCCCGCGCTCATCCGCTGGCAGATGACCAGGCCTACGCGGCGCTGTGCGAACAAATACGTCAACGCGGCCTGCATCATGTCCACGGTTTGCTGATGCCCGGGGTAGACGCGTTGTCCGCGCCGGTTTTCAACGCCATGGGCCACGTCACGGCGGTCATGACCATTGTCGGCCCGACGTCGCTGTTTCATGCCGATGAGAACGGCCCGGCGGCGCAACGCTTGTTGGCGGCGACCCGGGCCGTGAGCTGGCGGATGGGCTATGAGACCGATCCCGGATCAGATCAGGAAGCCCGGTAAGACTTTGATCAGCAGGTCGTTAAGGTATCCGGCGGTCAACTGTGGATGCCGATGCTCCTCCTTGCCACTGTAGGGGACCGAATAGACCGCGCCATCCCTTCCATGGCAGGGAATCTCATCATTGTCGAAGTACCCCAGCAGCTGATCTACCAGCTTTGCGGATGAGGTGATGATCCGATCGCCAAAGTCATCTGTGGCAAAATCGGTTACATAGATGCTATTCAGATCGACGCCAGGCAAATGAAACTTCAACGCCATCTCCACTTCCTCTACAGCCAGAGGCCTCAGGCGAGTGCGGGACAACGCCATCGACGGTTCGTCAGTCAGGCTCGAAACGATATCGGCGACGATCTTTTCAAAGGCAACAAGATTCAGCGCCTTGATCCGATCTTCATTGGCGAAGGAGTAGCGCTTGCTGAAAATCTCGCTGACGCCTTGCGTGTAGGTCGGGCTGGACTTTCTTTCGACACACGCCAGCGCTTCTTCAAACAAGGTGATCGAACGAGCAAACTCGGCGCTGGACGAGCTTTCCAAAATATTTAGATAGCTGTTGTGTGGATTGACGTTCAACCCATCCAACGCCTGCCCCAGCAAGATCTCCACGGCGAAATCGACGCGGGTTGCTTTCAAGGCAAGAAGCTTTTGCGAATATGAAGAAAATAATGGTGCGTACATAAACATCCTTGTTCGGTATTGGTTACGAACTTCATGTTCGTTCCGTTGATGGCGCCTGTTACGGCGACTTACTTTTTTATTGAAATCCGGGACTAACCAAACTCCCTTTTCAATGTAAGCCCGACACTTATACATCAAACGTTCTCCGTTACTTCCCAAACAAGTGTAAGTATGAGTAAAACGTCCCGAGCTTAATTCATGACGCCCATCACTTTCGCCTTGGCAACCGCTTGCGTACGCCGCTGTACACCCAACTTGCTGTGAATTCGACGCGAATGTGTTTTTACGGTGTGCAATGAAATGAACAACTGCTCGGCGATCTGTTGGTTTGAATAACCTTGCGCGATCAATTCCAGCACTTCCAACTCACGCTGGCTGAGCAGGGTCTCTTCGGTCTGCACGGTTGGCTGCTCGATGTGTCCGGCCGATTCAAACCAGCGCAACAGTTCAGGCTGACGCAAGCGCAGCTCGCGCAGGGCCTGTTGCGCTCGCCAACAGGCGACACGCTGCAGACCCTCCTGCAGAAGCGCGCGCGCCTGGGAGCGATCGCCGGTCAGCCAGGTCACCTCAGCCAGGGCGAGGTGCAACTCGGTTTCCAGACCGTGCATTTCACAGCGTTGCGCCTGGGTGATCATGTCCTTGAGCCGGGCCTGGGCATCCTGCGCCCGATGCAGATAGACCTCGGTCAGCACCAGCAGGTACTCAAGACGCGGGATCAGTTCCAGGGTGGCGGGCGGCGCCTGCTTGGCCTGCGGTCCGCAAAAATGCCGCAAGACGCGAGTCAGTACTTCATGGGCCAGTTCCGGGCGTCCCTGTTGCAGCCAGAACTGACAACTGGTTTGCAGCAATACGCCACGGTACACCGTGTCGGGAATGTGCCGCTGCTGCATGATGCGTTCGGCGTCGCGAAGCTGCATGAACGCCTCGCCATAATCGCCCTGGTTGGCGGCAAGGCAGGCCTTGCCAAGAAAGCCATAGAGCACCTGTTTGTCCTGGTTGCGCAGCCCCGTTTCCAGGCCCGCCTGAAAGTGCTCGTCGGCCTGCTCATCCAGGCCCATTCGCAAGGACAGTCGTCCACGACGCAGGGCGATTCTTCCCAGCAACGCGGAAAAATCCTGCCCAGGCTTATCAAGCAGTGCCTGGACTGCACCCAGCAGGTGATCGGCCCGGTGAGGAGCCCCCCGTTGCTCCAGGACCTGGGCATGATCCAGTTCGAGCAGGCCTTCAAATACCAGCGAGCCTTGCGCGCGCGCCAGGCACAGTGCCTGGCGATTGATCCATTGGGCGGACGCCAATTCACCTTTGAGCAACGCCTGCTGTGTCTGACCAATCAGGCACAACACCCGCAGCGCCCAGGCGTCGGGGCCCAGGCTGGCCTGGGCGTGGAGAAAATGCTCGCGGGCCTGTTCGCCGTCGCCTCGAAGGTGCAGCAACCATCCACGCAGGACCTGCCATCGGGCAATCAACTGTCGCTGTTGGCAAGCCAGGGGCTGGGGCATGAATTTGACCAACTGTTCGATGCAGGCCTCGGCCTGGTCGAAACGTCCGGCAAACATCAAGGCCGTGGTCACCAGGCCTACCGATTGCGCGGTCCCGAGCGACAGCGCTTCACCCTGCTGGTCGTGCAGGTTCAGCAAGAGCTGGACGTTGCTGCGTTGCAACACATGCTCGAAATTCAAATGCTGCAGGAAACTGACGGCGGCCTCGAACTCCCCGGCCTGCATGGCTTGCTCGAACGCCATGGGCCAATCCTGTTCGGCGGCGAACCATTGGCAGGCCCGTCGGTGCCAGGAACGCCCCTGGGGCCAAGGTTCATCGCGCACCAGCCGGGCCAGCGGCGGGAAAATCTGCAGCCAGTCCGAAGACGCCTCCCACGGTTCGATAAAACAGCCCAGGTCCCGCAACAGGGGAAGGCACTCAGCCCCCACGGTGTCACCGAACAGATGCTCACAGAGTCGGGCATTGAAGCGCGGCAGATGCGCCAGCACCCGCCAGGCCTGGGCCAGCTCGGGCGTGAGGGTGCCGAACAGTTCGTATTCCAGGTAATCGAGCAATGTACCGGGACGCCCCGGCGCGGCGTGACGACGCGCCCATTCACAACGTTCCAGCAATGAAATGCGTACCCCGGCGCACCAGCCACCGCTGCGCTGGATGACTTCGCGGGCGGTGCGGGCCGCCAGTGGGCCGGGCAGATGACGGAGGAATTGCTGGACATCCTCGACACCAAACGCCAGGGCTTTCGCGTCGAACTCGTACAGTTCGTCATCGAGCAACAGGCGCGGCCAGTTGCAGTGAGGGCGCCGGCGGCCATTGAGCCACAGGTGCAGCGCGGGACTGCTGGCGTTCAACAGACGGTCGAGCAATTGGTCCAGCTCAGGATTGGGCACCCGGCAATAATCGTCCAGGAACAGCCACGTGGGGGCCTGCAAACGGGCCAGATGGGCCGACAGGCTTGCCTCATCCGTGACGGGCAGGCCAAGGGCTTGCGCCAGGCATTCACACAGCTGCGCGGCATCGAGTGCCGCGCCTGCCAACGGCAGCCAGTGCAACCGGCATTCAGCCGGGGCCTGCAAGAAGCATTCGGCGAACAATGCGCTCTTGCCGCTGCCGGCCGGCGCGCAAAGCAGCTTGACTCGGGCCTCGGACGCCAGCAGGGGCTCGCTCAACGACCGGCGCGACACATGCGTCGAAGACAGGCGAGGCAACAGCCCAGGACGGTCCGGACACGGAGTCATGGCGGTCATTGTGCAAGGTCCCTTTTATTGTTGTTCCTTCACCCTAGACCTCTGTCGACCACCTTAGGAGAAGTATTCAGCGCGCTGATTGGCGGCCATAAAAAAAAAGACCGGCAGCTCGGCTGCCGGTCTTCGATTTGCGTATTTCTCCTAGGGGCGATTGGGGCCGCTGCGCGGCCCAGCGGGAGCAAGCTCCCTCGCCACAGTGCCAGCCGCTTTAGCGAACCCCACTCGACCGCAGCGCCGCCGGGGTGTAGTCGGCTGCACGAGCCTCGAAGCCATAGACGTACGCATGCTTCTCTTCGTTCTTCATCCCCAGGGCGATGTAGCGGCCAGCGATGATGTCGTAGAGCGCTTCAAGCGTGTAGCCCGGGTTCTGGTGGTCGTAGTAGAACTGGGCATGACCTTCGGCGACGCGCCACAACTGGCCGCGGCCGTCATAGTGGTCCACCAGCGCCGCCTGCCAGCTGTCCTCGTCGATGTACATGTGGCGCTTGGCGTAGATGTGCCGCTCGCTGGGCTTGACCGTACCGATCACTTCCCAGACACGGTGCAACTCATAGCGGGTCAGGTCCTGGTTGATGTGGCCGGCCTTGATCACGTCGTCATACTTGAGGCTCGGCGAATCGAGTTTGTAGCTGTTGTACGGGATGTACATTTCCTTCTTGCCAACCAGTTTCCAGTCGTAGCGATCCGGCGCACCGGAGAACAGGTCGAAGTTGTCCGACGTACGCAAGCCGTCGGCGGCGGTGCCCGGGCCGTCGTAGGCCACTTGCGGGGCGCGACGCACGCGGCGCTGGCCGGCGTTGTAGATCCACGCCAGGCGCGGTTCCTTCACTTGGTCCAGCGTTTCATGCACCAGCAGCACGTTGCCGGCCAGGCGCGCCGGGGCCGTGACCTCCTGCTTGAAATAGGTCAGCACGTTGCTGGCTTTTTCCGGGTCGGCGTCCTTGATCAGGAACGGCACGGCGATCTCTTCTTCAAAGCGGATCGGCGTGAAGCTGCCGTTGGTCTGCGGCGTGGCCTGGGTGATGACACGCCGCAGGTTGCCGCCGTGATAACGGGTGATGTGGTTCCACAGCACTTCAACGCCATTCTTCGGGATCGGGAACGCGTAGTAGCGGTTGCCGGTGAAATTGGCCAGGCCGTTGCCGTCGTTGATCGCGTTCACATTGAGCGCGCTGCGCTTGGCCGCCTCATAGACTTCCGGTGGCAGGCCGACGCTGCGATGGGTCGGGTAGACCGGGATCTTGTAGGTTTCCGGGTAGCGTTTGAACATCGCGACCTGGCCGTCGGACAGCTTGTCCTTGTACTTATCCACAGTCGCGGCGGTGATGGTGAACAGCGGTTTTTCATTGGCGAACGGGTCGGCCAGGAAGCCCTTGCTGTCCACGGCGCCGGCGTTCTTCGCAATGCCGCCGGTCCAGGCCGGGATCGAGCCATCGGCGTTACCGGCCTTCTCCGCCCCCAGTGGCGTCAGGCTGGTGCCCAGTTTGTTCGCTTCTTCCGGCGACACCGCCGCCATCACGTTCGCGGCCAGCAGGCTCAGGGCCAGGGCACCGCATTGCAGGATCATCTTGCGCATTGGGTTTTCCTTGTCAGCCAGATCAGAAGTTCACGCCGAAGCTAAGCGCGAGGAAGTCGCGGTCTTCGAGAACGTTGTAATCGCCGCCGAAGAAATCGGTGTAGCTCAGGCTGGCGGTATAGGTGTTGCGGTAATCGGCATCGACACCCACGCTGATGGCCTTGGCGCCTTCGTTGAACAGGCCGTTGGGGCCATAGCCGGCCACGTCATGGGACCAGGACACGTTGGGCTTGAAGTTCACCCCGCCGATGACGTTGGAATAGTCGAGGATCGCCCGGGCACGGTAGCCCCAGGACGTCGAGGTGACGAAACCGTCGGTGTCGCCGTTGAAGCCGTACTGGCCGTAGACCGAGTCGCGGCCATAACGCAGCTTGTCCTTCGATTCCAGGCCACCGACATGCACGACCGCCGCCTCGCCCACCACGGTCAGGCGATCGGCGCCCAGGACCTGGTCGAAGAAGTGCGTCAGGGTGCTCTGGACCTGGGTGACTTCCTTGCGGCGGTACCCGGTGTTGTCGGCTCCAGGCGAAGTGGCGATGGGGGATGCGGCGCCGCCGGCGATCGGGTTGAGGAGTGCCAGGGTCAGGTCGTTGGTATTGACCTGCACCGGTGCGTTGGGCCGATAGCTGATCTCGCCGGTCCACGCGGTACCGGTGGGCAGCGTGGTGGAGAAGCTTGCGCCGTACAGGCGAATGTCTTCAGGGTATTCGAGATAATAACCACCGCGACCAAGCATTACGCTTTGTGCCAGGGCACCACTGCTTCCTTGGGCAATAGTTTCTGCAATCGGAAGCATGCCCCCCGGAGTATTGTTCGCCAGCACAGCCAACGTAGAAAGGCCTGCCGTGGTGGTGCCCACGGTCGGCGTACGGCTGTGGTAGTTCATGAAGTACAAGCCGTACTCGGTGTCATCGCCGAGCCAACGCAACGCAGTGCCCCACTGGCCGGAATCCCGTGCATCGCGGTCACCGCCGCGAGGAATGACAACCCCTTCGCTGGTCACCTGGATGCCCTGCCCGAATGTCTCGGTCAACGGCACGAATGGCGCAATCAACGGGCTGGCAACCGTGTACCCACTGGTACACCCATCAGCCACCACATCGTTACCAAAGAACGTCCCGCAGTTGTCGACAACCGTCTGGTCCCATTCCAACTGGTAGAAACCTTCGATGGTGAGTTTGTCGGTCAGGCCCTGGGAGGCGAACAGCATGTTCACCGGGATCAAGCCTTCCTTGATCTCCGCGCCCGGGCGACGGAACGCGGAGACATCCACCGGGTTGATGCTGTTGATGGAGTTGCCGATGAAAGTACTTTCACCCCAACTGACCACCTGCTTGCCGGCGCGCACGGTGCCCGGCAAATCGGCGATGGAATAGTTGTGATAGACGAAGGCATCGAGAATCTGCGCGCCTGACGACTTGGCGCCCTCTTTGCGATTGCTGTCGCTGATGTCCTTGAACTCACGGTTTTCATCCTTGAGCTCGAAGTCGTACCAATACTTGCCACGCACGAACACACCGGTGTCGCCGTACTTGAGTTCCAGGTCGTGCAAGCCCTTGAAGATTTTCGAGAAGGTCTCGCCCTTCTTGAAGTTCAGTCGTCCATCGTCACCGGTGGAGGATTGCCCCGTCCCGCCGTTGACCGTACCGACCAGATCCTTGTCGGCATCGCGCATGCCCCAACTCGCGCCAACGGACAGCGAGGAGTCGAACTGGCCCTCGATTTCGCCAATGTTGAAAGAAACGGCCTGCGCCTGGGCACAGCAACCCAAGGCCACCGCGACGGCCAGCGCCTGCGGCTTGAAGATGGCGCGCATTGTTATTGTTGTCATGCGTCTTCCCCGGTGAGTGACAGAGCCTTCACCCTACTGCCGCACGTCATGGGCGATAAGCGCACCAAGGGGGTATTCGCGCTGTACCTAAAAAGGATTACAGCCTATGCGGGAGCGGCCTCTGAGCGGGACATGAACAGGCTGGATGATGGGTTATCAACGCCGCGCATGAGCAATGCCGACCGTCACGACTGTTGCGCGCACCGCAACAGTGCATGTCCGAAACCGGGCTGTTTCCCGCGGCGCCCGATCCCTATGCTGGCCGGGCTTGCAGGGCAACGGGCCTGCAAGCACAAGTCGTCCGGCGTCCCTCGCGCCTGGCGCACCGTCATTCGGATGGATTGCACATCGATCCATCATCCCCGTGTCCACTGACGTTGATTTGTAGCTCCTTTGCAACGTCACGTTTAGGCCGCTGCGTTTTTTGCAGCGGCCTTTTTTATTTAGGGTTATGTCGCGAGTTACCTGTTTCCTACAACTTCGTCGGAAATATCTATCCTCGTTGCCCTTATTCGAAACGTTGAGTTTGTCGTCACTTCCCACAACACAGCCAGAAAGCAACTACGCGCCCGGCAAAAATTCACTGTTACGCTGAAATCAATCGCAGTATTTCGCTTCGATTCATTAACGGTGAGTTATGGACATGTACATAAATAACCAAAGCTATCGTTCAAAAAAATCTTATAACAGCCGCATTCGCTTTCTGGTGTTTCATTACACGGCCGGCAACTTCGAGTCTTCGATCAACACGTTGACCGGCCCTTCCGTCAGCGCCCATTACCTCATACCCGACTTCGCCGATCCTGGTTATTTGAAAGCGGGCTTTGCCGCCCCCCAGGTTTTCAATCTGGTCGACGAAAACCAACGCGCCTGGCATGCCGGCGTGAGCAGCTGGGGTAATCGCAGCAACTTGAACGACACGTCGATCGGTGTGGAAGTCGTCAACCTGGCAACTGACAACCAAGGCCAATTTACCTTTCCGCCTTATAAGGCCCAGCAAATCGAGGCCATCGAATACCTGGCATCGGACATTCTCAAGCGATACCCGGACATCAGTCCGGTCAATGTGGTGGGACATTCGGACATCGCTGCGGGACGAAAGAGCGACCCCGGCCCGATGTTTCCGTGGCACGCGTTGTATCTCAAGGGCATCGGGGCCTGGTTCGATGACGCTACCCAGGATACGTTCATGCAGATGTACCAAGCCAATGGGATCCCCCTTCGGGAACAACTGGTCGGGCAGTTCAAGCGATATGGCTACGACACGTCGGCCGCCACCACGGTTGTAGGCTTCCAGCGACTGGTACGGGCTTTCCAACTGCACTTCCGTCCGGCGAAACATGACGGTGTAATGGACATCGAGACTGCCGCGAACCTGGCCGCCCTGGTGAAGAAGTACTTCCCCTGAACCGGTCGCCGCTGCCGACGACAACCGGCCCGGGCGACAAGCTTAAACGGCGTAGCGCTGCAGGTTAGCCATCATTTCTTTCAGGGCTTCGAGATTGTCGTTCGGGTGCACCGCGTCCTCGAAGTCGCAAATCTGTTGCCAATGGGCGGCGACATCCTCAGGTGAGAAACCTTTGCGCGGATCGAACCCGGCGCCGAGGCTGCGCTCCCAGCGCACCTTGCCCATCCAGCCGCCGCCCACTTCGAATAACCCGGAGGTTTCCTGGCAGGCTTCACTGGCCAGGTACACCACCAGCGGACTGACGAGTTCAGGCTTGAGTTGTTCGAACACCTGCGGCGGGATCAGGCCCTCAGTCATGCGAGTGCCACCGGTGGGAGCGATCGCATTGACGTGGATGTTGTTCTTGCGGCCTTCGATGGCCAGGGTGCGTGTCAGGCCGTAGAGACCGAGCTTGGCCATCCCGTAGTTGGACTGGCCGAAATTGCCGTAGATGCCAGACGTGGAGGCGGTGAAGATCACCCGGCCATAATTCTGCTCACGCATGTGCGGCCATGCGGCGCGAGTGACTTTATAAGCCCCTTCGACATGGACGCGGTAAACCAGGTCCCAGTCGGCGTCGTCCATTTTATGAAAGGTCTTGTCTCGCAGGATGCCAGCGTTATTGACGACGACGTCGACGCGACCAAACGCGTCGAGGGCATTTTGCACAAGCTTGTCGCCATCGGTGACTGAGTCATGATTGGCCTCGGCAATACCGCCGGCCTGGCGAATTTCGGCGACCACCCGGTCGGCCGCCGAAGCGTTGGCGCCCTCCCCTTGAGCCGAGCCACCCAGGTCGTTGACCAGCACTTTCGCACCTTGCCTTGCGAACAGCAGCGCATGGGCACGCCCCAGGCCACCACCGGCCCCTGTGACGATCACGACTTTATCTTCGAAGCGCACAGACTCATTCATGGGCAGAACTCCAGCAGGCCGTAGGACAATGAACGGAAGTGTCGGGTACAAGGCCGCTGGTCACAATCAACTGGGTTGAAAGTGAATGTTGGGCGATAAGGTGCGGGGATGATGCAGGCAACCCATCATGAACAGGCCATTCGCTTGTGGGGCGCGGCGATGGCCTCGCGAAATGCCAGGTAGTGATTGAGCACCTGCACCGGCGCTTCGGTGTGCGGGTAATGACCGATGTGAGGCAACGACACGGTGTCGGCATGGGGAATGAGCGCCTGGTAACGCGCCACCATATGCGCACCGGAAATCGGGTCGAATGCCCCGTCGATCAGCCGCAACGGCACCTCGCCGCTCTGCATCGCCCGGACCCAGCGATCACGCTGTACACGGCGCTCGGGAATATAGGCAATGAGCTTGTGCATGATTCGCGGTCCGCGGTGGGTCTCGACCAGGCTCCAGTAATCATCCAGCTCGCTTTCGGTGGGACCGGTCCAGGGACCGAAAATCTGCCGAAAGCTTTTCACCAGGCCGTCCCTGCAGAAAGCCCGGCCAACCAGCCAGCCCAAGGGGCTGAGCAGCAGTTTTTGCATCAACACCGGACGATGGGTTTCGGGAAACAGGCCACCGTTGAGGAAGACACAGCTGGCGAGGTCAATACGCGCCTCGCCATGCCGGGCAATCAGCTCCTGGGCCACACTGTCGCCGTAATCGTGGGCCAGTACGTGAACCCCTTGCGTCACGTTCAAATGAATCAGTAACGCCTGCTGCAGATCGGCCTGCTCCAGCAGGCTATAGACATGCTCCGTCGGCTTGGCGGAATCACCAAACCCGAGCATGTCGCAGGCGATGACTCGATAACGCTGTGCCAACGGCTGCCACAGGTAATGCCAGTCCCAACTGGCGGTCGGAAACCCATGAATCAGCAGCAACGGCTCGCCGTGCCCGGCCGTCCAATAGCGGATGGCGTGGCCGCGAAACATGAATGTCTGGCCGCGCTGACGCCAGATACGCAACGGGATTTGGACCATGGGCATCAACTTTTATAGCCTGGATCTTGCTGGTCGAGTTTGCGCAGCAGCGCTGGCCAGGCCAATGCGCCTCCCATGCCCTGGGCACTTTTGGTCACGCCGGCGACCATCGCCCGGGCGCCGGCCAATACCTGCGGCTCGATGGCAATCAATTCGGCTCCGCCCGTCTGGGCCATGACCTGGATGTCGCAGGCTCGCTGGAAAATGAACATCATCAGGAACGTATCGGCAATGGTCCCGCCACAAGTGAGCAGACCATGGTTGTGCAACATGAGGAAATTGCTCTCGCCCAGGTCGGCTTGCAGGCGGGCCTTTTCTTCCGGGTTCAGCGCGACCCCTTCATACGGGTGATAAGCCAGGCTCGACAGCACGAACAGCGATTGCTGGCTGATCGGCAACACGCCTTGCTTCTGCGCCGACACCGCGACGCCAGACGCAGTATGGGTATGCAGCACGCACGTCACATCGTGCCGCACCTCGTGCACCGCGCTGTGGATGGTGTAGCCGGCAGGGTTGATCTCGTAGGGACTGTCCATCAACTTGTTGCCGGCCTGATCGATCTTGACCAGGCTCGACGCGGTGATTTCGTGGAACATCAACCCGTATGGGTTGATCAGGAAATCTTCGGTGCCAGGGACCTTCGCGGAGATATGCGTGAAAATCAGGTCATCCCAGCCGTGCAGCGCGACCAACCGATAGCACGCAGCGAGATCGACTCGGGTTTGCCATTCGGCTGCGCTGACCTGATCCTTGATGCCGGGTGTCGATTGAATGGGCGCTACGCTCACGGCTATGACCTCTGGCTTTTTTTATGTATGAGGGAGACGGCCATGGTTTTCATGGACAAGAAACCAGTCTAGTCATCTCCCGCCAGGTCGGTAGTTGCGTTGGCAGCCAGCTTACTGGCCGAGCGAGTCAGCATCAGTGCTCGCCGCAGGTGGCTCAACCACGTAGCGCGACGATCAACTCGGCCAACCAGGGCTCGGCGTCGGTTTCCGGCGTGACGCTTTCGCTGGCATCCAGGCGCAACATGGGCAGCACTTCATTCACCCCCAGCTCGGCAAACAGTTCGCGCATCTGCTCGCCACCGCCGCAGAACGTGTCGCCGTAGCTGGCGTCCCCCAGGCCGATCACCGCGCCAGGCAGTCCACGAAATGAAGCGGGCAATTGATCACGGATCGTTGAATACAGCGGCATCAGGTTGTCCGGCAATTCGCCCATGCCGGTCGTCGACGTAACGGCGAGCAAGGCTTGCGGTCCGAACGCCTGGATGTCCGCCAGGGTTGCCCGTGGATTGAGGAATGTTTCGAAATCCGCGTCACCGAGCAATTGGGCGGCATGCCGGGCAACTTCTTCGGCCGTGCCGTAGACGGAGCCGGAAAGAATGGCGACTTTCATCGGTCTGATCCTGAAACTGAATAAATAGAGTGATCATGGTAACAGGCTGCGCGCTCAAGCTGCGATTGACTCTCAACAACCGATAACAGCCAGTGGACATCCCCTCGGGTTCTTCTAGAATGCAGCGCGTCAGGGAAGTCCAAGGCTGGAGCACTCATGATCAACGCCCATCTGATGCAATTGGTGATCAATGCATCGAACGACGGGATCGTCATTGCCGAAAAAGAAGGCGATGACAACATCCTGATTTATGTAAACCCGGCCTTCGAACGGCTGACCGGTTACAGCCGCGACGAAATCCTCTATCAGGATTGTCGCTTCCTGCAGTCAGGCGACCGGGACCAACCGTCCTTGGAGCCCATTCGCACCGCCTTGAAACAGGGCGGTGCGTGCCGACAAGTGCTGCGAAACTACCGCAAGGATGGCACCCCTTTCTGGAATGAATTGTCGCTGTCCACCGTAAAAAACGAGGCGGACGGCCATACTTATTTCGTGGGGGTGCAAAAAGACGTCACCGCTCAGGTGAAGGCCCAGCAGCGCGTTGCCCAGCTGGAGAAAGAATTGGCCGAAGCCCGGGAGATCATTGCTCGATTTAATTCGACGAGCGGTGAAAACAAAACGGCGAATTAATGGTCAGTCACTACAATCACCAGTGATAACGCAAATATTTTTCGAGCCATCTTTATGCAGCGCGACGCCCTCCTGACCCAGGATGAGCTTGATTTCATCCGGACCATGCAGCACAACCCGCAATTGAATGAGCGGGATGTCACGTCGAGCTTGCTGGTAAACGGTGGATCCCAGATCCGGGATTTGCTGACGCGCCTGGCGGCGAATGAGCAGGTCACGCTGCAGGCCAACTTTGAAAACCAGCAGATGACCTTCCCGTTGCATCTGGTCGAAGATGAATTCCATGCCATGCACCTTCGTCTGGGCGTGCCGAGCATCTACGAGGATGGGCCGAAGATTCGTCCATGGCGCCTGACCCTCGAAGAGCCCGTGGCGCTGGAAAACGTCAACGGCCAGCCGGGCCCGTTATGGGTGCATGAGGTTTCCTGCAAGGGCGTACTGCTGGAAATCCGCAACCGCACCAAACCACCGAAGCAGTTTTCCTTGTGGTTCAGCCCATCGGGCTATGAGCGGATATCACTGCGTGGCACGTTTGAAAGGGAAACTGCTCAAGGCCTGTACGCTTATCACCTGAGCCAGCACGACCAGGACGAAACCGAGCGGCTGCGCCAGTACATCCTTCAGCAGCACCGCCTGGCTCATCCGGCCATGCATTTGTAGCAAGCCCTTCAAGTGTCCAGGTTGCCCGCCAGAAACTGACGCAAACGCTGGCGAATCTCCGTTCCTTCGTTCCCCAGGCAACCAATCGACGAGCCGGCCAGGCTTTCCTGCGCCAGGTCTGAGGCGTCACCCGCCAGCATCACCGGGCAATCCAGGCTCATCGCCAATTTCTTCAAGCGCTTGGGTAGATCAACCGCCGGTGCGTGATTGGACACCAGAACCAATGCCAGGGGCTGGATCTTCTGGCAGACCAGGATCAGTTCGTCAAACGGTTGGCCGACAGTCATCAGCCTGACGCCCACGTCCGCCTTACACACGAACAGCGCCGTTACCAACAGCTCCAACTCTCGGCACTGGCCGCCAATGGCGCTGACCAACACTCGTTGGGATGAAACGTCGCGCTTGAGCAGTAGCCGCTGCATCACGCGCGAGCGCAGGAAAGCGTCGAAAAATAGCCACTCGCTGGTTTGCCCGAACTCATGCTGGCGTTGCAGCAACTCTCGCCAGAGCGGCATCAGGATGTCCTGGAATACCACCGGCACGGCATAACTGGAAAAAATCTGTCCGTAGACGCGGTCCAGTGCCAGGTCATCGAAATTACCAACCGCATCCGCCACTTGCTGCTGCCATCGGTTGTAATCGGCACGAACCAAGTCAGGGGAAATGAATTTGGAGACTGGCGGCACCGACTCGGTCCTCGCCAAAATCTTTCCCACCTTGCTCACGGCCACCCCGCGCTCGATCCAGGCGAGAATGCTCCTGACCTTTTCGATATCGCCCAGGGAATACAGGCGGTGCCCGCTTTCGGTGCGCGTGGGTTGGATCAAGCCATAGCGGCGCTCCCATGCACGCAAGGTCACCGGGTTAACTCCTGTCAACCGTGCCACTTCGCGAATGGGAAACAAATCTTCGCGCTTCAAGGCAGTTGATGCTGGAAACACGAAGTTATCTTCGGTGATTACGCTCATTCCGAGGGCTTTCCCGACACAAAATTGGATCCCATGGTACTCCCTCGCAACCCTGTCATGACAAGGACAAATTCGGTCAGCTTGCGGATTTGTTGTTTTTTGCTCGACAAGGAATAATCCTTGCTTTGCCTCTAGTGACCAGACGCAGCCCACTACCCTTGGGAGCGCCTCCCGCGAAGCTCCTATCCGGAGCGTTGCGCTCGTAACATGGAGATACAAAATGTCTACCTCACCCGTCACCTTGATGGTCGCGCGCCGCGTCGCCAACGGACGCTATCAGGACCTGATCGCCTGGTTGCGTGAAGGCGAACAACTGGCCACCGATTTTCCCGGCTACCTGGGCTCCGGTGTGCTCGCACCGCCACCCGAAGACGACGAATTCCAGATCATTTTCAGATTTGCCGACGAGCAGACCCTGCATGCGTGGGAGCATTCCGCCTCGCGCACGGCCTGGCTGGGACGCGGCAGCGATCTGTTTGCCGATCCCTCCGAACACCGGGTGCGAGGCATCGACGGCTGGTTCGGCGCGATCGGCCAACGCCCGCCACGCTGGAAACAGGCCGTGGCGATCTGGCTGGCGTTCTTCCCTGTTTCGTTATTGTTCAATTTCCTTTTGGGACCGTTACTCGGCGAACTGGGCCTGTTGAGCCGGGTTTTCATCAGTACGCTCATCCTGACGCCGCTGATGGTCTATCTGTTTATCCCGATGTCGACTCATTTATTGGCAAGTTGGCTGGCGGGAACGCCACAACGGCCCTTGCCGGCCGCGCAGAATCACTGACGCCATGGGAGCCAGCCAGGTCCGTGAGGGAAACCGAATCGGGCGCTGGATTTCCCTTGTCCATAGGACGTACCCGCCGTCGCTGTTATAGTTTTGCTTCCACCGCGAACCGAGCCGTCCCATGTCCAGCGCCACCGCTCCGATCCTGATCACCGGCGCAGCCCAACGCGTCGGCCTGCACTGTGCCCGACGCATGCTGGAGGACGGCCAACCGGTCATCGCCACGTACCGCACCGAACGCCCGGGCGTGCAAGCGCTACGGGACTTGGGGGCGAGGGTCCTGTTCGCCGATCTTTCCAGTGAGGCCGGGATCTTGGCCTTCATCGAACAGCTCAAGCAGCACACCGATCAACTGCGCGCCATCGTCCACAACGCCTCGGCCTGGCTCGCCGAAACCCCGGGCAACGAAGCCGCGGCCTTCAGCGCCATGTTCGGTGTCCATATGCTCGCGCCCTACCTGATCAACCTGCATTGCGCCGATTTGCTGCGGCGCTCGGTGCCGGCGGATATCGTGCACATCGGTGATGACGTGACGCGCAAGGGCAGCAGCAAGCACATCGCCTATTGCGCCACCAAGGCTGGCCTGGAAAGCCTCACGCTTTCTTTCGCGGCGAAATACGCACCGGCCATCAAGGTCAACGGCATCGCCCCGGCCCTGCTACTGTTCAATCCCGACGACGATGCGACCTACCGTGCCAAGGCCCTGGCCAAATCCGCGCTGGGCATCGAACCTGGCAGCGAAGTGATTTACCAGAGCCTGCGCTATCTGCTCGACAACCCTTATGTCACCGGCACGACCCTGACCCTCAACGGCGGGCGGCACATCAAATAGTCCTGTTCCGAGGAAACACCATGGCCCTATCGCCCCAGCATTACCGCGAGATCCTGATCGGCCTGGGCGAAGACCCGGAGCGCGAAGGCCTGCTGGACACGCCGGTGCGCGCCGCCAAGGCCATGGAGTACCTTTGCCATGGTTATGGGCAGAGCGTCGAGCAGATCGTCAACGGTGCCCTGTTTGCCTCCGACAGCGACGAAATGGTGATCGTTGCCAATATCGAGCTTTATTCGCTGTGCGAACATCACCTGCTGCCCTTCATCGGCAAGGCCCATGTGGCTTATATTCCTACGGGCAAGGTCCTGGGGCTGTCGAAGATCGCCCGGCTGGTGGACATGTTCGCCCGCCGCCTGCAAATCCAGGAAAACCTCACCCGGCAAATCGCCGACGCGGTGCAACAAGTCACCCAGGCCGCCGGCGTGGCGGTGGTGATCGAAGCCCAGCACATGTGCATGATGATGCGCGGTGTCGAGAAACAGAACTCGACCATGAATACTTCGGTGATGCTTGGCGCTTTTCGCGAGTCCAGCAACACCCGCCAGGAATTCCTGCAATTGATTCGACGGAGCCAATAAATGCCACAACTTCAGCCCGCCATGGCGCGCATCAAGGTCAAGGATCTGCGCCTGCGTACGTTCATCGGAATCAATGAAGACGAGATCCTCAACAAACAGGATGTGCTGATCAACCTGACCATCCTCTACGCGGCGCAAGAGGCCGTGCGCGACAACGACATCGACCATGCGCTGAACTACCGCACCATCACCAAGGCGATCATCGCCCATGTGGAAGGCAACCGCTTCGCCCTGCTCGAACGCCTGACCCAGGAGTTGCTGGACCTGGTCATGGCCAACGAGTCGGTGCTGTACGCCGAGGTCGAAGTCGACAAGCCGCACGCCTTGCGCTTCGCCGAGTCCGTGTCGATTACCCTCGCGGCAAGTCGGGCTACTTCGTAGCAGCTGCAAGCCTCAAGCTGTAAGCTTCAAGCCTGACCACCGCAAATCCACTCTTGCAGCTTGAAGCTTGCCCCTTGAAGCTGCCTCGCAGAGACTCCCATGAACGACCAACAACGCCTCGAACTCGAAGCCGCCGCTTTCCGTCGACTGGTGGCCCACCTGGACAGCCGCAAGGATGTGCAGAATATCGACCTGATGAACCTCGCCGGTTTCTGTCGCAACTGCCTGTCCAAGTGGTACAAGGCCGCCGCCGACGAGCGCCAGATCGAGGTCAGCCTCGACGATGCACGTGAAGTTGTCTACGGCATGCCCTATGCCGAATGGAAAGCCCAATACCAGAATGAGGCCAGCGCCGAACAGCAAGCGGCGTTCGCCAAAGGAAATCCCGATGCCTGACCTGAATACCTTTCGCGCCAGCCTCAAGAGCGGTGAACATGCTTTCGCTGACACCCTCGCTTTTATTGCCGAGGGCTACGAATACCAGCCCCAAGCCTTCCATAACGGTGGCGTCGAGAACGCGGCAGGGCAGAACGAAGGCTCCTGCAAGACGTTGGGCCTGGCCCTGCTTGAAGGCTTGAGCGACGAAGAGGCGCTCTTGGCATTCGGCGAACATTATCGCTCGGTGCTGAACACGCCCGAGGGGAGCGACCACGGCAATATCCGCGCGTTGATGGCCCACGGCTTGGCTGGCGTGAAGTTCGAAGCCCAGCCACTGCAACGCCGCTGACCCACCTGCTTTCGTGGCGAGGGAGCTTGCTCCCGCTTGAGTGCACAGCACTCACAAAAGTAGCTGCGCCGCAGCCCAATGCCAGCGCTTCGCACTGGAGCGGGAGCAAGCTCCCTCGCCACAAAAGCTTCGTCGTCACGCAAACAATCCTCGCAAGATCCGCACCTGTTCCACATCCCGACTTTTATGATTGACCCGGCAACTTTATTTCGTTTGCCGGGCGCTGCTGCTCGCGGCTTAGATAACGGACATTTTTTCTTCGTCCGAGCCGCCCCCCCATGAGCCGCGAAACCATCAGCCAATCGATTTCCTTCGTTCACCCTATCAGCCTCAGCCATGGAAAAAATGCCGAGGTCTGGGACACCGACGGCAAGCGCTACATCGACTTTGTCGGGGGCATCGGTGTGTTGAACCTCGGCCACTGTCATCCGCGCATCGTCGAGGCCATCCGCGAGCAAGCCACCCGATTGACTCATTACGCGTTCAACGCAGCCCCCCATACGCCTTATCTTGACTTGATGGAGCGCCTGGCAGCGTTTATCCCGGTGGATTACCCAGTGAGCGGCATGCTCACCAACAGCGGCGCCGAAGCGGCGGAAAATGCGCTCAAGATTGTGCGCGGCGCCACGGGTCGCACAGCCGTCATCGCCTTTGATGGCGGATTTCATGGTCGAACCCTGGCCACGCTCAATCTCAACGGCAAGGTCGCTCCCTACAAGCAGAAAGTCGGCGTACTGCCCGGGCCGGTCTACCACCTGCCCTACCCTAGCCAGGACAACGGCGTGACGTGCGCCGAGGCCTTGAAAGCCATGGACAGGTTGTTCAGCGTCGAGATCGATGTGAACGACGTGGCCTGCTTTATCGTCGAGCCGGTGCAGGGCGAAGCCGGTTTCCTGGCGATGGACGTGGATTTCGCCCAGGCGCTGCGACAGTTCTGCCACGACAAGGGCATCGTGCTGATCATCGATGAGATCCAGTCCGGTTTCGGTCGCACCGGCCAGCGCTTTGCATTTTCGCGACTGGGCATCGAGCCCGACCTGATCCTGCTGGGCAAAAGCATTGCTGGTGGTGTCCCGCTTGGGGCGGTGGTGGGACGCAAGTCGCTGATGGACAACCTGCCCAAGGGTGGTCTTGGCGGCACCTACTCCGGCAACCCCCTCGCCTGCACCGCCGCGCTGGCAACGCTGGACGAGATGACCGACGCCAACCTCCACGCGTGGGGCGCACAACAGGAAGAGGCGATCGTCAGCCGCTACGAATCCTGGCGCCGTCGCGGACTGAGCCATTACCTGGGCCGCCTGACCGGTGTCGGCGCCATGCGCGGGATCGAACTGGCCCACGCCGATGGCACTCCGGCCCCGGCGCAACTGACGCAATTACTGGCCTCGGCGCGGGAATCCGGTTTGCTGCTGATGCCCAGCGGGAAATCGCGGCATATCATCCGGCTGCTGGCGCCGTTGACGACCGAGCCGGCGGTGCTGGAAGAGGGGTTGGATATTTTGGAAGCGTGCTTGGCCGAACTGGCCTGACAACCGATCTTCGGACCAAACAGAGGACTTGTGGGAGCGGGCTTGCTCGCGAAGGCGGTGTGTCAGTAGCATCGATGTCGACTGGAACACCACCTTCGCGAGCAAGCCCGCTCCCACAGGGTTCACCGGCAGATGTCCGCGCACAAAAAAACCGGCCGAAGCCGGTTTTTTTTTATTGCCTGGTGAATCAGAACGAAGCGTTCTGCAAACCATCGAGGTAACGCTCGGTGTCCAAGGCCGCCATGCAACCGGCACCGGCCGAGGTGATCGCCTGGCGATAGACGTGGTCGGCCACGTCGCCGGCCGCGAAGATACCTTCGACGCTGGTGGCGGTGGCGTTGCCGTCACGGCCGCCCTTGACCACCAGGTAGCCGTCCTTGAGTTCCAACTGGCCCTCGAACAACGACGTGTTCGGCGTGTGGCCGATGGCGATGAACACGCCGTCAACCTTGATCTCGTCAAAGCTGCCGTCGTTGTTCTTCAGGCGAGCACCGGTCACGCCCATGTTGTCGCCCAATACTTCGTCCAGGGTGGCGTTGAGCTTGAGGATGATCTTGCCTTCAGCGACACGTGCATTGAGCTTGTCGATGAGGATCTTCTCGGCGCGGAAGGTTTCGCGACGGTGGATCAGGGTAACGGTACTGGCGATGTTGGCCAGGTACAGCGCCTCTTCGACCGCGGTATTGCCGCCACCGACCACAGCCACTGGCTTGTTGCGGTAGAAGAAACCGTCGCAAGTGGCGCAGGCGGAAACGCCTTTGCCCATGAACGTCTCTTCCGATGGCAAGCCCAGGTAGCGAGCGCTGGCGCCAGTGGCGATGATCAGGGCATCACAGGTGTAGGTCGCGCTGTCGCCGGTCAGGGTGTATGGCTTGGCGGCGAAATCCACGGCATTGATGTGGTCGAAGACGATCTCGGTCTCGAAGCGCTCGGCGTGTTCCTTCATGCGTTCCATCAAGGCCGGACCGGTCAGGCCGTGGACGTCGCCCGGCCAGTTGTCGACTTCGGTAGTGGTGGTCAATTGACCGCCGGCCTGCATGCCGGTGATCAGCAGCGGCTTGAGGTTGGCACGGGCTGCATAAACCGCAGCGCTGTAACCGGCAGGGCCGGAACCGAGAATAATCACACGCGAATGACGGACTTCAGACATGACCTGCTCCTGTTGACCGGACCTTGCGGGCCGGAACGCCGGGTGAGCGGCGCGAATAAAAAAGGACCGTTGACGCACTTGGGGAAGGCTTGGGTTCGACAGTCCTGAAAAAAGAATGGGTGCAGCGTATCGAGGGAGCGAAGATTAAGGAAATACGGTTTAACAATCCAGCTCATAGGTGAGCTCTATTCGCTGCGGCGTGCACGATAGCAACGAACCTTAAACCTTTGTTACACGCCGTGTCGTGGCTTTCCCGCATCGAGCAAAGCCGGTAAGGTCGGCGCGTCCACCTATCCTCGGAGCCACCTATGCCCGCCCCCGTCCTGTCCGGCCCGCAATACTTGCGAGAGGGCCTCAAACTGATCTTGAGCCCCGGCCTGCGGCTATTTGTGCTGCTGCCCCTGGCGATCAACCTGGTGCTGTTCGTCGGGTTGATCTACCTGGCTGGCCATCAGTTCAGCCTGTGGGTCGATACGTTGATGCCGTCGCTGCCGGATTGGCTGAGTTTCCTGAGCTATGTCCTATGGCCGTTGTTCGTCGTCCTTGTAGTGCTGATGGTGTTTTTCACCTTCACCATGCTCGCCAACATCATCGCTGCACCGTTCAACGGCTTTCTCGCCGAGAAAGTCGAAGTGGTGGTACGCGGTACGGATGATTTCCCGGCGTTCAGTTGGGGCGAACTGATCGCCATGATCCCCCGGACACTGGCCCGGGAAGCGCGCAAGCTCGGCTATTTCCTGCCACGGGCCCTGGGCCTGTTCGCACTGTCGTTCATTCCGGTGATCAATATCGTGGCCGCGCCGCTGTGGTTGCTGTTCGGCATCTGGATGATGGCGATCCAATACATCGACTACCCGGCGGACAACCACAAGTTGGGCTGGAACGAAATGCTCGCCTGGCTGCGGGAAAAACGCTGGCAGAGCCTGGGCTTTGGCGGCAGCGTGTACCTGGTGTTGCTGATCCCGGTGGTCAACGTCCTGATGATGCCGGCAGCGGTGGCCGGGGCGACGCTGTTCTGGGTGCGCGAACAGGGTGCCGAGACGGCATTGGCGCGACAGGGCTGAGCCGGTCACAAATCCATCATACGGGCGTCACAATGACGCAACGGCCCCGGTCGACACTGGGGTCATGACCACACACCTGCACGTTACCCTCGTTACCGAAACCTTTGCGCCGGAAATCAACGGCGTGGCCAACACCCTCGGCCGTCTCTACGAGGGCTTGCGTGCCCGCGGGCACCGGGTGGAGCTGATCCGCCCCCGTCAGGCCGGTGATCAAGGCCAGGTCAGCGACGACCAGTTATTGCTCTGTCGAGGTTGGCCGCTGCCGGGGTACCCGGGCTTGCAGTGGGGGCAAGCCTCGATGCACAAGCTGCTGCGCCGCTGGAAACGCCATCGCCCCGACGTGTTGTACATCGCGACCGAAGGACCACTGGGTTTGTCGGCCCTGCGGGCGGCGAGGCGCCTGGGCATTTCAGTGGTCAGCGGCTTCCACACCAACTTCCAGCAATACACCCAACAGTACGGGCTCGGATTGTTGAGCCGGGTGCTGACCCATTATTTGCGCTGGTTTCATAACCGCTCCCGCCTGACCCTCGTGCCGAGCCACAGTCAGCGCCTGGAGCTGGAGCGCCGGCATTTCGAGCGCGTGGCGATGTTGTCGCGCGGGGTCGACAGCCAGTTGTTTCATCCAGCCAAACGCTCGGCCACCCTGCGCGAAACCTGGGGGCTGGGCGATGACGACATTGCGGTCATCCACGTGGGACGCTTGGCGCCGGAGAAAAACCTGGGGCTGCTCAAGCGCAGTTTCGACACCCTGCGCAACGCTTTTCCGACGCGACGGATTCAATTGGTCGTCGTGGGCGACGGCCCGCAGCGGCTCGCCCTCGAACAGCAATTGCCCGAAGCCATTTTCTGTGGCGCGCAACGAGGCGAAGCGTTGGCGGCCCATTACGCATCGGGGGATATGTTCATTTTTCCGAGCCTGACCGAAACCTTCGGCAACGTCGTGCTGGAAGCCTTGGCCTCCGGGCTGGGCGTGGTGGCATACGATCAGGCGGCGGCGGCGCAACACATCCGCCATGGCTATAACGGCGTATTGGCAATGCCGGGGGATGAAGAAGCGTTCTGCGACGCCGCTCGTTGGCTGCTGGAAGAGCGCGAGGCCTTGCGATGCGTGCGGCTCAATGCACGGCAGCACGCCAGCCGCCAGGGCTGGGCGTCGGTGGTCGAGCAGTTCGAGGCGCAGTTGCGCGGCGTTTGCTTGGGCGAACATGGAATGCCTGCTGCGCCGACAGTGCTTTGATTATTCGGTGATGCTGAGGTCGCCATCGCGAGCAAGCTCGCTCCCACAATGAGTGCGCTGAAGATCAAATGTGGGAGCGAGCATGCTCGCGATAGCGGCGGATCAGGCGCCGCTTAAACCAAGGTCATCAACGCTTCGCGACTGAACGGCAAGATGTCCTGCTCACGCCCCTCACGTACTTTTTGCGCCCAGTCCGGATCCACCAGCAACGCACGCCCCACTGCGACCAGGTCGAATTCCTCCTTGTTCAGGCGCTCCAACAGTTTCTCCAGGCTGGCCGGTTGCGCAACCTTGTCGGTATTGACCATGAACTGCAGGAACTCGTCATCCAGGCCGACGCTGCCCACGGTGATCGTCGGCTTGCCGGTGAGTTTGCGGGTCCAGCCGGCCAGGTTCAGTTCGGAACCTTCGAATTCCGGTTCCCAGAAGCGACGTGTCGAGCAGTGGAAGATATCCACGCCAGCGTCGGCCAATGGCTTGAGGAATTCACCCAGCGCTTCTGGCGTCTGCACCAGGCGCGCGGTGTAGTCCTGCTGTTTCCATTGGGAGAAGCGGAAGATGATCGGGAAACCCTCGCCCACGGCCGCACGCACCGCACGGATCAATTCGATCGCGAAACGTGAGCGATTGGCGAGGCTGCCGCCGTAGCCATCCGTGCGCTGGTTGCTGCCTTCCCAGAAGAACTGGTCAACCAGATAACCGTGGGCGCCATGGATTTCCACGCCGTCCATGCCGATCTCCTGGGCGTCCTTGGCCGCTTGGGCGAAGGCGGCGATGACTTCGTCGATGTCCGCCTGGGTCATGCCGTGGACCACCACCTGGCCGTCCTTGAGTTTTTCACTCGGACCATAACCCGGCACGCTGGCGTCCGGTTCAGTCCCGATGCGACGCACGCTGCCCACATGCCACAACTGCGGGACGATCTTGCCACCTTCGGCGTGCACGGCATCGACCACGTCTTTCCAGCCCGCCAGCGCGGCATCGCCGTAGAAGTGCGGCACGTTCGGATAGCCGTTGGAAGCCTTGTGGCCGACCGTCGTGCCTTCAGTGATGATCAGCCCGACCCCGGCCGCTGCGCGACGACGGTAATACTCGATCACCTTGGCGTTCGGTACGCCACCCGGCGAAAAGGAACGGGTCATCGGCGCCATCACCACCCGGGTCGGCAGCTCGAGGGCGCCGAGGTGAAAGGGTTTGAACAGGGCTTGTACAGGCATCAGGCTCTCCAAGGAACGCGTCGCAGTTCAGATATGACGAGGATAATATGGAGCGTGCCCAGCGCTGGATAGCACTATTGATTGGAGTGATTAAGGGTTAGAAGGGAGTCGAGAGAACGCATCTGTTTTGAGGTGCGCAATCCGTGGCGAGGGGATTTATCCCCGCTGGGCTGCGAAGCAGCCCTAAAATCTGATGCCTCGGTGTGTCAGCCTGATTATGTCGCTTTTTCTTGGGGCTGCTACGCAGCCCAGCGGGGATAAATCCCCTCGCCACAACGGTTCAGCGTACGGATCAGGCCAGCGCTTTCTCGATCGCCTGGATCACGGCAGGATCATCCGGCGTAGTACGCGGCGAGAACCGTGCCAGCACCCGGCCGTCCTTGCCGAGCAGGAATTTTTCGAAATTCCAGGTGATGTCTCCTGGGAACTCGGCCCCTTCGCCCGCCAGCAGGCGGTACAGCTGATGACGGTCAGGACCGTTCACTTCCAGCTTGCTGGCCAACGGAAATGTCACGCCATAGTTGAGGCTGCAGAATTCCTGGATTTCCTGCTCGGTTCCCGGCTCCTGTCCGGCGAACTGATTGCAGGGCAGGCCCAGCACACTGAAGCCCCGGGCCTTATATTGCTGATAGAGATTTTCCAGTGCCGCGTACTGAGGCGTCAGGCCACATTTGGAGGCGACGTTGACCACCAGCACGACTTGTCCCTTGAACGGCGCCAGAGCAAGCTCCTGACCATCCAGGGTTTTCAATTTCAGGTCGTGGAAAGCACTCATGACGAACTCCAATTCGCAGATCTTTTCGAAACAGCCGTGGTTGATGCTAACAGCAAGTGACTAAAAAGGCGCCGTACGGCGCCTTTCCAGTTCACTGGTTACCTGAGCGTAGCGCAGAAATCAGTGGTGATGGCCGCCTTCGCCATGGACGTGACCATGGGCGATTTCTTCCTGGCTGGCATCACGGATGTCGACGATCTTGACCTGGAAGTTCAAGCGCTGGCCGGCCAGCGGGTGGTTGCCGTCAACGGTCACGTCGTCGCCGTCCAGGTCGCGGATGGTCACGATCTGCATCTGGCCATCGGGGGCGGAAGCGTGGAACTGCATGCCCACTTCCAGCTCATCCACACCTTCGAACATGCTGCGGCTCAAGGTGCTGACCAGTTCAGCGGAGTACTCGCCATAGGCGTCTTCCGGCTCGACAGCCACAGTCAGCTCGTCACCGGTGGTTTTGCCTTCCAGGGCTTTTTCCAGGCCCTGGATGATGTTGCCTGCACCATGCAGGTAGACCAGCGGAGCGCCGCCGGCAGAGCTGTCGATGACCTCACCAGCGTCGTTGGTCAGGGTATAGTCGATGGAGACAGCCTTATTGGCGGCGATCAGCATGGGGCGAGACCTTTTGCATAAGAATGAAGAACGGACAAGTCTAAACAAGGATTTGCCCGAAAGCGAACGGAACCCGGACAAACGGGCTAGCGCGAACAGACCGACGGTCACGGGCTTCCATCAGGATGAAGAGGGGCACTGGGTAGCCGAGCTGTCCTGCGGCCACACCCAGCATCTGCGCCACCAGCCACCGTGGCAGTCCCGGGCCTGGGTGCTGGACCCTGCGCAACGTATTGAAAAATTAGGCCAGCCCTTTGATTGCGGCTGGTGCGCTCAGGGCCCGGTTAGCGATAACCTTGGCGACTGAATTGTGGGTAGACGACCAGCCATAGGTCGCGCCCTGGTGTCCTGTTGCACAAATACAGGACACTCGTCATGCACCCTTAGAGAATCCGCATGCAAACTTTTTTTATCGCGCCCACCGATTTTGGTGTGGGTCTGACCTCCATCAGCCTCGGGCTGGTGCGTACCCTTGAACGGGCCGGGCTGAAAGTCGGCTTCTTCAAACCCATCGCCCAGCCTCACCCTGGCGATACCGGCCCGGAACGTTCCACCGAACTGGTGGCCCGCACCCATGGCCTCAAACCGCCACAGCCGCTGGGCCTGGCCCACGTGGAGCGCATGCTCGGCGATGGCCAGCTCGACGAACTGCTGGAAGAAATCATCACCCTGTACCAGCAGGCCGCCATCGGCAAGGACGTGCTGGTCGTCGAAGGCATGGTCCCGACCCGCAGCGCCAGCTATGCCGCACGGGTCAACCTGCACTTGGCCAAGAGCCTGGACGCCGAAGTCATCCTGGTGTCGGCGCCGGAAAACGAAGTGCTGACGGAGCTGTCCGGTCGCGTCGAGTTGCAGGCGCAGCTGTTTGGCGGGCCAAAGGACCCGAAAGTCCTCGGCGTGATCCTGAACAAGGTTCGCACCGACGAGAGCATGGAGGCGTTCACCGCCCGGCTCAAGGAGCACTCGCCGTTGCTGCGCAGCGGCGACTTCCGCCTGCTCGGCTGCATCCCCTTCCGCCCCGAACTCAACGCCCCGCGCACCCGCGACGTCGCGGACCTGATGGGCGCGCAGGTGCTTAACGCCGGCGACTACGAAACCCGACGCATGAGCAACGTCATCATTTGTGCCCGCACCATGCGCAACACGGTAGAACTGCTCAAGCCCGGCGTGCTGGTGGTAACCCCCGGGGATCGCGACGACATCATCCTGGCCGTGAGCCTGGCGGCGATCAATGGCGTGCCGCTGGCCGGCCTGTTGTTGACCAGCGACACCCTGCCCGATCCGCGCATCATGGAGCTGTGCCGTGGCGCCTTGCAGGCGGGCTTGCCTGTACTGTCGGTGAGTACCGGCTCCTATGACACCGCCAACCTGCTCCACGGCCTGAACAAGGAAATCCCGATCGATGACCGCGAGCGCGCGGAGATCATCACCGATTTCGTCGCCAGTCACCTGGACGCCAAATGGCTGCACCAGCGTTGCGGCACGCCACGGGAGATGCGCCTGTCACCTGCGGTGTTCCGCTATCAATTGATCCAGCGTGCCCAGTCCGCCAACAAACGGATCGTGTTGCCCGAAGGCAGCGAACCGCTGACCGTCCAGGCCGCTGCCATTTGCCAGGCCCGAGGCATCGCCCGCTGCGTATTGCTGGCGAAACCGGCCGACGTCGAGGCGGTGGCCCGCGCCCAAGGCATCGAACTGCCGCCGGGGTTGGAGATTCTCGACCCGGACGCGATTCGCGAACGTTACGTCGAGCCCATGGTGCGCCTGCGCAAGAGCAAGAGCCTGAACGCCCCCATGGCCGAGCAACAATTGGAAGACACCGTGGTCATCGGCACCATGATGCTGGCGCTGGATGAAGTGGACGGGCTGGTTTCGGGCGTCATTCATTCCACCGCCAACACCATCCGCCCGGCACTGCAACTGATCAAGACCGCGCCGGGCTGTTCGCTGGTGTCGTCGGTGTTTTTCATGCTGTTTCCCGAAGAAGTCCTGGTCTACGGCGACTGTGTGATGAACCCACACCCGAGCGCGGCGGAGCTGGCGGAAATCGCCTTGCAAAGCGCCGACTCGGCGGCGGCGTTCGGCATTACGCCGCGGGTGGCGATGCTCAGCTATTCCAGCGGCGAGTCGGCCAGTGGCGAAGAAGTGGAAAAAGTCCGCGAAGCCACCCTGCTCGCCCACGAGGCCCAACACGGTTTGTTGATCGACGGCCCGTTGCAATACGACGCCGCCGCCAACGAAACCGTGGCACGGCAACTGGCGCCCAACAGCCAGGTGGCGGGCCGGGCTACGGTGTTCATCTTCCCGGACCTGAACACCGGCAACACCACCCACAAAGCCGTACAACGCAGCGCCGATTGCGTCAGCCTCGGGCCAATGCTGCAAGGCCTGCGCAAACCGGTGAACGACTTGCCGCGCGGCGCCCAGGTCGACGACATCGTGTACACCATCGCCCTGACCGCGATCCAGGCCGCCAACCGACCCATGGATATTTGATCAATGCTGGATTTCCTGCCTGTCCCCTTGCGCGGCGTCATTGCCTCGCTGCTGTTGGCGCTCAATACCATCGCCTGCTGCACACCGCTGTTCATCGTGGCGATTTTCAAACTGCTGCTGCCCTTCCCCGCCGCCCAGCGCTTCACCGACTGGCTGATGAGCCATATCCACGAAGCCTGGATCAGCAACAACAAGGCGTGGATGAACCTGGTGCGCCCTACCCGCTGGCATCTAAGCGGCTTGGACGGCCTCGATTACCAGCATTCGTATCTGGTCACCAGCAATCACCAGAGCTGGGTCGACATCATGGTGTTGCAGTACGTGCTGAACCGACGCATCCGCCCGTTGAAATTTTTCCTCAAGCAAGAGTTGATCTGGGTGCCGGTGATCGGCCTGGCCTGGTGGGCGCTGGGCTTCCCGTTCATGAAGCGCTACTCCAAGGCTTACCTGGAAAAGCATCCGGAGAAGAAAGGCAAGGACCTGGAAACCACCCGCAAGACCTGTGCGAAGTTCCGCAACAACCCGGTGGGCATTTTCAATTTCGTCGAGGGCACGCGCTTTACCGAAGGCAAGCATGCCCAGCAACAGTCACCGTTTCGCTACCTGCTCAAGCCCAAGGCTGGCGGCATCGCGTTCGTGCTTGATGCGATGGGTGAACAACTGGAGTCGATCATCAACGTGACCATCCATTATCCGGGCGGTCGCCCGGGGTACTGGGATTTGCTCTGCGGCAACGTTGGCGAGGTGGTGGTGCATTTCCAGGAGTTGAAAATACCGCCGCAGTTCATCGGCAAAAGCTACGACCAGGACGGGGACTATCGCCTGGAGTTCCAGGGCTGGATCAACCAGTTGTGGCAGGACAAGGATGCGTTGCTGGAGCAGATGCATCGGGAGTACCCCGCCAAGTCCTGAGGGGGCTGCACTGGCCTCATCGTCGGATCGCCGCCCGGAGCAAGCTCGCTCCCACAATAGATCGTGGTGTTCATACATACCCTGTGGGAGCGAGCTTGCTCGCGATGGCGTCCTTCCAGATAACAAAAAGCCCGCCGATGATCACTCACCTGCGGGCTTTTACTTGCCGCTTGAAGCTAGAAGCTTGCAGCTGTTTCCCTTAGATCGCCCCACGCTTGCGCAGCAGATCCAGCACCTGCTTGACACTTTCTTCCAACGTCAGCGACTGCGTGTCGATCACCAGGTCGGCATCCAACGGCACGTCATACGGGAAGGACTCGCCCGGGATGTTATCCCCGGCAGCCGCGTACAGCCCTTGCGGATCACGCTGGGCGCATACCGCTGGCGAGGCCTGGACGTAGACCGTCAACAGCCGCTCGCGGCCGATCAGGTCCTTGGCCTGTTCACGCCCTTCGGCGCTTGGTGCAACGAACGCGGCCAGGGTCAGCAGGCCGGCTTCGTTGAACTGGCGGGCGACGTGGGCCGCACGGCGCCAATTTTCGGTACGCCCGCTGCGATCCTGCGGCAGGCCTTTGTTCAGGTCGTGACGCAGGTTCTGCCCGTCGAGCACGAACACTGCGCGGCCCATGTCGAACAGCTTGCGTTCCACCGCGTAGGCCAGCGTGCTCTTGCCCGCGCCCGACAGGCCGCTGAACAGCACCGTGGCCGGCTGTTGGCCGAAGCGTTGGGTACGTTCTTCCACCGACACATGGGCCAGCTTGCCGTGGTGGGTGCTGCTGCCATGGGCCAGCGGCTGGGCCACGATCATGCCCGCGCCGACGGTACCGTTGGTCAGGCGGTCGATGACGATGAACGCGCCGGTGGTGCGATTGCTCTCGTAACCGTCCAGGGCGATCGGCGCATCCAGGGCGATCTTCACCTTGCCGATTTCGTTGAGTTGCAACGCGCTGGCCGGACCTTCTTCCAAGGTATTCACATCGACCTTGTTGACGATGCTGGCGATCGAACCGGGTACGTAGCTGGTGGCGCGCTTGATGTCGTATTTCTTGCCTGGCAGCATCGGCTCTTCGGCCATCCACACCAGCATCGCTTCGAAGCTGTCGGTGACCGGCGGCACGTTGTCGGCATGCACCAACAGGTCGCCACGGGAGATGTCGATCTCGTCTTCCATGGTCAGCGTGACGGCTTGGCCCGGACCGGCATGTTCCAGCTCACCCTCGAAGGTGACGATGGATTTCACGCGGCTGCTCTTGCCCGACGGCAACACCACCACTTCGTCGCCCTTGTGCACGATGCCGCTGGCAAGGGTGCCGGCGAAACCGCGGAAGTTCAGGTTCGGACGGTTGACGTATTGCACCGGGAAACGCAGGTCGGTGAAGTTGCGGTCGCCCGCCACTTCCACGGTCTCGAGGATTTCCATCAGCGACTGGCCGGTGTACCACGGCGAACGCTCGGACTTGTTCACCACGTTGTCACCCTTGAGGGCCGACATCGGCACGAAGTGCATGCTGGTGGGCTTCATCTTCAAGCCTTCGGCGAACTTCAGGTAGTCGGCCTTGATCGACTCGAACACGCCCTGGTCGAAGTTCTTGAGGTCCATCTTGTTGATGGCCACGACAATGTGCTTGATGCCCAGCAACGAGGCGATGAAGCTGTGGCGACGGGTCTGGGTCTGCACGCCGTAGCGCGCGTCGACCAGGATGATCGCCAGGTCACAGGTAGAGGCACCGGTGGCCATGTTGCGGGTGTACTGCTCATGGCCGGGGGTGTCGGCGATGATGAATTTGCGCTTGGCGGTGGAGAAATAGCGGTACGCGACATCGATGGTGATGCCTTGCTCGCGCTCGGCCTGCAGGCCATCGACCAGCAGCGCCAGGTCGATATCGTCCCCGGTGGTGCCGACTTTCTTCGAATCGCGGGTAATGGCTTCCAGGTGATCTTCGTAGATCATCTTGGAGTCGTGCAGCAGGCGCCCGATCAGGGTGCTCTTGCCGTCGTCGACGTTACCGCAGGTCAGAAAGCGCAGCAGCTCTTTACGCTCGTGCTGGCCCAGGTAGGCGAGGATGTCCTCGCTGATCAAATCAGATTGATGGCTCATTGTGTTCAAGCTCCGAGCTGTAAGCTTCAAGCGGCAAGCTTGTCGGCGTACAGCTAGTCAGAAATTTTGTTGATCAAGCCGCAGAGCATTTTTGAGAGCTCGCGAGTTTCTGCAATCCAGTTATCAGCCAGCGGTTGGGCGATGTAAGCAATGTCGCTGCCTATGAGGATCTGTGTTCGTAACTCTCCACAAGAAGCCTTCGCGATCCAAAGAAAACGTACCTTTTCTTTGGCGCTGCGACGCTCCATCCCCTCAGCAATATTGGAGGGCACCGAAAGTGCTGAGCGGGTGACTTGATCCTTGAAACCAAGGTCCCTGCATGGGGCAAACTCCCGGTAGATTTCCACCGCCAGACACTTGCTTCTCTGCCAAACAACCAACTTTTCGAAATCCATTTACGAGTCACTCATTCGCGGCTCGCAACAACCGGCTGCAAGCACAAGCTGCAAATTACGCATACCGCCTTTAACTTGCAGCTTGCAGCTTGTAACTCGAAGCTTAAAAGTACCCCTGCCGTTTTTTATCTTCCATCGAGCCTGCGCCATCGTGGTCGATGACCCGGCCCTGGCGCTCGGAAGTTCGCGTCAGGAGCATTTCCTGGATGATGTCCGTCAGGCTCTCGGCCTCGGACTCCACCGCGCCCGTCAACGGGTAGCAGCCAAGGGTACGGAAACGCACTTTCTTCTTGACGATACGGGCCTTGTCTTCGTCGGACAGGTGCTCGAGGATGCGCTCGTCGTCGATCATGATCAGCGTGCCGTTCTTCTCGATCACTTCACGCTCGGCGGCGAAGTACAGCGGCACGATCGGGATGCCTTCGAGGTAGATGTACTGCCAGATGTCCAATTCGGTCCAGTTCGACAGCGGGAATACGCGGATCGACTCGCCTTTGTTGACCTTGCCGTTGTAGACGTTCCACAACTCTGGGCGCTGGTTCTTCGGGTCCCAGCGGTGCTTGCTGTCACGGAACGAGTAGACGCGCTCCTTGGCGCGGGATTTCTCTTCATCGCGACGGGCGCCACCGAAGGCTGCGTCGAAACCATGCTTGTCGAGCGCCTGTTTCAGGCCCTCGGTCTTCATGATGTCGGTGTGCTTGGCACTGCCGTGGGTGAACGGGTTGATGTTCTGCGCCACGCCGTCCGGGTTGATATGGGTGATCAAGTCCAGGCCAAGCTCTTCGACCATGCGGTCGCGGAACTTGTACATCTCCTGGAATTTCCAGCGGGTATCGACGTGCATCACCGGAAACGGCAGCTTGCCGGGGAAGAACGCCTTGCGTGCCAGGTGCAGCATCACGGCGGAGTCTTTACCGATGGAGTACAGCATCACCGGGTTATCGAACTCGGCGGCCACCTCGCGGATGATGTGGATGCTTTCCGCCTCCAGCTGTTTCAGATGCGTCAGTTTGTCGACCATGGCTACTCACGAAAGCTTTCTTATGAACGGCCAGCGGGCCGTGTTCGAGCGGGGAATCCTAGCACAGCGACCTCTTCTAATCAGGGCGCCAACTAGATCGAAACAGCATATGGATATGCCCGGCGGTTCGGGCGTTGCACACGCTTTTCTGTGGGAGCGAGCTTGCTCGCGATGACGGTGTGTCAGCCACATTAATGTCGACTGGTCCGCCGCTATCGCGAGCAAGCTCGCTCCCACAGGGGATATAACTCCCCACAGGGGTTATAAGCAGTCAGATCGGATTCGGGCAATCGATGAAGATGTGCTCCAGGGCAAAACGCCGCGCCAGGTAATCTCCCAGCGCTTGGACGCCGTAGCGCTCGGTCGCATGGTGCCCGGCGGCGATGAAGCTGATACCGTTTTCCCGCGCGCTGTGGAACGTCTGCTCCGATGCCTCGCCACTGAGATACAGATCAACCCCCGCCAGCACCGCCTGGTCGATGTAACCCTGGCCGCCACCCGTGCACCAGCCAACCCGGCGGATCATCTGCTCGCCTTCGATCAGCAACGGCTCGCGGCCCATGGCTTCCTGGACCCGGCGGGCAAAGTCCCGAGGCGTCATCGGTTCGGACAGGGAACCGACCAGGCCGACAACCTTGGGGTTATCCGGATCCAGCGGCCCTTCGACAGTGATGTCCAGCTGACGGGCCAACTGCACGTTGTTGCCGACCTCGGCGTGCAAGTCCAACGGCAAGTGATAGGCCAACAGGCTGATGTCGTGCTTGAGCAACGTCTTGAGCCGGCGCTGCTTCATCCCGGTGATACAGGGGTTTTCACCTTTCCAGAAATAACCGTGATGCACCAGTATCAGGTCGGCGTCGGCTTCGACGGCTGCATCGAGCAAGGCCTGGCTGGCCGTCACACCGCTGACGATACGCATGACTTGCGGGGCGCCTTCGACTTGCAGGCCGTTGGGGCAATAATCGGCAATCCGGCTGCTTGCCAGGTAACGGTCCGCTTCTTCGACCAGGGTGCTCAGGGCGACAGCCATGAAAAGAACTCCTAAATATCCCGTTCAGAGGCGCGCGCGGCCTCGTATAATGCGCGACATTATGGGCGGTCTCATACCGCCTGCAACCTTTGTAGGACGTGCTTAATGCTCAAGGCGCTGCGTTTTTCCGGCTGGCCGCTGTTGGCCGGCGTGCTTGTCGCTCTCCTGATTATCCAGCGCTACCCCGAATGGGTCGGGTTGCCAAGCCTTGACGTCAACCTGCAGCAAGCGCCGCAAACCAAAGCCGTGCAGCAGGGACCGGTGTCCTACGCCGACGCCGTGACCACCGCCGCACCGGCCGTGGTGAACCTGTACACCACCAAGGTCATCAACAAACCCAACCATCCGCTGTTCGAAGACCCGCAGTTCCGGCGTTTCTTCGGTGACAACTCGCCCAAGCAGAAGCGCATGGAGTCGAGCCTGGGTTCGGGTGTGATCATGAGTCCGGAAGGCTATATCCTGACCAACAACCACGTCACCAGCGGTGCCGACCAGATTGTCGTGGCGCTCAAGGATGGCCGTGAAACCCTGGCCAGGGTGATTGGCAGCGATCCGGAAACCGACCTCGCGGTGCTGAAGATCGATTTGAAGAACCTGCCGGCCATTACCATCGGCCGCTCCGACAGCATTCGCATCGGCGACGTGGCCCTGGCGATCGGCAACCCGTTTGGCGTCGGCCAGACCGTGACCATGGGCATCATCAGTGCCACCGGTCGCAACCAGCTGGGCCTGAACAACTACGAAGACTTCATCCAGACCGACGCCGCGATCAACCCCGGCAATTCCGGCGGCGCGCTGGTGGATGCCAATGGCAACCTCACCGGGATCAACACGGCGATCTTCTCCAAGTCCGGCGGCAGCCAGGGCATTGGCTTCGCCATTCCGGTGAAGCTGGCAATGGAGGTGATGAAATCCATCATTGAACACGGCCAGGTGATTCGTGGCTGGCTGGGCATTGAAGTACAACCGCTGACCCAGGAACTGGCGGAGTCATTCGGCTTGTCCGGGCGGCCCGGCATCGTGGTAGCCGGAATCTTCCGCGACGGCCCGGCACAGAAGGCCGGTCTGCAACTGGGCGACGTGATCCTGAGCATCGACGGAGAACCGGCGGGGGATGGCCGTCGCTCGATGAACCAGGTGGCCCGGATCAAACCCACCGACAAGGTGACGATCCAAGTCATGCGCAACGGCAAGGAGCTCAAGCTCACGGCTGAGATTGGTTTGCGACCGCCGCCAGCGCCGGTGGTGCTCAAGGAAGAACAGTAAAACTCCATCCCCTGTGGCGAGGGAGCTTGCTCCCGCTGGGTCGCGCAGCGGCCCTAAAACCTGTCACCTCAAAATATCAGACCGACCGCATCCGATCCTGTTGGGGCTGCTACGCCCGAAGCGTCGGACCGACCCAGCGGGAGCAAGCTCCCTCGCCACAAAAACGGCGTTCGACTCAATTTTTTCCTGAAAAATAGGAATAGCATAAATTCTCATTAGTAGTGTTATATTGTTTCAATTCTAGCAATTGGAACAACATAACATGTCATCCCTGAAACGGATTTCCGCTGCCAGTCTCGCGCTGGGGTTGCTCGGCGACCCCGCCTACGCCGAAGAAATCCAACCGCTGGAACTGGACGCCATCAACGTGACGTCCGACTACGAATCCCCCACCGGCCCCGTCTCGGGCTACCGGGCGACCCGTTCCGCCAGCGCCACCAAGACCGACACCGCTTTGCGCGACGTCCCGCAATCGATCAGCGTCATTCCCGCCAGCGTGCTCAAGGACCTCGGCACCACCCATGTCGAACGAGCGCTGGAATACGCCGGCGGCGTATCGAAGCAGAACAACTTCGGCGGCCTGACCCTCTACGAATACAGCGTGCGCGGCTTCACGACATCGGAATTCTACAAGGACGGTTTCAGCGCCAACCGCGGTTATCCGAGCACCCCGGATGCGGCCAACATCGAGCGCATCGAAGTACTAAAAGGCCCGGCGGCCAGCCTCTATGGCCGCGGTGATCCGGGCGGTACGGTAAACATCGTCACCAAGAAACCCCAACCGGAAGCCTTTACCACATTGCAAACCAGCGCCGGCAGTTGGGATCGCTACCGAACCGCCCTGGACGTCAATACGCCGCTGGACGCCGAAGGTAACGTGTTGTCACGGGTCAACCTGGCAGTGGAGGACAACAACAGTTTTCGCGACCATGTCGACAGCCAGCGCGTCTTCGTCGCGCCTTCCCTCAGTTGGCAACTGAACCCGGACACACGCTTGCTGGTGGAAAGCGAAATCGTTCGCCACAGTTCGACATTCGACCGAGGCGTTGTCGCCCCGAACAATCGCTGGAGCGGCGTGTCCCGCTCGACTTTTTTGGGCGAACCCAACGACGGCGACATCGACAACCACAACAACATGCTCCAGGCCGCTCTTGAACATCAGCTCAACGACGCCTGGCAATTGCGCCTGGCCAGCCATTACAAGCAGGGTGAACTCTGGGGATTCGCTTCGGAAGCGCGCCCGCTGAACGCTGACGGCCACACGGTGAACCGCCGCTACCGTGAGCGCGACAACAATTGGCACGACAGCATCACCCAACTTGAATTGCGCGGCCTCTTCGACCTCGGTCCCTGGCAGCACGAATTGTTGATCGGCACGGAATACGAGGATTACCGCAAGAACGAGCGCGTGACGACCATCGCTGGCGGCGCCTATCCGATCGACATCTACGACCCGATCTACGGCCAGCCCAAACCGAACGGCACGCGCTCCGGCACGGACTTCTTCGAGCATGTCGAAAGCAGGGCCGTAAACCTGCAGGACCAGATCGTCTTCACCGACGAACTGCGCGGCCTGCTCGGCGTGCGCTACGAACATTTCGAGCAAAGCATCGACAACCACGTCAACGACGTGACCAGCCGCCAACGCCATGACGCCCTGACGCAGCGGGCCGGCCTGTTGTATCAACTGACGCCAGAGGTCGGGCTGTTTACCAACATTTCCACTTCGTTCAAACCCAACAATGGCCTGGATGCCGATGGCAAGACTTTCAATCCGGAGGAAGGCGTTGGCTACGAAGCCGGAATCAAGAGCGAACTGTTCGGCAACCGCCTGAGCACCACGCTGGCGGCATTCCACATCGAGAAGGAAAACGTCCTGACGCAAGTCGCCGGGACCGACTTCAGTCGCGCCGTGGGCAAGGCCCGTAGCCAGGGCATCGACCTGCAGATGACCGGCCAGCTCACTGACGCGGTGCGAGTGATCGGCGCCTTCGCCTACATCGATGCAGAAGTCACCAAGGGCGACGAGGTCATCCCCTCGGGCAGCCGGATCCTCGGCGTCGCCAAGCGCAGCGGTAGCCTGCTCGGCGTCTACGAATTCCAGGATGGGCAGCTGCGCGGCTCGGATCTCGGCGCGGCGTTCACTTACGTCGGCGATCGCTCGGGTGAGGCCGGCAAGGACTTCGAACTGCCCGCCTACCACACCGTGGACCTGCTGGCCCACTACAAGGCCAGCGACACCGTCACCGTGGGCCTGAACCTGAACAACGTCTTCGACGAAAAATACTACGAACGCTCCTACAGCAATTATTGGGTCACTCCCGGCGATCCGCGCAACTTCACTGTCAGCCTCACCCTCGATCTATAAAGGAAGTCAGCATGAAATACCCCAAGACCTTCGCCCTGCTCGGCCTGTTCCTGGCTACCCAGGCTTCGGCCCACGGCCTGTGGACAGAGCAACGACGCGGCAACGTCGAAGTGATCTACGGTCATGGCGCCGAGGACAACGCCTTCAAAGCGCAGAAAATCAGTGGCGCCTGGGCCTACGACCTGGCAGGCAAGATGATTCCGGTCACGGTGGAACGCTTGCCAGACCACGCTCGCCTGCAGCCTCTCAAGCCGCCGGCCGTGCTGGCCGTCGCATTGGACAATGGCATGTGGTCGCAGACCGCTGACAAAAAATGGATCAACGAAGGCCGCAGCAAGGTGCCCGGGGCGATCGAGTCGACCCAAACCTTCAAGTACAGCCTGGCGATCTATGAACCGGGGGCGAAGCTGCCGAAGCTGGATCAGATCAAATTCGTCATCGTGCCGGAAATCGACCCGCTCACCGTCGGCCCCGGCCAGTCGTTACCGGTGCGGGTGCTGCTTGATGGCAAACCGGCGGCAGGGGTGAAATTGGTGGGGGACTACCGTAGCGCGCCGGGCACTGTGAGCACCGAAACCGATGCCGAAGGCCGAGCCAAGGTACTCGTGCGCAATGAGGGGCTGAACGTGATCGCCGCGCAGATGGAAATCCCGCTCAAGGACAACAAGGATGTCGCGACGCGCGGGGTGTTTACCTCGCTGACATTCCTTGGCGAGCCGCATCACGAGTAAGCGCTGAAATTGTGGGAGCTGATCTGGCCACTATCGCGAGCAAGCTCGCTCCCACAAAGGACTTCAGTGTCGCTGATCGTTAGGACGCCCTGAAATCAATGTGGGAGCGAGCTTGCTCGCGATGGCGTTGGGTCAGTCATCCTGGCGTTAACTGACACACAGCCTTCGCGAGCAAGCCCGCTCCCACAGGATCCATGCAGGGCTTTAGAGCTCGCCTAGGGCGTCGATCAGCGCCTGGTTCTGCTCCGGCGTGCCAATGCTGATCCGCAGGAACTGCGCGATGCGCTCCTGCTTGAAGTGCCGCACAATCACGCCTTGCTCACGCAGCTTCGCCGCCAGTCCCGCCGCGTCGTGCTTGGGATGGCGAGCAAAGATGAAGTTGGCCGCCGACGGCAGCACTTCAAAGCCCTTGGCTTGCAACTGGGCCACCACCCATTCGCGGTGCTCGATGACCAACCGGCAGGTGCGGTCGAAATACTCACGATCGTCGAATGCCGCCGCGCCGCCGACATTCGCCAGCCGATCCAACGGGTAGGAGTTGAAGCTGTTCTTGATCCGCTCCAGCGCTTCGATCAGGTCCGGATGGCCCACCGCCAAGCCCACGCGCAAGCCCGCCAGCGAGCGAGACTTGGACAGGGTTTGCGTGACCAGCAGGTTTGGATAGCGGTCCACCAGGCTGATGGCTGTCTCGCCACCAAAATCGATATAAGCCTCGTCCACCACGACCACTGAATCCGGGCTCGCCTTGAGGATCTGCTCGACCGCTTCCAGCGCCAGCAGGCAACCGGTCGGCGCGTTCGGGTTGGGGAAAATGATCCCGCCATTCGGCTTGGCATAGTCCGCCGGGGCAATGCGGAATTGCTCGTCCAGCGCAACCGCGTCGAACTGGATACCGTACAGCCCGCAATAGACCGGGTAAAAACTGTAGCTGATGTCCGGGAACAGCACCGGCTGGTCGTGCTGCAGCAGGCCGTGAAAGATGTGCGCCAACACTTCGTCCGAACCATTGCCCAGGAATACCTGGTTGGTTTGCACACCGTAATAACGGGCGACGGCGCCTTTCAGCAGGTCGCTGTTGGGGTCCGGATACAGGCGCAGATTGTCATTGAGTTCGGTCTGCATCGCCGCGAGGGCCTTGGGCGACGGGCCGTAGGGATTCTCGTTGGTGTTGAGCTTGACCAGGCGGGTCAGCTTCGGCTGTTCGCCGGGCACATACGGCACCAGGTCCTTGACGAACGGGCTCCAGAATTTACTCATTTCAGTTCCCTTCCTGTTCGTCTTTGATGCGGTACTCGGCGCTGCGGGCGTGGGCGCTCAGCGATTCGCCACGGGCCAGCACCGAGGCAGTCTTGCCCAGTTCGGACGCGCCCTGCTCCGAGCAGAAAATGATCGATGAGCGCTTCTGGAAGTCATACACCCCCAGCGGCGACGAGAAGCGCGCGGTGCCGGAAGTGGGCAGTACGTGGTTCGGACCGGCGCAATAGTCGCCCAGCGCCTCGGAGGTGTGGCGGCCCATGAAGATCGCACCGGCATGGCGAATCTTCGGCAGCCAGGCTTGGGGATCGGCAACCGACAACTCCAGGTGTTCCGGCGCGATGCGGTTGGCGACTTCGATGGCCTGCTCCATGTCATCGACCTTGATCAGCGCACCACGGCCATTGATCGAGGTGTTGATGATTTCGGCGCGGTCCATGGTCGGCAGCAGCTTGTCGATGCTGGCGGCGACCTTGTCGAGGAACTCGGCGTCCGGGCTGACCAGGATCGCCTGGGCGTCCTCGTCGTGCTCGGCCTGGGAAAACAGGTCCATGGCGATCCAGTCCGGATCGGTCTGGCCGTCACACACCACGAGGATTTCCGAAGGGCCGGCGATCATGTCGATACCGACCTGGCCAAACACGTGGCGCTTGGCGGTGGCGACATAAATGTTGCCCGGGCCGACCACCTTGTCCACCCGCGGCACGCTTTCAGTGCCGTAGGCCAAGGCGGCCACGGCCTGGGCGCCGCCGATGGTGAACACTCGGTCCACACCGGCGATACACGCGGCAGCCAGCACCAGTTCGTTGATTTCGCCACGTGGGGTCGGGACGACCATGACCACTTCGGTCACGCCGGCGACCTTGGCCGGAATCGCGTTCATCAGCACCGAGGACGGATAGGACGCCTTGCCGCCCGGCACATACAGGCCGGCACGGTCCAGCGGCGTGACCTTCTGGCCAAGTACAGTGCCGTCGGCCTCGGTGTAGCTCCACGAATCCTGCTTTTGCCGTTCGTGATAACTGCGCACCCGGGACGCGGCTTTTTCCAACGCTTCACGCTGGGGCACGGTGATTCGGGTCAAGGCCAGTTCCAGGCGCTCGCGCGGCAGGATCAGGTCGGCCATCGAGGCAACTTGCAGGCCGTCGAACTTCTGGGTGAATTCCACCAGGGCCGCATCGCCACGCTCGCGCACGGCCTTGATGATGTCCAGCACGCGCTGATTGACCGAATCGTCGGACACACTCTCCCAGCTCAGCAGATGATCCAGATGATGTGCGAAATCCGGGTCGGCAGCGTTGAGTCGGCGAATCGAGGTGGGAGCGGTCATAGCGAGGGCCTCATTAATGGCAAATGCTCAGGCGCCCTAAGCTACCAGTCCATTCGCGTGGGCACCTGAGAAAATTGGCTATGACGCGGATAGACGGGCGCGACTCAAGGTCGCGCAGGTGAATCAGCCGCGGTGTCGCGATTCCACTGCCTTGCGCAGGGTATCGATCAGAGCCTGGATACGGGCGTGCTGCATTTTCATCGAAGCCTTGTTGACGATCAGCCGGGAGGTGATGTCGGCGATGAAATCCTGGGGCTCCAGGCCGTTGGCTCGCAAGGTGTTGCCGGTGTCGACCACGTCGATGATCTTGTCCGCCAGGCCGATCAGCGGCGCCAGCTCCATCGAGCCGTAGAGCTTGATGATATCGACCTGGCGGCCTTGTTCGGCGTAGTAGCGCTTGGCGACGTTGACGAACTTGGTCGCTACCCGCAGGCGCCCCTTGGGTTCGGCTGCGCCAACCTTGCCAGCGGTCATCAGCTTGCAGCGGGCGATGCGCAGGTCCAGCGGCTCGTACAAGCCCTGGCCGCCGTATTCCATCAAGACGTCCTTGCCGGCAACGCCCAGGTCGGCGGCACCGTGTTCCACGTAAGTCGGCACATCGGTGGCGCGCACGATCAACAAGCGTACGTCGGCCTGGGTCGTGGGGATGATCAGCTTGCGGCTCTTGTCCGGATTCTCGGTCGGCACGATGCCTGCTTCAGCCAGAAGCGGCAGGGTGTCGTCAAGGATGCGGCCCTTGGACAGTGCGATGGTCAACATGGGAAACGTCAGTCCTTATCAAGGTACTCATGCCCGGTCGCAAGCGGCGCCGGACACACATCGAGGGTGAAACCACCCTCGATCTGAAACGAAATCAAAGGCGCGTCCTTGCGCCCATGCAGCCTGGACTAGCCCGGTACGCGACGGATCTTGGCGCCGAGCATCTGCAGCTTCTCTTCGATGCACTCGTAGCCACGGTCGATGTGGTAGATGCGGTCGATCAGGGTGTCGCCTTCGGCGATCAAGGCCGAGATCACCAGGCTGGCCGAGGCACGCAGGTCGGTGGCCATGACTGGCGCGCCCTTGAGTTTCTCGGTGCCGGTGACGATGGCGGTGTTGCCTTCGACTTGGATCTTGGCGCCCATGCGGTGCAGCTCATAGACGTGCATGAAGCGGTTTTCGAAGATCGTCTCGATCACCGCGCCCGTGCCTTCGGCAATGGCGTTGAGGGAGATGAACTGCGCCTGCATGTCGGTTGGGAACGCCGGATACGGAGCCGTACGCACGTTGACGGCTTTTGGCCGCTTGCCGTGCATATTCACTTCGATCCAGTCTTCGCCACAGGTGACTTCGGCGCCGGCTTCCTTGAGTTTTTCCAGGACCGCTTCAAGGATCGTCGGATCGGTGTCCTTGACCTTGACGCGGCCACCGGTGACGGCGGCGGCAACCAGGTAGGTACCGGTTTCAATACGGTCCGGCATCACTTTGTAAGTGGCCGAGTGCAGGCGCTCGACGCCATCGATGGTGATAGTGTCGGTGCCGGCACCGCTGATCTTGGCGCCCATGGCAATCAGGAAGTTCGCCAGGTCGACGACTTCGGGTTCGCGAGCGGCGTTCTGCAGGACGCTGCGGCCCTTGGCCAGTGCCGCGGCCATCATGATGTTCTCGGTACCGGTCACGCTGACGGTATCGAAGAAGAAATGCGCGCCGCGCAAGCCGCCTTCCGGCGCCTTGGCCTTGATGTAGCCGCCTTCGACGTCGATCACCGCGCCCATGGCTTCCAGGCCACGGATGTGCAGGTCCACCGGACGCGAACCGATGGCGCAACCGCCAGGCAGCGCCACTTCGGCCTCACCGAAACGGGCGACCATCGGCCCCAATACCAGGATCGAGGCACGCATGGTCTTCACCAACTCGTACGGTGCGATCAGGGTCTTGATGGTGCGTGGGTCGATTTCGACGGCGAGCTTCTCGTCGATCACAGGCTCGATGCCCATGCGACCGAACAGCTCGATCATCGTGGTGATGTCGTGCAGGTGCGGCAGGTTGGCCACGGTCACCGGGCCATCGCACAGCAGGGTCGCGGCCAGGATCGGCAGCGCGGAGTTCTTTGCCCCGGAGATACGGATTTCGCCATCAAGGCGAACGCCGCCGGTAATAATCAATTTATCCATAAGAATCTCGACGCCCTTGGGCTCAGGTGCGCTCGGCCCAGGCCGCGCGGCTGAAAAATTTCATAGTGACCGCGTGGATGCTGCCATCGGCGATCCATGGGTTCAAATGGGCATAGATGCTCTGCTGACGCTTCACCGGGCTCAACGCCGCCAGTTCATCGCTGATCACATTCAGCTGGAAATTGCAGCCTTCGCCCTCAACTTCCACCTGCGTACCAGGCAGCTTTCCTTCAAGGAAGCTCTTCACTTCTACAGCCTGCATGCTCAACCTCAATCGGCGCCCTGTGCGCACGGGTCGCACATCATACAAAAAAGCCCCTCGCCTGCGAACCCCGCGAAGCAGGACTCTGACGGGGGGCTTTTCAACGATGTGGATCAGGGGTGCGCCAACAGCTCGGTCAATTCGCTGACCTGGGCTATCTCGCGCATGTCTTCGGGCATCCCTCGGATGCTCCATGTCTTGCCGGCGGCCTGGGCATCGCGCATGAAGCACAGCAAAAGCGACAGTCCGACGCTGCTGGACTTCTGCACGGCTGAGCAATCAATCACCAGCTCGGCTGCTTTTGCCGACTTGATCAACGCCTGGCCCTGCTTGCGCAGACCCGGGCCGGTGCGGTAGTCCAGCACGCCGCTGAGCAGCAGCTCGCCGGCCTCGCCCAGGCGAATGTCGGACGCGCTCACCGACTCGTTCATTGTTCCTGCTTCTCTTTGGCTTCTTCGGTCACTTCCTTGGCCTTGGCGACTTCACCGGCCCAGCCGTCGATGGTCTTGTCCAGGTCATTGCCATTGCGCTGCATGGCGTCGGCGAACTGGTCACGGAACAGCTTGCCGATGTTGATGCCGTTGATGATCACGTTGCGTACTTTCCACTCGCCATTGATTTTCTCGAGTGTGTAGGACACAGGATAAACGGCGCCATTGTTGCCCTTGACCTGCATGTCAACGCTGGTGCGGGTGCCGCTTTCATCCTTGGCCGGCGAAACGGTGATGCCCTGGTTGTTGTATTCCAGCAATGCGTTGCCATAGAACTGCATCAGGCTGCGCTTGAAGTTTTCCTGGAAGCGGGTCATCTGCGCCGGGGTTGCCTTGCGCGAGTACTTGACGGTCATGATGCTCTTGGAGATGCCATCGGCGTCTACCACGGGGCCGACGATGCCATTCAGCGCGTCGTAGAACGCGCTTGGGTCCTGCTTGTATTTCTCTTTATTGGCGGCAAGGTCCGCCAGCAATCGAGTAGTGGTGTCCTGGATGATGTCGTGCGCCGAAGGCGCCGCCACGGCATTGCCCATCAGCGGCAGGGCCGCCAGCAGGACCAGCAGGCTGCGTCGCAGGATAGAGATCATTCAAAAGCTCCTCATTTGGCGTCTTTGCTAACGGTATTGAGCAGGAATTTACCGATCAGGTCCTCGAGCACCAGCGACGACTGCGTATCGTGGATGGTCCCGCCGTCCTTGAGCAGGGTGTCTTCCCCGCCCACGCTGATCCCGATGTATTTCTCACCCAACAGCCCAGCGGTGAGGATAGATGCAGTGGAGTCAGTCGGCAGGTTATCCACGCGCTTTTCCAACTGCAGCGTCACCCGCCCAGTAAAACTGTCACGGTCCAGATCGATTGCCGTGACCTTGCCGATCGTCACACCGGCCATGGTCACCTTGGCTCTGACCGTCAAACCGGCGATATTGTCAAAATAAGCATAAAGTTTATAAGTATCGGTGCTCGCGGTTGGCGCCAGTCCACTGACCCGCAAGGCCAGCAGCAGCAAAGCCAGGATGCCAGCCAGCAAGAAAAGGCCGACACCGATTTCCAGGGTGCGGTTTTGCATCAGAAATCTCCAAACATCAAGGCGGTCAGAATAAAGTCAAGGCCCAGTACGGCCAACGAGGCGTAGACCACGGTCTTGGTTGTGGCACGGCTGATCCCCTCTGACGTGGGCTCACAGTCATAACCTTGAAACACGGCGATCCAGGTGACCACGAAAGCGAATACGGCACTCTTGATCACACCGTTGAGCACATCGTCGAGGAAGTCGACGCTGTTCTGCATGTTGGACCAGTAGGAGCCTTCATAGACCCCCAGCCAATCGACGGCGACCCACGAGCCTCCCCAGATCCCCACGACGCTGAAGATCATCGCCAGCACCGGCAGGGAAATGAAGCCGGCCCACAGGCGCGGGGCGATGATGTACTTGAGTGGATCGACACCGATCATTTCCAGGCTGGACAACTGCTCGGTGGATTTCATGTTGCCGATTTCGGCGGTCAGCGCCGATCCGGCACGCCCGGCGAACAGCAGTGCGGTCACCACCGGGCCAAGCTCGCGCAACAGTGTCAGCGCAACCATCTGCCCGACCGCCTGCTCCGATCCATAGCTGGACAGGATACTGAAGCCCTGGAGCGCCAATACCATGCCGATGAAAATCCCCGAGACGACAATGATGACGAGGGACATCACCCCGACCGAATGCAGTTGCTTGACCAGCAGGCCGAAACCTCCGCCGGTCGAATTGCGGCCGAGCAAGGCGTGCATCAGGAACAGCGAGGAACGCCCAAGCACCGCCACCACGTCGATGCCGGAGCGACCGAACAGGCGAATTCTTTCGATTAACGATTTCTTGCGCATCAGCGCTTCCCCAGCAAGTCGGTACGGTAATCCGTGGCCGGAAAATGGAACGCCACCGGACCGTCCGGGTCCCCCTTCATGAATTGGCGAATGCGCGGGTTGTCCGAATCCTTCAATTCCTGCGGTGTGCCCTGTCCCAGCACCTGGCCATCACCGACGACATAGATGTAGTCGGCGATACTGGCGGTTTCGGCCAAATCATGGGAAACCACAATGCTGGTGATGCCCAGCGCATCGTTCAGCAAGCGAATCAGGCGTACGAGCACGCCCATGGCAATGGGGTCCTGCCCAACGAAGGGCTCGTCATACATGAGGATTTTCGGGTCGAGGGCAATCGCCCGCGCCAAGGCCACCCGACGCTTCATGCCGCCCGACAGCTCGTCCGGCATCAGTTCCAGGGCGCCGCGCAGCCCGACTGCCTGCAATTTGAGCAGAACGATGTCGCGGATCATTTCCTCCGGCAGCTCGGTATGGACACGCAGGGGAAACGCCACGTTCTCGAACACATCGAGGTCGGTAAACAGGGCACCGCTCTGGAACAGCACCCCCATGTCCTTGCGCGCATCGAACAGATCGCTGCGCGACAATTTCGGAAGGTTCTGGCCATTGACCCAGACTTCGCCGGCACTGGGACGCAGTTGCGCGCCCATCAGTCGCAGCAGCGTTGTCTTTCCGCACCCGGAAGGTCCCATGATGCCGGTCACCTTACCGCGCGGGATGCGAATATCGATGTCATTGAAAATGCTGCGCGTCCCTCGCTTGAAGGACAGTCCCTTCAGCTCGACCGCGTAAGCGTTGTCGGCACTCATCTAAACTCCTTGCGATGCAGCCTCATATTCGAGTGCTCCGGCCTGCCGACAAAAACGCCGGTACCGCCGGGCACACGAACCGGCGGCGAACTATATCACTGCAACCATCAGGCGCCCAAGGCCAACCCCCGGCCCGTTAAGCCCGGCTTAAGGTAAAACGCCACATTTTATGTCCGGCCTCGCGCCGCTCGAGCAAACGCATGACGAACTAACGTGAGGGAATCGCTCATTACCGCTATAATCGCCGCCTTTTCATTGGGCTATACGATCTGACATGAACCAATCCAGCGACCTGATTCAATCGGCACAACGTACTGTCCGCCTCGAACTTGAAGCCGTACAAGGCTTGTTGCCCCGTATCGACGCTGATTTCGTACGCGCCTGCGAGATGATTCTGGCCAGCAAGGGCCGTGTGGTCGTGGTCGGCATGGGCAAGTCCGGCCACATTGGCAACAAGATTGCCGCCACGCTGGCCAGCACCGGCACCACGGCTTTTTTTGTTCACCCCGCCGAGGCCAGCCACGGCGACATGGGCATGATCACCCGGGACGATGTCATCCTGGCACTGTCCAACTCGGGCTCGACCAATGAAATCCTCACATTGCTGCCATTGATCAAGCGACTGGGCATCCAGATGATCAGCGTCACCGGCAATCCAGATTCTCCACTGGCCAAGGCAGCCGAGGTGAACCTCAATGTTCATGTCGAGCACGAAGCCTGCCCCTTGAACCTGGCGCCGACCTCGTCCACCACTGCAGCCCTGGTCATGGGCGACGCCCTGGCCGTGGCCCTGCTGGAGGCCCGCGGGTTCACCGCCGAGGATTTCGCCTTCTCCCATCCTGGTGGCGCCCTGGGCCGTCGCCTGTTGCTCAAAGTCGAGAACGTGATGCACAGCGCAAACGAGCTGCCGCAGGTTCAACGCGGCACGCTGCTCAAGGATGCGCTCATGGAAATGACCCGCAAGGGCCTGGGCATGACCGTTATCCTCGAAGCCGACGGCAAGCTCGCCGGGATCTTTACCGACGGTGACCTGCGCCGTACGCTCGACCGCGCTATTGATATACGTAACGCAACCATCGATGAAGTCATGACCCTTCACGGCAAGACTGCGCGCCCCGACATGCTGGCCGCAGAAGCCCTGAAAATCATGGAAGACCATAGGATCAATGCACTGGTGGTAGTGGATGAAGAGGATCGCGCGATCGGCGCTTTCAACTTGTCCGACCTCCTTCGCGCTGGAGTAATGTGATGACGACCGACCTGCTGCAACGGGGCAAGAACATCAAGCTCGCCGTTTTCGACGTCGACGGTGTACTCACCGATGGCCGCCTGTATTTCCTCGAAGACGGCAGCGAGTTCAAGACCTTCAACACCCTCGACGGCCAGGGCATCAAGATGCTGATGGCCGCGGGCGTCCAGACCGCCATTATCAGTGGTCGCAAGACCCCGGTGGTCGAGCGGCGAGCGAAGAATCTCGGCATCCCGCACCTTTACCAGGGTCGGGAAGACAAGTTGGTGGTGCTGGACGAACTGCTGGGCCAACTCAATCTAAGCTATGAGCAGGTTGCCTACCTCGGCGACGATTTGCCGGACCTGCCGGTGATTCGCCGGGTCGGCCTGGGCATGGCGGTCGCCAACGCAGCCGCCTTCGTACGCGAACACGCCCACGGCGTCACCACCGCGAAGGGCGGCGAAGGCGCGGCCCGCGAATTCTGTGAATTGATCCTGAACGCCCAGGGCCACCTCGAAGCGGCCAACGCCGCGTACTTGTGAGCCATTTATGTTAAGCAAGAAGATTCGCACCCTACTGGTGTTCGGCTGCATCGCCGCGATTTTTGCGGCGGTGGGCTACTGGAACATCAGCCCGGAACGCTTCCTTGACCCATCCGTGACCAAGGTCGAGGAAAACGATATCGATTGGTATGCGACCAATACGCATACCCTGCAATACCTGCCAGACGGCAAAGTGCAGTACGAAATGACGTCTGACAAAGTCGACCATGTAAAGGCCAGTGATATAACACTGGTCACCAAACCGGACCTGAACATGTTCCGCGGCACTGAATTCCCGTGGCACGTGCAGAGCGAGCGCGCCGAGGTCAATCCCGGCGGTACCGAAGTCGAACTGATCGACTCGGTACGCATCGCCCGGACCGATGAGAAAAACCGTACGACCATCATCACCAGCAGTCGCATGACGGTCTTTCCGCAACGAGAATATGCGCAGACCGAGCAACCCGTTAGAATCGACGGCGCTGGCGGCGTGTCGACCGGCGTAGGAATGAAGGCGTATTTGAAGGAAAGCAGGATACACCTGCTATCGAAAGTAAGAGGACAGTATGAAGCTCGCTAAAACCCTCCCTATTTTGCTCAGTCTGGGCGCAGCACTGGGAAGCGCGAGCGCCTGGGCCCTCCCCAACGACCGCGACCAGCCTATCCGTATCCAGGCCGACGATGCACAACTGGACGACAAGAACGGTGTCGCCACCTATAAAGGTGACGTGATCATCACCCAGGGTTCGATGAAAGTGACCGGCAACACCGTGACCATCACCCGCACCCAGTCCGGCGACATCGACGTGGTGACTTCGGTGGGCAACCTGGCCTACTTCGAACAACTGCAAACCGCGGGCGACACCAAGCCTGTACAGGGTTATGGGGTTACCATCCAGTATCACGCCGCCCAGGACCGCGTTGTCCTGATCGACCGCGCCAAGGTTGTCGACAAAGACAACAACGTGACCCAAGGCGAGAAAATCGTCTATGACACGGTCAAGAAACTGGCCAGCGCGGGTCGTGCCACTGGCAGCAAGGTCACCGAGGCGCGTCCGCGTATCGACATGGTGATCCAGCCGAAAAAGAAAACCGACGAGCAAAAGGCCCAGTAATGGCAACTCTGAAAGCCCAACACCTGGCCAAGAGCTACAAGAGCCGCCAGGTTGTGCGCGATGTCAGCCTGTCCATCGAGAGCGGCCAGATCGTTGGCCTGCTCGGCCCCAACGGCGCGGGCAAGACGACCTGCTTCTATATGATCGTCGGCCTGGTCCAGGCCGATCAGGGCCGCGTCCTGATCGACGACCTGGACGTCAGCCACCAGCCGATGCACGGCCGGGCGAAGGCCGGGATCGGCTATCTACCGCAAGAAGCCTCGATCTTCCGCAAACTGTCGGTTGCCGACAACATCATGGCCATCCTCGAGACCCGCAAGGAACTCGACAAGGCCGGCCGTCGACAGGAACTGGAAAGCCTGCTGCAGGAATTCCACATCAGCCACATTCGCGACAACCTGGGCATGAGCCTGTCCGGTGGCGAACGTCGCCGCGTGGAAATCGCCCGTGCCCTGGCCACCGCGCCGAAATTCATCCTCCTCGACGAACCGTTCGCCGGCGTGGACCCGATTTCGGTCGGTGACATCAAGCAGATCATCCATCACCTCAAGGCCAAGGGGATCGGCGTGCTGATCACCGACCACAACGTGCGCGAGACGCTGGATATCTGCGAGACCGCCTACATTGTCAATGACGGCCAGTTGATTGCCGAAGGCGACTCCGCGACTATCCTGGCCAATGAACTGGTCAAGGAAGTGTATCTGGGTCACGAGTTTCGCCTGTAAGCACAGATGTCTGGTGCATCGCCGGGCGTCGCCAATTTTATTGTGGCGACGCTCTAGGCAAACACCTCAGTTTCAGGCATATAATTTGCTTAAGTTTGGCGCTCCGGCGCCCTTGTAGTGGATGGCGCATGTGCGCCGGCGAATAAGGTGTTAAGCCCCTGCCATGAAACCATCGCTAGTCTTGAGAATGGGCCAGCAGCTGACGATGACGCCGCAGCTGCAACAGGCCATCCGCCTGCTCCAATTGTCGACCCTGGACCTGCAACAGGAAATCCAGGAGGCCCTGGAGTCCAATCCGATGCTCGAACGCCAGGAAGAAGGCGACGACTTCGACAACTCCGATCCGCTGGCCGACAACGTCGAACAGAAAACCCCTGCCGAAATCCCGGAACCGTCCTATCAGGAAGCCGCCCCGACGGTGGATAACATCGAGGACGGCGAGTGGAACGAACGCATTCCCAACGACCTGCCCGTGGATACGGCATGGGAAGACGTCTACCAGACCAGCGCCAGCAGCCTGCCAAGCGGCGATGACGACGAGTGGGACTTCACCACCCGCACCTCCGCCGGCGAAAGCCTGCAAAGCCACTTGCTGTGGCAACTGAACCTGGCGCCGATGTCCGACACCGATCGCCTGATCGCCGTGACCCTGATCGATTGCATCAACAACCAGGGCTACCTGGACGAGACACTCGAAGAAATTCTCGAAGCTTTCGACCCCGAGCTCGACATCGAGCTGGATGAGGTCGAGGCGGTCCTGCACCGCATCCAGCAGTTCGAACCCGCCGGCATCGGCGCCCGCAGCCTGGGCGAATGCCTCTTGCTGCAACTGCGCCAGTTGCCCGCCAAGACACCGTGGCTGGCCGAAGCCAAGCGACTGGTCACCGACTACATCGACTTGCTGGGCGGCCGCGACTACAGCCAACTGATGCGGCGCATGAAACTCAAGGAAGACGAGCTGCGCCAAGTCATCGAGCTGGTGCAAAGCCTCAATCCACGGCCCGGCTCGCAGATCGAATCCACCGAGCCTGAATACGTTGTCCCCGACGTGATCGTGCGCAAGCACAATGATCGCTGGCTGGTGGAGCTCAACCAGGAATCGGTGCCGAAACTTCGGGTCAACGCCCAATACGCCGGTTTCGTGAAACGCGCCGACACCAGCGCCGACAACACGTTCATGCGCAACCAGTTGCAGGAAGCGCGCTGGTTCATCAAGAGCCTGCAGAGCCGCAACGAAACCCTGATGAAAGTGGCGACCCAGATCGTCGAGCATCAGCGCGGCTTCCTGGAATACGGTGATGAAGCGATGAAACCGTTGGTCCTGCATGACATTGCCGAGGCAGTGGGCATGCACGAGTCGACGATTTCACGGGTGACCACCCAGAAATTCATGCATACCCCGCGGGGAATCTATGAATTGAAATATTTTTTCTCCAGCCATGTCAGCACCTCGGAAGGCGGCGAATGCTCGTCCACGGCCATCCGCGCGATCATCAAGAAACTGGTCGCCGCGGAAAATCAGAAAAAGCCGTTGAGTGACAGCAAGATCGCTGGTTTACTGGAGGCACAAGGCATTCAGGTGGCCCGCCGTACCGTCGCCAAATACCGCGAATCCCTCGGGATCGCACCTTCGAGCGAACGCAAGCGGTTGATGTAACAGGCCACGCCACAGCGTTCCAGTGGCAGGCAACCCAGCCTGCCGCTTTATGCACTGGCAACGAAGGAGAAGCTGTATGCAAGTCAACATCAGTGGACACCAACTGGAAGTGACCGAACCCCTGCGCACCTACATCGGCGAAAAACTCGACCGATTGGAAAGGCATTTCGACAAGATCACCAACGTGCAAGTCACGATGTGCGTCGAAAAACTGCTGCAGAAAATCGAAGCCACGCTGCATATTCCCGGCGGAGAAGTGGTTGCCAACGCAGAGCACACAGACATGTATGCCGCGATTGACCTGCTGACCGACAAGCTGGATCGCCAACTCAAAAAGCATAAGGAAAAGACCCAGAGCCTCCTCCAGGGCGCAACCGGTCGTTAACCCCCCCAATCCATGATCCGACTAGAAACCATCCTGACCCCCGGCCGTTCCCAAGTGAACGCGCCGGGCGGCAGTAAAAAGAAAGCCCTCGAACAAATCGCCAACCTGATCCACCGCGAAGTGCCGGATCTGGAAATGCAGGATGTCTTCGAGGCACTGGTTGCCCGTGAAAAACTCGGTTCCACCGGTTTTGGCAACGGCATTGCCATCCCCCATTGCCGCCTCAAGGGCTGCGCCTCGCCTATCAGCGCGCTGCTGCACCTTGAAGCCCCCATAGATTTCGACGCCATCGATGGCGCCCCGGTCGACCTGCTGTTCGTCTTGCTGGTCCCGGAAGCCGCAACCGATGCGCACCTGGAGCTGCTGCGCCAGATCGCCAGCATGCTGGATCGCAAGGAAGTACGCGAAAAACTGCGCAGCGCCCCGAGCAACGAAGCCTTGTATCAGGTAGTCCTGGACGAGCAGAACGGCCATTAAACATGCGCATGATCATCGTCAGTGGCCGCTCCGGCTCAGGTAAAAGCACGGCCCTCAATGTGCTTGAGGACAGCGGCTACTATTGCATCGACAACCTGCCGGCTGGCCTGCTTCCGGAATTGGCCGAGCGCGCCCTGATCCACACCGAACTCGCGCAACCGCTGGTCGCCGTGTCCATCGATGCCCGTAACCTGCCCAGCCATCTGTCGCGATTTCCGGAATTGCTCGAAGAAGTTCGCAACCGGCATATCCAATGCGATGTGCTGTACCTGGATGCCGACGAAGAAACACTGCTCAAGCGCTTTTCAGAAACCCGTCGACGCCACCCGCTGAGCAACGCCAGCCGCTCCCTGGCTGAAGCGATCCATGACGAGAGCCAACTGCTCGGCCCCATCGCCGACCTGGCCGACCTCAAGGTCAACACCACGCACCTGAACTTGTACCAGCTGCGCGACACCATCAAGTTGCGCCTGCTGAACCAGCCTGAACCGGGAACGGCGTTTCTCGTCGAATCGTTCGGTTTCAAGCGCGGCATGCCGGTCGATGCCGACCTGGTGTTCGATGTTCGCTGCCTGCCCAACCCGTATTGGAAACCGGAGCTGCGCGAGCAGTCCGGACTGGACCAGCCAGTGGTCGACTACCTCGCTGCCCAACCGGACGTAGAGGAAATGTTCCAGGACATCTCCAGCTACCTCCTCAAATGGCTGCCCCGCTTCGCAGCGAGCAACCGGGCCTATGTCACGATCGCCATTGGCTGCACCGGTGGTCATCACCGTTCCGTCTACCTGACCGAGCGTCTGGGTCAGCTCCTGCAACAATCCCTGAAGAACGTCCAGGTTCGCCACCGCGACCTCAGCTAAAGGATTCACATCGCGATGCCTGCTCGGGAAATTGAAATCATCAACAAGCTGGGTTTGCATGCCCGGGCATCGGCGAAATTCGTGGGTGTGGCGGGTAAATTCCCTGACACCACGATCCGCGTCGGGCGCACGCCTGAAACAGCAGTCGACGGAAAAAGCATCATGGCGATGATGATGCTCGCTGCGGGCAAGGGCACCAGGATTCACTTGAGCACCGAGGGCGAACAGGCACAGGAAGCGATGGATGCCTTGGTCGCGCTGATCAACAATTATTTCGACGAAGGGGAATAACTGTGGCGAGGGGATCAAATCCCCTCGCCACACAGGAAATTCTGAGAACAAAAAAGGCGCGTCACCCAAATGGATGACGCGCCTTTTTTTCGGCCCTGAATATCAGCTACCCGCCACCGTCATACGCTCGATCAACACCGAACCGGTGCGGATGTTGCTGCGCAGCTCCAGGTCGTTCCCCACCGCCACGATCTGCTTGAACATGTCACGCATGTTCCCCGCGATAGTGACTTCCTGGACCGGGAATTGGATCTCGCCATTCTCGACCCAGAAACCCGCCGCGCCACGGGAGTAATCCCCGGTGACCATGTTCAGGCCATGGCCCATCAATTCGGTGACCAGCAGGCCACGCCCCATGCGCCGCAACAATGCCGCCTGGTCTTCTTCACCGTGAGTGACGAACAGGTTGTGCACGCCACCCGCATTAGCGGTGCTCGGCATGCCAAGTTTACGGCCCGAATACGTACCAAGGATGTATGAAACCAGTTCACCGTTTTCCACGAACGGCTTGGCGTAGGTCGCCAGCCCATCGCCGTCGAACGCCGAACTGCCCATGGCTTGCATCAGGTGTGGGCGCTCGTCGATGGTCATCCATTCAGGGAAAAGTTTCTGGCCCAACGCGCCTTCGAGGAACGACGACTTGCGATATAGATTGCCGCCGGACACCGCCGACAGGAAGCTGCCGAACAGGCCACCGGCCAATTCGGCGGAAAACAGCACTGGCACCTCGCAGGTCGGTACCGGCCGAGCGCCCAGGCGACTGGCTGCCCGTTGTGCGGCTTTCTGGCCGATGCTGACCGGGTCCGCCAGCAACGTGCCCTGGCGATTCACGTCATACCAGTAATCGCGCTGCATCTGGCCGTCGGCCTCGGCGATCATCACGCAGCTGAGGCTGTGGCGGGTCGATGCGTAACCGCCGATAAACCCATGGCTGTTGCCATAGACCCGGCAGCCCTGGTGGGTGTTGAGCGTCGTGCCGTCGGCATTCTTGATCCGGCTGTCGGCGTCGAATGCCGCGGCTTCGCAGCGCAGCGCTTGTTCGATGGCTTGCTCAGGCGTGATATCCCAGGCATGGAACAGATCGAAGTCCTTCAGATCCTTGCACATCAGCGCAGCATCGGCCAAACCCGAGGCCTCGTCTTCGGACGTGTGCTTGGCAATCGCCAATGCCGCGGCGACTGTTTCGCGAATAGCGTCAGGACCGCTGGCCGAGGTGCTGGCCGAGCCCTTGCGCTGGCCTACGTACAAGGTAATGCCGAAACCCTGGTCACGGTTGAATTCGACGGTTTCCACTTCGCGCTGGCGCACCGAAGTCGACAGCCCCTGCTCCAGCGATACCGCCACTTCACAGGCGCTGGCGCCCTGTCGCTTGGCCTCGGCGAGAATCTGCTCGACTTGTTCCTGCAGTGCCGGCAATGCCTGGGGGCCGACGCTTTGAACTGCACTCATGGTGTTCTCCACTCAAACTCTGCTTTCGGTAACGGTTTTGTACGCAAAGCGCCTGGACGTTTTTTCGTACAAACCCTTGGCCTTCGAGCGACCGGGCCGGACAACCGGCCCCCGACTGGTTATCATGGCGGCGTTTCTTTGCGGACTGCCACCATGGTTGATTCTTACGACGACTCCCTCTACGAGGGTGAAAAAAGCAAATCCCAGGTCAAACGCGAGCTGCATGCTCTGGTTGACCTCGGCGAGCGACTGACAACACTCAAGCCTGACTTGCTGGCCAAGCTGCCCCTGACCGACGCCTTGCGCCGGGCTTTGGCCGATGCGCCCAAGCACACCGCGAATATCGCGCGTAAACGGCACCTGCAATTCATCGGCAAACTGATGCGCGATCAGGACACTGACGCCATCCTCGTTCTGCTCGACCAGCTCGATGCCTCCACCCGGCAGTACAACGAACGCTTCCACAACCTGGAACGCTGGCGCGATCGCTTGATCGCAGGCGACGACGGCACCTTGGAAAAATTCGTCATCGACTACCCGGAGGCCGATCGCCAGCAATTGCGCTCCCTGATTCGTCAGGCCCAGCACGAACTGGCGCAGAACAAGCCACCGGCCTCGAGCCGTAAAATCTTCAAGTACATCCGTGAGCTGGACGAGACTCAACGCGGCCTGCGTTGAGTTTCATCCGACCCTGTAGGAGCTGCCGTAGGCTGCGATCTTTTGATCTTTTGATCCTTTGATCTTTCGCTTGGGACTCAAGCGTCATGGGAAAGATCGCAGCCTCGTTGCACTCGGCAGCTCCTACGCAGCTCCTACACAGCTGCTTCCACAGCTGCTTCCACAGCTTTTATTTGGATCTTGTGCATCGTCATGCCCCCGTGCCACCCACGGTAATCGCATCGATCTTCAGGGTCGGCTGGCCGACGCCCACCGGCACCGACTGCCCGTCCTTTCCGCATGTGCCCACGCCGCTGTCCAGCGCCAGGTCGTTACCGACCATCGACACCTTGCTCATCGCCTCCGGCCCGTTGCCGATCAAGGTCGCGCCCTTGACTGGCGCGGTGATCTTGCCATCTTCGATCAGGTAGGCCTCGCTGGTGGAAAACACGAACTTGCCACTGGTGATGTCCACCTGGCCGCCGCCGAGGTTGGCGCAATAGATGCCCTTCTTCACCGACGCGATGATTTCCGCCGGATCGCTCTGGCCGCCCAGCATGTAGGTATTGGTCATGCGCGGCATCGGCAGGTGTGCGTAGGACTCACGACGACCATTGCCGGTGCGGGCCACGCCCATGAGGCGGGCATTGAGCTTGTCTTGCATGTAGCCTTTGAGCACGCCGTTCTCGATCAAGGTGGTGCACTCGGTCGGGGTGCCCTCGTCATCGACGCTCAGGGAGCCACGACGGCCGGCCAGGGTTCCGTCATCGACAATGGTGCAGAGTTTCGAGGCAACCATTTCGCCCATGCGTCCGCTGTAGGCCGAGCTGCCCTTGCGATTGAAGTCACCTTCCAGGCCGTGGCCGACGGCTTCGTGCAACAACACGCCGGACCAGCCGGAGCCGAGCACCACGGGCAAGGTGCCGGCCGGGGCCGGGATCGCTTCCAGGTTGACCAGCGCCTGGCGCAGCGCCTCGCGGGCGTAGCCCATGGCGCGGTCTTCGCTGAGGAAATAACGGTAGTCGGTACGCCCGCCGCCGCCATGACCGCCGCGCTCGCGCCGGCCGTTCTGCTCGACGATCACGCTGACGTTGAAGCGCACCAGCGGTCGCACGTCCGCCGCCAGGCCACCGTCGGTCGACGCCACCAGGATCCGCTCCCAGACCCCAGCCATGCTCACCGAAACCTGCTGGATACGCGGGTCAAGGGCGCGGGTCGCCACGTCGATACGCTTGAGCAGTTCGACTTTCTCGGCACGGCTCATGACTTCCAACGGATTGTCCGGTGCATATAGTTGGGCCACGTCCTGGCTGCTGAACGCCTGGACCGTGCCATTCTGCCCGGCCCGGGAGATCGAACGAGCGGCACGGGCCGCGGCGCCGAGTGCTTCGAGGGTGATCGCATTGCTGTAGGCGAAACCGGTCTTTTCCCCGGACTGGGCCCGCACGCCCACGCCTTGGTCGAGGTTGAAACTGCCTTCCTTGACGATGCCGTCTTCCAGCGACCATGACTCGGAGATCTGGCCTTGGAAATACAGGTCGGCGGCATCGATGCCCGGACCGGCCAGGTCGCCCAGCACGCCTTGCAGACTTTCCAGGGTCACGCCGCCGGGGGCCAAAAGGTGTTCACTGACTGAGGACAACAACCCGCTCATATGTTTTACGCCTTGAATTCGTCGTCTTGGACAGGTCGCTGTCGGGCGCCCTGCGAGAAAAAGCGCCGGTGGTTCGCCACCGGCATGCGCGCCCGGATGGACGCCTGTTCGCTGCTGTCGCGCTCGGCCAGCAGCACGGCCTCGCCTTGATCCTGTTGTGCCAGCACGCGGCCCCACGGGTCGACAATCGCCGCGTGACCAAAAGTCTCCCTTGGCCCTGGATGCACGCCGCCCTGGGCCGCCGCCAGCACATAACACTGGGTTTCGATGGCCCGGGCGCGGATCAGCACGTCCCAATGGGCCGCGCCGGTCACCGCGGTAAACGCCGAAGGCGCGGTGATCAACTCGGCACCGGCTGCCCGCAACTCGCTATAGAGCTCAGGGAAACGCAGGTCATAACACACCGTCAGGCCCACCCGGCCCACGGGAGTATCGGCAACGACCACGTTGCCGCCATAAGCATAGTCATCGGATTCGCGATAACGCCCGCGATTGTCCGCCACGTCCACGTCGAACAGGTGCAACTTGTCATAGCGCGCCACGATCTGGCCTTGGTCGTCTACCAGCAACGAACAGGCATGGGCCTTGGCCTCGGGCTGGTCCACGGGCGGCAACGGCAATGTACCGGCGACAATCCATAACCTGAGGTCGCGGGCGACCTGTTTCAACCAGGGCAGGATCGGCCCCTGACCAAAGGCTTCGTCGCGACCGATCTGCGCCACGTCCCGCCGCCCCATGGCGGCGAAATTTTCAGGCAGCACCGCCAGCCTTGCGCCACCCGCCGCAGCCTGCTCCAGCAGCACGCGGGCACGAGCCAGGTTGGCGAGCACGTCGCTTTGGCTGACCATCTGAATCACGGCGACTGGCATGGTGCTTCCCTCACTTTTTACATCACTGCCCCTGTGGGAGCGAGCTTGCTCGCGATAGCGGTGTATCAGTCACATTTTCCTTTGCTGACCCACCGCTATCGCGAGCAAGCTCGCTCCCACAGGGACTAGCGTTAACTCGTCAAAACGGTTTGTCGAAGCTGATCTTCGGTTCTTTCCACGGCCCCTTGACGTCATATCTTACGCTGGCAAAACGCGCCACGCGGTCACCGATCAGCTTGTCGATCAAAAACAGCGCCCCGCCCACCGCCGGTGCGCCGACGATCAGCGCGGCGATCGGCAGGTTGTTCGTCACCGGCAAGGTCACCAACAGCTTGGCGTCTACCCGGTCGGTGACCATGTCCAGCGTACCGTTGAGCTCAAGGTTACTCGACGGCCCCGCCAGGGTGATGGGCTCGCGCGTGACGTACACGCCGTCGCTCGCCACCAGCAGCCCCTTGACCCGGTCGTAGCTCAGTCCTTTGCCGAACAGGTCGGAAAAATCCAGGCGCAAGCGCCGACCGATGGAATTGAAGTTCAACAGGCCAAATACCCGCAAAGCCTGGGCGCTGCCTTCAACCTCAACGAACTGGCCCTTGCTCAATGACGCATCGAGACTGCCGGAGAAACGTTTGGTGGCAACCCAGGCGGGCGAGCCGGGCCAACGACCGTCCACATCCAGGCGGAATTCCTGGCTGGTCACACTCGGCGCGAACCCCCACCCTTTGAGGACATCAGCCAGGTTCTTGCCCTTGATACGGCCCTTGTACCAACTGCTGGTGGAACCGGGTACGCCTTCCCAGGCGCCATTGCCGTTCAACACCATGCCTTTGAGGCCCATGTCCAACTCGTTCAACGCGATACCCTTGCCGGTAGGGCGCACCTTCAATGACCAGGCGCCAATCAGATCAGGGCCTTGGAACAACTGGTCGATGGCAATATCCATCGCTGGAATTTTGCTGGGATCGACCGTGGCCAGAGGATCCGGGGCGTTTTCATCGGCCTGGACCGTCGGGTCCACAGCCGGCAGGCGCACATAATCCAGCTTGATGCCGATCGGGGCGGCTTTCGCATCCGGCAGGCTGACGCTGCCCTTGGCCTGCTGGCTGTCAAGCCGCAGGGCCCAGGCATCCGGTTTGCGGTCCAACTGCACCGAAGCCTGGTCCAGCGTCGTACCCATGGCCGTGAGCTTGCCCACTTTCAGGTCGGCGCTGCTGAGCACTTGTCGGGCACTGCCGCCCGGATCCTGGCCTGCGTATTTGCCCAGCAGATCCTGCCAGGGGCTCACGTCCAGTTCCGACAGCGTGCCACGCAGTCGCAATCCCCTGCCGCCAGGCAATACTGCATCACCGGAACCCAGCAGCAATTCACCACGACCGTCGGCGACCTTCCCACTCGGCGCGGCATAAGTGAAACTGGCCAGGTCGCCGTAATTGACCCAATAACGCCGCTCCGGCCCCTGCAGCGTCATGCGGAACACCGTGTCGCGCCCGACATCGGCGGCCATCCCGAAGGGTGCCGGCAAGTCCACCGCCACACCCTTGAGGTTGGAGCTGACCGACAGCTGGCTGTCGGCGCCGTCGAGGATCACTTGCAGTTGATACGGAACCACCCCGGAGACGGGCAATGGCTGGGTCACGCTCAGCCAATCGGTGAGTTTCTTCACCTCGACCCGCCCCGACGCCGTCACTCGCGTATTGAGCGCACCGGCGCGGCCCTCGGCAAAAATCTGTGCAGTCACAGGTCGATCGAATGCCCTGGCCGCGATGTTCTTGCCGCTCAATCCCTTGCTGCTGTCGAAGCGGAAATCACCCTTGAGTTCGGTCAACTCGAGCGCCGGCTCGCTTAGCTTGAGCCGGGCCTTGTCAGTGGCAAAATCCACCAGGATTTTCGGTTGCTCGCCTTTGACCAGCGGGATATCGAGCTTCACGCTGCCTTGCAGCGCACCGTCGCCTTCCCAACCGGCGAACGTCTCGGCCGTACCGATAGGCGCGGTCTGGAGGATCTTCAGCCCATCGCCCAATCCACCGGCAAACCCGCCATCCAGCAGCAGATGAGAGCTCTGCCCGGTGGGCACGTGGGGAATGTTCACCGAAACATCTTTCACCTGGGTATCGAGCAGTTGCCCCTGGCTGGCAAAAATGCGCACGCCACTGTCTTCGACAAACACATCGCCGCTGACCTTGCTGACGGAAGGCCAGCCCGGCTGGAAGGCCAGTTCGGCGTCATGCACCTTGAAAAACAGGCTGATGCTGCGGGCTGCGTCCTCGGCACCTTTGTTCAGCGAACCCTGGTACTGGAAAAAACCTTCGTCCACCGCGCCCTTGACGATTGCCGTGCGCAGCCACTCGTCCAGCGCCGGGCTGAGGACGGCCGGCAGGTACTTGCCGGTATAGCGTCCGTCGCCATCCACCAGGCCGACCCGCAGGTCCATGTAGTCTTCCTGGCTGTGGTCGAAATGCAGACGAATCAGGAAATCGCCGGCAATCCGGCCTTCCTCCCCCAGCACCTTCAGGTAGGGCGCAATCAGGGTAAATCCCTGCTTGTCGAGCTTCCAGGTCAGTCGGGCGTTGGCTTGCAGGTATTGCCAGGGCTTGGCGAAGATCGGCGCCAGATGCAGGGAGAAATCCTTGCTGTCCATGCGCAGTTCGCCACCGCCGAGGTCACCGCTGAGGCTGCCGGAAACGTTGCGCGCCGCCGGAGCACCGTGATAGGCGTCAAAGCCCACCGTATCCAGGTTGGTGGCAAAGCTGACTTTCTGGTCGCCGGTGTTCTGTGGACGAAAGTCCACCAGCACGTTACGCAGGCCACCGGTCACCTTGAGCCGATCGATCGCCGTGGCGAGGCCCTCGGGCAACGGCGCCAAGGCATTGAGCAACGGCGTCAGCGGTGTCAGGTCGAGACGATCGGCCTCCAGGTGCCAGCGCTCCTCGGCCTTATCGGTGGCTTCGCTTTGTTGTAGCTGCAAGCGCGATTCCCAACGGGTCTCGCCCAGGCTCATCGCCAGGGTGTCGAGCGTCGCATTGAACCCTTCGCTGCCGCGTTGAAAGTAGCCGTTGAGGGCCAGATTCTGGATCTGTACCGGTTTGCGGTCGGCGTAGGCGCCCTGCAACTGCGGCGCGTTCAGTCGTACCGCCGCGCTTTGCACGGTGCCCGCCCCCCAACTGAGCCAGAACTCACCACCGGCCTTGATCTCGGAAAAATTCCATTGTTGGGTCAGGCGTTTCGGCAGCCATTTGGACCAATCGCTTTGCGGCAGGCTCAGGTAGGCATCAGCCTCGCCATTCTTCCAGTCGCTGGCTCGGATCCGGGCACGCACATTCATCGCCACGGGTTGGCCGTCAGGCAGGGTCAGGCGGGCATCCAATCGTTGGCGCGTGGGGCCGGTGCGCAGGCTCAGGCCAACGTAGGTCAGGCTCAGCGGTGGCTGATCCAAAGGTTGCAAGGTAACTTGGCTGTCGAGCACCGACAGCTTCGAGACGATCTGCATCCGGTTCAGCAACTGCTGCGGATCAAGGGGCTGATCGTCCCGCACTGGCAGGCCTTCCAAGGCCCACTTGCCGTCGGCGCCTTCCTTGAGGCTGATCTTCAGCCCACTCACTTCCAGATGAGCGATGCGCACCTGACGCGTCAGCAGGCTGTCCCATAGATCGGGCACGACGCGCACTTGATCCAGGTGCAAGGCATTGGCCCCATCGCCAACCACGACGTCACGCGCCGCCAATATAGGCGCCAGGGCGCTCCAGCTCCCGTCGAGGCTGCCAACGTGCACGGGCATGCCCAAGGCTTCGCTGGCCCGGGTCTCCAGCTCACCGCGGTATTCGGCCACCAGCGGGACCAGTTCCCGACCGAGGCTGACGTACAACGCCAGCAGCACCAGCAACAGTGCACACAAGCCCAGCCCCCAGCGCGTCAGCGTAGCCAAAAGACGTGTCAGGCGCTCCATGTCAGCAGCCTCCCCTGGCCAAGACATTCAAATGGGCGGCCTCGCCACTCCACACGCCGCTTCAGAGCAACACCACGTCGTATTGTTCCTGGGAGTACATGGTTTCCACCTGGAAACGAATCGTGCGTCCGATAAAAGCCTCCAGCTCCGCCACGTTGCCTGACTCCTCATCGAGCAGGCGGTCCACCACTTTCTGGTTCGCCAACACTCTATAGCCAGTGGCCTGGTAGGCGCGCGCCTCCCGGAGAATTTCCCGGAAGATTTCGTAACACACGGTTTCCGGGGTCTTGAGCTTGCCCCGCCCCTGGCAACTGCTGCACGGTTCGCACAGCACCTGCTCCAGGCTTTCGCGGGTGCGCTTGCGGGTCATCTGCACCAGGCCCAGTTCGGTGATGCCGATGATGTTGGTCTTGGCGTGATCGCGCTCCAACTGTTTTTCCAACGTGCGCAGTACCTGGCGCTGGTGCTCTTCATCTTCCATGTCGATGAAATCGATGATGATGATCCCGCCAAGGTTACGCAGGCGCAGTTGCCGGGCAATGGCGGTCGCCGCTTCAAGATTGGTCTTGAAGATGGTCTCCTCGAGATTGCGATGACCGACAAAAGCACCGGTGTTGACGTCGATGGTGCTCATCGCCTCGGCCGGATCGACCACCAGGTAACCGCCAGACTTGAGCGGCACCTTGCGCTCCAGTGCACGCTGGATTTCATCTTCGACACCGTAGAGGTCGAAAATCGGCCGTTCGCCTGGGTAGTGCTCCAGGCGATCGGCAATTTCCGGCATCAGTTCGGCGACGAATTGGGTGGTTCGCTGGAAGGTTTCCCGGGAATCGATGCGAATCTTCTCGATCTTCGGGCTGACCAAGTCGCGCAGGGTCCGCAGCGCCAGGCCGAGGTCTTCGTAGATCACGCTGGGGGTGGCGATGGTCTTGATCTGCGCGGCGATCTGGTCCCAGAGCCTGCGCAGGTAGCGGATATCCATGAGGATCTCATCGGCGCCGGCGCCTTCGGCTGCGGTGCGCAGGATGAAGCCGCCCGCCTCCTTGATCCCTTCTTTCTCCACGCAGTCGCTGACGACTTTCTTGAGACGCTCGCGCTCGGCTTCGTCCTCGATCTTCAGGGAAATGCCGACATGGGCCGTGCGCGGCATATACACGAGGTAGCGCGATGGAATCGACAGTTGGGTGGTCAGACGCGCGCCCTTGGAGCCGATGGGGTCCTTGGTGACTTGCACGACGAGGCTCTGCCCCTCATGGACCAGCGCACTGATGCTCTCCACGGCCGGCCCTTCGCGCATGGAAATTTCCGACGCATGAATGAATGCCGCTCGATCCAGCCCGATGTCGACGAAGGCCGCCTGCATGCCCGGCAGCACACGCACCACCTTGCCCTTGTAGATATTCCCGACAATGCCACGTTTCTGCGTACGCTCGACATGGACCTCTTGCAGGACACCGTTTTCAACCACCGCCACGCGCGATTCCATCGGCGTGATGTTGATCAGGATCTCTTCACTCATGGCAGGGTCTCGTTCAGGCATATTCACGATTATGGCCGCATCAAGTCAGTCAGCGCTCAGCGCGCGCTCAAGTTTTGCCAACAGGGTATGCCGAAATGGCCCAGCAGTTCCGCGGTTTCGCACAACGGCAGGCCGACCACCGCCGAATAACTGCCTTCGAGCCCGGCGACGAACACCGCACCCAACCCCTGGATACCATAGCTTCCGGCCTTGTCCCGGGGTTCGCCGCTGGCCCAATAGGCCAGCGCCTCTTGTTCGGTGATCGAGCGAAAACTCACCCGACTGCGAACCACACGGGATTCGCAACGCTGTCCATCCAGCACGGCAATAGCCGTCAATACTTCATGATCGCGACCGGACAGGCCCAGGAGCATCGACACGGCGTCGGCCTGATCCTGGGGCTTGCCGAGAACTCGTCCGTCCAGCACGACAGCGGTATCGGCGCCCAACACGCAGCCATCGATGTCGGTTGCCAGGGCACGTCGTCCAGCCTCGGCCTTGCCGCGCGCCAGGCGCTCTACATAGGCCGATGGGGTTTCGTGGTCCAGGGGAGTTTCGTCGATATCCGCACCGATGGCGGTAAAGGGCACGCCGATCTGTGTGAGCAATTCACGTCGTCGCGGCGAGCCTGAGGCGAGGTAAAGCGGTTTCATCAAGACATCTCCCTTCCAAGGTACGGGCCAATGCCTGACCGAATCAGTTGATTTTGAAACGCAGGCGCAAGCCGCGTAAACCGAAGCTTATCCATGGCCAGAGCAAGGCGCTGACCAGGGCCGGCAAGACCAGGGCCAGGGTCGGCTGGCGATTGCCGGTCAGCGCACTGAGCCACAGTTGCACCAGCTGCGCCAGGCCAAAGATCACCAGGATCACCAGGCTCTGCTGCCACATCGGGAACATCCGCAGGCGCTGCTGCAACGACAGCACCAGGAAGGTAATCAGCGTCAGGATCAATGCGTTCTGGCCCAACAACGTGCCATAAAGCACGTCTTCGGCCAGCCCCAGGCACCAGGCCGTGACCATGCCGACCTTGTGCGGCAGGGCCAGGGCCCAGAAGGCCAGCAACAAGGCCAGCCACAGCGGGCGCAGGATTTCCATGAACTGCGGCAGAGGTGAAACGCTGAGCAACAGGCCGATGGCGAAGGTCAGCCAGACCATCCAGCCGTTACCGGATCGAGTACTGCTCATTCTTCTCGTGCTCCCCTGGTGGCAGGCGTAGCGGCGGGCGTCGAGGCCGGTGGCTTGGTCGCGGGCTTCGCAGGTTGACTCGCCGGCTGGCGGGCAGCCGGCTGGTGAGCGGCCGGTTTGGCAGGTGTCGCGGCGGGTGCCGCCGCGGGCGTGGTGGCCGGCGGCGTCGCGGCAGGCGTTGTCACCTGAGGCTTGGGCACGGTAGCCGGGACAGGTGCAGGGGCGGGTGACGTCGGGGTGGCCAAATCGCCGCCCTGCCGATCCTGGGCTTCCTGGGCCACGGCAGCATCATTGGCTCGTTCTTCAGGCGTGCGGTTGTCGCTGAACACCAGCAGCAGGTAACGGCTGCGATTCAGCGCGGCGGTCGGCACCGCGCGCACGATGGCAAACGGCTGGCCGGAATCGTGGATCACTTCCTTGACCGTCGCCACCGGATAACCGGCAGGGAATCGCTGGCCGAGGCCGGAGCTGACCAGCAGGTCGCCTTCCTTGATGTCGGCGGTGTCGGCCACATGCCGCAGCTCCAGGCGTTCCGGGTTGCCGGTACCGCTGGCAATCGCCCGCAAGCCGTTGCGATTGACCTGCACGGGAATGCTGTGGGTGGTGTCGGTCAACAGCAGGACACGAGAGGTATAGGGCATCAACTCAACCACCTGCCCCATCAGGCCACGGGCATCGAGGACCGGCTGGCCGAGGACCACGCCGTCGCGCTCGCCCTTGTTGATGATGATGCGGTGGGTGAACGGGTTGGGGTCCATGCCGATCAACTCGGCCACTTCGACCTTCTCGTTGACCAGCGCGGAGGAGTTGAGCAATTCGCGCAGCCGAACGTTCTGCTCGGTGAGGGCCGCCAGCTTCTGCATGCGCCCCTGCAACAGCAGGTTTTCGGTCTTGAGTTTTTCGTTTTCGGCGACCAGTTCGGTCCGGCTGCCAAATTGACTGGCCACACCCTGCCACAACCGTTGCGGCAGGTCGGTGATCCAGTAGGACTCCATCAACACCAGCGACATCTGGCTGCGCACTGGCTTGAGCAGCGTGAAACGGGCATCCACCACCATCAGCGCAACCGATAGCACGGCCAACACCAGCAGGCGCACACCCAATGAGGGGCCTTTGGCAAAAAGCGGTTTAATAGGCCGCTCCTCCCAGGCAAATGTTTTCTTTATTCATACGGCATCAAACCGGCCTGGATACGAATGACAGAAGATAAACGCCAACGGGCAGCACTGCAAAGTGCTGCCCGGGAGCGAACAACATAGACCATCCAGCCGCGCTTATTCGCTGGAGAGCAGGTCCATGGTGTGCTTGTCCATCATTTCCAAAGCACGGCCACCGCCACGGGCAACGCACGTCAGCGGGTCTTCGGCAACGATCACCGGCAGGCCGGTTTCCTGGGCCAGCAGCTTGTCGAGGTCACGCAGCAGCGCGCCACCACCGGTCAGCACCAGGCCGCGCTCGGCGATGTCCGAGGCCAGCTCCGGCGGCGACTGCTCCAAGGCGCTCTTGACCGCCTGGACGATGGTCGCCAGCGACTCTTGCAGCGCTTCGAGCACTTCGTTGGAGTTGAGGGTGAACGCGCGTGGAACGCCTTCAGCCAGGTTGCGACCGCGAACGTCGACTTCGCGCACTTCGCCGCCCGGGTAGGCCGTGCCGATTTCCTGCTTGATACGCTCGGCGGTGGATTCGCCAATCAGGCTGCCGTAGTTGCGACGCACGTAGGTGATGATCGCTTCGTCGAAACGGTCGCCGCCCACACGCACGGACTCGGCGTAGACCACACCGTTGAGGGAGATCAACGCGATTTCAGTGGTACCGCCACCGATGTCGACAACCATCGAACCGCGGGCTTCTTCCACCGGCAGGCCGGCACCGATGGCCGCAGCCATTGGCTCTTCGATCAGGAACACTTCGCGGGCACCGGCACCGAGGGCCGATTCACGGATGGCGCGACGCTCCACCTGGGTGGATTTGCAAGGCACGCAGATCAGCACGCGAGGGCTGGGCTGCAGGAAGCTGTTCTCGTGAACCTTGTTGATGAAGTACTGCAGCATCTTTTCGCAGACGCTGAAGTCGGCGATCACGCCGTCTTTCATGGGGCGAATGGCTGCAATGTTGCCCGGTGTACGGCCCAGCATGCGCTTGGCTTCCGTACCGACAGCCACGACACTTTTCTGGTTACCGTGGGTGCGGATGGCCACGACCGAGGGTTCATTCAGGACGATACCGCGCTCGCGCACGTAAATAAGGGTGTTGGCAGTGCCCAGGTCGATGGAAAGATCGCTGGAAAACATGCCACGCAGTTTCTTGAACATGGGAAAGGGACCCTAGGCAACGCGTGGGTAAAAAAGTGCGGCAAACTCTAACAACGACAGGGATTTTGGGCAAGGCGCCAATATGTTAAATTGGCCGCTTTTCTGTGCACCAAACACCGAGATCGCGGCCGTAGGGCCGTAGAAATGCGGTAGTGTTCCGACAATCTAACACACGGACGGACTGCGTCCGTTTTGTTTTCCACTGGAGAATCCCATGGCGCTTGAACGCTCCGACGTGGAAAAAATCGCTCATCTGGCCTGTCTGGGCCTCAATGAAGCCGATCTTCCACACATCACTTCTGCCCTGAACAGCATTCTCGGGCTGGTCGACGAGATGCAGGCGGTCGATACCGACGGTATCGAGCCGCTGGCCCACCCACTGGAAGCCAGCCAGCGCCTGCGCGCCGACGTCGTGACCGAGTCCAATCACCGCGAGGCCTACCAGTCCATCGCGCCAGCGGTCGAAAACGGCCTGTACCTGGTTCCGAAAGTCATCGACTAAAGGGAAAGAGCCTCTCATGCATCACATGACACTGGCCGAGATCGCCCGCGGACTCGCCGACAAAAAGTTTTCCTCCGAAGAGCTGACCAAGGCCCTGCTGGCGCGCATCGCCCAGCTCGACCCGCAGCTCAACAGCTTCATCAGCCTCACCGAGGAACTGGCCTTGAGCCAGGCCAAGGCCGCCGACGCCCGTCGCGCCAATGGTGAGAGCGGCGCCCTGCTCGGCGCGCCGATTGCCCACAAGGACCTGTTCTGCACCCAGGGCATCCGCACCAGCTGCGGCTCGAAGATGCTCGACAACTTCAAGGCCCCGTACGACGCCACCGTGGTCGCCAAGCTGGCCGCTGCCGGCACCGTGACCCTGGGCAAGACCAACATGGACGAATTCGCCATGGGTTCGGCCAACGAGTCGAGCCACTACGGCCCGGTGAAGAACCCGTGGAACCTGGAACACGTGCCGGGTGGCTCGTCCGGTGGTTCCGCCGCCGCCGTGGCCGCGCGCCTGTTGCCGGCCGCCACCGCCACCGACACCGGCGGCTCGATTCGCCAGCCGGCGGCGTTCACCAACCTCACCGGCCTGAAGCCCACCTACGGCCGCGTCTCGCGCTGGGGCATGATCGCCTACGCCTCCAGCCTCGACCAGGGCGGCCCCTTGGCCCGTACCGCCGAAGACTGCGCAATCCTGCTGCAAGGCATGGCCGGCTTCGACCCGAACGACTCCACCAGCATCGATGAACCGGTTCCGGACTACAGCGCCAGCCTCAACGGTTCGCTGCAAGGCCTGCGCATCGGTGTGCCGAAGGAGTATTTCAGCGCCGGCCTCGACCCGCGCATCGCCGAGCTGGTCCACAACAGCGTCAAGGCGCTGGAGAAGCTCGGCGCGGTCATCAAGGAAATCAGCCTGCCGAACATGCAGCACGCGATTCCGGCGTACTACGTGATCGCCCCGGCGGAAGCGTCTTCGAACCTGTCGCGCTTCGACGGCGTGCGCTTCGGCTATCGCTGCGAAAACCCGGAAAACCTGGTCGACCTGTACAAGCGCTCCCGTGGCGAAGGCTTCGGTGCCGAAGTGCAGCGCCGGATCATGGTCGGCGCCTACGCGCTGTCCGCCGGCTACTACGATGCCTACTACCTCAAGGCGCAGAAGATCCGCCGCCTGGTGAAGAACGACTTCATGGCCGCCTTCAACGAGGTCGACATCATCCTCGGCCCGACCACGCCGAACCCGGCCTGGAAGCTCGGCGCCAAGAACAGCGACCCGGTCGCCGAGTACCTGGAAGACGTCTACACCATCACCGCCAACCTCGCCGGCTTGCCGGGCCTGTCCATGCCGGCCGGTTTTGTCGATGGCCTGCCGGTGGGCGTGCAGTTGCTCGCGCCGTATTTCCAGGAAGGCCGCCTGCTCAACGTGGCGCACCAGTACCAGCTCAATACCGACTGGCACACCCGCACCCCAACCGGCTTCTGAGGAGAAACACATGCAATGGGAAGTCGTGATCGGGCTGGAGATTCATACCCAGCTCACCACCCGGTCGAAAATCTTTTCCGGTAGCTCGACCACATTCGGTTCCGAGCCCAACACCCAGGCCAGCCTGGTGGACCTGGGCATGCCCGGCGTGCTGCCGGTGCTCAACGCCGAAGCGGTGCGCATGGCGGTGATGTTCGGCCTGGCGATTGATGCCGAGATCGGCCAGCACAACGTGTTCGCCCGCAAGAACTACTTTTACCCGGACCTGCCCAAGGGCTACCAGATCAGCCAGATGGAACTGCCGATCGTCGGCAAGGGCCACTTGGACATCGCCCTGGAAGACGGCACGGTCAAGCGCGTTGGCATCACCCGTGCGCACCTGGAAGAAGACGCCGGCAAGAGCCTGCATGAGGAATTCAACGGTGCCACCGGCATCGACCTGAACCGTGCCGGCACCCCGCTGCTGGAAATCGTCTCCGAGCCGGACATGCGCAGCGCCAAGGAAGCCGTGGCCTACGTCAAGGCGATCCATGCGCTGGTGCGCTACCTGGGCATCTGCGACGGCAACATGGCCGAAGGCTCGCTGCGCTGCGACTGCAACGTGTCGATCCGGCCCAAGGGCCAGGTCGAGTTCGGCACACGCTGCGAGATCAAGAACGTCAACTCGTTCCGCTTCATCGAGAAGGCGATCAACAGCGAGATCCAGCGCCAGATCGAACTGATCGAGGACGGCGGCAAGGTCATCCAGCAGACCCGTCTGTACGACCCGAACAAGGACGAGACCCGTCCGATGCGCAGCAAGGAAGAAGCCAACGACTACCGTTACTTCCCCGATCCGGACCTGCTGCCGGTGGTCATCGAGAACTCGTTCCTCGATGACGTGCGCGCCACCCTGCCGGAACTGCCGCCGCAGAAACGCGAGCGCTTCCAGGCGCAGTTCGGGCTGTCGAGCTATGACGCCAACGTCCTGGCCACCAGCCGCGAACAGGCCGATTACTTCGAGAAAGTCGTGAGCATCGGCGGCGACGCCAAGCTGGCGGCCAACTGGGTGATGGTCGAGTTGGGCAGCCTGTTGAACAAGCAGGGCCTGGAAATCGACGAGTCGCCGGTCTCGGCCGAGCAACTGGGCGGCATGCTGGTGCGGATCAAGGACAACACCATTTCCGGCAAGATCGCCAAGATGGTCTTCGAAGCCATGGCCAATGGCGAAGGTAGCGCCGACGAGATCATCGAGAAGCGCGGCTTGAAGCAGGTCACCGACACCGGTGCGATCAGCGCGGTGCTCGATGAAATGCTCGCGGCCAACGCCGAGCAGGTCGAACAGTACCGTGCGGCAGACGAAGCCAAGCGCGGCAAGATGTTCGGCTTCTTCGTCGGCCAGGCCATGAAAGCCTCCAAGGGCAAGGCCAACCCGCAACAGGTCAACGAATTGCTGAAAAGCAAGCTCGAAGGCTGATGGCCATGGAGCCAGTCCTCAAATCTGGCTCACCCCCCTGTGGGAGCGAGCTTGCTCGCGATAGCGGTATGACAGTCAACCTAGATGTTGAATGTGATGGCCCCATCGCGAGCAAGCTCGCTCCCACATTTGTATTTGGAACCTCTCAGATGAAGCGTCTCCTCGGCGCCTGCGCCCTGCTGTCCCTGCTGGCCGGCTGTGCCAGCCAGAGTGGAACGGTCGATCCACACGGCTACGACCAGACCGGCGTCGCCTCCTATTACGGCTCCAGGCACCACGGCAAGCGCACCGCCAGCGGCGAGCGTTTCGACCAGCACGGCCTGACCGCCGCACATCGCCAGTTGCCATTCGGCACTCGGGTGAAAATCACCAACCTTGGCAACGACAAGAGCGTCGTGGTCCGCATCAATGATCGTGGGCCGTATACACGCGGTCGCCTGATCGACGTATCGCGCGCCGCTGCCGAACAATTGGGCATGTTGCGCGCTGGCACCGCGCGGGTACGCGTGCAAGCCCTCGACGATTGATAGACGGAGCCCGGCCATTTCCCTGATCAACGCCCTACCGCTGCTCAGCCTGCTCGAACTGTTCGGCGCGCTGCTGTTGCTGATCGCCGGCGCCGAACTGCTGGTGCGCGCCGCCGTCGGCCTGGCGGCACGCTTGCTGGTGCGACCTTTGATCATCGGCCTGACCGTCGTCGCCTTCGGCAGCAGCGCGCCGCAAATGGCCGTCAGCCTGCAGGCGACCCTGGCGCAGAACGCCGACATCGCCGTGGGCAGTGTGATTGGCAGCAGCATCTTCAATATCCTCGTCACCCTCGGGCTGTCGGCGCTGATCATCCCGCTGCGCGTCTCGCGCCAACTGGTGCGCCTCGACATCCCGCTGATGATCGGCGCCAGCCTGCTGGTGTTCGTGCTGGCCTGGAATGAGGAACTGACCCGACTCGACGGCGTCTTGCTGCTGGCGGCCCTGGCGGTGTACCTGGGCTTGTTGCTGCGCCAGTCACGACACTCCGCTCGACCGCACCCGCTGGGTGGCGAGGTGGCCCATACATCCTGGCCCAAGAGTCTGGTGATGATCGTGTCGGGCCTGGCGATGCTGGTGTTCGCCGGGCACCTGTTGCTGGGCGCTGCGGTGGAAGTGGCCACGGACCTGGGTTTGTCGGAGCGCATCATCGGCCTGACCATCGTCGCCGTCAGCACGTCGCTGCCGGAGCTCGCCACTTCGCTGATCGCCGCCCTGCGTGGCCAACGGGACATCGCGGTGGGCAACGTGATCGGCAGCAACCTGTTCAACTTGCTGGGCGTGCTGGGTATAACCGCCCTCGCCGCGCCCTCGCCGCTCTCGGTCTCGCCCAACGCCCTGGATTTCGACCTGCCGGTAATGCTCGGCGTCGCGGTGCTGTGCCTGCCGGTGTTCTATTCCGGCTACCGCGTCACCCGCGCCGAAGGCTTGCTGTTGCTGGGCTTGTACGCGGTCTACGGGCTGCACGTGGTGTCGTTCACCACGGGCATGCCGCTGGCCGGCCAGCTTGAACGCTTGATGTTGTTCTACGTGCTGCCGACCCTGCTCGCGTTTTTGCTGTTCACCTCGGTGCACGCCTGGCGCCGCCAACACCACAAGAGGGATTTGCCATGACCGACACTCCAAAGACCGGCCTCGACATGCGGCGCCAGGTGATGGGCGACGCGTTCGTCGACCGCGCCCTGGGCAACGCCACCGAATTCACCCGGCCGCTGCAGGATTTCGTCAACGAACACGCCTGGGGCAGCGTCTGGAGCCGCGAAGGCCTGCCACTGAAGACCCGCAGCCTGATCACCCTCGCCGCCCTTACCGCGCTCAAGTGCCCGCAGGAACTCAAAGGCCACGTGCGCGGCGCGTTGAACAATGGTTGCACGGTGGAAGAAATTCGCGAGGCGCTGCTGCATTGCGCGGTGTATGCCGGCGTGCCGGCGGCGATCGATGCGTTTCGTGCGGCACAGGAAGTGATCGATAGCTACCAGAAACCTGAGTGAAGGCCCAAGCCTTGCGGTGACAGGCCAGGCCTCTTCGCGAGCAAGCCCGCTCCCACATTGACTGCGTTCTTCCATGGAAATGCGATCGAATGTGGGAGCGGGCTTGCTCGCGAATGGATCGAAAGAGCGCTGCAAACCTGAAGCTAGATCCACCCACCCCACTGCAACACAAAGATCCCCAGGTTGGTGGTAATCGCCGCCATCAGCGTGGTGATGACGATGATCGCCGCCGCCAGCTCATGGTTGCCATCGGCTGCCCGGGCCATGACATAGCTGGCGGCGGCGGTAGGGCTGCCGAAGTACAGGAACAGGATCCCCAGCTCCGCCCCGCGAAAGCCCCACAGCCACGCGCCCAATGTGGTCACCAGCGGCAAACCGACCATCTTCACCAGGCTGGAGCTCAGGGCCATCTTGCCGCTCTTGCGCAAGGCCGCCAGCGACAGCGTGCCGCCAATGCAGATCAGCGCCAGGGGCAAGGTCATTTGTGACAGATACTTCGCCGAAGTCTCGAACCAGTTCGGCAGGCCGATCTGCCAATAGGCGAACGGCGCGGCAACGATCACGCTGATGATCAGCGGATTGCTGATCACGCTTTTGCAGATGCTCCACGGATCGGACTTGATCACCGGGCTGTAGACCGCCAGCACGATGGTCGACAAGGTGTTGTAGAACAGGATCACCAGCGCCGCGAGAATCGCCCCCAGGGAAATCCCGTAGTCGCCGTACATGCTCGCGGCCAGTGCGAGGCCGATCACACCGTTGTTGCCGCGAAACGCGCCCTGGGTGTAGATGCCGCGATCTTCCCGCGGGCAACGCCAGATCGCCCAGCCCCAGGCCATCGCAAAACTCACCAGGGTGGCAATCGAGAAATAGATCAACAGGTCGGGTTGCAACGCCGCGTGCAGGTCGGCGTGCAGGATGCCGAGAAACAACAACGCCGGCATGGTGACGTTGAACACCAGCGACGAGGCGATGTGGATGAAGTTGTCGTTGATCCAGTAGATACGCTTGAGCAATGTCCCCAGGAACAGCATGGCAAACACCGGTGCGGTGATGTTCAGGGTTTCGAGGAAAATTGCCAGCATGCCGGGGACCTTGAGAGGGTGTCGTTAGGTGGCTAATGATAGCCACTAACGACGTTGGCGTCTGGTGAAGCGCTTTCGCGAGCAGGCTCGCTCCGACATTTGTTCGGGTGAACACAGAGCCAACATTCACCGTTGCCCCTTGTGGGAGCGAGCCTGCTCGCGAAGACGGCGACACATCCACCATCAATGCCAACTGAACCACCGCATTCGCGAGCAGGCTCGCTCCCACACTGGATCTCCAGTGATCAGAAAATCCATATCCACCCCGCATCCCTGCTCGCGATGGCACCGGATCAGGTAATCGGCGCCGGGTTGAACAAGGTGATGTCGTTGAACAGCTTGTGCCGTTCGGCCCAGGTCTGCTTCTTGCCGCTGGCCACGTCCAGGTAGTAATGGAACAGCTCCCAACCCAACTCTTCGATGGTCGCGCGCCCGGTGGCGATCCGGCCGGCGTCGATGTCGATCAGGTCCGGCCAGCGCTGGGCCAGTTCGGTGCGGGTCGAGACCTTCACCACCGGTGCCATGGCCAAGCCGTACGGCGTGCCCCGGCCGGTGGTGAACACGTGCAGGTTCATCCCCGCCGCCAGTTGCAGCGTGCCGCAGACAAAATCACTGGCCGGCGTGGCACAGAAGATCAGGCCCTTTTGCTTGAAGCGCTCGCCCGGGCCAAGCACGCCGTTGATTGCGCTGCTGCCGGACTTGACGATCGAGCCCAAAGACTTCTCGACGATGTTCGACAACCCACCCTTCTTGTTGCCCGGCGTGGTGTTGGCGCTGCGATCGGCCTCGCCTTTGGCCAGGTAACGGTCGTACCAGTCCATTTCGCGCACCAGCTCCTGGGCGACTTCCTGGGTTTGCGCCCGGGAGGTCAGCAGGTAGATCGCATCGCGCACTTCGGTGACTTCGGAAAACATCACCGTCGCGCCGGCCCGCAACAGCAAGTCCGAGGCGTAGCCCAGGGCCGGGTTGGCGGTGATGCCGGAAAACGCATCGCTGCCGCCGCACTGCATGCCCAGGATCAGCTCCGAGGCCGGCACGGTTTCGCGACGGCGCTGATCGAGTTTCTTCAGGCGCGTCTCGGCCAGTTCCATGATCTGCTCGATCATTTCCGTGAAGCCGTGACTGGAATCCTGCAAGCGATACAACCACGGCTCGCTGAGGTCCACCGAGCTATCGCCTTCGTGCATCACCTGCCCGGCCTGCAATTTCTCGCAGCCCAGGCTGATCACCAGCGCCTCGCCTCCCAGGTTCGGGTTGCGCGCCAGGTTGCGCACGGTACGGATCGGGATGTAGGCGTCGGTAGCAGTGATCGCCACCCCGCAGCCATAGCTGTGGGTCAGCGCGACCACGTCATCGACGTTCGGGTACTTGGGCAGCAGCTCGTCCTTGATGCGCTTGACCGCATGGTCGAGCACGCCGGTGACGCACTGCACCGTGGTGGTAATACCCAGGATGTTGCGCGTGCCGACGGTGCCGTCGGCGTTGCGATAACCTTCGAAGGTGTAGCCCTCCAGCGGCGCATCCGCCGCTGGCACGTCGGTGGACAGCGGCAAGCTGTCCAGCGGCGGCGCGGTGGGCATGCGCAACTGGTCTTCCTTGACCCAACTGCCGCGAGGAATCGGCTGCAGCGCGTAGCCAATGACCTGGCCGTAGCGAATCACCTCGCCGCCCTCGGGAATGTCCACGAGGGTGACTTTGTGGCTCTGCGGGACGAAGTCCACGGTGACCAGGCCGTCCGGGAACTCGGTCCCGGCCGGTACGCCCTGGTCATTGACGACGATCACCACGTTGTCCCGCTCATGCAGGCGGATGTAACGGGGCGAATCGGCATGTTCAATCAGTTGCATTGATGCCGCTCCTTCAGGACTTGGCTTCAGACAGGCTGGCGATGTCGGCATCCTTGGCCGTTGGTTCCTTGAGCACCACACGTTTGATCGGCCCCACGATGACCAGGTAGCTGAACACCGCCATCAGCGCGTTGCAGCCCACGAACACCAGCGCCCATTTGAACGAACCGGTGGAGCTGATGATGTAGCCGATGACGATTGGCGTGGTGATCGATGCCAGGTTGCCGAAGGTGTTGAACAGGCCACCGCTCAAACCGGCGATCTGTTTTGGCGACGTGTCGGAGACCACGGCCCAGCCCAGTGCGCCGACGCCTTTACCGAAGAAGGCCAGGGCCATGAAGCCCACCACCATCCATTCGACGTCGACGTAGTTACACGCCACGATGCTGCTGGACACCAGCAGGCCGGCGATGATCGGCGTCTTGCGAGCGAAGGTCAGCGAGTGCCCCTTGCGCAGCAGGTAGTCGGAAATCACCCCGCCCAGCACGCCGCCGATGAAACCGCAGATCGCCGGCAAGGACGCGATGAAACCGGCCTTGAGGATGGTCATGCCGCGTTCCTGCACCAGGTACACCGGGAACCAGGTCAGGAAGAAGTACGTGATGCCGTTGATGCAGTACTGGCCCAGGTACACGCCGAGCATCATGCGGTTGGTCAGCAGTTGACGGATGTAATCCCACTTCGGACCGTCGGCTTTCTTTTCCTTGCCCTTGTCCTGGTCCATATCGACCATCGCGCCGTTGGCGGCGATGTGATTGAACTCGGCCTCGTTGATCATCGGGTGCTGACGCGGACCGTAGATCACTTTCAACCAGATCAGCGAGAACACGATGCCGATCACGCCCATCACGATGAACACGTGCTGCCAGCCGAAGCGGTAGACGATCCAGCCCATCAGCGGTGCGAACAACACGGTGGCGAAATACTGCGCCGAGTTGAAGATCGCCGAGGCGGTGCCGCGCTCCGCGGTCGGAAACCAGGCGGCGACGATCCGTGCGTTGCCCGGGAAGGACGGCGCTTCGGCCAGCCCGACCAGAAAGCGCAGCATGAACAGCGCAACCACGGCCGTGGACATGCCGAACTCACCGACATAGCCCTGCAGCACGGTGAACAGCGACCAGGTGAAAATGCTCAAGGCATAGATTTTTTTCGACCCGAAACGGTCGAGCAGCCAGCCGCCGGGAATCTGCCCGGCCACGTAGGCCCAGCCGAAGGCGGAGAAGATATAACCGAGGGTGACGGCATCGATGCCGAGGTCTTTTTGCAGGCTGGAGCCTGCGATGGCAATGGTGGCTCGGTCGGCATAGTTGATCGTTGTCACCAGGAACAGCATGAGCAGGATCAAATAGCGGACGTGAGTCGGCTTGGTCGCTTGCATGTAGAGGTACTCCCACTATTTATTTTTATGCGGGTCAGCAGATTGTACGGCCGGGCTGGAAATCCAACCCGGCCGGTGTTGCGTTTACGAGCCGATGTAAGCGGTCTTCACCACGGTATAGAACTCTTGCGCGTAGCGACCCTGCTCGCGCGAACCGTAGGACGAACCTTTGCGCCCACCGAACGGCACGTGGTAATCCACGCCGGCGGTCGGCAGGTTGACCATCACCATGCCCGCCTGGGAATGGCGCTTGAAGTGGTTGGCATACTTCAGCGAGGTGGTGGCGATACCGGCCGACAAGCCGAACTCAGTGTCGTTGGCCATCGCCAGCGCCGCCTCGTAGTCGGCCACGCGCACGACGTTGGCCACCGGGCCGAAGATCTCTTCGCGACTGATGCGCATCGAGGCTTCGCTGTCGGCGAACAAGGTCGGCGCCAGGAAGTAACCTTCGGTGTCGCACGTCACCAGGCCACCACCGCTGACCAGCCGCGCACCTTCGCTCTGGCCGATGTCGATGTACTTCAAGTCCTGGCTGAGCTGGGCTTCGGAAACCACCGGGCCGATGTCGGTGCCGGCCTTCAATGCATGGCCGACCTTGATCGACTGCATGCGCTCGGCCATGGCCTCGACGAACTTGTCGTGGATGCCGGCGGTGACGATCAGGCGGCTAGAGGCCGTGCAACGCTGGCCGGTGGAGTAGAACGCGCTCTGTACCGCCAGTTCGACGGCCTGCTTGAGGTCGGCGTCGTCGAGGATGATCTGCGGGTTCTTGCCGCCCATCTCCAACTGCACCTTGGCCTGGCGCGACACGCAGTTGACCGCGATCTGCCGGCCCACACCCACCGAACCGGTGAAGCTGATGCCGTCGACTTTCGGGCTGTTGACCAGCACTTCGCCGACCACACGGCCGCTGCCCATCACCAGGTTGAACGCACCGGCCGGGAAACCGGCGCGGGAGATGATCTCGGCCAGGGCCCAGGCGCAGCCCGGCACCAGTTCGGCGGGTTTGATCACCACACAGTTGCCGTAGGCCAGGGCCGGGGCGATTTTCCACGCGGGAATGGCGATCGGGAAGTTCCACGGGGTGATCAGGCCGACCACACCGAGGGCTTCGCGGGTGACTTCGACGTTGACGCCTGGACGCACCGACGGCACGTAATCGCCCGACAGGCGCAGGCATTCACCGGCGAAGAATTTGAAAATGTTACCGGCGCGGGTCACTTCGCCGATGGCTTCGGGCAGGGTCTTGCCCTCTTCCCGGGCCAGCAGTTGGCCGAGTTCTTCGCGGCGGGCGAGGATCTCGCTGCCGACTTTGTCCAGCGCATCATGACGGGCCTGGATGCCCGAGGTCGACCAGGCCGGAAAGGCGGCGCGGGCGGCTTCAATGGCGGCGTTGACTTGCGCTGCGTCAGCCTTGGCGTATTCACCGATGACATCGGACAAGTCAGACGGGTTGATGTTGGTGCAATAGTCGGCACCGGCCACCCACTGACCGTTGATGTAGTTATCGAAACGCTTTGCATCTGCCACGGAGCTTCTCCTCTCACAAAAGCTGTCTAGGAACGCAGGGCGTCCCTGGCTGCGTCCCCACGCGTGCGCGGGAACGATCGAGCCTTACGCAAAAAGCCGCTGATTGCTCAGCGGCCTTGTCGGGTCTGTTACTGCTTGCCTTGCTTGTCGATCAGCGCGGCCAGGGCTTCGTATTCTTCTGGCAGCAGATCGGTCAACGGCGTGCGCACAGGACCTGCGTCATAGCCAACGATCTTCGCGCCAGCCTTGACGATGCTCACTGCGTAACCGGCCTTGCGGTTGCGGATGTCCAGGTATGGCAGGAAGAAGTCGTCGATGATCTTGCCAACGGTCTCGTGATCGTCGCGGGCAATGGCGTGGTAGAAGTCCATCGCGGTTTTCGGGATGAAGTTGAACACCGCCGAGGAGTAGACCGGCACGCCCAGGGCCTTGTAGGCCGCGGCGTAGACTTCAGCGGTCGGCAGACCGCCCAGGTAGCTGAAACGATCGCCGAGGCGACGACGGATCGACACCATCAGTTCGATATCGCCCAGGCCGTCCTTGTAGCCGATCAGGTTCGGGCAGCGCTCGGCCAGTTGCTCCAGCTGAGTGGCGTTCAGGCGGCAGACGTTGCGGTTGTACACCACCACGCCGATCTTCACCGATTTGCACACGGCTTCAACGTGGGCGGCAACGCCGTCCTGGCTGGCTTCGGTCAGGTAGTGCGGCAGCAGCAACAGGCCCTTGGCGCCCAAGCGCTCGGCTTCCTGAGCGTATTCGATGGCCTGGCGGGTCGCACCGCCAACACCGGCGAGGATTGGCACGCTGGTGGCGCAGGTATCGACTGCCGTCTTGATGACTTGCGAATACTCGCTGGCGGCCAGGGAGAAGAATTCACCGGTGCCGCCCGCTGCGAACAATGCAGAGGCGCCATACGGGGCCAGCCACTCGAGACGCTTGATGTAGCTGTCGCGATTGAAATCGCCATTGGCAGTGAAATCGGTGACCGGGAACGACAGCAGGCCAGACGAGAGGATGGACTTCAGTTCTTGTGGATTCATTATTCGAACACCCTGGACGCAAATGTTGTGTTGTAGGAAACGGTTCAGCTTCATGTGAAGTTGTAGGTCATCGTACAACTTAAAATGTGAACGTCAACTGCATTTCGTCTTTTGTTGGGGAGGCGGGCCAGGGTTGTTGGCGTGAAGCCTTCTAAATCGGGACTTAGGACGAGATTGGAAGACGAATGGAAATTGCCGCCGGGGCTCCAGGACGGCTCGTCGACCCTGTTAACTCTGCCAATAGGCACCGTTGCAGCGTGGGGACACAGCCCCAGGCACGGCGGTGCTGCGCACGGCTGTAGTTCCTTCACAATCTTTATTGAGTCGCCTTACGCGGCGATCAGCGCGGCCTCACAGGGAGGGACATTCTGTGGCGAGGGGATTTATCCCCGCTGGGTTGCGCAGCAACCCCCTAAGGCGGTAACTCAATCCGATCCCACACACAAAGGCGTCTGTGTGGGGGCTGCTTCGCAGCCCAACGGGGATAAATCCCCTCGCCACAGAAGCAATGACTCGCCTCATTTCAACCGAAAGACGCTAGCCCTGCGCCTGCGCCTCTTCATGGGCCTGGCGCAACCGCTCGCGGCTGTTGGTCAGGTGCAGACGCATGGCCGCACGGGCGGCGTCGGAGTCCTGGCGAGCGATGGCCTCGTAGATTTCCTCGTGTTCGCGGCTCAGGCGATCCATGTAGTGCTGATGGTCGTCATGGGCCAGGCGCGCCGAGTTCAGCCGGGTACGCGGGATGATGCTGGTGCCCAGGTGGGTCATGATGTCGGTGAAGTAGCGGTTGCCGGTGGACAGGGCGATTTCCAGGTGGAAGGCGAAGTCCGAGGCCACCGCGTCGCTGGCGTGGGCCGCGCTTTCGTTCAAGGCATCAAGGGCCGCCCGCATCGCCGCCAGTTGCTCATCGCTGCGGCGCTGCGCCGCCAGCCCGGCGGATTCCACTTCCAGGCTGATGCGCAATTCCAGGATCGCCAGCACATCGCGCAAGGTCACTACCGTGGCCGGGTCGATGCGAAAACCGCTTGGGCTGGGCGTGTCCAGCACGAAGGTGCCAATGCCGTGGCGGGTTTCCACCTGGCCGGCCGCCTGCAACCGGGAAATTGCCTCGCGCACGACTGTGCGGCTGACGCCATGGGCTTCCATGATCGCCGACTCGGTGGGCAATTTATCGCCACGCTTGAGCAGGCCGTCGCGAATCTGCTCGGTCAGGACCGTCACCAGCTCCTGCGCCAGGCTGCGGCGCTTGCGGGGAAGGCGTGGGACGTTGATCGGGTTTTCCATGGTGTGTCTCTATATTTGGCAAGCGGCTAAGTGTGCATCATAGCGCAACGTGGTTGTACGATCACCGTGCTCACCGGTGGGCCTTGTCAAAGGTTACCGCCATGCATCGTTGTGGCGAGGGGATTTATCCCCGCTGGGCTGCGTAGCAGCCCCCTTGATCTATTGGCAGACTCAATATCGAGGACCGTTGATTTGAAAGGGGCGCTTCGCGCCCAGCGGGGATAAATCCCCTCGCCACAACAGCGTTCGACAATGACAATCAGGCGGTCACCGCCTGCTCCACCAGTTGGCCATTTTCGATACGCACGTGTCGCGGATGGAAACGTTTCAAACTGCTTCGATGGCCGACGCTGACAATGCTCAGGCCCGGCAACTGGTCGATCAAGGCCTGGTACAGCGTCGCCTCGTCCTCTTCATCCATGGCCGACGTGGCTTCGTCCATGTACAACCATAACGGCGCGTAAAGCAATGCGCGGGCAAAGGCCAGGCGTTGCTGCTCGCCGGGCGAGAGCATGCGCTGCCAATGATTGCTTTCGTCCAACCGCGAAACCAAGTGCGGCAGGCGACAGGTTTCCAGGACCTGTGCATAACGCTCGTTGGGGTAGACGTCGCCGGCTTGTGGATAACTCAGCACTTCGCGCAGGCTGCCAATCGGCAAGTAAGGCTTTTGCGGCAGGAACAGATAACGGGCCGACGGCAGCCGAATGCTGCCATGCCCGGTGGGCCACAAATGCCCCATCGCCCGCAACAACGTGGACTTGCCGCTGCCGGAACGACCGCTGAGCATAACCCGCTCGCCCGGTTCGACATTCAGTTCGGCGTGGGTCAGCAAATGGCGACCATCGCTCAGGTCCAGCCCGAGGTTGCGTACGTTCAGCTCATTACCCTGGTTCTGCACATCGATGGCCGGCACGCGGTCTTCGTTGTCACTCATTGCCTGACGGAAACTCAACAAGCGATCACAGGTGGCCCGCCACGCGGCGAGGTTGGCGTAGGCGGTGATGAACCAACTGAAATTCTCCTGCACGTTACCGAACGCCGAACTTATCTGCATGAGTTCGCCCAGTTGGATCTTGCCGGAAAAATAGCGCGGCGCGGCGACCATGAACGGAAAAATGATCGCGATCTGGCCGTAGCCGGACGTGAAGAACGTCAGGCGCTTGGACACCCGCATGATGTCCCAGAAGTTATGCCAGACCAGGCCGAAGCGCCCGCTCAAGCGACGATTCTCGTTGGGCTCGCCGTTATACAGCGCAATGCTCTCGGCATTCTCGCGCACCCGAACCATGGAGAAACGCAGGTCAGCCTCGAAGCGCTGCTGGTTGTTGTTCAAGCCGATCAAGCGACGACCGATCAGGTGCGTCAACCAGCTGCCCACCGCCGCATAAATCAGAGCGCACCAGAACATATAGCCCGGGATGGTGTAGCCGAACACTTCAATGCTGCCCGAAATGCCCCACAAGATAATCGAGAACGATACCAGGCTGACCACGGTGCGCAGCAGGCCCAGGCCCAGTTCCAGCGTGTTGGTGGTGAAACTGTTGAGGTCTTCGGATATCCGCTGGTCGGGGTTATCGGTATAGCCGCCCTGCTCCAGCCGGTAGTAATTCTTGTTGTTGAGCCAGCGGGCAAAATGCTGCTCGGTGAGCCAGGCCCGCCAGCGAATGGTGAGCATCTGCGTGAGATACAAACGGTACACCGCGCCGAGGATCGCCACCGCAGCGATACCGCAGAAGTACAGGATCAACCGCCAGAATGCCGCGCTGTCCTTCTCTTGCAGGGCATTGTAGAAATCCCTGTTCCAATTGTTGAACCACACCGAAATCGCCACGCTGAACAACGACAGCGCTATCACGGCGATCAAAAGCATCCAGGCCTTGCCCTTCTCCTCACTGCGCCAGTATGGCGTGGTCATTTGCCAGACACGGCGGAAAAACTGGCCGCGCACCGCGTCATTGACCGCGGAATATTCAGCGTTCTGATTCATGGTTAAGGCTCTATAAAGAAAAGAACAGACTCGGGCCGATCATATAGAGCAACGGCCCGATGTGTCGCGGGGGTGGACAACATCTGTTCAGCGCAGGTTCAGCGACGTACCGGACGCTTTTGCAATTTGCGCTGCAAGGTCCGCCGGTGCATGCCCAAGGCGCGGGCCGTGGCGGAGATGTTGCCTTCGTGCTCGGTCAGCACGCGCTGGATGTGCTCCCATTGCAGGCGATCAACCGACATGGGGTTTTCCGGCACCAGGGTGTCGAGGTCGGCGTGTTCGGACAGCAGCGCCGCCAGCACGTCATCGGCGTCGGCCGGTTTGCACAGGTAATTGCAGGCACCGCGCTTGATGGCTTCGACCGCCGTGGCGATGCTCGAATAACCGGTGAGGATCACCACGCGCATTTCCGGGTCCAGCTCGAGCAGCTTGGGCAGCAGCACCAGGCCCGAATCGCCATCCATCTTCAGGTCGAGGGCGGCGTAGTCCGGCAGGTCGGCCTGGGCGATGGTCAGGCCCTCTTCGGCGGAGCCGGCGGTGCTGACCCGAAAACCGCGGCGGGACATGGCGCGGGCCATGACGCGGGTGAAGGTGGCGTCGTCATCCACCAGCAGCAGGTGCGGCAGTTCTTCGCCGTCGACTTGGATCTCGTCACTCATATTCGTCTCCTCGGTCGGCATGGGGCAGGCGCAGCTCGGTGAGCGTGCCGCCTTCCTCATGGGGGTAGAGTTTCACCGAGCCGCCAGCGCGTGTCACGCTGGCCTTGCTCAAAAACAGGCCCAGGCCGAAACCTTTGCCCTTGGTGGTGAAAAACGGTTTGCCGATCTGCTCGGCAATCGCCAGCGGCACACCGGCGCCGTGGTCGCGGATACAGATCGTCAATTCATAGGCATCCCAATCCAATACCACTTCCAAGCCTTCGGGGCAGGCGTCGGCGGCATTGTTCAACAGGTTCAGCAGCGCCTGGGTCAGGTCCGGCGGCGGCGCCATGCGCGGCACCGTGCCCTTGCCCAGGCACTGGAAGCGGTAGCTGGCCTCCGGACGCATCAAATGCCAGCGATTCAGGGCATCGTCGAGCCAGAACGTGACCGCCTGCATGTCGATGTCCAACCGGCGATTGGCCTCGGCGGCGCGTACCAGGTATTGCAGGGTCTCCTTGCAGAGCTTGACCTGGTCCTGCAGCACGCTGAGGTCTTCCTGCAACGCCGGGTCTTTGTGATCCTGGCGCATTTCCTTGAGCAGCACGCTCATGGTCGCCAGCGGTGTGCCCAACTCGTGGGCGGCGCCGGCGGCCTGGGTCGCCACGGCCAGCAGTTGCTCGTCCCGCAGGCCTTCTTCGCGGCGAATGGCGCGCAACTCTTCCTGGCGGCGCAGCTCCTCGGCCATGCGCGCGGCAAAGAAGGTGATGACCGCGGCGGCCAGGGCGAAGCTCAACCACATGCCGTAGATCTGCAGGTTTTCCCGGGCGATGGGGAAGGTTTCCAGCGGATAGAACCGCGCCAGCAACAAGGTGTACAGCGCCAGGGCGATGCCAGACAGGATCAGCGAAAACCGCCACGGCAACGTCACGGCGGCGATGGTCAGCGGCACCAGGTAATAAGAGACGAAGGGGTTGGTGGAGCCACCGGAGAAATACAGCAGCGCGCTGTGGATAAACAGGTCGCAGGCCAGTTGCACGGCGTATTCAAGTTCGGTCACTGGCCATGAGGTGCGCAGGCGAATCGCCGTCAACGCGCAGAGTACGCTGGAGAAAACCAGGGTAATCGCCAATTGCAGCCAGGGCAGCGGCAGCAGGTCGAACCAATAGGCAAGCCCCACGGAGCCGGCCTGGGCCGCGAGGACCAGAATGCGGATAAACGTCAGGCGCCAGAGGTTCTGGCGAGAAGCGGAAGTCATTTGCAAAGGGGCGAGCATGAGCTCTCCTGATGAGCGCTCCAGGCGGATCGCACGGAGTATAACCAACGCACGGCGGGCAGAGGCAGATATGCGGCAAAGCGCCACAGCCGTGAAACGACAGAGCAACCATTGTGGCGAGGGGATTTATCCCCGCTGGGGCGCGAAGCGGCCCCCAAAAAGGTCAGGCACCACGCCGAGCTGGGGCATGGCAATTCTGGGACTGCTACGCAGTCCAGCGGGGATAAATCCCCTCGCCACAGAAAGCCCTTCACCGAGCTGATCTGTATAGAAGTTGTAACTGTGCGAACCGCACCATAAACGCTAGAGTCTTATCGTTCACGCAGGCCCGGAACCTACACCCCTGCGCATCATCCCAAGGAGCTTTCATGCACACGTTCAGTCGCCCCGCCGCCCTGCTCGCCCTCAGCCTCGGCACCGTCGCCAGCCTGCCGGCCCTGGCCGCCGACGAGCTTCATTACAACCAGATCTCCCTGCGCGCCGAAGCCAGCCAGGAAGTGGCCCGCGACCTGATGATCGTCACCCTCTACACCGAGGAACAGAACACCGACCCGGCCAAGCTCGCCGCCGCCGTCAGCACCACCCTGAATAAAGCCATAGGCCAGGCCAAACAGGTCAAGGGCATCAACCTGAGCCAGGGCAGCCGCAACAGCTACCCGATCTACGACAACAAAGGCGGGAAAATCACCGGCTGGCGCGAACGCGCCGAACTGCGCCTGGAAAGCGCCGACTTCGCCGCCCTGTCCAAACTCACCGGCGAATTGCTCAGCGACATGAAAATGGGCGGCATGGACTTCGCCATCGCCACCGCCACTCGCCAGACCAGCGAAGACGCCCTGCTCAAGGACGCGGTCAACGCCTTCAAGGCCCGCGCCCAACTGGCCACCGAAGCCTTGGGTGGCAAGGGTTATAAAATCGTCAACCTGAACTTCAACACCAACGGCTATCCACAACCGTACATGCGCCCGCAAATGATGATGAAAGCGGCGTCGATGGATGCCGAGTCGGTCACGCCTGAGGTGGAAGCGGGTACCAGTAAGGTAACGATGACGGCGGATGGGGTGGTTGAGGTGTTGATGCAGTGATCGATGGACTAACTGTGCCGTCGGCCCAGTTAAGCCCTTGTGGCGAGGGGATTTATCCCCGCTGGGCTGCACAGCAGCCCCAAAGGCAGCGACTCAATCTACCTGACACACCAAGGTGTCAGGGTTGGGTTGATGGGTCGGACGCATCTTCCCTCCCGCTATACTTCGGCTGGGCTGGCCGGCGCTTCAAGCTGATCCAACGCCTTGTCCACCAGCAACTGGCACAACTCCACCAACTGATGAATTCCCAACGCCACACTGCGCCGCGTGCCCTCCACTTCAAACGCCAGGTCCTCGGCCATGGTCTTGATCGAGGCTAGGGTTTCGGAAGTGCTGGTCAACAGCGTATCGGTGTCGGCCTTGGCGGTAACGGAGAACAGGCTATCGATGCGTGGATCGGTACTGGGCTTTGAAGGCTTCGGATTGAGGTAATGATCGAGGGCCCGATCGGCGGCGGCTCGGTCTTTTAGCAGGTCTTCGATGGCGTCGAATTCTGCTAGGGGGTTTGTTCTGTTGAAGGGGGGATCGGGGACTGACTTATCCATATTCAATGCTCCTGCTTAAAAAGTTGGAGCCATCCCTGTGTCGTTTCCACGCGACAATAGGTGGCAGCGGTACGCGGGGTGGAAATACCGGTAAGCAGGACCCGGCCAGACCGAAGTCTGCCCACGCACAGCCGCCAGGACGCAGTTTGCAGACGAAACGAGACGTCGGCAACACGATGTTCAGCCATGCCCTACTAATTCAGGTTTCCACACCCGATCGCTGCTTTGGCAGCGACGTTCAAAGGTTAGAGCCCCCACTTCCGACCGGCAACCCTAAAAAGCTGTGGGATGTTTCGTTTCAGGACCGATGATCCTTCCGACAAAAATGAATGACTCATCACACCTCCTGGCGCAGCAACCCCGTGGCGAGGGAGCTTGCTCCCGCTGGGCTGCGCAGCAGCCCCAAACCTGACACCTCGGTACGTCAGATGAATGCAGTCGCTGCTGTTGGGGCCGCTTCGCGCCCCAGCGGGAGCAAGCTCCCTCGCCACGGGTTTGGTGGTCGGCGGGACATAGACATATTGCTTCGACCTCTGCTGGGGTCTTCTCAGAACGGAGTCGCACAATAGTTTTGACATCTCCAAAAACAGCACGAGAGAACTGTCCACGTTTTATGGAATGTGGACAGCGAAAGATTCGGCCGCCTTGAAAAGTCAAAATATTTTTCTTAGGCATGAAATGACCAGCCTTCATACCTGGGCTTTCAGGCCACCTTCGCGAACAAACCCACACACAACTGATCGGGTACATTCGTGAGAGATAGGCCGGCTACTAAGCCGCCTTCGCGAGCAGGCTCGCTCCCACAATGGATTGGGATATGACCGGGAGAGCCAGGTCGGCTACCAGGCCGCCTCGCGAGCAAGCTTTGCTCCCACAGATTTGAAGGGTGCACGACCGCAAGAGCCAGGTCGGCTATAAGGCCGCCTCGGCCCGGCTTTTGATCTGAGGGCCCCGTTAACCACGATGGCCGAACGCAGGCATTGTGGAGTGGGCATCCCGGCATGGATGCCGGGATAGCCGCGCAGGGCCATGGATGGCCCATCGCGGCGGGCCCACGGAGCAATGCCGGAGTGAGGGCACACCGAGCTAAGCGAGGTGCCGAGTGGTGGGGCAAAGCGCTTTTGGTTACTTTTGGCGCTCCTCCAAAAGTGACCCGCCGTAAGGGCGGAACCCTAAGTAGCCGTTACCGCAGCAATGGATATGTACCCGACTGGAAGGCCGCCATCGCGAGCAAGCTCCCCACAGTTTGATCGGAGTACAGCAGGAAGAACCAGGCCGGCTATCAGGCCGCCTCACCCAAGAAGCTATACCCAAACCCCACGGTCCCCCTCACTTTTCGATATTTCCAACACCCCCTCCCGCAACGCTACTCTTCTGAAAACCTCACCGCCCCCAAGGGATTTCATGGACAGAACCACCTTCAAGCCCCTCCTGCTGGCCCTAACCTTGATCAGCAGCGCCCCACTGGCCCAGGCCGCCACCACCCTGGTCTACTGCTCCGAAGCCAGCCCCGCCGGGTTCGACCCCAGTCAATACACCAGCGGCACCGACTTCGACGCCTCGGCCGAAACCGTCTTCAACCGCCTCACCCAGTTCAAGCGCGGCGGCACCGAGGTCGAGCCTGGGTTGGCGACAAGTTGGGACGTGTCCGCCGATGGCCTGACCTACACGTTTCACCTGCGCGACGGCGTGAAATTCCATACCACCGACTATTTCACCCCCACCCGCGACTTCAACGCCGACGACGTGCTGTTCACCTTCCAACGCCTGCTCGACCCACAACACCCGTTTCGCCAGGCCTACCCCACCGAATCGCCGTACTTCACCGACATGGGCCTGAACACCACGATCAAAAACGTCGAGAAAGTCGACGAGCACACCGTCCGCTTCAGCCTGAACAACGTCGATGCGGCTTTCGTACAGAACCTGGCAATGAGTTTTGCCTCGGTGCAATCCGCCGAATACGCCGCGCAGCTATTGAAGGAAGGCAAGGCCGGCGACCTCAACCAGAAACCCGTCGGCACCGGGCCGTTCGTGTTCAAGCGTTACCAGAAGGATTCGCAGATCCGCTACGCCGCCAACACCGCGTACTGGAAACCCGAGGACGTGAAGCTCGATAACCTGATTTTTTCCATCACCCCGGACGCCGCCGTGCGCCTGCAAAAGCTCAAGCGCGGCGAGTGCCAGGTCAGCGGTTATCCGCGCCCGGCCGACATCGAGGTGATGGAGCAAGACCCGAACCTGCGGGTGCTCAAGCAGCCCGGTTTCAATCTCGGTTTCCTGGCCTACAACGTGACGCACCCGCCGCTGGACCAGCTCAAGGTCCGCCAGGCGCTGGACATGGCCATCGATAAACCGGCGATCATCAAGGCCGTTTACCAAGGCGCCGGGCAGCTGGCGCAGAACGCCTTGCCGCCGGCCCAGTGGTCGTTCGACCCGACGATCCAGGACGCGCCCCATGACGTGACCAAGGCCAAGGCGCTCCTCAAGGAAGCCGGGGTTGCGCCCGGTACAACCATTGATTTGTGGGCGATGACGGTGCAGCGCGCGTCCAACCCCAACGCACGCATGTCGGCGCAGATGATCCAGCAGGATTGGACCAGGATTGGCATCAAGGCCAACATCGTCAGCTACGAATGGGGCGAGTACATCAAGCGCGCCAAGAACGGCGAACACGACGCGATGATCTACGGCTGGACCGGCGACAACGGCGACCCGGACAACTGGCTCGGCGTGCTTTATAGCTGCGCAGCGGTCAAGGGCAGCAACTACGCCAAGTGGTGCGACCCGGCCTACGACCGGTTGGTCCAGCAAGCCAAGGTCGCGACCGACCGGCAAAAACGGATCGAGCTGTACCAGCAGGCGCAGAAAATCCTCAAGCAGCAGGTGCCCATCACGCCCATTGCCAACTCAACGGTGTTCCAGCCGATACGCAAGGAAGTGGTGGATTTCAAACTCAGCCCATTTGGCCTCACACCCTTCTACGGCGTGGGTTTGAACAAGTAAAACCCGCCCCATGGCGGTGCGTCGCGGCCTCGCGTCGCACCGCCAAGGAGCGCGTTTCGCCCCAAAAAAGCCTGCGCAAACGGTCAAATGCGTCAGAAGTTACAAAGATGCGACATTAAGGTACGTTCGTGCCACTGTTTCAGACTTGTAACCGCTCTGGATCTTGCATTGGGTATGGGGCCTGCATAAGTATCCGCAGGACGACTCACGAGGTCGCCCTCAAATCCAAAAATGACAACAAATCATGAGGCCAACATGCTTAAACACGCGGTCATTCCGTTTTTAGTCGGCGCAGGCTTGTTAGCCAGCGCTCCTTTCGCTTCCGCCGCGACTAACCTGGTGTTCTGCTCCGAAGGCAGCCCGGCCGGTTTCGACCCTGGTCAGTACACCACCGGAACCGACTTCGACGCCTCTGCAGAAACCATGTTCAACCGCCTGACCCAGTTTGAGCGCGGCGGCACCGCCGTGATTCCTGGCCTGGCCACCAAGTGGGACATTTCCGAAGACGGCCTCACCTACACTTTCCACCTGCGTGAAGGCGTCAAGTTCCACACTACCTCGTACTTCAAGCCGACCCGTGAATTCAATGCCGACGACGTGCTGTTCACGTTCAACCGCATGATCAACAAGGACGACCCTTTCCGTAAGGCGTACCCAACCGAATTCCCGTACTTCACCGACATGGGGATGGACACCAACATCACCAAGATCGATAAAGTCGACGACCACACCGTCAAGTTCACCCTCAAGGATGTAGACGCCGCGTTCATCCAGAACATGGCGATGAGCTTCGCCTCGATCCAGTCCGCCGAATACGGCGCCCAACTGCTCAAGGAAGGCAAGGCCCCGGACATCAACCAGAAGCCGGTCGGCACTGGCCCGTTCGTGTTCAAGAGCTATCAGAAAGACTCCAACATCCGCTACACCGGGAACAAGGACTACTGGAAGCCTGACGACGTGAAGATCGACAACCTGATCTTCGCCATCACCACCGACCCGTCGGTGCGCATGCAGAAGCTCAAGAAAAACGAATGCCAGATCACCCTCTTCCCACGCCCGGCCGACCTCAAGGCCCTGAAGGAAGACAAAGCGTTGAAGATGCCTGACCAGGCGGGTTTCAACCTGGGCTATATCGCCTACAACGTGATGGACAAGATCAAGGGCAGCAACGAGCCGAACGTGCTGGCCAACCTGAAGGTCCGCCAGGCGCTGGACATGGCGGTCAACAAGCCACAGATCATCGACTCGGTGTACCAGGGCGCCGGCCAACTGGCGGTCAACGCCATGCCGCCGACCCAGTGGTCCTACGACACCACCATCAAGGACGCCAAGTACGATCCTGAGAAAGCCAAGGAGCTGCTCAAGGAAGCCGGCGTCAAGGAAGGCACCAACATCACCCTGTGGGCGATGCCGGTGCAGCGTCCGTACAACCCGAACGCCAAGTTGATGGCCGAGATGCTGCAGTCCGATTGGAAGAAAATCGGCCTGAACGTCAACATCGTCAGCTACGAATGGGGCGAGTACATCAAGCGTTCCAAGGGCGGCGAGAACCAGGCCATGATCATTGGCTGGAGCGGTGACAACGGTGACCCGGACAACTGGCTCAACGTGCTGTTCGGCTGCGACTCGCTGGCCGGCAACAACTTCTCCAAATGGTGTGACAAGAAGTTCGATGGCCTCGTGAAAGAAGCCAAGCGCACCACCGACCAGGCCAAGCGCACCGAACTGTACAAGCAGGCGCAACACGTCCTCAAGGATGCTGTGCCAATGACACCTATCGCTCACTCGACGGTGTATCAACCCATGCGCGCCAACGTGCAGGACTTCAAGATCAGCCCCTTTGGCTTGAACTCCTTCTACGGCGTCAGCGTCAGCAAGTAAGGTGACCTGTGGCGAGGGAGCTTGCTCCCGCTGGGCCGGTCCGACGCTTCGGGCGTAGCGGCCTCTTTTTTAAGCGCGATGGCGGACTATCAACGACGCCATCGCGAGCAGGACTCGCTCCCACGCCATGCCGTCGCCCTGTCTGCCGAGACCAAGACCTAGGAAATTGCCTACATCCAAAAGCACTGCGTCCCACAGCAGTTGGTTTAGGACGTGTCGCCTTTTCCCACAAGTCTTTCAGGCGTTTCCGCATTTACCGCCTGGCCCACGACCCATAACGTCGGGGCTGCCGGTTTGCTGGCCCTGTGGCATCGCTGTTTACGCAATGGAATGAGCCCAGTGCTCCGGACCTGTCCCCGGAAGGACACCGGATCACTGATCAACACCCCGAAACGAGAGAGGGAGCGTCATGCGCCATACCTTGGTTTTATCCGCATTGCTGGGCACCGGCCTGTTGGCCGCCACCTCCGCAGCCCAGGCCGCCGGTGGCAGCCTGGTGTTTTGTTCCGAAGGCAGCCCCGCCGGTTTCGACACCGCGCAATACACCACGGCCACCGACAACGATGCCGCCGAACCGCTGTACAACCGCCTGGCCGAGTTTGAAAAAGGCGCGACCAATGTAGTCCCAGGCCTGGCGACGAGCTGGGACATTTCCGAAGATGGCTTGAAGTACACCTTCCACCTGCGCGAAGGGGTGAAATTTCATACCACCGATTACTTCACGCCGACCCGGGATTTCAACGCCGACGACGTGCTGTTCACGTTCAACCGCATGCTTGACCCGCAGCATCCGTTCCGCAAGGCCTACCCCACCGAGTTCCCGTACTTCAACGGCATGAGCCTGAACAAGAACATTGCCAAGGTCGAAGCAACCGGGCCGCTGACGGTGGTAATGACGCTCAACAGCGTCGACGCCGCGTTTATCCAGAACATTGCCATGAGCTTCGCCGCGATCCTCTCGGCCGAATACGCCGACCAACTGCTCAAGGGCGGCAAGCCGAGCGACATCAACCAGAAGCCGATCGGCACCGGGCCGTTCGAGTTCAAGAGCTATCAGAAAGACTCCAATATTCGTTATGTCGCCAACGACAAGTACTGGGCGCCGGAACGGGTGAAACTGAAAAACCTGATCTTCTCCATCAACACCGACGCCTCGGTGCGGGTGCAGAAGCTCAAGGCCAACGAATGCCAGGTCACCCTGCATCCACGTCCCGCCGACGTGCCGGCCTTGAAGAACGATCCCAAGCTGCAACTGATCGAAAAACCGGGTTTCAACCTCGGCTACATCGCCTATAACACCCGCCACAAGCCGTTCGACCAGGTCGAAGTGCGCCAGGCGCTGGACATGGCGGTGAACAAGCAAGGCATTCTCAACGCCGTTTACCAAGGTGCGGGGCAACTGGCGCAGAACGCCATGCCGCCGACGCAATGGTCCTACGACGACACCATCAAGGACACGCCCTACAACCCGGAAAAAGCCAAGGAGTTGCTCAAGGCCGCCGGGGTCAAGGAAGGCACCGAAATCACCCTCTGGGCCATGCCCGTGCAACGCCCGTACAACCCCAACGCCAAGCTGATGGCCGAGATGCTCCAAGCAGACTGGGCGAAGATCGGCCTGAAGGTGAAGATCGTCAGCTACGAATGGGGCGAATACATCAAGCGCACCAAGAACGGCGAGCACGACATCAGCCTGATCGGTTGGACCGGCGACAACGGGGACCCGGACAACTGGCTGGGCACGCTCTATAGCTGCGACGCCATTGGCGGCAACAACTACTCCATGTGGTGTGACCAGGATTACGACAAACTGATCAAGCAGGCCAAGGTCGTCACCGACCGTGACCAGCGCACCGTGCTCTACAAACAGGCCCAGCAGTTGCTCAAGCAGCAAGTGCCGATCACCCCTGTTGCCCACTCGACGGTCAACCAGCCGCTGAGTGCCAAAGTCGAAGGGTTCAAGGTCAGCCCCTTCGGTCGCAACGTCTTCTCGGGCGTCAGCCTGAACCCATAACCGCTTAGCCGCACAGCGAGGGCTTCCCTGGAAGCCCTCACGCAGAAGTCTTGCCTTAATTCGCCGATCAGGCGCCAAGCAAACGTTTGCAAGCTGGAAATGAGTTCCAAACCGATAGCCGTATCACCAAAAAAGAACGGCATGAAAAAGAAAGAAAAGGAGCGTTACCGATGAAACTGAGCAGCACCGCGATACTGGCCTTGGCCATCAGCAGCGTTACGGCCACGGCTTACGCTGAATCCCAGAGCCAGGCAGTCACCCCAGTGACCCTCAAGACCACCAGCGAGCAAAGCGAAGCCAAGGGCTTCATCGACGGCCAATCCGTCACGGGTAGCACGCGCAACTGGTACGCCAACGAGCAATTCAAGCGCGGCACGAAACTCACCTATCGCAAGAACGGCGAAGCACGCGAGACCGATCGCCGTATCAACTGGCTGCAAGGCACCATCATCAAGTACAACTCGGGCTTCACCGAAGGCACCGTAGGCTTCAGCACCGAAGTGGCGGCCTACAATGCCATCGCCCTCGACCGGGATCGCAAGGACCTGGCGTCCAACAATGGCGGTGCACCGACCACCCGTCCTGGGGCCGGCAACAACCGTACCCTGACCCATGAAGGCGGCGACGCTGTGGGCCAGTGGAGCAAACTGGGCCTGGCCAACGTCAAGGCCCGCGTGTCCAACACCACCCTGACCGCCGGCCGCCAGAACTTCAGCAGCCCGATGGTCGACGTCATCGGCAACCGTGCCCTGCCTTCCAGCTTCCAAGGTGTGAGCCTGCACAGCGAAGAGTTCGAAAACCTGGGCTTCGACATCGCCACCTTCGACCGCAACTCGCCACGTACCGAAGAGAGCCAGCGCAAGTTCCGCTCCGAATACGGTGACAGCAGCGTCGAGACCGATCACGTCAACACCGCCGGTATCACTTACCAGCCACTGGCCAGCCTGAAGACCAGCCTCTGGGCGACCCAGGCCGAGGACATGTGGAACCAGTACTACTTCGGCGCCACCCACGAGCTGGGCGACAGCTCGGTACTGAGCCTGACCACCGGCCTGAACTACTACAAGACCGTGGATTCGGGCAAAAGCAAGCTGGGTGAAATCGACAACGACACCTATTCCCTGTCGTTCGGTCTGACGCACCAGGCCCACAGCCTGACCTTCTCATACCAGGAAGTGAACGGTAACGAGTACTTCGACTACCTGCACGAAACCAACGGCATCTACCTGGCCAACTCCCTGCTGTCGGACTTCAACGGCCCGAACGAGAAATCCTTCCAGATCGCCTATGGCCTGAACATGGCCGAATACGGCGTACCAGGCCTGAAGTTCAACATCTACCAGGCGCGCGGCTGGGGCATCGACGGCACGCACTACAACAGCACCGGTTATAGCGACGTGCGGGCCATGGACGGTGAGCACCACTATGAATACGGCGTCGGCGCGTCCTATGCCGTACAGAGCGGCCCTCTGAAAGCCACCGCGATCCGTGCGACCTACACCGCACACCGCGCCAGCGAAAACCAGGCCGACGGCAGCCTCAACGAGTTCCGCCTGGTCACCACCATCCCGTTCAACATTCTCTAAACTGCCACCGGGCGGTCGACTCACAAGGTCGCCCGCCCGGTCTTTTGCCAATTACCCGATTGCAGAGGATTGACGATGAACATGATCCCCCTACGCGCCGCCATCGCCGCCGCGCTGCTGAGTGTCGCCGTTGGCGCCACCGCCAAGCCCCTGGTGGTTTGCACAGAAGCCAGCCCGGAAGGCTTCGACATGGTCCAGTACACGACTGCAGTCACCGCCGATGCCGTGGCGGAAACCATTTTCAATCGCCTGGCCGACTTCAAGCCCGGCACCACCGAAGTGATTCCGGCCCTGGCCGAATCCTGGGACATCAGTGACGACGGCCTGACCTACACCTTCCACCTGCGCAAGGGCGTCAAGTTCCACACCACCGAATACTTCAAGCCGACCCGCGACATGAACGCCGACGATGTGGTCTGGAGTTTCCAGCGCCAACTGGACCCGAACCACCCGTGGCACAAACTGTCGAGCGTGGGCTTCCCGTACTTTGAAAGCATGGGCTTCAAGGAACTGCTGAAAAACGTCGAGAAAGTCGACGAGCACACGGTCAAGTTCACCCTGACCCGCCGCGAAGCGCCGTTCCTGGCCGACATCGCCATGGCCTTCTCCTCGATCTACCCGGCCGAATATGCCGACCAGTTGCTCAAGGCAGGCAAAACCGGCGACCTCAACAGCAAGCCGATCGGCACCGGCCCGTTCGTGTTCCAGCGCTACAACAAGGACGCCCAGGTTCGCTTCAAGGCCAACCCGGACTACTTCCGTGGCAAGCCGCCAGCCGATGCGCTGGTATTGGCCATCGCCACCGACAACAACGTGCGCATGCAGAAACTCAAGACCAACGAGTGCCAGATCGCGCTGTACCCCAAGCCCGATGACATCCCCAGCATCAAGAAAGACCCGAACCTGAAGGTCACCGAGCTGGACGCGATGACCGTCTCCTACACCGCCATGAATACCAGCCACAAATACATGAGCGACGTGCGGGTGCGCAAAGCCATCGACCTGGCCTTCGACAAGGAAGCCTACGTCAACGCGCTGTTCGGCAAGGGCAACGCCACCGCGGCGGTCAACCCCTACCCGCCGACCCTGCTGGGCTACAACCACAATCTGAAGAACCCGGCCCGCGACCTCGACAAGGCCCGCCAATTGCTCAAGGAAGCCGGCGTGCCGGAAGGCACCGTGTTCACCCTGTTTACCCGCAACGGCGGCGGCCCGACCAACCCCAACCCGATGCTCGGCGCGCAGATGATGCAGTCCGACCTGGCGAAAGTCGGGATCAAGGTCGACATTCGCGTGATGGAATGGGGCGAAATGCTCAAGCGCGCGAAAAACGGCGAGCACGACATGGTGTCCGCCGGATGGGCGGGCGACAACGGCGACCCGGATAACTTCCTGACGCCTATGCTCAGTTGCGAGGCCGCCAAGAACGGCGAAAACTACGCGCGCTGGTGCAACGAGAAATTCCAGGCGCTGCTCGACCAGGCACGCGCCACAGTGAACCCCGAGGAGCGCGCCAAACTCTATGAGCAGGCCCAGGTGATTTTCAACCAGGACCAGCCATGGATCAGCATGGCCCACACTCGGATGTTCACGGCAATGCGCAACAACGTAGAGGGCTACGTGATTAGCCCGCTCACCACCAACAACTTCGCCACCACCCAGGTGAAGTAGATAAGAAAACGCCCGGCAACCTTCACCAAAGGATTGCCGGGCACGCCTAACCGGCTGATGAGGTACACCTGAAGATGTTTAGTTTTATTGCCCGCCGACTGGGATTATTGATCCCCACGTTCTTCGGCATCACCTTGCTGACCTTCGCGTTGATTCGCATGATCCCCGGCGACCCCGTGGAAGTGATGATGGGCGAACGTCGGGTCGATCCCGAAATGCATGCACAGGCAATGGAACGCCTTGGCCTCAACAAACCGCTGTATGCCCAGTACCTGGACTACATCGGCAAACTGGCCCACGGCGACCTCGGCGAATCGCTGCGCACCCGTGAAAGCGTATGGACCGAGTTCAGCTCACTGTTTCCCGCGACCCTGGAACTGTCCATGGCCGCGCTGTTGTTCGCCGGTATCCTGGGCCTGCTGGCCGGGGTGATCGCGGCACTCAAGCGAGGATCCCTGTTCGACCATGGGGTGATGGGCATCTCCCTGGCGGGGTATTCGATGCCGATCTTCTGGTGGGGCCTGATCCTGATCATGTTCTTCTCGGTGTCCCTGGGCTGGACGCCGGTGTCGGGACGGATCGACCTGCTCTACGACATCGAGCCGAAAACCGGCTTCATGCTGATCGACACGCTGCTGGCCGACGAGCCGGGCGCGTTCCTCGATGCCCTGCATCACCTGATCCTGCCGGCCATCGTGCTGGGCACCATTCCGCTGGCGGTGATCGCCCGCATGACCCGCTCTTCGATGCTCGAAGTACTGCGCGAAGACTACATCCGCACCGCCAAGGCCAAGGGCCTGTCGCCGTCGCGCGTGGTGTTCGTCCACGGCCTGCGCAACGCGCTGATCCCGGTGCTGACCGTGGTCGGCCTGCAAGTCGGCACGCTGCTGGCCGGCGCGGTCCTGACCGAAACGATCTTCTCCTGGCCGGGCATCGGCAAGTGGCTGATCGAAGCCATCGGCGCCCGGGACTATCCCGTGGTGCAGAACGGCATCCTGTTAATCGCCTGCCTGGTGATTCTGGTCAACTTCGTCGTGGACATCCTCTACGGCTTTGCCAACCCACGCATCCGTCACCAGCGCTGAGATCAAGACCATGAGTACTCCAACTACCGCGGTAGCAGTCGATCAAAGCCTGCTGTACCCGTCCCCGTACAAAGAATTCTGGCACGCGTTTTCCCGCAACAAGGGCGCTGTCGCCGGGCTGCTGTTCATGATCCTGATCGTGTTCTGCGCGATTTTCGCCCCGTGGGTCGCGCCGCACGACCCGAGCGAGCAATACCGCGACTTCCTGCTGACGCCGCCGGCCTGGCTGGAAGGTGGGCAGATGCAATTCCTGCTGGGCACCGACGAACTGGGCCGCGACCTGCTCTCGCGCCTGATCCAAGGCTCGCGGCTGTCGTTGCTGATCGGCTTGTCATCGGTGGTGATGTCGCTGATCCCGGGCATCCTGCTGGGGCTGTTCGCCGGGTTCTTCCCGCGCATCCTCGGCCCGACCATCATGCGCCTGATGGACATCATGCTGGCCCTGCCATCCTTGCTGCTGGCCGTGGCGATCGTCGCCATCCTCGGCCCAGGCCTGATCAACACCGTGATCGCCATCGCCATCGTCTCGCTGCCATCCTACGTGCGCCTGACCCGCGCCGCCGTGATGGGCGAACTGAACCGCGACTACGTGACCGCCGCCCGCCTGGCCGGTGCCGGCCTGCCGCGCCTGATGTTCATCACCGTGCTGCCCAACTGCATGGCACCGCTGATCGTCCAGGCGACCTTGAGCTTCTCCTCGGCGATCCTCGACGCCGCCGCCCTGGGTTTCCTCGGCCTCGGCGTGCAGCCGCCTACCCCGGAGTGGGGCACCATGCTGGCCTCGGCCCGCGACTACATCGAACGCGCCTGGTGGGTCGTGAGCCTGCCTGGCTTGACCATTTTGCTCAGCGTGCTGGCAATCAACCTGATGGGCGACGGGCTGCGCGATGCGCTGGACCCGAAACTCAAGAATGCCGCCTGAGGAGATTCCCATGTCACTGCTAGAAATCAAGAATCTCAACGTCCGCTTCGGCGACGCCACCGCCGTGCCGGTGGTCGACGGCCTGGACCTGAGTGTGGAAAAAGGCGAAGTCCTGGCGATCGTCGGCGAATCGGGCTCGGGTAAATCCGTGACCATGATGGCGCTGATGGGCCTGATCGAGCACCCCGGCATCGTCACCGCCGATGCGCTGAACTTCGACGGCAAGAACATGCTCAAGCTGAGCAACCGCCAGCGCCGGCAGATCGTCGGCAAGGACCTGGCGATGGTCTTCCAGGATCCGATGACCGCGCTCAACCCCAGCTACACCGTGGGTTTCCAGATCGAAGAAGTGCTGCGCCTGCACCTGAAGATGTCCGGCAAGGCCGCCCGCAAGCGCGCCATCGAACTGCTGGAAAAAGTCGAGATTCCCGGCGCGGCCAGCCGCATGGACGCCTATCCGCATCAACTGTCCGGCGGCATGAGCCAGCGCGTGGCGATTGCCATGGCGATTGCCGGTGAGCCGAAGCTGCTGATCGCCGACGAACCGACCACCGCCCTCGACGTGACCATCCAGGCGCAGATCATGGACCTGCTGCTGGCCCTGCAAAAAGAGCAGGACATGGGCCTGGTGCTGATCACCCACGACCTCGCCGTCGTCGCTGAAACCGCCCAACGCGTGTGCGTGATGTACGCCGGCCAAGCCGTGGAAGTCGGCCAGGTGCCGCAGCTGTTCGACATTCCGGCCCACCCCTACAGCGAAGCGCTGCTGGCGGCGATCCCGGAACACAGCATGGGCGCCGAGCGCCTGGCGACATTGCCCGGCATCGTCCCCGGTCGCTATGACCGCCCACAAGGCTGCCTGCTGTCGCCGCGCTGCCCGTACGTGCAGGACAACTGCCGTCAACAACGCCCGGCCCTCGATCCGAAATCCAACAGCCTCGCCCGCTGCTTCTACCCGCTGAACCAGGAGGTGGCGTGATGGCCGTCGTACTTACCGCCCGTGACCTGACCCGTCATTACGAAGTGTCCCGTGGCATGTTCAAGGGCCATGCGACCGTGCGCGCCCTCAACGGTGTGTCGTTCGAACTGGAAGCCGGCAAGACCCTGGCCGTGGTGGGCGAATCCGGTTGCGGCAAATCCACCCTCGCCCGGGCCCTGACGCTGATTGAAGAACCGTCCGCCGGCTCCTTGAAAATCGCCGGCCAGGAAGTGGCCGGCGCCAACAAGGCCGAACGCAAGCAACTGCGCAAAGACGTGCAGATGGTCTTCCAGAGCCCTTACGCGTCCCTCAACCCGCGGCAGAAAATCGGTGATCAGCTGGCCGAGCCATTGCTGATCAACACCAACCTGTCGGCCACCGAACGTCGCGAGAAAGTCCAGGCGATGATGAAGCAGGTGGGCTTGCGCCCCGAGCATTACCAGCGCTACCCGCACATGTTCTCCGGCGGCCAGCGCCAGCGCATCGCCCTGGCCCGCGCCATGATGCTGCAACCCAAGGTGCTGGTGGCGGACGAACCGACGTCGGCGCTGGACGTGTCGATCCAGGCCCAGGTGCTGAACCTGTTCATGGACCTGCAGCAGGAATTCAACACCGCCTACGTGTTCATTTCCCACAACCTGGCGGTGGTGCAGCACGTCGCCGACGACGTGATGGTGATGTACCTCGGCCGCCCGGTGGAAATGGGCCCCAACGAGTCCATCTACAGCCGCCCGCTGCACCCGTACACCCAGGCGCTGCTGTCGGCCACCCCGACCATCCACCCGGACCCGAACAAGCCGAAGATCAAGATCGTCGGCGAACTGCCCAACCCGCTCAACCCGCCGTCCGGCTGCGCTTTCCACAAGCGCTGCCCGTATGCGACCGAGCGTTGCAAGACTGAGGAACCGGCGTTGCGCCCGTTGGATAACCGGCTGGTGGCGTGTCACTACGCCGAGCGGTTTCTCGACGGCGCTGCATAAAGCAGAAGGTAGATAAGCTCTTGTGGCGAGGGGATTTATCCCCGTTGGGCTGCGCAGCAGCCCTAAAGCAATGAACTCAATCTTCCTGGCGCACCGAGTTGCCTGGTTTGGGGCCGCTGCGCAGCCCAGCGGGGATAAATCCCCTCGCCACAGAGGTAAAATTTCACCTTGGGTCATGCGCCGGGCATAAAAAACCCCTCCAGCCCCGACTGAATATCAGTTGGGGCTGGAGGGGTTTTCTTTAGGCTATAGCCCTACGTCTGGCTATCGCCCTCTTCATCCTCATCACCATCCGGCGGATCAACCGGCGAACCATCGTCATCCTCGCCATCGTCTGGATCGCCTGCGTCCGCATCGGTCGCGGCAAGCATCAACTCACCCTGCGCAACCTGCCCACTCGATGCGTGCTGATCATGCTGATCACATTCCGCCCACGCGATGGTGGAGCCCAGGGACAACATCACCAAAACCTTCAATAGCAACATCATGCGTAGAAGCTTATTCATAGCCAATTCCTTCTTTCCGGATAAAGCCGGGGCCCGACGGCGCTCAACAAAATCTAGTTCTGAACCGCCCGGTTCACCAGATAAGACGCCCCCGTACAGCCAGAAATGCCGTCGCTGTACAGAATGGTTTCGAATAAGCCTTATCCCCAAATCTACTAACGCAACAAACCTCCCTTGTGGGAGCGGGCTTGCTCGCGAAGAGGCCGCCACATCCAGTATCCAGGCAGGCTGCCCCACCGCTTTCGCGAGCAAGCCCGCTCCCACAATTTGAATGGGTGTGGTCACAAAGCAGTGCCAAACCAAAACCCTTTTGGGGCCGCCGGGCATTGAGCCCTACAGACAAATACCCGGTAACACGGAACGCTCGTTCCGAGGCTACGTTGCCTTGCGCCTTTGCCTACAACTAAGCCAGAATCCGCCCGCTTGTGCGCTTTGAGGTGGGTCTTTATGGTTACCGGGTCGCTGAAATTCAGCGGTCGGGTTTAGCGACCTGAACCATAGGCACGTAAGCAGCCATCCTTATTGCGGGATCTCACCGCAATCGTTATGGCGGCTGTATGTGGGAGACCTTCGGGTCTACCGGGTGCCTATGTCCGGTTCGCTAACCTGCGTACAGTCGCCACCATTCTGTTTAGCGACAGGTCTTGGCGGCTTCTATTCCCATAGGAGCATCACCATGTTCAAAGCCACACCGAACCCACCCGAATCAGACCCCACCTCTGCCTATTCCAGCCTAGACCCGGAAAAATTCCACGAAGCCACTGAGCGGGCGCTCGATTATTACTTGAAGCCGGAACAGGCCAAGGCCAAGAAAGAACCGCCAGCGCGCCAGCTCTTCACTGTGGTGGAAGGGGTCGATAGCGAAAGCCTGCTCGCCAACCTCAGCGAAAACCTCGCCTCCGCCAACGCCATGATCAGCGACCTGGCATTCGACCTTGAAGGCTCTCGCCGACAGGTTGCGATGGGTATTCTTCAGGTGATCGAGATGAGTGAATTGCTGGCGAATCGGGCGCTGGATATCGTCGATCCGCGTTAGCGACTGGCCCTAAAGAGAGGGCTGACGAGCCGTGCGCCAGCCCGCTTTCATGCAAGCCGACCCACCGCTTTCGCGAGCAAGCTCGCTCCCACAGGAAATTGTGGCTGACCGGGAGATTGAGGATCTGACACAAAACCAATGTGGGAGCGAGCCTGCTCGCGAAGACGGCGGCACATTCAACATAAATGCTGACTGGTCCAGCGCTATCGCGAGCAGGCTCGCTCCCACAATGGGTCACACTTACTGCTTAGTGATGCTCCCGCGTCGCGCGGAATTTCACGTCTGGCCAGCGCTCTTCCATCAGCGCCAGGTTCACCCGCGTAGGCGCCAGGTAGGTCAAATGTCCACCACCATCCAGCGCAAGGTTTTCCACAGCCTTGTTGGAGAATTCCTCGAGCTTCTTCTTGTCACCGCATTCGACCCAACGCGCCGAGTACACGGTGATCGGCTCGTAGGAGCACTCGACCTTGTATTCCTCTTTCAAGCGACTGGCGACGACGTCGAACTGCAGCACACCGACCGCGCCCAAGATGATGTCGTTGCTGCGCTCCGGGAAGAACACCTGGGTGGCGCCCTCTTCGGCCAGTTGCTGCAAACCTTGGCGCAGTTGCTTGGACTTGAGCGGGTCCTTCAGGCGCACGCGGCGGAACAGTTCCGGGGCGAAGTGCGGGATGCCAGTGAAGCCCAAGGCCTCGCCTTCGGTGAAGGTGTCGCCGATCTGGATGGTGCCGTGGTTGTGCAGGCCGATGATGTCACCGGCGAAGGCCTCTTCCAGTTGCTCGCGCTCCGAGGAGAAGAAGGTCAAGGCGTCGCCGATGCGCACGTCCTTGCCGGTGCGCACATGGCGCATCTTCATGCCTTTTTCGTACTTGCCGGAGCAGATGCGCATGAAGGCGATGCGGTCGCGGTGCTTGGGGTCCATGTTCGCCTGGATCTTGAACACGAAGCCCGAGAACTTCTCTTCCACCGGCTCCACGGTGCGCTCGTTGGCAACACGCGGCAGCGGGCGCGGGGCCCAATCGACCACGGCGTCGAGCACATGGTCGACGCCGAAGTTGCCCAGGGCGGTGCCGAAGAACACCGGGGTCAGCTGGCCGTCGATGAATTCCTGCTGGTTGAATTCATGGCAGGCGCCCTGCACCAGCTCCAGTTGCTCGACAAAACGATCGTACTCGTCGCCCAGGTGGGCGCGGGCTTCGTCGGAGTCGAGCTTCTCGATGATCTTGACCTCGGTGCGCTCGTGCCCGTGACCGGCGGTGTAGACGATGATGTAGTCGTCGGCCAGGTGGTACACGCCCTTGAAGTCGCGGTAGCAACCGATCGGCCAGGTGATCGGCGCGGCCTTGATCTTCAGGACCGCTTCGATCTCGTCGAGCAGCTCGATCGGGTCGCGGATGTCGCGGTCGAGTTTGTTGATGAAGCTGACGATCGGCGTATCACGCAGACGGCAGACGTCCATCAGCGCGATGGTCCGTGGCTCGACGCCCTTACCGCCATCGAGGACCATCAGGGCCGAGTCCACCGCGGTCAGGGTGCGGTAGGTGTCTTCGGAGAAGTCTTCGTGGCCCGGGGTGTCGAGCAGGTTGATCATGTGATCGCGATACGGGAACTGCATGACCGACGTGGTAATGGAGATACCCCGCTGCTTTTCCATTTCCATCCAGTCGGAAGTGGCATGGCGGTCGGACTTGCGGGATTTCACCGTGCCGGCCACCGCAATCGCCTTGCCCATCAGCAAGAGCTTCTCGGTGATGGTGGTCTTACCGGCATCGGGGTGGGAAATAATGGCAAACGTGCGTCTGGCATTGACTTCATTGACAATTTTGCTGTCGGACATCGTTCAAAATCTCGATTGTGCATGCTGTTATGCACACACTGAAAAATTTGCTTTTGGCCGATTGCACAGGCCAGTACAGGGAACCGCGCATTGTAACAAAGGGCGGACGGGAGTGCTCGGTACGATGCCCGATAGCGCTTGGCTGGAACTGCGCCCTCGCCGAAAGAGGTTGACTGAAAAACCAAAAGGCCATCCGTCTGGATGGCCTTTTTTCTTACTTGAAGTCCGCGTTCAGGTCACGAAGACCTTCCAGCTTCACGGGGCCACGACCTGGAAGCCGGGCAACCAATTCCAGCGTTCCCCCCATAGCCTCAACATATTCACGCAGCGTAGAGAGCAGCATGTCGGTACGCTTCTCCACTTTAGAGACGTTGCCTTGCTTCATGTGGAGAAGACCGGCCATAGTCTCCTGCGTGAGATTCAGCTCCTTGCGCAGTTCCTGCAGGGTCATCTGTTCTGCAATGAGCTCTGCGCCGCGCTGTTCGATCTTCTGTCGACGGGCCGCGGGAAGCCCTTTCATAATCTCGTCGATTGACTTAGCCATTGCCTTACCCTTTCTTCAGTGTGCTTAGGTGCCGGTCAAAGCGGACATCTGCTGTCTTGATCAAGTCCTTATAGAATTTTTTCTGGCTGCCGCCTGACTTGTCATCACCCACCAGCAGGACTGCTTTCCTTTCCGGATCGAACGCGAAAGCCACACGCCAGACCCCGTTATCAGCCTTGAAACGCCAATCCTGCCCGATCCCGGCCAGTTCCATACGGCCTGTTTGGTCATGGGAAATCGCTTGGCGAGTGAGTCAAAAAAAGGACAGAAACTATAGCCCAACGTGTACCAGGCACCGAACCGTTGAGCACATCCGGGGTGGCCAAATGCTGCTCAGGATGGGAACCTTTTGCCCCGTGGAGGCGTCCACCCCCTGATACGAGCAACCGTCAGGGCCTTGAAAATCAGCAAGTTAGCCTGACGAGGCTGCGCTCATGGCTCGCTTCGACGTCGTTTTACCGGCCTCGAAAAGAGCTGCTTCTCGCGAACGTTTTCCCGGCAACCCACGAGGGTCTGCCGCCCGGGAAAGCGTGCGCCGACTGAAAGACAAAGGAGTCCGCCTGTGGCTATCCGCTATGGCAAAGGGCTTATGGGGGGTGCGGTCGTCGTCGCCCTTCTTGCCCTGTTGGTCCACTGGATCGGCATCGATACGATCCAACGTTACCGCGACGATCTGCTGTTCTACCTGCAAGCGCACCTGATGCTTGTCCTGGCCTCCATGTTGGCGGCCCTGATTGTCGGCATCCCCGCTGGCATCTTCCTCAGCCGCCCCGGCATGGTCGGGCGCGCCGAACGCTTCATGCAAGTGTTCAACATCGGCAATACCGTGCCGCCCCTGGCCGTATTGGCCATCGCCCTCGGCGTCCTGGGCATTGGCAGCGGTCCCGCCATCTTCGCGCTGTTCCTCGCCTCGCTGCTGCCCATCGTGCGCAACACCTATGAAGGCCTGAAAAACGTCCAGGGCTCCCTCAAGGAAGCCGCCGTCGGCATCGGCATGACCCCGCGCCAAGTGCTGTGGAAAGTCGAATTGCCCAACGCCGTGCCGATCATCATCGGCGGCGTGCGCGTGGCCCTGGCGATCAACGTCGGCACAGCCCCGCTGGCATTTTTGATCGGCGCCAACAGCCTCGGCAGCCTGATCTTTCCTGGCATTGCCTTGAACAACCAGCCGCAATTGCTGCTCGGCGCCGCTTGCACCGCCCTGCTCGCGTTGCTGCTCGACGGCCTGGTGACACTGGCCAGCCGCCTCTGGCTGGAACGCGGTCTGCGACCGTCCTGAGCCTGGCTGGATAAAGGAATCGTTATGAAGAAGTTGAGCTTGATCCTGGGCTGCCTGCTGCTGTTCGCAGGGGTTGCCCAAGCCGCAGAAAAACCGCTGATCCGCCTCGGCGCCCGGGTGTTCACCGAGCAGACCTTGCTGGCGGAAATCACCGCGCAATACCTGCGCAATAAAGGCTATGACGCGCAAATCACTGGCGGACTGGGCAGTAACCTGGCCCGTAGCGCCCATGAAACCGGGCAACTGGATTTGCTTTGGGAATACACAGGCGTGTCATTGGTGGCCTACAACCATGTCACCGAGAAACTCGACAGCGCCCAGTCCTATGCCCGAGTAAAAGAACTCGACGCGAAAAAAGGCCTGGTCTGGCTGACGCCGTCGAAATTCAGCAACACCTACGCCTTGGCCTTGCCGGAAAAAGTCGCGAAGAAATACCCGCAGATCAGTTCCATCAGCCAGTTGAACACGGTGTTGCAGGCCGAGGCCGACGAGAACCATCTGGTGGCCCTGGACACCGAGTTCGCCAATCGCTCCGACGGTCTGGCCGGCATGGTCGAGCAGTACGGCATGAACCTGACCCGCAAGAACATCCGCCAGATGGACGCGGGCCTGGTCTACACCGCGCTGCGCAACAGCCAGGTATTCGCCGGCTTGGTCTACACCACCGATGGGCGCTTGAACGCTTTCAAGCTGAAGCTGCTGGAAGATGACAAGCATTACTTCCCCGACTACACCGCCGCGCCCGTGGTGCGCCAGGCGTTCCTCGACGCGCACCCGCAACTGGCCGCGCAGCTCAAGCCGCTGGCCGAGCTGTTCGACGACGAAACCATGCGCCAGCTCAACGCTCGCGTGGACGTCGATCATGAAAGCCCTTCCGCCGTTGCCGCCGATTTCCTGCGCCAGCATTCACTGCTCTCAACCCAATGACCTGGAGGAAAAGCCATGGATTTTCTTGACGCCTTTTCCCATCTGGACTGGCCGCTGGTGCTGCACCTGACCTGGCAGCACATCACCCTGGTGGGCATCGCCGTGACCCTGGCAATTGTCATCGGTGTGCCGCTGGGCATTTTCATGACCCGCTTCCCGGCCCTCGCCGGCCCGTTGCAGGCCAGCGCCACGGTGCTGCTGACGATTCCGTCGATCGCCCTGTTCGGCCTGCTGTTGCCGTTCTACTCCAAATTCGGCCAGGGCCTGGGGCCGATGCCAGCGATTACCGCGGTGTTTCTCTATTCGTTGTTGCCAATCATGCGCAACACCTACCTGGCCCTGACCGGCGTCGAACCGGGCATTCGTGAAGCCGCCCGCGGCATCGGCATGACCTTCGGCCAGCGCCTGCGCATGGTCGAACTGCCCATCGCCGTGCCGGTGATCCTGGCCGGCGTGCGCACCGCCGTGGTCATGAACATCGGTGTCATGACCATCGCCGCCACCATCGGCGCCGGTGGCCTGGGTGTGCTCATCCTCGCTTCCATCAGCCGCAGCGACATGTCGATGCTGATCGTCGGCGCCGTGCTGGTCAGCCTCCTGGCCATCTTCGCCGACCTGCTTCTGCAATGGCTGCAACGCTCGCTGACTCCTAAAGGACTCCTCAAATGATCGAACTTCAAAACCTCAGCAAAACCTTCAAGAGCAACGGCAAGGATGTGAAAGCCGTGGACTCGGTGAACCTGACCGTCAACGAAGGCGAGATCTGCGTGTTCCTCGGGCCGTCGGGCTGTGGCAAGAGCACCACGCTGAAGATGATCAACCGGCTGATCCCGCCGACTTCGGGCAAGGTCTTGATCAACGGCGAAGACACCACCGGCCTCGACGAAGTGACCCTGCGCCGCAACATCGGCTACGTGATCCAGCAGATCGGTCTGTTCCCGAACATGACCATCGAGGAAAACATCACCGTCGTCCCGCGCCTGCTCGGCTGGGATAAACAGAAGTGCCACGACCGCGCCCGCGAATTGATGAGCATGATCAAGCTCGAACCCAAGCAATACCTGCACCGCTACCCGCGTGAATTATCGGGTGGCCAGCAGCAACGGATCGGTGTGATCCGCGCCTTGGCGGCCGATGCGCCGCTGTTGCTGATGGACGAACCGTTCGGCGCGGTCGACCCGATCAACCGCGAGATGATCCAGAACGAGTTCTTCGAGATGCAACGGGCGCTGAACAAGACCGTGATCATGGTCAGCCACGACATCGACGAGGCCATCAAGCTGGGGGACAAGATCGCGATCTTCCGCGCCGGCAAGCTGGTCCAGTGCGATCACCCGGACACGTTGCTGGCGCACCCGGCCGACGAGTTCGTCAGCAACTTCGTCGGCCAGGACAGCACGCTCAAGCGCCTGCTGCTGGTCAAGGCCGAAGACGCGGCGGACAACGCCCCGTCGGTCAGCCCCGAAACGCCGGTGAGCGAGGCGCTGGAGTTGATGGACGAACATGACCGGCGCTACGTGGTGGTCACCTGTGCCGAGAACAAGGCCCTGGGGTATGTGCGTCGTCGCGACCTGCACCGTCAGACCGGTACCTGCGGACAATTCCTGCGGGAATTCAACGCCACCGCAGCCTACGACGAGCACCTGCGGATCCTGCTGTCGCGCATGTACGAGTTCAATCGCTCGTGGCTGCCGGTGCTGGACGCCGAGCGGGTGTTCCTGGGCGAAGTGACCCAGGAATCGATTGCCGAGTACTTGAGCTCCGGCAAGTCCCGTGGGGGCAAGACCAGTATTGTTTCGCCGGCTGAGACTGCCTCAGTCTGACCAAGCACGGCTGCTTTTTGTGGCGAGGGAGCTTGCTTGTGGCGAGGGGATTTATCCCCGTTGGACTGCGAAGCAGTCCTGAGACCCGCCACTGCGGTGTGTCAGGTTTAGAGCATTTCAGCCTTTGGGGCTGCTGCGCAGCCCAGCGGGGATAAATCCCCTCGCCACAAAAGCAACGCACATTGCGCCAACTCGAAAACCGATCCAAGGGAACATCAACCTGTCACACCGGTCGGTTACATCATGGGCTGTCGCGCGCCGCACGACGGAGACGTGCAAAAACGCGACATTTTTAGTTGATCTCAGGCCCCTCACGCCCTAAAGTTCGCGCCGAACGTCCATGCTGGAAACGATCCATCCGGCTCAAGTACTGACGACGAGACAGCAAGGCCAAGGGCATCATGCATCCCGTGGCCTTTTTGCTTTCGGCGACATGCCTTGGGAAGTAGGCGAACCAAAGTGGGGATACGGAGGACGTTCGCGGGGGCAGCTTGCCCTCAAACCCATTGATCCTGATGTTTGCCAGTAGGAGTCCCAAGTATGTCGATCCAGGTCGAAGATTATTTCGCGCGCGAAACTTTCCAGAAAATGAAAGCGTTCGCCGACAAGCAGGAAACCCCGTTCGTGGTGATCGACACCGCGATGATCGCCCAGGCCTATGACGACCTGCGTGCCGGTTTCGAATTCGCCAAGGTCTACTACGCCGTCAAGGCCAACCCGGCGGTGGAAATCATCGACCTGCTCAAGGAAAAAGGTTCGAACTTCGACATTGCCTCGATCTACGAGCTGGACAAGGTCATGAGCCGTGGCGTCGGCCCGGAGCAGATCAGCTACGGCAACACCATCAAGAAATCCAAGGACATCCGTTACTTCTACGAGAAGGGCGTGCGCCTGTACGCCACCGACTCCGAAGCCGACCTGCGCAACATCGCCAAGGCCGCGCCGGGTTCGAAAGTCTATGTGCGGATCCTTACCGAAGGCTCGACCACCGCTGACTGGCCGTTGTCGCGCAAGTTTGGCTGCCAGACCGACATGGCCATGGACCTGCTGATCCTGGCCCGCGACCTGGGCCTGGTGCCGTACGGCATCTCGTTCCACGTCGGCTCGCAACAGCGCGACATCAGCGTCTGGGACGCTGCCATCGCCAAGGTCAAGGTGATCTTCGAGCGTTTGAAAGAAGAAGACGGCATCGTCTTGAAGCTGATCAACATGGGCGGCGGCTTCCCGGCCAACTACATCACCCGCACCAACAGCCTGGAAACCTATGCCGAGGAAATCATCCGTTTCCTCAAGGAAGACTTCGGCGACGACTTGCCGGAAATCATCCTGGAGCCGGGCCGTTCGTTGATCGCCAACGCTGGGATCCTGGTCAGCGAAGTGGTGCTGGTGGCGCGCAAGTCCCGCACCGCCGTCGAGCGTTGGGTGTACACGGACGTGGGCAAGTTCTCCGGCCTGATCGAAACCATGGACGAAGCCATCAAGTTCCCGATCTGGACCGAGAAGAAAGGCGAGATGGAAGAAGTGGTCATCGCCGGCCCGACCTGCGACAGCGCCGACATCATGTACGAAAACTACAAGTACGGTTTGCCGTTGAACCTGGCCATTGGTGATCGCCTGTACTGGCTGTCGACCGGTGCCTACACCACCAGCTACAGCGCCGTGGAATTCAATGGGTTTCCGCCGTTGAAGTCGTACTACGTGTAAATACCGTAAAACAAAAAAGGCCCGATTCCACGGGCCTTTTTTTATGCCTGTCACAAACACCCGCACAGGTAGTTGACACTTCAAACGCGGCGTTAATGCTCAATCCCCATCGACGCGCCACTACGTTACAGGTCGCAAACCTTTTTTACTTAACTTCACCGGAAGTCCCCACTAACCTCCCACCCACGGCATGATGCCGCGACGCAATAAAAAAGGAATTTTATATGTCAACCCTTGACGACACCCCTATCGCTTCCAGGGCGTTCAATACGTTAACAACACAATTCATGGGTGCTGTTTCCGGGACGCTTCCCGGGGTCGAACGAGAAAAAGGCCTATTGGTCACTCACGACGACATCAGAAATATTAAACGCTACATAATGCGAGGCTTGGCGTTGCCGACGAACGCAGCAGAAATAGAGCAGATCTATAAATACGACCAACTCAATGTCAATGGTCTTCGCTCTGCCGATATGCAAGTCCTGTACACGTCAATAAAAGACCATTCCGAAACCTGGTCGAAAATTGAAGCAGGCATGAAAACAGTCGGCTCGGACCTCCACGTATTCGCTGACAATCTGATCTTTATCAGCAACGAAATTATTCAATATCTTAATACGATACCCAGCTTTATTTCCGGCGCCGGAAAAATCGGCCACCTGTCGCCCGAGGAGATAGAAAACCTTCCGGAAATACAGCTGACGCCCGAGGAGCTGCCAAGATCCTATAACTTGCCGGGGCTGACCGACCAACTTAAAGAGTTGATCGAGGAACGCAGCAAGAGCACTCATACTGTAAAGGCTCAAATCACCCGGTTCAAAGACGCTATTAACCACTCGATAAAACCTGCCCTGGATCTGAAACTGGCGTTGATCAATAGTCAGGATTTCGGCGAGGATACAATAAGACAAAACGAGCGGCTCCTGGTGCTAAGCGAGCGAATAAAGGGCCGGCAGGCTGAGATCGAGAGTTATTCCAAGAAAAAATGGTGGGGCTGGTCGGAGGCCTGCCTGGCCTGGTCGTTACCACCACGGTCTTCGGCAAAAAGCCCAGAGGGCCCGCCGGTACCAGCAAGAGTTAATAGATGAACGGCGAACTATCGAGGAAACGCTCCGAACCAATCATAAGCTCTTGGCGTATTTAAACTCACTCGAAACAGATATGCATGAGCTGAAAGCTCGCGTGGAAAGCGCCGCCGGCAGTTCCTCGAACCTCGAAAGCCTGTGGGAACTTATCCAGACTTATATCGATACTTCCTGCAGCCGGGTGAACGGCGTGACAAATGCAATGTACCTGGTCTCCTTTGCCGCTCGGCTCAGCACCATGGCGTATAACTGGACGCGCATCAAAGAACAAGCGCATGATTTATTGACGGCTTTCAACAACGCCACCAATGAAACTTTATCCCTCGGCCCCTTTAAACCCACGCCCCTGCAAACTCTCTCTCTCAGTTCAGCGCTCCTGCCCCTCACTTTCGAGAATTACGCAATGTCCCGCACTCACTCCATTGAGACCGAAACCGGTTATACCTTACCGGATATTAAAGAGATCCAGGCTTACCGCGCCCAACTCAATCACAAGATCAGTATGTTGAGCAATCTATACATTCCGGCCCTCGCTGAGGAATTCACTGCACTTCGCAAAGCGCTCAGCAACACCGACGACCAAGCGAAACGCGCCGCTACTCAGATTCCCGTTGCGTTGCAAGCGAACCAAATAGTGCGGTTACACGGCGTGATTGAAAAGCTTCGGGAAAACCCCACACCCGAAGAGCAAGAAGCTATTGAAAGTTTCAGCCAGGAAATCAAGCAACTCATCGACGACGCCTTGTCTGAAACAGATAAACACGTGGTCGCACTCGATAAAAGCCTGACGAGCCTGAACGCTGTCACGCTCAGCGACAATGAGCACCGGACCCGAGAACTGGACGACACTATCAACAAGACCGAGTTACGGGCGGGCAATGAACAAACGACGATACGACGCCTGGTTGTACAAGAAACGAAACTGAACGAGAGCATCAAGCTGCTCGAATCGACCAATGGCTTTTCGCTAATCAAGCATCTGCTGCTTACGGCCGGTACCCTTGGCTTAATGAGTCTATCCCCGCCACAACTCAAGCTCATTCGACAGGGTGTAGACGTGGCAGGCAAACTGCTTGGCCTCGTCGTCGGCAGCGTCAAATATGACAACCTGATCGAAGCCAGGCACCAACTACAAATACAGTTGGATCGGCATCGCGAGACGTCGGCGCTCACCCAGAAAGAGCTCGGTGTGCTCAGGAATCGCCACCAACTGCTGGTCGAAGCACAATCGGTTCAACCGTTAAGAGAAGCTTATAGCAACGAAATCAGCCAACTGTCCGGCTCCATCGGCCACTTTCTGAACCTCAACAACCATGGCACCTCCGCAGAGCTCGAGACCGTTATCCTGACATTCCTGAGGGAATCAGCGGTCCTTGCCGATCATTTGAATAGCTTTCGCCAGGAATGGCGCCGTTAAATAAACGCTTAAAAAAGCGAGCGGAAACAACTGTACTTCGCTGTCCAATCCGGCCCCGAACGATCCTTGGAACGGCGCGATTTCCCGCAACTACGCTAGCACTGACACCACCAGCGTCACGCGTGCGCTCTTCCCTCGCCACAAAGGAACGCTGCAGGCCAAAAAAGCCCCGCTCATGCAAATGATCGGGGCTTTTAGGTGTGTTTATGAATGGTTCTCGATAACACACGGCATAATGCACGCCGTGACGAACAATCTTGAATGAACAAGGCGAGCAACGTGTTTAAAAAAACCCTGTTCCAGTTGCATTGGTTTTTCGGCGTCAGCGCCGGGCTGGTCCTGGCGTTGATGGGCATTACCGGTGCGGTGGTGTCGTTTCAGGACGAGATTCTGCGGGCGCTGAACCCGCAGGTGCTGACGGTTGAAAAGCAACCGGCGGGCGTCCTGCCGCCCGCTGAACTGGTGGAACAGATCGAAGCCGCGTCCGGCGAGACCGTCAACATGCTCTGGGTCGACACTGATAGCGGCAATGCCGCACGGGTGATCTTCACGGCTCCGCCCGGAGAGAAACGCGGGCCGATGCGTTATTTCAATCCCTACAACGCACAGTTCATGGGCGATGTGGTGGGCCAGGACTTCTTTGGCCTGGTGCTGCGCCTGCACCGCGTCCTGACCCTGGACGACGTGGGCCGGCAGATCACCGGTGCCTGCACGCTGATCCTGATTTTTTTCTGCCTGTCCGGGCTGTACCTGCGTTGGCCGCGACAATGGAAAAACTGGCGCGCCTGGCTGACCCTCGATTGGGCCAAGAAAGGTCGCAGTTTCAACTGGGACTTGCACTCGGTGGCGGGCACCTGGTGCCTGGTGTTCTACCTCCTGGCCGCCCTGACCGGGCTGACCTGGTCCTACGACTGGTACAACAAGGGCGTGACTCGCCTGCTCTCCGATTCGCCCAAGGATGAGCGCGTGCGCAACCGCGACCCCGTGCCAAACGGCCCGGCGCCGATCGCCGATTATCGGGCGATGTGGAGCAGCATCTACAGCGCCGCCGGTCCCGACCTGTCGGCCTATAACGTGCGCATGCCGCCGGTAGCCGGGCAACCGGCGACCGTCTTCTATCTGTTGAAAAACTCGCCCCATGACCGCGCACTGAATCAACTCATCCTCGACCCGGCCACTGGCGCTATCAGCCGTCACAGCCGCTACAGCGACAAGAGTCTCAAGGCCCAATTGCTGACGAGCATCTACGCGCTGCATGTCGGCAGTTATTTCGGGTTGGTCGGCCGGATCCTCATGACGGTTGCCGCGCTGGCCATGCCGTTGTTTTTCATCACCGGCTGGCTGCTGTACCTGGACCGCCGACGCAAGAAGCGCCAGGTCCGCCAGGCTCGCCAGGCATTGGCCGAACGCCCTGGTGATGCCCCGGCATGGTTGATCGGCTTCGCCAGCCAAAGCGGATTCGCTGAGCAATTGGCCTGGCAGACTGCCGGCCAACTCCAGGCCGCCGGGCTGCCGGTAAAGGTCCAGCCACTGGCTGGCGTCAGTGAGCAGGATTTGAACAGCGCCACCCGCGCGCTCTTTGTCGTCAGTACGTTTGGCGACGGTGAAGGCCCCGACAGCGTTCGTGGTTTCGAACGCAAGGTGCTGGGCCAGGCCCTGAGCCTGGAGCGGCTGCAATATTCGGTACTGGGCCTGGGCGACCGCCAATACGAGAACTTCTGCGGCTTCGCCCGGCGCCTGCATGCCTGGCTGGCGGAGCACGGCGGCAAGACGCTGTTTGCGCCGGTGGAAGTGGACAGCGGCGACCCCTATGCCTTGCGGCACTGGCAGCAACAACTGGCCGAACTGACCGGCCACGCCCCGGCGGACGCCTGGCAGCCGCCAAGTTTCCAGAACTGGACGCTCGGCCAACGCACCCTGCTCAACCCCGACAGCAGCGGCTCGGGGGTGTATTTGCTGGGCCTCACCGCCCCCGGCCCGAGCAGTTGGCTGGCCGGCGACCTGGTGGAAATCCTGCCGCGCAATGATGCGTGGGCTATCGAACACTTCCTTGATGGCCTCGGCCTCTCCGGCCACGCTCGCGTGCAAATCGATGGTTTGTCCCAGAGCCTTGATCAAGCCCTGGCGACCCGCCAACTGCCAGAAAGCCGCGCCCATTTGGTAGGCCTGCATGCCCAGGCACTGGTGGAAGCACTGGCGCCGCTGGGGACGCGCGAATATTCCATCGCGTCGATCCCGGCCGACGGCGTACTGGAGTTGATCGTGCGCCAGGAACGTCATGCCGATGGCCGCCTGGGCGTCGGTTCCGGCTGGCTCACCGAACACGCGCCGCTGGACAGCGCCATCAGCCTGCGAGTGCGCCGCAACAGCAGCTTCCATTTGCCGCCCCAGGGCGTGCCAATGATCCTGCTGGGCAACGGCACCGGCCTGGCCGGCCTGCGCAGCTTGCTCAAGGCCCGCGTTGCCGAGGGCATGCAGCGCAATTGGCTGCTGTTTGGCGAGCGCAACCGCGAGCATGATTTCCACTGCCGCGATGAGCTGCAGGAATGGGTGACCTCCGGCGACCTGGAGCGCCTGGACCTGGCCTTTTCACGGGATCAGGAAGCGAAAATCTACGTCCAGGATCGCCTGCTGGAATCCGCGGCACTGCTCAAGCAGTGGCTGGCCGATGGCGCGGCGATCTATGTGTGCGGCAGCCTGCAAGGGATGGCGTCAGGGGTGGATCATGTGCTCAATCTGGTGCTGGGCCGCGAGGAAGTGGAAAAGCTGGTCGAGCAAGGGCGATATCGGCGGGATGTGTACTGACGTAGCGCTTATCCAGAATTCAATGAAATCCCTGTGGGAGCGAGCTTGCTCGCGATAGCGAATGGTCAGTCAACACTTCCTTGACTGACACACCGCTATCGCGAGCAAGCTCGCTCCCACATGGGTTCTGTAGTGGCCTCTGATTCAAACCGGCTGCAACTTCTTCTCGAACACCGCCACGCCTTCCAGGTCCCGCAGCACTACGCTCATTTCGCCACTCTGCCCGTCGATGTTCACCTCGCCAAAGAACTGATAGCCGGCAAACGGCGAGGTGTTCTGGGCCGGAGGGGCTTTCTGGAACACCACCTCGGGGCCGAAGGTCTTGTCCAGGGCATTAGGCCCGAAGCTGCCGGCGTTCAATGGCCCGGCGACGAATTCCCAGAACGGTTCGAAATCCTGGAACGCGGCCTGTTCGGGGTGGTAGTGATGGGCGGCGCAATAGTGGACATCGGCGGTCAGCCAGACGTAGTTGCGCACCTGATGCTTGCGCAGGTAACCGAGCAGTTCGGCGATCTCCACTTCACGGCCCTGGGCCTCGCCCGGGTCACCGTTGGCGACCGCTTCCCAACGCGGCACGCCGGGGCTGACCTCGTCATCCGGCACACCCAGGCCGATGGGCATGTCGGCGGCGATGACTTTCCACTGGGCGCGGGATTGCTTCAGCTCGCGCTTGAGCCAATCCAACTGTTCACGGCCAAGAAACGGTTTCGCCGCGCCGAGGTTGGCGTCGTTGGCTTCGCGGTAGCTGCGCATGTCCAGCACGAACACATCCAGCATCGGCCCGTAACCGAGCTTGCGGTAGATGCGTCCGCCGCCATCGGCCTTCTGCAGGCGCATGGGCGCGTATTCCAACCAGGCTTGCCGTGCACGACCGACCAGGCTGTGGATGTCCTTGGTCTGGTAGCGCTCGTCCAGTTGCTTGCCCGGCGACCAGTTGTTGACCACTTCGTGGTCGTCCCACTGCCAGATCTGCGGCACTTCGGCATTGAAGCGACGCACGTTTTCATCCATCAGGTTGTAGCGGTAGTTACCGCGATATTCGTCCAGCGTCTCGGCGACCTTGCTCTTGGCTTCGGTGGTGAGGTTGCGCCAGATGCGCCCGCCCTCGGTGGTGAGCTGCGCCGGCACCGGCCCGTCGGCGTAGATCGTATCGCCGCTGTGGATAAAAAAATCCGGCAGGCGCAGGCGCATGGCTTCGTAGATGCGCATGCCGCCGATGTCCGGATTGATGCCGAAGCCCTGGCCGACGGTGTCGCCGCTCCAGACAAAACGGATGTTGCGCTTGAACTGCGGCACGCTGCGCAAATGCCCGAGCCAGGGCTCGCTGGCCACACCGCTCTGGGCGTCCTCGAAATGCACGCGGTAGAAAATCGCCTGGTCGGGCGGCAGGCCGGTGAGCTCGACCCGGGCGGTGAAATCGCTGCGGCTGTCGGCCAGCGCCGAGACAAAGCGCCGGGGGTTGGAAAACTGGCTGCGGGTGTCCCACTCCACCACCATCCGCGCCGGACGGTCGCTGCGACTCCAGATCATCGCGCGATCGCCCTGCAAGTCGCCCGACTGCACACCTTCGGTCAGCACGGGCCGGTCCTTGACCGAGGCGATCACCGCCGGGGCCAGCCCGGGCAGCAATAAACCGGCGCCTACGGCTTGCATCACACGGCGACGGCCCAGGTCGAATTCGCTCATGGTGTTCTCCCTTGAAATGGGAAAACTTAAGCATGGCCGTGTGAAGTGGGTGTGACAGGGATTTTAGGCCGGCCCCAAAACCAACTGTGGGAGCGGGCTTGCTCGCGAAGACGGTGTGTCAGTCAACGAAAATGTTGTCTGACACACCGTCTTCGCGAGCAAGCCCGCTCCCACAGGTAGGGTATGACTTAAATCAGGCCTTCGCCGGCTCCAACGCCATTTCCACCACTTCCGGCCGCTTGAGCAGCGCATACGCCACGCCCGTCAACAGCGCGCCCGCCACGATCGCCAGCAAGTACAACAGCGCATGGTTGATGGCGTTGGGGATCAGCATCACGAACAACCCGCCGTGCGGTGCCATGAGCTTGCAGCCGAAGTACATCGACAGCGCCCCGGTCAGCGCGCCGCCGGCAATGCTGGCCGGGATCACCCGCAACGGGTCCTTGGCCGCGAATGGGATCGCGCCTTCGGAGATGAAGCACAGCCCCAGCACCAACGCCGCCTTACCGGCCTCGCGCTCGGTCTGGGCGAATTTGCGCCGGGCCAGGAAGGTGGCGATGCCCAAGCCAATGGGCGGTACCATCCCGGCGGCCATCGTCGCGGCCATTGGCGCGTAACTCTGGGAAGCCAGCAGCCCCACCGAGAACGCATAGGCTGCCTTGTTGATCGGCCCGCCGAGGTCGACGCACATCATTGCCCCCAACAGCACACCCAGCAGGATCGCGTTGGTGGTGCCCATGCTATCGAGGAAGTGGGTCAGCCCTTCGAGCATGCCCGCCACCGGCTTGCCGACGATGTAGATCATCACCAGGCCAGTGAACAGACTCGCCAGCAACGGAATGATCAGGATCGGCTTGAGCGCCTCCAGGCTCTGGGGCAGCCGCGCGTAACGGTTGATCGCCTTGGCGGCGTAGCCAGCGAGGAAGCCGGCGATGATCCCGCCAATGAACCCGGCGCCCAGGGTGCTGGCGAGCAGTCCGCCGATCATGCCGGGGGCCAGGCCCGGCCGGTCGGCGATGGAATAGGCGATGTAGCCGGCCAGCAGCGGCACCATCAACTTGAACGCGGTGTCGCCGCCGATCTGCATCAGCGCCGCCGCCAGGGTGCCGGGCTCCTTGAAGGCGGTGATGCCGAACACGAACGACAAGGCAATCATCAGGCCGCCCGCCACCACCATCGGCAGCATGAACGACACGCCCGTCAGCAAGTGTTTGTAGACGCCGCTTTTTTCCGCCTTCGCCGGCCCCGTGGAGGCGCCGCTCGCGGCACTTTCCTGCCGGCCTTCGGCCAAGGCTTTTTTCAGCGTGGCTTCGGCCTGCTTCAACGCAATACCGGTGCCGCAGCGGTAGATTTTCTTGCCGGCGAAACGCTCGGTGGCGACTTCAATGTCAGTCGCCAGCAAGACCACGTCGGCCTCGGCAATTGCCTCGGGGCTCAACGGATTTCGGGCACCCACCGAACCCTGGGTTTCGATCTTCAGGTCATAACCCAGGCGTGCCGCGGCCTGTTGCAAGGCTTCGGCGGCCATGAAGGTGTGGGCGACGCCGGTCGGGCACGCGGTAATGGCAACCAGGCGCGGAGCACGTTCGGTCGATGGCGCAGGCTCTTCGGCGAGCACGTCGGCCTCGCCCAGCACCTCGGCCTCTTCGGCACCGCGACGCAGTACGGCGTCAACGTCCTGTAGGGCCAGGGCCGGGGTGCTGCGGAACACCCGCTTGCCGACGAACCGCGACAGGTCCACCGGGCCGCTGGTGACCAGCAACACCCACTCGGCCGACTCCAGAGTCGCGGCTGACAATTGGCGTTCAGGATGGGCCGCGTCATGGACTTCGACACTGGTGCTCCAACCCTGGCGCTGCGCTGCCGCGTCCAGCAGGCGGGCACACAACACACTGGTGACCATGCCGTTCGGGCAGGCCGTCACAATGGCTAGTTTCATTCTTGCGAACCCTCTTATTGTTCTGTCAGGGGGCGCACGCGCACGCCCTGTTCAAGCGACGCCAGCAACGCGGTGTCGTGGATACCAAAACCGATCTGGGTGACCGCCATGGCGGCGATGGCCGTCGCGGTGCGCAGGGTTTGCTCCGGCGCGTGGGCACCGAGCAATCCGTGCAGCATGCCGGCCAGCAGCGAATCACCCGCGCCCACGGTACTGGCGACAGTCACCTTGGGCGGCGAGGCATGCAGCGCCGAACCGACGCTGAACCAATTCACACCGTCGGCGCCGTGGGAAATCACCACGTGTTCGACGCCTTGGGCATGCAGGCGCTGCGCCGCCTGGGCTTGGGCCAATTCCGTGACCACATCGCACCCCAGCGCATCGGCCAGTTCCTCGGTATTGGGCTTGATCAGCCATGGCCCCGCCGCCAGCGCAACGCGCAAGGCTTCGCCGCTGGTGTCGAGGGCAACGTTCAGGCCAAGCTTTTTCAACCGTGTGATCAGCGCCTGCAGCCATTGCGGACTGACGCCCCGGGGCAAGCTGCCGGCGACGACCACGGCGTCATGGCCAGGGGCGATTTGTTCGAGGCGCGCCAGCAACGCTTGTTGTGCGGCTTCATCGACCATCGGGCCAGGGCCGTTGAGGTCAGTAATGCGCCCGTCCTGTTCGGCCAGCTTGATGTTGCTGCGGGTTTCACCGGGAACGCGGATAAACGCGTCGACAAAGCCACGCTGGGCGAACAATGTCTCGAACACCTGGGCGTTGTCTTCGCCGAGAAAACCGCTGACGGTCAGCGTATGGCCGAGATCCGCCAACACCTGCGCCACGTTCACGCCCTTGCCGGCGGCATGGGCGTGCATGCCGTCGCTGCGGTTGACCTGGCCCGGTTCCAGGCGCGCCAATTCCACCGTGAGGTCGAGCGCCGGGTTGAGGGTCAGGGTAAGAATCTTCGCCATTACAGCGCCTCCACTAATGCGCGCACATCATCGGCGCTGCCCACGGCCAAGGCCTCTTGAGCCAGGGTTCGTACGTGCGCCAGGCTCAATTCGCGGACCCGCGCCTTGACCTCGGCAATGCTGCGGGCCGAGACACTCAACTCGTCCACGCCCAGGCCCACCAGCACCGGCACGGCCAGCGGATCGGCCGCCAGCTCGCCGCACACGCCGACCCATTTGCCATGGGCATGGGCGGCGCGCACGGTGATGTCGATCAGTTGCAGCACCGCTGGGTGCAAGCCATCGGCCTGGGCCGACAGGGTCGGGTGACCACGGTCGATCGCCAGGGTGTATTGGGTCAGGTCGTTGGTGCCGACGCTGAAGAAATCGACTTCCTTGGCGAGCACCGGCGCCAGCAGCGCGGCGGACGGCACTTCGATCATGATCCCCAGTTGCAGGTCCGCCACGGGGATTTCCCGGCGCAGGCGCTCGGTCATGTCCCGGGCCTGGCGCCACTCGTCGACGCTGCCGACCATGGGAAACATGATCCGCAGCGGACGGTTGTCGGCAGAGCGCAACAAGGCCCGCAGTTGCGCTTCCATGATATGCGGGCGCTGCAAGGTCAGGCGGATGCCGCGCACGCCGAGGAACGGGTTTTCTTCCTTGGCGATTGGCCAATAGGGCAGCGGCTTGTCGCCGCCGACGTCAAGGGTACGCACCACCAGCGGCCGACCGGCCAGGCCATCGAGCACCTTGCGGTATTCGGCTTCCTGGGTCGCTTCGTCCGGGGCCTCGGTGTGGGCCATGAAGATCAGCTCGGTGCGCAACAGGCCGATGCCTTCGGCGCCCTGCTCCACCGCGCTGGTGACGCCGGCGCTTTCGCCGATGTTGGCGAATACTTCAACGGCGTGACCGTCACGGGTCAGCGCCGGTTGGTGCCGTTGCTCGGCGGCGACCTTGAGGCGCTGCTCGCGGGTGTCGCGTTCCTCTTTGGCGCGCTGCAACGTGGCGGCGTCCGGGTCGACATGCAGGCGACCGCGTTGGCCATCCAGCAGCAATGACGTGCCCGGCGCCAACAGCAACACCGCAGCGCCTGCACCCACCAAGGCCGGAATGCCCAAGGCGCGGGCGACGATGGCACTGTGGGCGGTGGCGCCGCCGCGTGCGGTGAGAATCCCCGCCACGCGCGCCGGATCGAGGCGGGCGACGTCGGACGGGCCGACTTCGTCCATCACCAGAATGTAGGGTTGTTCGGGTTCAGCCGGGGTTTCGATGCCGCACAGCTGCGCCAGCACCCGGCGGCCGACGTCCCGCAGATCGGCGGCACGCTCGGCGAGCAAGGCATCTTGCAGGGCTTCCTGTTCTTTCGCGGCGGCCTCGATCACGCCCATCCACGCCGCTTGTGCGCTCTCGCCCAGCTTCAGGCGGGTGTCGACTTCGTCGGTCAGTTCCGGGTCGTCGAGCATTTCCTGGTGGGTGATGAAAATCTCGCGGATGGCCTTGGCCTTGGCACGCTCGATCAGGCCTTCGATGTCCCGACGCACCTGGCTCAAGGCTTTTTGCAGGCGCTCGCGCTCGATCGCCGGGGACTCGCCACGCAGTGGATACTCGATGTCTTGCAGCACTTGGATATGCGCCGGGCCGATGGCAATGCCCGGCGCGGCGGCGACGGCCTGGATCAGGCTGCCGGATTCCGGCGCGAGCAGCACGGTGGCAACTTCGGCAATGGTGGTTTCCCGTGGCGCGCTCGGTGGCGGCAGCGGTTCGACTTCTTCGCCGAGACCCTCTTCGACGGCTGCGAGCAACGCCGGCAACGCGTCGGCGGCAATGCTAGGTTCGGCAATGAATTCCAGGACCTGACCACGACGGGCGCCCAGGCTCAGCAGCTTGCTCAGGCTCTTCACCGACACGGCGCTGTCCTGGCCATCGACGATGCGCACGCGGATCTCGCCTTCGAAGCTTTTTGCCAACTGGGCGAGAATCTTCGCCGGGCGCGCATGCAACCCGTGGGCATTTGCCAGGCCGATGCGCGCGCTAGGCCAATCGGCAGGCAACTCGCCCCCCAGCACTTCCAGGACCTTGCGGCTGCTGGTGGCGCGGCCCAATTCATGGCCGCGACCTTCGATCAGCAACGCGCAGAGTCTTTCCAGCAAGGCTTGGTGAGCCTCGCCGAGGCTGGCCAGGCAGAACAATCCGCTCAAGGGTTGGCCGAGGTAACGAATGGGTTTGTCCGGCGTGACGAAGGCCAGGCCCGGACGCTTGACGGTCTGCTCGCTGTGCAGCCACCAGAGCCCGTCGCCGAGGGGCAACGCGTCGACCTGCTGCAACACGCCGGCAAAGCCGTTGCTCACGCAATCGGCCTGGCGCAACAGACGGGCGCCGCGCCAGACCAATTCTTCGAAATCGTCGGCCGACACACCGAGGCCGATCATCTGCGCATCCAGCGCCAGCTCCTGCGGCGCGCCCTGCAGCAATTTCAGCAGCGCTTCGGCGGAACCGGCGCGACGCAGGGCCTGGCCCAGGTCGGTCTCGCCGAGGGCGCGGGTCAGCAGTTGCAGCAGGCGCAAGTGTTCGTCGGACTTGGCCGCGATGCCGATCGCCAGGTAAACGATCTGGCCATCGCCCCAGTCCACGCCTTCAGGAAACTGCAGCAAGCGCACGCCGGTGGAATACACCAGGTCGCGGGTCTGCGGAGTACCGTGGGGGATGGCAATACCTTGGCCAAGAAAGGTCGAGCCCTGGGCCTCGCGGGCCTGCAACCCGGCAAGGTAGCCCTCGGCTACCAGCCCATCGGCCACCAGTTTGTCAGCGAGCAGTTGCAGCGCGGCGTCTTTATCCACAGCCACTTGGGCCATGGATATCTGCTCTAAAGTGAGCTCGAGCATGCTTTCTCCTTTTTGGCGTCCGGTTGGCGCCAGGTATTGTTTTGAATGAATCAGCTTAGCGTTGCAAAACGGCTTCCGGCGGTATCGCGGCAGCACCGACCAAAAACCTGAGAGCCTTGAAAATACGCCTGCTGAAACGTTTAATCTAGAAAGATTGGCACGTTACTCGATAATCTCTCATCCTTGAAGTGCAACTTGTCGAAAGCGTCCGGAGGGTGACCATCGATCCGAATCGGGTAGGATGAGCCTTCATTGTCGGGGCAAACTCGAAAAAACAAGGAAAACCGGGTTGAAACTCAGTGATATCGCCCAGCTCGCCGGTGTGTCCGTGACCACCGCCAGCTACGTCATCAACGGCAAGGCCGAACAGCAACGCATCAGCAACGCGACCGTCGAACGGGTGCGGGCGGTGGTCGAAGAGCATGGCTTCACGCCCAACCCCCAGGCTGCCGGATTGCGCAGCCGGCATACCCGCACTTTGGGTTTCATCTTGCCGGACCTGGAAAACCCCAGCTATGCGCGTATCGCCAAATTGCTCGAACAAGGGGCGCGCGCCCGAGGCTACCAACTGCTGATCGCCAGCTCCGACGATGCGCCCGACAGCGAGCGGCAACTGTTGCAACTGTTCCGCGCCCGGCGCTGCGATGCGCTGATCGTCGCCAGTTGCCTGCCCGCCGAGGACGACAGCTACCGTCAATTGCAGGCCAAGGGTATTCCGATCATCGCCATCGACCGGGTGATGGAGCCCACGCATTTCTGCTCGGTGATCAGCGATGACCGCCAGGCCAGCCTGCAACTGACCCGCAGCCTGCTGGAAACGAACCCACGGCAGATCGCGCTGATCAGCGCCCGCCCCGAACTGAGCATAAGCCAGGAGCGGACCGCCGGTTTCCGCGAGGCGCTGGAAGGTTTCGAAGGCCAGGTCCTGATCGAACATGGCGAGTCGTTCAGCCGTGAATGCGGTCGCCAGATGATGGACGAAATGCTCGCCCGCCTGGGCCATTTACCCGATGCGTTGATCACCACCTCCTACGTGCTGCTGCAAGGTGTGTTCGATGCCCTGCATGATTTTCCACTCAAGGCGCGGCCGCTGCGCCTGGGTACGTTTGGTGACACACAACTATTGGATTTCCTGCCACTGCCGGTCAATGCCATGTCCCAGCAGCATCAACTGATCGCCGAAAAAGCCTTGGAGCTGGCGCTGGCGGCCATCGAGAACGATGATTACCAACCCGGTGTACAGGCGATTGCGCGCACGTTCAAACAGCGCATTCACCAAGGCTGAAGCGTCGGAATTCCACATGGAACTGATCGACACCCACACCCACCTGGACTTTCCCGATTTCGACGTGGACCGGCCGGCGCTGCTGGCCGAAAGCCGCGCCCTGGGCGTCCGAGAAATGGTGGTACTCGGGGTGTACCGAGACAACTGGCAACGCGTCTGGGATCTGGTGCAAAGCGACCCGCACCTGCATGCCGCGCTGGGCTTGCATCCGGTGTATCTCGATCAGCATCACGACGATGATCTTGCGCAGTTGCGTGAATGGCTGACCCGCCTGGCGGGGCATCGGCAGCTGTGCGCAGTGGGTGAAATCGGCCTGGACTATTACGTCGACACCCTCGATCGCGACCGCCAGCAAGCGCTGTTCGAAGCGCAGCTGGAACTTGCCGTGGAGTTCGAGTTGCCTGCGCTGATCCATGTGCGCCGCAGCCACGCCGCCGTGATCGCGACACTCAAACGCATCTGCCCGGCGCGGGCCGGCATCATCCACGCCTTTGCCGGCAGCTTCGAAGAGGCTCGCGAGTACATCAAGCTCGGCTTCAAGCTCGGCCTCGGCGGCGCGGCCACATGGCCGCAGGCCCTGCGCATGCACCGGGTGCTGCCGAAATTGCCGTTGGATGCGGTGGTGCTGGAGACCGACTCGCCGGACATGGCTCCGGCGATGTTCCCTGGCCAACGCAACAGCCCGGCGCATTTGCCGGCGATTTGTGAGGCGCTGGCGGGGATCATGGCGGTGACGCCTGAGCGACTGGCCGAGGCCAGCACCGCCAACGCCCGCCAATTATTCAATTGGTAACAAACCTGTGGGAGCGAGCCTGCTCGCGAAGGCGGTCCGTCAGGTAAATATCTGTCGACTGATACACCGCTTTCGCGAGCAGGCTCGCTCCCACATTGGTTTTGTGGCGGGACTGAAATCACACCCGAAACGCATTGATCAGTTGCTTGAGCTGCACCACCTGGGCGGACAATTCGCGGCTGGCGTCTTCGGTCTGGTGGGCGCCTTCGGCGGTGCGTTCGCCGGCGCGGTTGATCTCGACGATGTTCTGGTCGATGTCATGGGCCACGGCAGTCTGCTGTTCCACCGCAGCGGCGATCTGCTGGTTCTGGTCGACGATCATGCCGACCGCGCCAAGAATGTTTTCCAGCGCCTGCTGGACTTTCTCCGATTGCCCCACCGTGCCGCTGGCCATTTCATGACTGGTGCCCATCGCCTTGACGGCGGCACCCACGCCGCCGTGCAGGCGGCTGATCATTGCTTCGATTTCTTCGGTCGACTGCTGCGTCCGCTTGGCCAGGGTCCGCACCTCATCGGCCACCACGGCGAACCCGCGCCCTTGCTCACCGGCCCGGGCGGCTTCGATAGCGGCGTTGAGGGCCAGCAGGTTGGTTTGCTCGGCGATGCTCTTGATCACATCCAGGACGCGGCTGATGGATTGGCTGTCAGTCGCCAATTGATTGATCACCTGCACTGACTGGTCGATTTCACTGGCCAGCCGCGCAATGCTGCCCTGCTGGGACTCCACCAAGCCCCGCCCGCTGAGGGTTTCGTCGTTCACGCTGTGGGCGCTGCTGACCGCCGCCGCGGCGCTGCGGGCGACTTCCTGGGCCGTGGCGGACATCTGGTTCATCGCCGTGGCGACCAGCTCGATCTGGCTTCGCTGGCCAGCGACGGCCAGGTTGCTCTGGGCCGATACCGTTTCCACCTGCCCCGCCTGGCGCTCGACCTCGGCGACGGTGCGGCCGACTTGCTCGATCAAGTCATGGATCTTCGCCACCGTGCCGTTGAATACCTCGCCCAACTCGCCCAACTCATCCTTGCTGCGGGCGACGAAATTGACCGTCATGTCACCCGCCGCGACCTTGTCCATCATCGCGCCCAAATGTTTGAGCGTAGTGCGCGTCGAAGCGTAGAAACCGGCGTACAGGTAAAAGATCAGCAGGAACACCGCAGCCAGCGCCACGGCTTGCAGCACCATGTGGCTGCGGTTCTGCTCCAGGCGGTGCTGCAGTTGCACATCGAGAAAAGCCAGCGTTTGCTCGTTCAGCCGATAGGTCTGCTCCATCAGCCCGCTGACTTGTTCGAAGAATGCAGGCCATGGCGCGTCAAGGGTATCTGCCATGACGATCTGGTTTTCAATCAGCTCGGCGGCCTGCTTGAGGGTGCTCTTACTGCCTGCGGCCTGATCGGCAAGTACTTGCCCGGCCGCCTTGCTCGAGCCCAGGGCATCCTGCAGTTTCAGATCATATTCGCCCTGGAGCTTCTCGATCTGCACCAGCAACTCGTCGAACCGAGTACTCGACGCGGAATTGAGAAAGCCCAGCCCCAGCGACGAAGCGCCCAGCGCGCGACCGTCGCCCAGGGTCTGGGTGACGTTGGGTGTCACGGCAATGACGAGGTCGCTGAGCTGACGGATGTCGCCCTGGTTATCCCGGCTCAGGCCCGCCTGGCTGGCGATGATCTGGCCGAATATCTGCGCCTTGTTGAGCAGGCTGCCAATCAAGGCGCTTTTGCTTTGCAGGGAGTTTTCGGCCTGTTGGGCCTTGAAGGCCGCGATCATCTCGTCGCGCTTGGCATCGAAGGCACTGACCTGCTCGGGCTCCATGGCCATGGCCGTCATGCCTTGCAACCGCGCGAGAACCTTTTGCTCAAGCGCCGTTATCTTCGCCTCCACGTCGCCGGCCTTGCCGGACTGGCCGAGGCTGGCATTGATCTGCACCAGATTGTTCAACGTCTCCAGGTCCCGGCGCAGCGTCAGGCTACTGCCCAGCAGGTCAAGGCTTTGCAGCTCCACTTGCGTGCCCTGGAATTCCCGGTAGGCATCGCGCACCAGAAAGAAGTTGGTCACCAGCATCGGCAGCAGGAACAGGACACTGATCAGGCTGAACTTCATGCCGAAGCTCAGGCGGTTCATCAGGGCGACGGCGGGCCAGAGCAAACTCTTCACAAGGAAGCCTCCCGGTAGTTTTTTATTTTTATGGGACTGGCACGCGAAAGCAGCAGAAAGCCACTATGCGGGCGCTGCCACTGTATAGCCTAAAACGACGGGGAGATTTGTAACTTAAGGTTAACGAGGGCAGACGGTCCTGTGGCGAGGGAGCTTGCTCCCGCTGGCCTGCGAAGCAGGCCTTGGGGCTTCCTTCAGGGGGATCGCTTTTGTCCTGGTTGACGACTGCTGCGCAGCCGAGCGGGAGCAAGCTCCCTCGCCACATCAGCGCCTCGCCACCGCTTGACTGGTTTGATCAGGCCAACACCGTCCACAACGCAAACCCGGCATACCAGAGCACCGCCGCGCGCAGCAGCAATTCCCAGAGCCGATCCAGGCTGTTGATACCATCCGGCCCGGCGACGGGCGTGGGAATCTCGCCGGCCACCAGGCCAACTTTGTCGATGAGGTCGGCGGCGCTGATGTTCCAGTTCAGCAGCTCATGCAGCATGACTCGGCTGACCGCCACGAAGTTGCCCACCAAGGCAAAGCTCGCTGCCAGCAACCGCACTGGCACCCAGTCGAAGGCATGACGCAGCTGCGCTGCACGCTCCGCCACGCCAGGGTTCTGGCTGTGTTCAGCGGCCAGCGCCAGCAACCGATAACTCAGGGCAGCCACAGGGCCCAGCAGGAAGTACCAGAAGATCACCGCGAAAAAGCTCTGGTAGGCCTGCCACAGCAAGTGTCTCTGTACCCGCTCCAGCAATTGCTCGCTGCCGTCGGCGTCGATATTCAAGTCGCGCTTGGCCACGTGAGCCGCCGCTTGCAGGTCCTCACGCCGCCACGCATCGCGGAACGGCCCGAGAGCAGCCAATAGATCACCGCGGCCCAGGCTATAGATCACCACCAACAGGTGCACCGGCAGCGCCAGCAACCCATAGGCCACCGGATCCAGCACCCAAAGCAGCAACGCCAGCGCCGCCACCGGCAGCAGGACCATCGCCACCAACACCAGCCAAGGTCGATTGCCCCAGCGCGGGCTCGCCTCGAGCCTGTTCAGCTCGCCCAGCCAGCCGCCGTCACGCTGGACCCGCTGGCGCAAGGCCGAGAACTTCTCGATCCAGACCGCCAGCAGCAACACCAGAAAACTCATTGTCCTTCCCCTCCTGTCAGGGCCGCGCGGTAGCGCGCCCAGTCGAATGCCGGTCCCGGATCGGTCTTGCGCCCCGGGGCGATGTCGCTGTGCCCGCAAATACGCTGCACCGTGATCGCCGGAAACGCTGCCTGCAACTGCCGGGTCAGTTCCACCAGGGAGGAATATTGTGCATCGGTGAAAGGAAGATCATCGGTACCTTCCAGCTCGATGCCCACGGAAAAGTCATTACAGGTCTCCCGCCCCTCGAAGCACGAGACGCCCGCGTGCCACGCACGATCCAGACAAGAGACAAATTGGGTCACGGCGCCGTCACGTTCGATCAGGAAATGCGCAGAGACGCGCAGGTCGGCAATACCGGCAAAGTAGGGATGTTCCGTGACATCCAGGCGATTCTGGAAAAATTCCTGCACTTTGCCGGTAGCGAACTGTGCCGGCGGCAAGCTGATGTTGTGGATGACCAGCAGGGAAATTTCGCCCTCGGGGCGCGCATTGAAATTGGGCGAAGGGCAATGACGCGCGCCATCGCACCAACCGCTCGCGGAGTCCAGCTGCATACAGGTTCCTTCGATGACGACGGAGAATCCCGTCAGTATGCCGCGATCGGGCGGGGCTGCGCGATCACTTGCCGCGATTGAGTTGGCGCAGGTTACCCAGCACGGACTCGAGCGCCCGGTCGAACAGCAAGGTATCGTCCAGCAACCGCGCCGCTCCCCGGCGGAACTCCAGGGCCAGGCTGGTGCGGCTGTGCTCCAGGACCTTGAGGCCGGTGCGATTGACGAAGACGTATTTGCCGGTAGCCTGGATGATTGCCGCCAGCTTGCAGCGAAGGCTGTTGTCTTCGTCTTCCTGGAACTCCACCCAACTTCCCAGGCGCAATTGGTCGACTTGCAGCAGGCCCACGTCATCGGCTGGCAGGCGCACGGTCGGCTCTTCCGTTGGCGTCTTCGGCGCCGTACGCAGGACGATGGGCTCCGCCACTTCGACCATGACCGGCAAATCGGTGGGTTCGTCCTGCTCCGTCACCTGGCCCAACCTTTGTAGGGCCTGGACATGGAGCACTTCCAGCTCGCTGAAAAACTCGCTGGTGGCGAACGGATCGAACGCCGAACGACTCAGCCCTTCGCGCAAGGCCTTGAGCAATTCCGGCACCATCGCCAACAAGCGCAGGCCCGCATCAGGCTCTTCGTGGTGCTGGACGCTCCAGACCAGTTGTTCGAGGGTCAATACGTCGGCCTGCCATTCGGCAGACTGCTCGCCATGCTTGAACCCCGTCAGCAACAACACCTGGCTCCAGGCCTGTTGCACGAAATCCACCACGGCCTGGGGCAGGAGCTTGCCCAGCATGATCTGGTTCAGCGCCCCTTCGACCCGCTGGCGAGCCAGTTCAGCCTTGGCCCGTCCTTCTTCGGCGTCCCTGATGCGTTGTTCAAGCAACTCGCTGCGACGGCGCTCATCGCTGGTAAATGCCAGGAAATCGGCCAGCACTTCGGAAAATATTGCCGGATCGTCGACATAGTCGTTCAGCAAGCGTTGCACCACCTGCTCGATGCGCTGGTAGAGGCTGTCGCGCTGGTGATCGTCACAGTCGCCCCAGCCCATCGCCGCGGCGGCGATTTCATTGAGCAGCCGGCGGGCCGGGTGATTGCCGCGACTGAAAAAGCTTTTGTCCTGCACGGCGACCTTGAGCATGGGAATCTGCAGGCGTCCGATCAGGGCCTTGAGGACGTCCGGCAGGTTATGGTCGTCGAGAATGAATTCGAACATCATCGCGATGAGGTTGATCACATCTTCATCGGCACCATCGACGACACGGGACCTGCCGCTCTTGACGCTGACACGGGTCAACAACTGCTCGAGCTGGCTACGCAGGTCGAAATCGTCCTGGACCGCTGGCGCCGGCACGTATTGCTGCAAATGAGACAGCAAGCGAAGCAGGTCGCGTGTCGAGATCGGCTGGGCCGGCGCGCTCGGTTCCAGGGTCGGCGCGACGCTGCCTCGCACCTGGACCAACAGCTTCTGCAATGCGGCAAACACTTCGTGCACGCTGTCATCGACGTCCTCCGCCCGTGGCCGGACGGCGCCGTCGCCCCTGGGCCGAGGGGCTTCTTCGGCGCGATCCGAAGCCCGGCGTGATGGAGCAGCCTTCAGGTCCGACAGGATACCCGTGGCGGCCAGCAACTGATTGGCTTCGGCGTAGAACTGGTCGCATTCGCTGAGTACATAACGCTCGAAGAGCTTGAGCAGGATCAGCTTGACCTTGATGCCCACGCCGAGATTGCGTCCGGCCTGGAGAAAATGCTCGCACAGCAATGCCGGGCTCAACGGGTTCTGCTGGTTCGCCAACGGCCGGTCCAGCAATACACTGAGCCGCGCCGTGAGTTGATCGAGCGACACGCCATCGCGGCTGAGCACCCGGGCCACCATGGTTTCCACCGCCAGGCGGCGCTCCAGCTCGTCATGGTTCGGCTGGGGCGCCATGGCACCCAGCACCGGCGCCAGGGTCGCCTGGGTAAGGTCATACTGGGCCAGGCTGACAAACGCCTCGAAAAACTGCTCGAGGAATTCCCGTTCGATGCTTTTGCGTTTGAGGCGCAGGTCACGCATGGCTTCGAAATAGAGGTTCTGCTCGACATCGTTGCGCGCCCGATCGGCCATTTCGAACAGCGTGTCATCGGCGTTATCGAACAGGCCTTGCAAACCAACGCGCAACTGCTGCGCCGCCTTGTCGCGAACCTGAAGGAGAATCACAGGCAGGCGGGCGAGCGGCGAACGATTCGCCTGGTCGGTAGGCACCTTGTGCAAAGGCACTACATTCCCGTCGTTGTGCATCCTGGCCTCCTGAAACGGCATTCTTCGGTTCGCGACGTCAAAGTCATGACGTCAATCGAAAGGCGGATTATCAGGTAAAAAGAGCCCGTCGCACCAGAGGACTCTGTGAACCGGCTCAAAGAGATCGCAATAAATGACCGGCATTTCGGGTAAATGTTGCGAGCAGGCGACCAAATGCAAGCCAACAAGCCCCAAGCGGATATAATCCGGCCACTTTGTTTGTGGAGCCCGTTATGCCGAATCTACGTCTCGCCGACCTGACCGCCGAAATCGAAGCCAACGTGCGCCGCGCGCTGCTGGAAGACATCGGCAGCGGCGACATCACTGCGCAACTGATTCCCGCCGAGCGCCTGGCGAAGGCCACCATCATCACCCGTGAAGCCGCCGTCATCAGTGGGACGGCCTGGGTGGACGCGGTTTTCCGGCAATTGGACCCGCGTGTTGCGGTGCATTGGCAAGTACGTGACGGTGACCGGGCGGCCCCTGACCAGGCGCTGTTCCACCTCGAAGGCCCGGCCCGCTCACTGCTGACGGGTGAGCGCAGCGCGCTGAATTTCCTGCAGTTGCTTTCCGGCGTCGCCACCCGGGCTCGCTACCTGGCGGACTTCGTCGCTGCCACCCAGGTCAAGCTGCTGGACACCCGCAAGACCCTTCCGGGGCTGCGCCTGGCACAAAAATACGCGGTCACCTGCGGCGGCTGTCATAACCACCGCATCGGCTTGTACGACGCGTTCCTGATCAAGGAAAACCACATTGCCGCTTGCGGTGGGATTGCCCAGGCCATCAGCGCCGCCCATCAGATCGCACCGGGCAAACCGGTGGAAGTCGAAGTGGAAAGCCTGGCGGAATTGAAAGAAGCACTGGCGGCCGGCGCCGACATCATCATGCTCGACGAACTGAGCCTGGACGACATGCGCGAAGCGGTGCGCCTGAACGGCGGCAAGGCGAAACTGGAGGCCAGCGGCGGCATCAACGAAAGCACGTTGCGCCCGATCGCCGAGACTGGCGTGGACTATATTTCCATCGGGGCGATGACCAAGGATGTGAAGGCCATCGACTTGTCGATGCGGCTCAGTCTCTGAGCAACTTCAAGCCTCAAGCTGCAAGCTTCAAGCCGCTCCGTGCTTGTCTTGCAGCTTGTAGCTTGTAGCTTGTAGCTGCTTTTAAACTACAAGATTGTTCATCTCGCAATATTCATCCCATTCCACACCCAACACCTCGGCCGCCTCCTTGTGCAAGGCAAGGCGCTGCGCCTCGAATTCCTCAGGAGTGCTGGTGTACTTGAGCGTCAACTCCCAAGGTTGCAGCCCCTGGGCTTCGGCCTCGTCTTCGAACGCCCATTTGATCTGGTCTTTCTGATCGTCGGCGGACAGGTCCTTGATCTCATCCCGCAGTTGCGGCGTTTCTTTCAAGTACTTTTCCAGGGCTTCTTCGTGCCTGGCTTCTTGACTCAATTCTTTAACGGTCATGGCGTTCTCGCTGATCTGGGAATGGAAGATGGATCTGGATCATCAAGGATCTCTCTGACGCAGGAAGCCGTTGGAAGCCCGGTTTACCTGGCCTTCAGAACCATTCGTGGATCATCTGAAAACTGCTGGGCGATGCTCATGCAGGTAACGAATATAGGACGTTTCGCCGACGATTTACACGGCTCTTTACATCTGTCCCACAAAAAAAGCCATGCAGAAGAAGCTCGGTAGGCCTTGGAACATCTGTCGAAACAATCAGTCATAGCTATGTGCCATATCGGTACTTCACAAGGAACCCAGTGATGCGCAGCTTTTCGAAACGTTCGTCGACTCAACTTGCTACCGCGACCTTGCTGCTCGGCAGCCTGACTTTGGCCGGTGCTGCCCAAGCTGCTGTTGAAGTCTCCTCCGATGGGTTGTCCTACGTCGACGTCATCCCTGCCCTTCGTTATGACCAATCTGACAAGTACGTACTGGTCAAGACCCACATCAACGCCAGCGCGCTGGAAGACCTGCCAAAAACCGTGAAGGACAACGCCGCCGAACTGGAAAACCAGAAGCGCACGCTCAGCGAACAGGCTCGACAAATCGAAGAACTCAAGCACAACAGTGGATCCAGCTCCACCTCCAGCAGCCGGGAGATCGACGAGCTCAAGCGCACCATCAAGGAACAGGAAAGCGATCTGAAGGATCTTGGCAAGCAGGTGGAAGAACTCAAGCGCAATAGCGGCTCCAGTTCGAGTTCGAGCAATAGCGAGATTTCGTCCCTGAAACGGGAACTCAGTGATCAGGACAGCGAGATGAGCCAGCTTAAACGCACGGTCGAGGAACTGAGCAGGAAGGTGAAATAACGAGGGGGGATGGTGCCCGAGACAGGAATCGAACCTGCGACCTTCGCGTTACGAGTGCGCTGCTCTACCGACTGAGCTACACGGGCGGTGGCTAAAACTAGCACCGTCCCCTGTAGCCAGGCAACCTGCCTGGCAGTGATTTTCGCCACACAGCAAAACGCCCCGAACCAGTCGGGGCGTTTGCTTGTTCAGTGGCTAAGCGAGGGGCTGATTAAACGCCCGATGCCTTGGCTGCCGCGACGTCCTTGATGGACAGCTTGATACGGCCGCGGTTGTCCACGTCCAGTACCAGCACTTCCACTTCCTGGCCTTCTTTCAGGATGTCGGTCACTTTCTCGACGCGAGCATCGCTCAGCATGGAGATGTGGACCAGGCCGTCCTTGCCCGGCAGGATGTTGACGAACGCGCCGAAGTCGACGATGCGCTCGACCTTGCCGACGTAGATCTTGCCGATCTCGGCTTCCGCGGTGATGCCCAGGACGCGCTGGCGTGCTGCTTCTGCCGCTTCCTTGGTTTCGCCGAAGATCTTGATCGAACCGTCGTCTTCGATGTCGATCGAAGCCTTGGTTTCTTCGCAGATCGCACGGATGGTCGCGCCGCCTTTACCGATGACATCACGGATCTTGTCGGTGTCGATTTTCATCGCGATCATGGTCGGAGCGTTTTCCGACAGTTCGGTACGGGACTGACCGATGATCTGGTTCATCTGGCCGAGGATGTTCAGGCGCGCTTCCAGGGCTTGGCCCAGGGCGATTTCCATGATCTCTTCGGTGATGCCCTTGATCTTGATGTCCATCTGCAGTGCGGTAACGCCCTTGGCGGTACCGGCCACTTTGAAGTCCATGTCGCCCAGGTGGTCTTCGTCACCCAGGATGTCGGTCAGGACAGCGAACTTCTCGCCTTCCTTGACCAGACCCATCGCGATACCGGCAACCGGCGCCTTCATCGGTACGCCAGCGTCCATCAGGGCCAGGGAAGCGCCGCAGACCGAAGCCATCGAGCTCGAACCGTTGGATTCGGTAATTTCCGAGACCACACGGATGGTGTACGGGAATACGTCAGCGGCTGGCAGCATGGCCTGGACCGAACGACGGGCCAGACGGCCGTGGCCGATTTCGCGGCGACCGGCGCCACCCATGCGACCACACTCGCCCACCGAGAACGGCGGGAAGTTGTAGTGCAGCATGAACGGGTCTTTCTTTTCGCCTTCCAGGGTGTCGAGCAGTTGCGCGTCACGGGCGGTGCCCAATGTTGCAACGACCAGGGCCTGGGTTTCGCCACGGGTGAACAGTGCCGAACCGTGAGTCTTCGGCAGGACGCCGACTTCGATGTTCAGCGGACGTACGGTGCGGGTGTCGCGACCGTCGATACGTGGCTTGCCGTTGACGATATTTTCGCGAACGGTGCGGTATTCGATTTCACCGAAAGCAGCCTTGACGTCGCTGGCCGATGGCTGACCTTCTTCGCCGGAGAACTTGGCAACGACCTGGTCTTTCAGCTCACCCAGGCGCGCATAGCGCTCGGCCTTGATGGTGATGGTGTAGGCCTGGGAGATCGCGTCGCCGAACTCGGCACGGATCGCGCCCAGCAGCTCAGTGGCTTCTGGCTGTGGAGCCCAGGTCCAGGTTGGCTTGGCGGCTTCGGCGGCGAGTTCCTTGACGGCGTTGATCACCACCTGGAACTCGTCGTGGGCAAACAGCACGGCGCCCAGCATCTGGTCTTCGGTCAGCTCTTTGGCTTCGGATTCAACCATCAGCACGGCTTCGGAAGTACCGGCCACGACCATGTCCAGGCTGGAAGCCTTCAACTGCTCGTAGGTCGGGTTCAGCAGGTAGCCGGTGCTCTCGTGGAACGCAACGCGGGCAGCGCCGATCGGACCATCGAAAGGAATGCCGGAGATGGCCAGGGCAGCCGAGGTACCGATCATCGCAGCGATGTCCGGATCGGTCTTCTTGCTGGTGGACACGACGGTGCAGACAACCTGCACTTCGTTCATGAAACCTTCGGGGAACAGCGGACGGATCGGACGGTCGATCAGTCGGGAAGTCAGGGTTTCTTTCTCGGAAGGACGGCCTTCGCGCTTGAAGAAACCGCCAGGGATCTTACCGGCAGCGTAAGTCTTTTCCTGGTAGTGGACGGACAGAGGGAAAAAGCCCTTGCCCGGATCGGCTTGCTTGGCACCGACAACGGTCACCAATACGCTGACGTCGTCGTCAACGGTGACCAGCACTGCGCCGGAGGCCTGACGGGCGATACGGCCAGTCTCGAGGGTAACGGTCGACTGACCGAACTGGAATTTTTTGATTACCGGGTTCACGGTGTCCTACCTTCTTTGTGGCTCTTGGGGAACTTGTCTTCTTGCGAAATTCTTGGGCAATGGCGGGAGTCGGCCCGACGTTTGTCCAGGGTAAAACGTGTATCCAGATAAAACTTGAGGCTGGGAGCCTGCCATGCACCAGCGGAAACCCACTGACGCACGACAGACCACCAACCTCTAGCGCAATCGCTATTAGCGACGCAGACCCAGGCGAGCGATCAGAGCGCTGTAACGGCTCACGTCCTTGCCTTTCAGGTAGTCCAGCAGCTTGCGACGCTGGTTTACCATGCGGATCAGACCACGACGGGAGTGGTGATCTTTACCGTTGGCCTTGAAGTGACCTTGCAGTTTGTTGATGTTGGCGGTCAGCAGTGCAACTTGCACTTCTGGCGAACCAGTGTCACCAACAGCTTGCTGGTAGTCAGCTACGATTTGAGCTTTTTCTTGAACGTCGAGAGCCATGAGGCAATCCTTTTAGTCAGGAAACTGTTCCGAGGAACAGCTTCAACAGGCCAGGGACAAATCCCTGTATCTATAAATGAGTAGTGACCGTGCCTGTTAACAGCCACACTCGCCAACCTGCTGTTACACAGGCTGGTTCCGGTCATTCCGACCGAATCAGTCGACGCGGCGCAATGCGCCCGTCTTCGCTCACTTCACCGATACCAATGAAGCGACCGTTGTGATCCTGTACCCGGACCATGCCGAACTTCGGCGCATCCGGGGCACGTACCGGCTGGCCGTTGAGCCAGTAGAACGCACTGTGTTCCGAGAACTGCAAGAGCGGCCAATCCAGCAGGCCGCTGTCCGATGGCATCAGGAAGCGGTCGACCGCTTCGTTGCCGCCTTCGGCATGCACCGCTTCGAGCTCTTCCAGCGTGACCGTCTGGGCCAACGTGAAAGGCCCGGCCTGGGTCCGTCGCAATTCTGCCACGTACGCACCACAACCGAGCTGCTCGCCAATATCCTCCACCAGGGTTCGGATATAGGTGCCTTTGCTGCAATCCACTGCCAGCCGCGCAGTATTACCGTCAAAGGCCAGCAATTCCAAGCGCGCAATAGTAACAGAACGCGGTTCACGCTCCACTACTTCGCCTGCACGGGCCAGTTTGTACAACGGCTGGCCATCACGCTTGAGGGCGGAGTACATCGGCGGTATCTGACTGATTTGTCCGCGAAATTTCGGCAGCACCGCCTCGACATCCGCCTGACCAACGGTCACCGGGCGCTCCAGCAAAACCTCACCTTCGGCGTCCGCCGTGGTGGTGGTCTTGCCCAACTGCGCCAGGGTTTCATAACCCTTGTCGGAATCGAGCAGGTACTGGGAGAACTTGGTTGCCTCGCCAAAGCACAGCGGCAGCACGCCAGTAGCCAGCGGATCGAGGCTGCCGGTGTGACCGGCCTTCTCGGCGTTGAGCAACCAGCGCACTTTTTGCAAGGCTGCGTTGGAAGTGAATCCCAGCGGCTTGTCGAGCAGGATGATGCCGCTGACGTTACGACGGATACGTTTGACCTGAGCCACCGATTACTCCTTGGTGTCTTCGGGTTCAGCGGTCGCCGGGTGCTGGCTGTCTTCGGCCACGGCACGCTCGATCAGCGCCGACAGATGCGCGCCACGCACGACGCTCTCGTCGTAGTGGAAGTGCAACTGCGGAACGCTGCGCAGCTTCATTTCCCGGGCCAACTGCATACGCAGGAAACCGGCAGCCGAATTGAGCACCTTGATGCTCTGGGCGATTTCTTCGGCGCTGTCCTGACCCATCACGGTGATGAAAATCTTCGCGTGACCGACGTCACGGCTGACTTCCACTGCGGTAATGGTGACCAGGCCGACGCGCGGGTCCTTGACTTCGCGACGGATCAGCTGGGCCAGCTCGCGCTGCATCTGATCGCCGATTCGTTGGGTACGGCTGTATTCTTTTGCCATGTCTTGTTACCTGTAACTGCCCCACGGTCAAACCCGCGAGGTCTGAAAGCGGCAAACGCCCGGCCTGGCAAAAGCCAGACCGGGCGTTGCGTTTAGAGTCCGCCAGCCAGGCAGCGCATGTTCATGCGGCTGCCCGACGCGGCTCTTGAAGTACGCGAGTCAGAGGCTGCGAGCAACCTGGACCTTCTCGAAGACTTCGATCTTGTCGCCGACCTTGACGTCGTTGTAGCTCTTGACGCCAATACCGCATTCCATGCCGGCACGCACTTCGGAAGCGTCATCCTTGAAGCGACGCAGGGATTCCAGCTCGCCTTCGAAGATCACGATGTCTTCACGCAGCACGCGGATCGGACGGTTACGGTGAACGACACCTTCGATCACCATGCAACCGGCGATGGCACCGAACTTCGGCGAACGGAACACGTCGCGAACTTCGGCCACGCCCAGGATGTTCTCCCGAACGTCGCTGCCCAACATACCGGTCAACGCTTTCTTGACGTCTTCGATGATGTCGTAGATCACGTTGTAGTAACGCATGTCCAGGCCTTCCTGCTCGACGATCTTGCGAGCGCCAGCATCGGCACGCACGTTGAAGCCGAACAGTACAGCGTTGGAAGCCAGTGCCAGGTTGGCGTCGGATTCGGTGATACCACCGACACCGCCACCGACCACGCGCACTTGCACTTCATCGTTACCCAGGCCGTTCAAGGCGCCCTGCAAGGCTTCCAGCGAACCACGGACGTCGGATTTGAGGACGATGTTGAGCGTCTTCTTCTCTTCCTGGCCCATGTTCTCGAAGATGTTTTCCAGCTTGCCGGCGTGAGCACGGGCCAGCTTGACTTCGCGGAACTTGCCTTGACGGAACAGCGCGACTTCACGGGCTTTCTTCTCGTCAGCCACAACGCTCATTTCGTCGCCAGCGTCCGGGGTACCGTCCAGGCCGAGGATCTCGACCGGGATAGCCGGACCGGCTTCCTTGATTGGCTTGCCGTTCTCGTCGAGCATGGCGCGCACGCGGCCATAGTTCGAGCCGACCAGCACCATGTCGCCTTGGCGCAGGGTACCGTCTTGAACCAGTACGGTAGCCACCGGGCCGCGGCCCTTGTCGAGGCGCGATTCAACAACCACACCACGGCCAGGAGCCGAAGGCGTAGCGGTCAATTCCAGAACCTCGGCCTGCAACAGGACAGCTTCGAGCAGTTCGTCGACGCCAGTACCCATCTTCGCGGAAACCGGAACGAATGGAGTGTCGCCACCCCACTCTTCGGAGGTCACGCCGTGGACCGACAGTTCGCTGCGGATGCGATCGAGATCAGCGCCCGGCTTGTCGATCTTGTTCACCGCGACCACCAGCGGCACGCCAGCAGCCTGGGCATGCTGGACGGCTTCGATAGTCTGCGGCATGACGCCGTCGTCCGCCGCAACCACCAGGATCACGATGTCGGTTGCCTTGGCACCACGAGCACGCATCGCGGTAAACGCGGCGTGACCCGGGGTGTCGAGGAACGTCACCATGCCGCGGTCGGTTTCAACGTGATAGGCACCGATGTGCTGGGTGATACCACCCGCTTCGCCAGCCGCAACCTTGGCACGACGAATATAGTCGAGCAGGGACGTTTTACCGTGGTCGACGTGGCCCATGACGGTCACGACCGGAGCACGGGAAACCGCCTCACCTTCGAACTTCAGGGACTCGGCCAAGGAATCTTCCAGGGCGGTGTCGCTGACCAGGGTCACTTTGTGGCCCAGCTCTTCAGCGACCAGCTGGGCAGTTTCCTGGTCCAGAACCTGGTTGATGGTGGCCGGGGTCCCCAGCTTGAACATGAACTTGATGATTTCAGCAGCCTTGACCGACATCTGCTGGGCCAGGTCGCCCACAGTGATGGTCTCGCCGATCTTCACTTCGCGCACGACAGGGCCGGTTGGGCTCTGGAAACCGTGAGCGTTGCGTTTCTTCAGCTTGGCCTTGCCACGACCGCCGCGACGGAAGCCATCGCTCTCTTCGTCGGTAGTACGAGGCGCAACGCGTGGTGCCGGCGCCTTTTCCTTGACCGAAGCACGATGAGGCGCGTTCTTGCGCTCGCCATCGCCACTACCACGACGGTTGTCGTCGGCACGTGGTTTGTCGGGACGACGCTGTTCGTCGCGCTTGCGGGTATCGGCCGGAGCCGGCGCCGGCGCTACGACTGGAGCGGCTTCGCGCACAGGTTCGGCAACCGAGGCAACAGCCTCGACAGCTTCGGCCGGAGCGGGTTGCGCAGCAGCAGGCTGGCGACGCGCTTCTTCTTCAGCGCGACGCTTGGCTTCTTCTTCAGCCTTCTGACGAGCAGCATTTTCTACTGCGCGACGTTCTTCCAGTTCGCGTTTGCGCTCGGCTTCGATTTCTTCCGGGCTACGTTGTACGAAGACTTTCTTCTTGCGTACTTCAACGCTGATGCTTTTGCTACCGGCAACACGCAGGGTGCTGGTGGTTTTACGCTGCAGAGTGATCTTGCGCGGTTCTTCCACTTTCGCCTTGTGACTGCTCTTCAAGTGAGTCAGCAGGGACTGCTTCTCACTGTCGGTCACATGTTCCTCGGCGGCGGTGTGCGGCAGACCTGCCTCACGCATCTGCTGCAACAGGCGCTCTACCGGTGTTTTGACCTCATCGGCCAGTTGTTTCACCGTGACTTGCGTCATGCACTTCTCTCCTCAGGCCGCGCCTAATTACTCGAACCAGTGGGCTCGGGCGGCCATGATCAACTTGCCGGCACGATCATCGTCAATGCCGTCGATGTCGAGCAGGTCGTCAATAGACTGCTCGGCCAGGTCTTCGCGGGTAATTACGCCGCGCACCGCCAGTTCCATCGCCAAATCCTTGTCCATGCCCTCAAGCGAGAGCAGGTCTTCGGCCGGATGGGCGTCTGCCAGCTTTTCCTCAGTAGCGATGGCTTTGGTCAACAAGCGATCCTTGGCCCGAGCGCGAAGCTCGTTGACGATTTCCTCGTCAAAGCCGTCGATGTTGAGCATTTCCTCCACCGGTACGTAGGCAATCTCTTCCAGGCTGGTAAAGCCTTCATCCACCAGCACCTGCGCCAGTTCTTCATCGACTTCAAGCTCTTCGATGAAGTTGCGCAGGATGTCGCCGGTTTCAGCTTGCTGCTTAGCCTGGATGTCCGATTCGGTCATCACGTTCAGGGTCCAGCCAGTCAATTGGCTCGCCAGACGCACGTTCTGACCACCGCGACCGATGGCCTGAGCCAGATTGTCTGCGCCAACGGCGATGTCCATGGCATGGGCATCTTCGTCGACGATAATTGCCGCCACTTCAGCAGGCGACATGGCATTGATCACGAACTGAGCCGGGTTGTCGTCCCACAGGACGATGTCCACACGCTCGCCGCCCAACTCGCCGGATACGGCCTGGACACGCGAACCACGCATGCCGATGCAGGCACCTTGCGGGTCGATACGCTTGTCCTTGGAGCGGACCGCGATCTTGGCGCGCGAACCCGGATCACGGGAAGCGGCCATGACTTCGATCAGGCCTTCAGCAATTTCCGGCACTTCGATGCGGAACAACTCGATCAGCATTTCCGGCGCGGTACGCGACAGGATCAGCTGCGGGCCCCGGTTCTCGGTGCGGATTTCCTTGAGCAGCGCACGCAAACGCACACCAACCCGGAAAGTTTCGCGAGAAATGATGTCTTCGCGAGCCAGCAACGCTTCGGCGTTGTTGCCCAGGTCGACGATCACATTGTCGCGGGTGACTTTTTTCACGGTGCCGGAGATGATTTCTCCCAGGCGCTCGCGGTAAGCGTCGACGACTTGCGCGCGCTCGGCTTCGCGAACTTTCTGCACAATGACCTGCTTGGCAGTCTGTGCAGCGATGCGACCGAATTCAATGGACTCGATTTTTTCTTCGACGACATCACCGACCTTGGCGCCCGGATGCGTTTCCGCAACCTTGCTCGGCCAGGTTTCGATAGCCGGGTCGTCCAGGTCGGCTTCCTCGACAACCGTCCAGCGACGGAAAGTCTCGTAGGAACCGGTGTGGCGATTGATTTCCACACGCAAATCAACTTCGTCTTCAAACCGCTTCTTGGTAGCAGTGGCCAGGGCCAGCTCCAGCGCTTCAAAAATAACGTTAGCCGGTACGCCCTTTTCATTGGATACCGACTCAACAACCAGCAGTACTTCTTTGCTCATCGTACGCCTCGCCTTTCGCAAGCCATTGGATCCGCGGGATCCGCAGTATCTGGCACGTATCAGTCAAAACTGGGAATAATGTTGGCCTTGTCGATCATGTCGATCGGCAACAGGAACTCGTGCTCGTCTACTTGCACCACGACGTCCTGCTCTTCTACACCGCGTAGAAGGCCTTGGAAGTTGCGTCGACCTTCGAAAGGCGAGCGCAGCCTGATCTTCACTTGTTCACCGGCAAACGAAGCAAACTGCTCAAGAGTGAACAGCGGGCGCTCCATGCCAGGCGAGGAAACTTCAAGGGTGTATTCGGAGGCGATTGGATCTTCAACATCCAGCACCCCACTGATCTGACGGCTGACAATGGCGCAATCGTCCACCAGCACTCCGCCTTCTTTATCAATATAAACGCGCAACATTGAGTGGCGACCTTGAGCCGAAAACTCAATACCCCAGCATTCATAGCCTAGGGCCACGACCACCGGGGCCAACAAGGCCTGCAACTCTTCTAGCTTGCTCGACACCTGAACCCCCTCGTGCATGTAGTGCATGCTTTGCAAAATAAAAAATGGGCGCAACGCCCATCCTTGAAACGCCGTTGAACAGCGGCGTTATAAAGTGTCCAGCTAACAAAAAGCCCCTTGGAAGGGGCCCTGAAACTGGTTGCGGGAGCCGGATTTGAACCGACGACCTTCGGGTTATGAGCCCGACGAGCTACCAGGCTGCTCCATCCCGCGACAAAGCTGGGGCGGAAGTATACGACCGATCCCTTATAGGGTCAATGTAACCCTTCCACCTACAAGAAAGCCCGCAATAGCGGGCTCTCCTGATAATTGGTACCGAGAAGGGGACTCGAACCCCTACACCCTATGGGCACAACCACCTCAAGGTTGCGTGTCTACCAATTCCACCACCTCGGCAATACAGCGTTTGAAACCTTCTTACTTCTGCTCTTGAGCTGGAGGTACGTCAGTCGCCGAATTGGCCGACTTTTGCTCTTGAAGCACCGGGACATCATCAGAAGCCGGTTGTTGCTTTGGCGCTTCCAACACCGCTGGGTTTGGCAGACCTACTTGAGTCAGCTCTTGAGCCTTCTCTTTAGCAAAGTAACCTAACCCCAAGCTGGTTATGAAGAAACCGGCGGCGAGTATAGCAGTAAACTTACTAAGAAAGGTAGAGGAACCTTGGCTTCCGAATACAGTATTTGAAGCACCTGCACCGAACGACGCACCAGCATCCGCACCTTTACCCTGCTGCAGCAATACGAGAGCGACTACACCCAGCGCGCCCAGCAGATGAAAAACGACTACGACTGTTTCCAGCATTTTTTCAGTTTCCCGCGGCGCGACAGATCGCACCGAACTCATCTGCATTCAGGGACGCTCCACCAATGAGCCCCCCATCGATATCCGGCATGCCGAACAGTTCGGCCGCATTGGCCGCCTTCACGCTGCCGCCGTATAGAAGTCGCACACCTCGTGCTACTTCAGAATTTTCTGCCGCCAACTGCGCGCGAATGGCTGCATGCACATCCTGCGCCTGTTGCGGCGAAGCCGTCAGCCCAGTGCCAATGGCCCAGACCGGCTCATAGGCAATGACTGCCTTTGCAAAAGCACCGACACCCAAGTCTTCGATGATGCTGCCCAGCTGACGCCCGACAACCTCAAGCGTCTTGCCGGCTTCACGCTGCTCGAGGGTCTCCCCTACGCACAGCACCGGAATCAGACCACAAGCCTGGGCCGCAGCAAATTTGCGGATCAGCATCTTGTCCTGCTCGCCCATGATCTGGCGACGTTCGGAATGTCCGATCAGGACCAGGGAACACCCTGCATCCACCAATTGACTCGGCGCAATCTCACCGGTCAACGCACCTTGCATGGATTCCACCGCAGAGTTCTGCGCGCCGACCGAAATCGACTTACCCTTCAAGCCATCAACCACTTGGTTGATATACAAGCAAGGCGGGAATACCGCGACATCAACACCGCTTGGCAAGGCCAGATTACGAAGGCCTTTGATCAGCTCAGCGACGCTGGCGCGGGTACCGTGCATCTTCCAGTTACCAGCTACCATAGGGCGACGCATGCTGTACCTCGTCGGTCAAAGTGGGCGCAGATGTTACCCAACCGATTCATGACTGGCAAGCCGAATTCAGGCAGAAACTTCAGTTACAAGTTTCGCCAGCTCTTCGGCGTAACCGCGGACCTGTGCTTCATCCTCACCTTCGACCATGACACGCACCAAAGGCTCGGTACCCGACTTGCGCAGCAGTACCCGCCCACGCCCCGCCATTGCCTGGGTTACGCGCTCGCTGGCCTGCTTGACCATCGCATGCTCGAGCGGGCTCGCACCCCCACCGAAACGCACGTTGATCAGCACCTGCGGACACTTGCGCAACGCCTGGCGTGATTGCGCGAGACTTTCATTGCGCGCCTTGAGCGCCATCAGTACCTGCAGCGCCGCGATGATCGCATCCCCGGTAGTGGTGTGATCGAAACAGACGATATGCCCCGAGTTTTCGCCACCAATCACCCAGTTGCGCTCCAGCAGCTCCGAGATGACATAACGGTCACCCACATTGGCTCGCACAAAGGGTATGTCCAGGTCCGCAAGGGCCAGCTCAAGCCCAAGATTACTCATCAACGTCCCAACGACGCCGCCTTGCAGCTTGCCGCGACCGTGCAGGTCTCGAGCAATGATGAACAGCAATTCGTCACCATCGACCACCGTACCTGTGTGATCGACCATCAGCACCCGGTCACCGTCGCCGTCAAAGGCGATCCCGAGATCAGCGTGCTCAGCCAGCACCGCCGCCTGCAACGCCTCGGTGTGCGTCGAGCCGCAGTTATGGTTGATGTTCAGCCCGTTAGGCTGGGCGGACAGCACCACCACCTCGGCGCCCAACTCACGAAAAACGCTAGGGGCGACCTTATAGGTTGCACCATGGGCGCAGTCGACGACAATCTTGAGGCCGGAAAAGCTGGTACCCGTCGGAACACTGCCTTTACAGAACTCGATGTAGCGACCCGACGCATCGTTGATCCGCGACACTTTACCGATCTTGCTCGACTCAACCACCGTCATCGGTGCATCCAGCAGCTCTTCGATCATCAACTCGATTTCATCCGGCAGTTTCGTGCCCTTGCCGGAAAAGAACTTGATACCGTTGTCATCATGGGGATTATGCGAGGCGCTGATCACGATACCGGCTTGCGCCTGGAAGGTTCGCGTCAGGTAGGCGATGGCAGGCGTAGGCATCGGCCCCAGCAACATGACGTCGGCGCCCGCCGACGTCAGGCCAGCTTCAAGCGCCGATTCAAACATATAGCCAGAGATCCGCGTGTCCTTGCCAACCAGCACTTTGCAGGCGCCCATTTTTCGGAACGCCATGCCCGCAGCCCAGCCGAGCTTGAGCATGAAATCGGGGGTAATAGGATATTCACCGACCCGACCACGGATACCGTCGGTGCCAAAATATTTCTTGCTCATAAGTGCTCCATCATTCTTATTCGGCTGAATCCACTGCTGCGATCATCCGCACGACGTCCATCGTTTCGACTACATCGTGTACCCGCAATATGCGCGCACCTTTCGTAATAGCCAATGCCGCGAGCGCAAGACCGCCATACAAGCGCTCACCCACCGGACGCCCCAAGGCATTTCCGATCATGCTCTTTCGCGAGACGCCAACCAACAAGGGGCGGCGCAGGGCATGCAGGGCTTCCATATGCTTGAACAGGCTGAGATTGTGCGCCAATGTCTTTGCAAAGCCGAACCCCGGATCAAGAATGATCCGCTCGGCAGGAATGCCCACGGCGGCACATTCATTCATTCGCGCCACCAGGAAATCACCGACTTCCCTGGTGACGTCCTCATAGCTCGGATCGTTCTGCATGGTTCCGGGCTCGCCAAGCATGTGCATCAGGCACACCGGTAAACCCGTGGACGCCGCGGCATCCAACGCGCCGTCACGCTGCAAAGAGCGAACGTCGTTGATCAATCCCGCCCCCAGGCGCGCCGCTTCGCGCATGACCGCAGGCGTGGACGTATCCACCGAAATGATGACATCAAGCTCGCGATGGATGCGCTCGACAATGGGCGCCACCCGCTCCAGCTCTTCGGTCGGAGAAACCGGCCGTGCACCGGGGCGGGTCGACTCACCACCGACGTCGATCAGGGTTGCACCTGCAGCCGCCATGGCCTCGGCATGTCGCAACGCCGCGTCAAGCTGGCTGAATCGGCCGCCGTCGGAAAAGGAATCGGGGGTGACATTGAGAATGCCCATGACGTGCGCATGGGATAAATCAAGAACCCGGCTGCCGCATGGCAACCGGGTCGAGGACTGGGCAGAAGTCATTTCAAGCCTTAAACGTCGGCAGCCGGACCGCCGATCGGTGCTTCCGGACGCTCGCCCTGTACCGCTGGCGGCGTACCGGAAGAACCCGTGCCACCCGACCAATCACGTGGCTCACGAGGTGGGCGCCCTGCCATGATGTCGTCGATCTGCTCGGCATCGATGGTTTCATACTTCATCAGGGCATCAGCCATCGCGTCCAGCTTGTCACGGTTATCCGTGAGGATCTGCTTGGCGGTACCGTAACACTGGTCGATGATGCTGCGCACCTCGGAGTCGATCAGCTTGGCGGTCTCACCCGAGAAGCTCGCATGCTGGCCACCACCACCGCGACCGAGGAATACTTCACCTTCCTCCTCCGCGTACATCAATGGCCCCAGCTTCTCGGAAAGCCCCCACTTGGTCACCATGTTCCGGGCGATCTGGCTAGCGCGCATGATGTCATTCGACGCGCCGGTCGTTACACCATCGAAGCCCAGGGTCATTTCCTCGGCGATACGACCGCCGTACAGCGAACAGATCTGGCTGATCAATGCACGCTTGGACAGGCTATAGCGATCTTCTTCCGGCAGGAACATGGTCACACCCAGCGCACGACCACGCGGAATGATCGAAACCTTGTACACCGGATCATGTTCAGGCACCACACGCCCGACGATGGCGTGACCCGCCTCGTGGTAAGCGGTGTTCTGTTTTTCTTTCTCCGACATGACCATGGATTTGCGCTCGGCGCCCATCATGATCTTGTCCTTGGCCAATTCGAATTCTTTCATTTCCACGATGCGCTTGCCGGAACGGGCGGCAAACAGCGACGCTTCGTTCACCAGGTTGGCCAGGTCGGCACCGGAGAAGCCTGGCGTACCACGAGCGATCACGCCTGGGGCGACGTCATCGCCCATCGGCACCTTGCGCATGTGGACCTTCAGGATCTGCTCGCGACCACGGATATCCGGCAGCCCCACCACGACCTGACGGTCGAAACGCCCAGGACGCAACAGCGCAGGGTCGAGCACGTCAGGACGGTTGGTAGCCGCGATCACAATGATCCCGTCGTTCATTTCAAAACCGTCCATCTCGACCAGCAACTGGTTGAGAGTCTGTTCGCGCTCATCGTGACCGCCGCCCATGCCGGCACCACGATGGCGACCGACGGCGTCGATTTCGTCAATGAAGATAATGCAGGGTGCGTGCTTCTTGGCCTGTTCGAACATGTCGCGAACGCGGCTGGCGCCCACACCGACGAACATTTCAACGAAGTCGGAACCGGAAATCGTGAAGAATGGTACTTTCGCTTCACCGGCGATCGCCTTGGCCAGCAAGGTCTTACCGGTGCCAGGAGGCCCCACCATCAACACGCCACGCGGAATACGACCACCCAGGCGCTGGAACTTGCCTGGATCGCGGAGGAATTCAACCAGCTCACCAACCTCCTCCTTGGCCTCGTCGCAACCAGCGACATCGGCAAGGGTAGTCTTGACCTGGTCTTCAGACAGCAATCGCGCCTTGCTCTTGCCAAAGCTCATCGGCCCGCCTTTACCGCCCGCACCGCCCTGCATCTGGCGCATGAAGAACATGAACACCGCGATGATCACCAGGATCGGGAAACTCGCGACCAGGAGCTGGGTCCAGATACTTTGCTGTTCCGGCTGCTTGCCTTCGACCACGACATGGTTGTCCACGAGGTCGCCGATCAGCCCATTGTCCTGAATAGCCGGACGAATAGTCTTGAAGCTGTCGCCATCGGTGCGCTTGCCGGTAATCACATAACCATCAACGGCTACGCGCTCGACCTTGCCATCCTTGACCTGCTGGATGAAGTCGGAATAGTTGAGGGTCTGCGGCTCGTTAGGGCTGGAGAAGTTGTTCATCACGGTCACAAGGACAGCGGCGATGATCAACCACAGGATCAGATTCTTTGCCATATCGTTCAATTAACTACCCTCTGAAGCAAGCTCCGCTAATGGCGCGCGCTTCGCATGATATTCACCGGCCTAACTTACTACATTACCTACGACTCTGGCAGGCGCCGTCTGTAACCCTTTGTGAAACACTTTCTACACAATATTCGTTAATGCTCGCGGGACGAAATACGAAAAACCTATCGCCCCGGTCGAAAAACCTCTTATTCCTCACTGCGACCACGGAACCCACGACCCAGCAGGTACTGCTCACGGGAGCGATCACGCGATGATTTCGGCTTGCGCGTCGTGACTTTCTCGAACTGCTTGCGCACGCTCTTGTGGTATTCGTCGAAGCCTTCACCCTGGAAGACCTTGATCAAAAAATCACCACCTGGCTTCAACACCCGAGTCGCAAGGTCCAGCGCCAACTCGCACAGGAACATCGATCGCGGCATATCAACAGATGCCAGTCCACTCATATTGGGGGCCATATCGGAAATCACAAGGTCCACCTCGTTTTTTCCAACCGCTTCGAGGATCTGCGCCAGTACGGCGTCCTCGGTAAAGTCGCCCTGAATGAAGGTCACATCCGGGATGCTGTCCATTTCCAGGATATCGGAAGCGATCAGAGTGCCTTGCCCACCAATCAGACGACTGGTCACTTGGGACCAGCCACCCGGGGCGGCACCCAAGTCGATCACGCTCATGCCTGGACGGATCAAACGGTCTCTTTCCTGAATCTCCAGCAGCTTGTAGCTGGCACGGGAACGATACCCGTCTTTTTGCGCCATTTTCACGAATGGATCGTTGAAATGCTCTTGCAGCCATTTAAGACTTGTCTTGGAACGGGCCACGGGCCACCTCAAAAATAAAACGGGTCGTGATTAAGTGGGCGGTCCCGGACTCGCTCGGGTAAACTGGCCGCCGCTTTTTTACAAGATCAGACGCAGGGGTCAGATTATGCCGCTCACTCAAGAGCAGAAGAAACAATACAAATCCATCGGCCACCATCTGAAACCGGTTTTGACTGTGGCTGACAACGGTTTGACTGAAGGTGTGCTCGCCGAATTGGAACGCGCCTTGGGCGATCACGAGCTGATCAAGATCAAGCTCAACATCCTCGATCGCGAAGCCCGCCTGGCTGCCGTTGCCGAACTGTGCAAGACCGGCAAGGCAGACCTGGTGCAGGTCATCGGCAAGATGGCGCTGATTTATCGCAAGAATTTCAGCGTCAACAAGCAACTGTCGAACGTTCACCGCTTCAAGTGATGTCAAAGGGTCAAGGGTGTGCCTCGCACACCCTGCCACTCCAGCCAGGAACCGGCTGCAATACAAGCACCAATCCGGAAAACCCCAGCACCAGGTAACTGAATACCTGCCACTGGCTCGCATCCGGCCAGCCGAGATGCACCGCAAAGAACATTCCGCACGCGTACAACGACATGAGCAACAACTGCCCACGAATGTCGCGCCATAGACTGGCAAGGCCCTCGGCCTGAACCAGCACCAAAGCCTGAAACATCACACACGCCGCGGAAAACCCCACCAGCAGCGCCGTCAGCATGCCTGCGATTTCGTCGATGAGCAGCGGTGCCAGGCCAACTCGACCCAGCACCGGCAGCAAACCGATGTGCAACAACCAGATGCCGCCCACCCATAACATCTGGGTGAGCTGCCAGATCATGGCGCCGGCTCGCAGCGGGCGCCTTCGTTCAGATGTGACGGACTTCGACAATCTCATACTCGATGACACCACCCGGCGTCTTCACCGCCACCACATCGCCCTCTTCCTTGGCAATCAAGGCGCGAGCAATAGGTGAACCGACGGAAATCTTGCCGAGCTTGATGTCTGCCTCGTCCTCGCCAACGATCTGGTAGGTCACGCTCTCATCGGTCTCGACGTTGGCGATTTCCACCGTAGTGCCGAAAATGACCTTGCCTGTATGCGGAATCGTCGTGACATCGATGATCACCGCATTCTGCATGCGGCCTTCGATGTCACGGACACGCGCCTCGACCATGCCTTGCTCTTCACGAGCTGCATGGTATTCGGCGTTTTCCTTGAGATCTCCCAACTCGCGGGCCTCACCAATTGCCTGGCTCAAGCGCGGACGCTCGACCTTGGTCAGGAAAGCGTGTTCTTCTTCCAGGGCCTTCGCGCCCTGAACAGTCATCGGGTACTTGGTTATGCTCATGCCTTCAATCCTGCATGTAGATCCTGCAAGCGACGTACGGTCTTCTCGGGACCGAACTTGAGTGCTTCGCAGATCGCTTCGCCCGCAGCAATGGTCGTGGTGCAGTAGATCTTGTGCTGCAGCGCGTTGCGACGAATGGAGTAGGAATCGGCGATCGACTGGCGACCTTCCGTGGTGTTGATGATCAGCGTGACTTCGTCATTCTTGATCATGTCGACCACGTGCGGACGACCCTCGGTCACTTTGTTCACGCGGCGCACTTTCAGCCCCGCCGCCTCGATCAGCTTGGCGGTGCCGGCAGTGGCAACCACTTCGAAGCCCAAGTTGATCAGATCACGGGCCACACCTGCAACCAGTGGCTTGTCGTCATCACGCACGCTGATGAACGCGGTGCCGCCAGTCGGCAATACTTCGCTGGCGCCCATTTGTGCCTTGGCGAAGGCTTCACCGAACGTATCGCCCACGCCCATGACTTCACCGGTCGACTTCATTTCCGGGCCGAGGATCGGGTCCACGCCAGGGAACTTGGCGAACGGGAACACCGCCTCTTTCACACTGTAGAAGTTCGGAATGATTTCCTTGGTGAAACCCAGCTCTTTCAAGGTTTTGCCAGCCATGACCCGGGCAGCGATCATTGCCAGGGAAACACCGATGCACTTGGAAACGAACGGCACGGTACGGGAAGCACGAGGGTTGACTTCGATGACGTAGATGTCTTCGCCCTGCAGCGCCAACTGCACGTTCATCAGGCCGATAACGCCCAGTTCCAGGGCCATTTTCTTGACCTGCTCGCGCATCTCGTCCTGGATGTGCGCCGGCAGCGAGTATGGCGGCAGCGAGCACGCGGAGTCACCGGAGTGAACACCGGCCTGCTCGATGTGCTGCATGATCGCGCCGATCACCACGTCCTTGCCATCGCTGACCGCATCCACGTCCATTTCGATGGCGCAGTTGAGGAAGTGGTCCAGCAGCACCGGGCTGTCGTTGGAGACCTGGACCGCTTCACGCAGGTAACGCTTGAGCTCGTCTTCCTGGTAGACGATCTCCATCGCGCGGCCACCCAGTACATAGGACGGACGCACCACCAGTGGATAACCGATCTTGGCGGCGGCACGAATCGCTTCGTCTTCGCTGCGCACGGTGGCGTTTGGCGGCTGGCGCAGGTTCAGGCGCTCGACCATCTGCTGGAAGCGCTCACGGTCTTCGGCGCGGTCGATGGCATCCGGGCTGGTGCCGATGATCGGCACGCCGGCGGCTTCAAGGGCGCGAGCCAGTTTCAACGGGGTCTGGCCGCCGTACTGGACGATCACGCCTTTTGGCTTCTCGACACGGACGATTTCCAGCACGTCTTCCAGGGTCACTGGCTCGAAGTACAGGCGATCGGAGGTGTCGTAGTCGGTGGACACGGTTTCCGGGTTGCAGTTGACCATGATGGTCTCGTAACCGTCGTCGCGCAGGGCCAGTGCCGCGTGTACGCAGCAGTAGTCGAACTCGATACCCTGGCCGATCCGGTTAGGACCGCCACCCAGGATCATGATCTTGTCCCGGGTCGATGGCGCGGCTTCGCACTCTTCTTCGTACGTGGAATACAGATAGGCGGTGTCGGTGGCGAACTCGGCCGCGCAGGTGTCGACGCGCTTGTAGACCGGGAACACGTCCAGCTTGTGACGATGGGCGCGCAGGCTCTTCTCGGTCACACCCAGCAGCTTGGCCAGGCGCATGTCGGAGAAACCTTTGCGCTTGAGGCGGAACATCATGTCGTGGTCGATGCTGGACATGCCCAGGGTCTTGACCTTCTCTTCTTCCTTGATCAGATCTTCGATCTGTACCAGGAACCAAGGGTCGATCATGTTCATGCCGAATATCTGCTCGACGCTCATGCCCGCGCGGAAAGCATCGGCCACGTACCAGATGCGCTCGGCGCCCGGTACGGTCAGCTCGCGCTTGAGCTCGCTCATGCTTTCCGGATTGCTCAGGTCCAGCTTCGGATCCAGACCGCAGACGCCGACTTCCAGACCGCGAAGGGCTTTCTGCAGGGATTCCTGGAAGGTCCGGCCGATGGCCATGACTTCACCGACCGACTTCATTTGAGTGGTCAGGCGGGCATCGGCCTTGGCGAATTTCTCGAAGGCGAAGCGTGGCAGCTTGGTCACAACGTAGTCGATGGACGGCTCGAAGGACGCCGGGGTCTTGCCGCCGGTGATGTCGTTCGACAGCTCGTCCAGGGTGTAGCCCACAGCCAGCTTGGCAGCAACCTTGGCGATCGGGAAACCAGTGGCTTTCGACGCCAGGGCCGAAGAACGGGACACCCGCGGGTTCATCTCGATGACCACCATGCGACCGGTATTCGGACAGATGCCGAACTGGACGTTGGAGCCGCCGGTTTCCACGCCGATCTCGCGCAGCACCGCCAGGGAGGCGTTACGCAAGATCTGGTATTCCTTGTCGGTCAGGGTCTGGGCCGGTGCGACGGTGATCGAGTCACCGGTGTGCACGCCCATCGGGTCGAAGTTCTCGATGGAGCAGACGATGATGCAGTTGTCCTTTTTGTCGCGGACAACTTCCATTTCATATTCTTTCCAGCCGATCAGGGATTCGTCGATCAGCAGCTCCTTGGTCGGCGACAAGTCGAGACCACGGGCGCAGATTTCTTCGAACTCTTCACGGTTGTAGGCGATGCCGCCACCGGTGCCGCCCATGGTGAAGGACGGACGGATGATGCACGGGAAGCCGAGGCGTTCCAGGACGGCGTTGGCCTCTTCCATGCTGTGAGCGATGCCCGAGCGTGGGCAGTCCAGGCCGATGGATTTCATCGCCTTGTCGAAACGCGAACGATCTTCGGCCTTGTCGATGGTGTCGGCGTTGGCACCGATCATTTCTACACCGAACTTCTCCAGGACGCCTTCGCGCTCCAGGTCCAGGGCGCAGTTCAGCGCAGTCTGGCCACCCATGGTCGGCAGCAGCGCGTCCGGGCGCTCTTTCTCGATGATCTTGGCGACGGTCTGCCACTTGATCGGTTCGATGTAGGTGGCGTCGGCCATGGCCGGGTCGGTCATGATGGTGGCCGGGTTGGAGTTCACCAGGATGACGCGGTAGCCCTCTTCGCGCAGGGCTTTACAGGCCTGGGCGCCGGAGTAGTCGAATTCGCAGGCCTGGCCGATCACGATCGGGCCAGCGCCAAGAATCAGGATGCTTTTTATGTCTGTACGTTTTGGCATGGGTTTGTCACTCAAATCCGCAGGTCAGTCGGCTAGGCCGTCGAACAATCTTTGAAGCGCCCGTGGGGGCCACCGCGTTCGGGGCCGCCCTCGGGCTTCGCGCGGTCAGCGTCGCTTGGCCATCTCATTGATGAAGCGATCGAACAGCGGCGCCACATCGTTCGGGCCCGGGCTCGCTTCAGGGTGGCCCTGGAAGCTGAACGCGCTCTTGTCGGTACGCTCGATACCTTGCAGCGTGCCGTCGAACAGCGACTTGTGGATCGCGCGAACGTTGGCCGGCAGGGTCGCTTCATCCACGGCAAAACCGTGGTTCTGGCTGGTGATCATCACCACGCCGGTGTCCAGGTCTTGGACCGGGTGGTTCGCACCGTGGTGGCCGTGGCCCATTTTCAGGGTCTTGGCGCCCGAAGCGAGGGCCAGCAACTGGTGACCGAGGCAGATACCGAATACCGGGATCTCGGTTTCCAGCACGTCCTTGATCGCCTGGATCGCGTAGTCGCAAGGCTCCGGGTCACCCGGGCCGTTGGACAGGAACACGCCGTCGGGCTTGAGGGCCAGGACGTCGGCGGCCGGGGTTTGCGCCGGAACCACGGTGACGCGGCAGCCACGCTCGACCAGCATGCGCAGGATGTTCAGCTTGACGCCGTAGTCGTACGCCACCACGTGGTACGGCAGTTCGGAAGCCTCGATCGTCGCGTGACTGTCGGTCTTCAGGTCCCAGACCGTGGAGCGCCACTCGTACTGCGTCTTGGTGCTGACGACTTTCGCCAGGTCCATGCCCTTGAGGCCAGGAAAACCCTGGGCAGCGGCGATGGCGGCTTCTTCGGAAATGTTGTCGCCGGCCATGATGCAGCCGTTCTGCGCGCCTTTTTCCCGAAGGATGCGGGTCAGGCGACGGGTGTCGATACCGGCGATCGCCACGACGTTGTTGGCTTTCAGGTAATCGGACAGGGACATCGTGTTACGCCAGTTGCTCGCTACCAGCGGCAAGTCACGAATGACCAGGCCGGCGGACCAGACACGATCGGACTCGGCGTCTTCCGGCGTGGTGCCGGTATTGCCGATGTGCGGATAGGTCAGGGTAACGATTTGTTGGGCGTAGGAAGGATCGGTAAGAATTTCCTGATAGCCGGTCATTGCGGTGTTAAACACCACCTCACCAACGGTCTGACCGTCGGCTCCAATGGCTTCGCCGCGAAAAATGCTGCCATCAGCAAGGGCGAGTATGGCTGGCTTAGTCAAGAAGACCTCCCGTAAATAAAGCCTGAAAGGGCGATCGCAGGTTGTAAAAAAGCGGAGTGACGTATGGACACGTCACCCCGCTTGTTCACTGAATTATTCTGCGCGCTTTTAGTGGACACACTAAAGCTGTAGCTTACAGAAAAAGGCTTTTTTGGTCCACCGCTAATGAGCCTTAAAGGCAGGGGAATGCGACAGGCCGTCGCGAAGCGGTGTAAAACGGGGCTCAGTATAACCTGAACCCCACCTCCAGGGACATCAACGCAGGTCGAGAACGTCCTGCATGTCGTACAAACCAGGCTCGCGCCCATCCAGCCACAACGCGGCACGCACGGCGCCCTTGGCGAAGGTCATCCGGCTCGACGCCTTGTGGGTGATCTCCAGGCGCTCGCCTTCGGTGGCGAACAACACGGTATGGTCACCCACCACGTCACCACCACGCACGGTCGCGAAGCCGATGGTGTCGCGCTCGCGAGCACCGGTATGCCCCTCGCGCCCATACACGGCGACCTGTCGCAGATCCCGCCCCAGCGCATCGGCAATTACTTCACCCATGCGCAGGGCCGTTCCCGAAGGCGCATCGATCTTGTGCCGGTGATGGGCCTCGATGATTTCGATATCCGCATCGTCACCCAGGACCCGCGCCGTCAAGTCCAGCAATTTGAGCGACAGGTTCACGCCCACGCTGAAATTCGCCGCGAACACGATTGGAATGTCCTTGCCAGCTTCGGCCAGCAGCTGCTTCTGCGCAGCATCCAGACCGGTCGTACCGATAACCATGGCCTTGCCTGCCTTGCGGCAGACGGCAAGGTTTTTCAGCATGACTTCCGGCAAGGTGAAATCAATGAGGACGTCAAATTCGTCGATCACCTTTTCCAGTCCACCGGACATCGGCACGCCGATACGCCCAATCGAGGCCAATTCGCCAGCGTCGGCGCCGACCAGGGTGCTGTCAGGCCGGACGATGGCAGCCGTCAGCCCCGACAGCGGCGAACGCTGCTGCACCGCCTCGACCAACGCCTTGCCCATGCGCCCGGCGGCGCCCATCACTGCTATACGTCGCATGCGGACTCCTTAGAGATCGCCGAAGAAGCGCTTCACGCCTTCGAACCAGCCAGTGGTTTTTGGCGAGTGGCTGTTGTCATCCGCAAGGGAACTGCGGAACTCTTCAAGCAACTCACGCTGGCGCCGGCTCAGGTTGACCGGGGTTTCCACCGCCACACGGCACATCAGGTCGCCCGCACCACCGCCACGCACTGGCGCGACGCCCTTGCCGCGAATCCGGAACTGTTTGCCGGTCTGCGTGCCTTCAGGGATCTTCAGCTTGACGCGACCGTCGAGGGTCGGGATCTCAAGCTCGCCACCCAAGGCTGCATCGACAAAGCTGATCGGCACTTCACAGAACAGGTGCTTGCCGTCGCGCTGGAAGATCGCGTGCTCGCGCACATTGATCACGACGTACAAATCGCCCGTCGGGCCGCCCTGGGCCCCCGCCTCGCCTTCGCCAGACAAGCGGATGCGGTCACCGGTGTCGACACCGGCCGGCACCTTGACCGACAGCGTCTTGTATTCTTCGACGCGCCCTTCGCCGTGGCAGGAGTCGCACGGGTCGGAAATGATCTTGCCTTGACCGTGACACCGCGGGCAGGTCTGCTGGACCGAGAAGAAGCCCTGCTGCATGCGAACCTGGCCGATACCGCCACAGGTCGGGCAGGTCACGGGCGAGGAACCCTTCTTGGCCCCCGAACCATCGCACGGCTTGCAGTTGACCAGCGTCGGGACACGGATATTGACCGTCGTACCGCGCACCGCTTCTTCCAGGTTCAGCTCCAGCGTGTAGCGCAGGTCACTGCCACGCTGGGCGCCACCACGGGCACCGCCGCGACCACCGCCGAAGAAATCGCTGAAAACATCGCCGAAGATGTCGGAGAAGTTCTGCCCGCCGAAACCGGCGCCACCGCCGCCCATGCTTGGGTCGACACCGGCATGACCGTACTGGTCGTAGGCCGCGCGTTTACTGGAGTCGGACAGGACTTCGTAAGCCTCGTTGGCTTCCTTGAACATCTCTTCCGACGCTTTGTCGCCGGGATTACGGTCCGGGTGATGCTTCATCGCCAGGCGACGATAAGCCTTTTTCAGCTCTGCCTCGCTGGCACCGCGCTCGACACCCAATACTTCGTAAAAATCACGCTTTGCCATTAGTCTTTGCACTCTTATAGGACGTTCGGCAAACCTCTCCTGAGCCTTGCCAAACTCGTTGAGCCCCAATACAGGCCCGGACCCAACTCACGTCAATTCAACGATCCTGGTCGTAGGCTTTGTAGGAAAAGTGCCTGCGCGACGTCTCCTACAATCCAAAATCTTTCAGCCAGGGCCCCGGCCAAAATGCGGTGCTCATCGCCCGAAAAGCAGGAGCATTCCCGAACACACCGCCAACACCCGAACACTGTCGCATGTTGTAAAAATTCGCTGGCTCCAGACACGCCAACGCGGGAGCAAGCTCCCGCGCGGCGACATCCTACCAGCCACCGCACAAATGCAGTCAACCGGCCGACCAACAAGCGATTACTTGTTGTCTTTCACTTCTTCGAACTCAGCGTCGACGACGTCGTCGGCTTTTTCAGCCGATTCGCCTTGCTGCGCGGCGCCTTCAGCTGGCTGGGCCTGTTCGGCGTACATCTTCTGAGCCACTGGAGCGGAGACTTTCGACAATTCTTCGATCTTCGCCTCGATGGCCGCCTTGTCGTCACCTTTGACAGCCGCTTCAAGGGCAACCACCGCTGCCTCGATAGCGGTTTTCTCTTCAGCGGTCACTTTCTCGCCAGCATCGGCAACCATCTTGCGAGTCGAGTGCACCAGAGCGTCACCCTGGTTGCGAGCGCTTGCCAGCTCTTCGAACTTGCGGTCTTCCTCGGCGTTGACTTCAGCATCGCGGACCATCTGCTGAATTTCTTCCTCGGACAGACCGGAGTTGGCCTTGATCACGATCGACTGGGTCTTGCCGGTCGCCTTGTCTTTCGCACCGACGTGCAGGATGCCGTTGGCGTCGATGTCGAAGGTCACTTCGATCTGTGGCACGCCACGTGGTGCCGGTGGAATCTCGGCCAGGTCGAACTTGCCCAGGGACTTGTTCTGGGCAGCTTGCTTGCGCTCGCCTTGCAGAACGTGGATGGTCACGGCGCTCTGGTTGTCATCGGCAGTCGAGAACACCTGGGATTTCTTGGTAGGAATCGTGGTGTTTTTCTCGATCAGCGCGGTCATCACGCCACCCATGGTTTCGATACCCAGGGTCAGCGGGCTGACGTCCAGCAGCAGAACGTCTTTCACGTCACCGGCGAGAACGGCGCCCTGGATAGCTGCACCCATGGCAACGGCTTCGTCAGGGTTCACGTCCTTGCGAGCTTCTTTACCGAAGAAATCGGTAACCAGCTTCTGCACCAGTGGCATACGGGTCTGACCGCCGACCAGGATCACGTCGTTGATCGAACCCACGTCGATACCGGCATCCTTCATCGCAATGCGGCAAGGTTCGATGGTGCGCTGAACCAGGTCTTCCACCAGCGCTTCGAGCTTGGCGCGGGAGATTTTTACGTTCAGGTGCTTAGGACCGGTAGCGTCTGCGGTGATGTACGGCAGGTTCACGTCGGTCGACTGGCTCGAGGACAGTTCGATCTTGGCTTTTTCAGCGGCCTCTTTCAGGCGCTGCATGGCCAGCGGGTCACCCTTGAGGTTCATGCCGCTTTCTTTCTTGAACTCGTCGACGAGGTAGTCGATCAGGCGGATGTCGAAGTCTTCACCACCGAGGAAGGTGTCACCGTTGGTGGCCAACACTTCGAACTGGTGCTCACCGTCGACTTCCGCAATTTCGATCACGGAAACGTCGAAAGTACCGCCACCCAGGTCATAAACGATCACGGTGTGATCGCCCTTGGCCTTGTCCATGCCGTAGGCCAGAGCCGCCGCGGTAGGTTCGTTGATGATACGTTTTACGTCCAGGCCTGCGATGCGGCCGGCGTCTTTGGTCGCCTGGCGCTGGCTATCGTTGAAATAGGCAGGGACAGTGATGACCGCTTCAGTCACCGCTTCGCCGAGATAGTCTTCGGCGGTCTTCTTCATCTTCTTCAGAATTTCTGCCGAGATCTGTGGCGGGGCCATTTTCTGGCCGTTCACTTCAACCCAGGCGTCGCCATTGTCAGCCTTGGCGATTTTGTAAGGCACCATCTTGATGTCTTTCTGAACAACTTCTTCGTCGAACTTGCGACCGATCAGACGCTTGACCGCGTACAGGGTGTTATGCGGATTGGTCACAGCCTGACGCTTGGCGGACTGGCCCACCAGGATCTCGCCGTCGTTGGCGTATGCGATGATCGACGGCGTGGTGCGCGCGCCTTCAGCGTTTTCAATAACCTTGGCCTTGCCGTTTTCCAGCACGGAGACGCACGAGTTGGTGGTCCCCAGGTCAATGCCGATAATCTTGCCCATGTTAACTCTCCCGGAACTTGAATTTTGTTGCCGCAGCAGTGGTGGCTAACTGCGGTAGTACTTAAACGCTTGACTTCTTAATGGGGCCGTTGCGCCCGATTTCAAGCCTGCTCATCAATAGAAGGCGAAACCGGAGCTGGCGCCTTGCTGACCACAACCATGGCCGGGCGCAGCAAACGGCCGTTGAGCAGGTAGCCCTTCTGGAAAACCTTCAGCACGCTGTTTGGCTCGACATCCGCACTTTCCTGCATCGCCATCGCCTGGTGATGTTCGGCGTTGAAGGGTTCGCCGTGTGGATCGATCGCTTCAAGCTGATAGCGCTTGAGGGTGTCCTGGAACATTTTCAGGGTCAGCTCGATGCCTTCACGCATCGGACGGATGTTCTCGTCGTCCGGGTTGGACAGTTCCAGACCGCGCTCCAGGCTGTCGATGATCGGCAGCAGGTCGCCGGCGAAACGCTCCAGGGCAAACTTGTGGGCCTTCTCCACGTCTTGCTCGGCGCGACGGCGAACGTTCTGCAGATCGGCGGCTACACGCAACGCCTGATCCTGCGCACCGGCCAGTTGCTCCTCGAGCACTTGTACACGTGCCGACAGGTCGTCGCCCGAGTCCTGGGGAGCCTGATTGGCGTCTAGATTTTGCGTGTCCTGCGTCTGTTCGTCAGCCATAGATTTCTCCTTTCAACTTCGTCCGCGAGCTCGACTCGCGCTTCTGCCCCGGTATATGGGGCCGGGTTTTCAAGCTTCAAGGGTCACCTGACGAATTAACCCTACAAAAGGCAGCAGCATGGTCATTCCTCGAAGCACTAAGAATTTCGCCGTCCCAAGCAAATCGAGCTAAGCGCAGGCATTGTCAGCCCGAAACAAAACACTGTATAAATAACCAGACCTAAAGCCTGGGAGCGGCCTTATGCTGGTGCACCTGTCCGTACACAACTACGCCATCGTCGAACATCTCGACCTCGAACTCGATCGGGGCATGAGCGTGATTACCGGTGAAACCGGCGCGGGCAAGTCGATCATGCTCGACGCCCTGGGCCTGACGCTGGGCGACCGTGCCGACAGCGGCGTGGTGCGTCCCGGAGCGGACAAGGCCGACATCCTGGCAACCTTCGATCTGGTCGATATTCCCGAAGCCAGCACGTGGCTGGCCGAGCGCGACCTGGACACCGATGGCCTGTGCATCCTGCGCCGGGTCATCACCGCCGAGGGCCGCTCCCGAGGCTATATCAATGGCACGCCCTGCCCGTTGGGCGACCTCAAGGCCCTGGGTGAGCTGCTGATTGATATTCACAGCCAGCATGAACATCAATCCCTGCTCAAGACCGATACCCATCGCCGACTGCTCGACGAATACGCAGGCGCCACAGACCTGGCGCGCCAGGTTCAACTGGCCGCCCAGCGCTGGCGGCAAACCCGGCAGGAACTGGATCGCCTCTCCAACTCTGGCGACGAACAGCGCGCTCGTCACCAGTTGTTGAGCTACCAGCTGGAAGAGCTGGAGAACCTGGCCCTGGGTGAAAACGAGCTGGAGGAATTGGAACAGGAACACAAGAACCTGACCAACGCCGAGGCGCTGCTGGGTATTTGCCGCCAGGTCGTTGAACAGTGCAGCGAAAGCGATTCAGGCAATGTGCTCAACGCCCTGACAGCGAGCCTGAACCGGCTATCCAGCGTCAGCAACTCCGTAGGCGCCCTGAACGAAGCAACGAACCTGCTGACCAGCGCACAGATACAGGTCGAGGAAGCCGTCGGCGAGCTGAACCGGTTCCTCGATCATTTCGACGCCGACCCGGCACGCCTGCAATACCTCGAAGAACGCCTGGATACCATTTACACGCTCGCCCGCAAGCACCGCGTCCAGCCGACCGATGTCGTCGAGCTGCAGCAACGCCTGTTGGAAGAACTTGAAACCCTGAACGCCAATGATGAATCCATCGAGCGCCTCGGCGACGAACTGGCGTCCTACGCGCGTCATTATCAGGAAAAAGCCACTGAGCTCAGCCAACTGCGCCGCCAGGCCGCGACAGGGCTGGCCAATGCCGTGGAGCAGGAAATCCAGCGGCTGGGCATGCCAGGCGGGCGTTTTACCATCGAGCTGCACCCCAACGCCGGCGACGAACTCCTGCCCAACGGACTGGAACAGGTCGAGCTGCTAGTCAGCGCCAACCCCGGACAGCCGCTCAAGGCGCTGGCCAAAGTGGCGTCCGGGGGCGAGCTGTCACGCATCAGCCTGGCTATCCAGGTCATCACCGCACAAACCTCACGAGTACCTACATTGGTATTTGACGAAGTGGACGTAGGGATCGGCGGTCCGACAGCGGAAATTGTCGGCCAATTGCTCCGCAGGCTGGGCGAACGCGGCCAGGTCCTGACCGTTACCCACCTGCCCCAGGTCGCAGCCCAGGGACACCAGCACCTGTTTGTGCACAAGGTGCGCGGTGAAGACGCTACTCGCACCGCCGTGTCCAAGCTCAACAAGCATGAACGCGTGGAAGAAGTGGCGCGGATGCTGGGGGGCATCGACCTGACCAAGGAGTCCTTGGCGCACGCCAAGAAAATGGTGATCGCGGCAAAAATCTAAAGGACACCGCAAAGCAAGAAGGCGACCCGAGGGTCGCCTTCTTTCGTTTTGGGAGTATTTAAATCCCGCGACGAGCTTATTTGCGCTTGCGCACGTGCAAGACGAGATGGTGATCGATCAGCTCGAAACCATACTCCTCAGCAATCGCTTTTTGCAGCTTCTCGATTTCAGGACTGACGAACTCGATAACTTCACGGGTTTCCACATCCACCATATGGTCATGGTGTTCACCGTCAGCCAATTCAAAGACAGCATGACCGCCATCAAAATTATGACGAGCCACCAGCCCCGCAGCTTCGAACTGAGTCAGAACACGGTAAACCGTGGCCAGACCGACGTCCTCGCCAGCTTCCATGAGCGCCTTGTAGACGTCTTCGGCACTCATGTGGCGTTGCTCTGCGGAATCGAGCATTTGCAGAATCTTGACCCTTGGCAGGGTCACTTTGAGGCCGGCTTTGCGTAGTTCGCTATTTTCAACCATGGTCAGCTTTCTCGCGATGCTGCTTCGCAGCTTCTCTTATTGCGGGTATGATCGGCGTTTACGTTGTCCCAGCCAAGATAGTGGAAGTCGCCCACCGATGCAAAACACCAAGCTCTTGCTAACCAGTTTCACCTTCGTGGGACTGCTCGCACTCGCCGGTTGTTCATTCCCCGGGGTTTACAAAATCGACATCCAGCAGGGCAATGTCGTCACGCAGGACATGATAGACCAGTTACGCCCGGGAATGACCCGTCGGCAAGTACGGTTTATCATGGGCAACCCCCTGCTGACCGACACGTTCCATGCCGATCGCTGGGATTACCTGTACAGCTTGCAGCCAGGTGGCGGTGAGCGGCAACAAGAACGCATCAGCGTTATCTTCAATGCCAATGATCAGCTTGTCAGCCTGTCGGGTGATTTCATGCCGGGCGTAAGCCGCGATGAAGCCATCATGGGCAAGGACAGCGGCACGACGGTGACCGACCCGACCCAGAACGCCGAACAGCCAAAACCGGAAAAACCGGCCAAGCCAGGTTCGCTGCTGGATCAGATCCAGAAAGACGTGGACAAAGTCGAGACCGTGCCTGTGCCGACTCCGGAGCCACTGGATACGTCACCGCAATAAATCGCGACAAGAAAAAACCCGGCATGCCGGGTTTTTTCATGCCTGCAATTCAGTCCGGCTATTGATCCGCCTGACGCGCCTGGGCGGCCTTGGCCGCACGCAGGCGACGAATTTCCTTCGGATCAGCCAGCAAAGGTCGATAAATCTCAAGCCGATCCGCCGGCTGGACCACCTGCTGGTCCGGATCGGCAACCACTTTGCCAAAAATCCCGACAGGGCAAGTGGTCAGGTCCAGCTCCGGAAACTCCTCGGCAACGCCCGACACGATCAATGCGGCGCGAACAGACGTTCCTTCGTCGACCTTGAATGAGCGCAAGACCTGGCGATCGGTAGCGGCATACACCACTTCTATCTCGATCAACGCTTGAGCTCGGCGTTTTGCTTGGCCCGCTGGCAAAACGCGTCAACCAAGGTATTGGCCGCCTGATTGAACAGCGGGCCCAGCGTCGCACGTACCAGTGGCCCGGCATAATCAAATGACAGGTCCAGGCTGATCTTGCAGGCCTTCTCGCCAAGCGGCTTGAACACCCATACGCCATGAAGCTGATTGAAAGGGCCTTCTTCGAGGTTCATCTCGATGGATTGTCCCGGCACCAAGGTATTGCGAGTGACGAAATGCTGGCTCAATCCACCCTTGGCGACATTGAGACTGGCGCGCATATGGGTTTCGGAGCTTTCGAGCACCTCGGCGGACGAGCACCACGGCAGGAACTGCGGATAACTCGCCACGTCGTTGACCAGGTCATAGAGCGCCTGCGCCGGATAAGGCAGCAAGGCCGAGCGTTGAATATGTGTCGTCATGCAAGCGTCACTTCCACAGCTGGGCGGCAAACACTACAAGAATGCCGATGGGCGCCACATAGCGCATCAAGAACAGGCTCAGGGCGAACAGCACCGGACTGCGCAGCGACAACTCGTCACGTACGGCTTCGCGCCCCATGACCCACCCTGCAAACACCACGAAACACAAACCTCCCAAGGGCAGCATGATCCGCGATGTAAAGAAATCAATCACTCCGAAGAAATCCAGTCCCCCGGCAGCTCCCCACTGGTAGAGGTGGAACAGGCCGTCTTCGTTCACGAAAAACTTTGCCTGCTTCCATATATTGAAGGAAAAAACCGTGCCCAGCCCCACGAACCAGCAAGTAAAGGCCAGCCAGAAGGTGACCCAGGCGCGGCTCAGGCGGGTTCGTTCCACAAGATAAGCCACCATCGGCTCAAGCAGGGAAATGGCTGAACTCCAGGCTGCGATAGCCACCAGGACAAAAAACACCACCCCCATGACTTGGCCGAACGCCATGCTGCCGAAGGCAAAAGGCAGGCTGACGAACATCAATCCCGGCCCTTCGCTGGGGTTCAGGCCGGCGGCAAACACAATCGGGAACAATGCCACCCCAGCCAACAACGATACAAAGGTGTCCAGCAACGCGACCCCGACAACGGTCTTGGTCAGAGACGCATTCTTCGGCATGTAGGCGCCATAGATCATGATCGAGCCGACTCCCACGCTGAGGGAAAAAAATGCGTGGCCCATGGCCGGCAACAAGCCATCCATGACTTTCTCCGGCTTGAAGTCGAACATGAAATGCACGCCTTCCATGAAGTGGCCCGTGGTCATGCTGTAGCCCAGCAACACCAGGATCATCACGAACAGGAGTGGCATCATGATCCGCAGGCTGCGCTCAAGCCCGGCGACCACGCCTCGGGCAATCACCACGGCAGAGAGCACCAGGAAAAGTGTGTGCCAAAGCGTCAGCCTCCACGGATCGGCGATCACATTGCCGAAGTAGGCCCCCACCTCATCGGGCGTCGCACCGTGGAAATCCCCACGCCCCATGTCGATGATGTAGTCCAGCGACCAGCCACCCACCACGCTGTAGAAGGACAGGATCAGCAACGCCGTGATCATCCCGGCGAACGCGCCCCATGACCACTTCGGCGAGTGCCCAGCCTCTACCGCCAACACCTTCAAGGCGTTGGCCGGGCTCTGTCGGGCGCGACGACCAATCAACGTTTCCGCCAGCATCACCGGCGCGCCGATGAGGACGATGCACGCCAGGAACATCAATACGAAAGCTCCGCCGCCATAGACGCCGACCATGTACGGAAACTTCCAGATACTACCCAGGCCCACGGCCGAACCGGTCGCGGCGAGTATGAAGACCCAGCGGCTAGCCCAACTGCCGTGGACAGAAACCTTGTCTGTCGACATCGTGATCACGCCCAAGCGTTCAAAAAAGAGGCCGCATTGTCCGGGATTCACGCAACCTGCTCAAGCACACCGCTTCACCGTAGCCGACACGCACGCAACTGCCTATAATGCCGCCCCTATGGCTAAACAGAAGAAACACCCCACAGGGACCATCGCGCAAAACAAAAAGGCGCGACACGATTACTTCATCGAACAACGTTTCGAGGCTGGCATGGTCCTGGCCGGCTGGGAAGTAAAGAGTTTGCGTGCCGGCAAGGCGCAACTGGTCGACAGTTATGTCTTGCTCAAGGACGGCGAAGCGTGGCTGCTCGGCAGTCATATCACGCCGCTGACCACCGCCAGCACCCATGTCATTGCCGACCCAGTGCGGTCGCGCAAGCTGCTGCTGAACAAGCGCGAGCTGGAGAAGCTCTTTGCTTCCGTGCAGCAGAAGGGTTATGCGTGCGTCTGCACGTCGCTGTACTGGAGCAAGCACTTGATCAAGTGTGAAATTGCCCTGGGCAAGGGCAAGAAGGAATACGACAAGCGCGATACCGAACGCGAACGCGACGCCGGTCGCGAGTTGCAGCGCGCGGTGCGCAACAAGGGCAAGGAAGACTAAGCCCTCGATCTTTGTGGGAGCGAGCTTGCTCGCGATGGCGTCGTCACATCCGCTGTAGATGGGTCTGACAGACCGTCTTCGCGAGCAGGCTCGCTCCCACAGATTCAACAATCATGATCAGATCCCCTTGCGCCGCTCCGCCCGCGCCATCCGCTGCACTTCCTGCCGCACCTCTTCCAGGACTTCCTGCACATACAGGATATGTCGGCTGGAGACTTCCCGCGCCAGCTCGGCGTGCCCGTCCATGATGGCTTGATACAGCTCGCGATGCTGACTGATCAGCATGTCGCGCGTCTCGCTGCGCTGCTTGTACATGCCACCGATATTGGTCACCACGTTGCGCTTGAGCAGGTCGAACAGTCCGCGAATGGTGTGCAGCAAGACAGCGTTATGGCTGGCCTCGGCGATCGCCAGGTGGAAACGTGCATCCGCCGCACCCTCCTCCGCCCGACTCACTTCTTCGTGGCGCGAATAACAATCCTGCAACGCTTCGAACGCGGTCGTCAGTCGCTCGCGGTCGACTTCCGTAGCGCGCAGTGCTGCGTAATAAGCGCAGGATGCTTCCAAGGTATGACGAAACTCCAATAAGTCGCGCTGTGCTTCGGGATTGCTTTCCAAGAGCTGCAGCAGCGGATCACTGAAGGTCGAGCCCAGCGACTCCACCACATAGTTGCCGCCGCCCTGGCGACTGATCAGCAAGCCTTTGGCCGTCAGCTTCTGGATCGCTTCACGCAGCGAAGGGCGTGATACGCCGAACTGCTCGGCCAGGGTCCGCTCGGCCGGCAGGCGCTCACCTGACTTCAGCGTGCCCTCGAGGATCATGCCTTCAAGCCGCTCGACAATATCGTCAGACAAACGGCGCTGACGAATCTGATCAAACCCCATAACTCAATTCTCCACGATCCCGACGGCTCGCCGGGCTCTCTATTCTGGCCCATCCGGGCCTTGTCCACACCCACCAAAAACCGCCAATGCCTGCAGATCAGATGTGATCTGCACCGCTTATTCGACGAAAGTTTCAGGGCGGCAAATTGACACACGACAACCAAGGCTTTTACCCTAGCCGACAGCGCTTGTAAATTGGTATTACCAATTAACCAGAAACGCTGACCAGTGCCTGACCAACAACAATTAGGGGCTCACCCAATATGCAAACCTGGCAACAGCTTTACAGCCCGCTCGGCAGCCTAGGCTTGTCCGCACTCGCGGCCGTCATTCCCATCGTGTTTTTCTTCCTGGCCCTGGCGGTGTTTCGCCTGAAGGGACACGTGGCCGGCAGTATCACCCTGGCCCTGGCGATTGCCGTGGCGATCTTCGCGTTCAATATGCCTGCAGATATGGCTTTCGCCGCCGCCGGCTATGGTTTTGCCTACGGTTTGTGGCCCATCGCCTGGATCATCGTCGCCGCAGTGTTCCTCTACAAACTCACGGTCAAGAGCGGCCAGTTCGAGGTCATCCGCAGCTCGGTGCTGTCGATTACCGATGACCAACGCCTGCAAGTGCTATTGATCGGCTTTTGCTTCGGCGCATTCCTCGAAGGTGCCGCCGGTTTCGGCGCACCCGTGGCAATCACCGCGGCCCTGCTGGTCGGCCTGGGCTTCAACCCCTTGTATGCCGCTGGCCTGTGCCTGATCGCCAACACGGCACCGGTCGCCTTTGGCGCGCTGGGTATCCCGATCATCGTGGCCGGGCAGGTCACCGGGATCGACGCGTTCAAGATCGGCGCCATGACCGGTCGCCAACTGCCGTTGTTGTCGCTATTCGTGCCGTTCTGGCTGGTGTTCATGATGGACGGCCTGCGTGGCGTGCGGGAAACCTGGCCGGCGGCGCTGGTGGCAGGCTTGAGCTTCGCCATCACCCAGTATTTCACGTCGAACTTCATCGGCCCGGAACTGCCGGACATCACGTCCGCCCTCGCCAGCCTGATTTCCTTGACGCTGTTCCTGAAAGTCTGGCAGCCCAAGCGCACCGCAGGCGCCCAGATTGCGGGCGCCACCTCCAGCGCAACAGTCACCGCCAGCGCCGGTGGTTTCGGCCAGCCGCGCAGCACCGTGGCGTCGCCCTACAGCCTGGGGGAAATCATCAAGGCCTGGTCGCCTTTCCTGATTCTCACCGTGCTGGTCACGATCTGGACCTTGAAACCCTTCAAGGCGATGTTCGCCGCGGGTGGCTCGATGTACGCCTGGGTGTTCAACTTCGCTATCCCGCACCTGGATCAATTGGTCATCAAGTCCGCACCTATCGTGGTCAACCCGACCGCCATCCCGGCCGTGTTCAAGCTTGATCCGATTTCCGCCACCGGTACGGCGATTTTCTTCTCAGCGCTGATCTCGATGCTGGTATTGAAAATCAACGTCAAAACTGGTCTTACCACTTTCAAAGAGACCCTTTTCGAGTTGCGCTGGCCCATCCTGTCCATCGGCATGGTGCTGGCGTTCGCGTTCGTCACCAACTACTCCGGCATGTCCTCGACCATGGCCCTGGTATTGGCCGGCACTGGCGCGGCGTTCCCATTCTTCTCGCCGTTCCTGGGTTGGCTGGGCGTGTTCCTGACCGGCTCCGACACGTCGTCCAACGCGCTGTTCAGCTCGCTGCAAGCCACCACCGCGCACCAGATCGGCGTCAACGACACCTTGCTGGTGGCGGCCAATACCAGCGGCGGCGTGACCGGCAAGATGATCTCGCCACAATCGATCGCCGTGGCCTGCGCGGCGACCGGGCTGGTAGGCAAGGAATCGGATCTGTTCCGTTTCACCCTGAAACACAGCCTATTCTTTGCAACGATCGTTGGCCTGATCACGCTGGCCCAGGCCTACTGGTTCACCGGCATGCTGGTTCACTAAGTACTACACGAAACACTGAAAAAACCGACGCCGAACCGTGATTCGGCGTCTGCTATTCACAACCGGGTCTGCAAGGCTGCTGAAAGATTTCCTCACTATATTCAGCAGCCTCAGCGGACGGATAACCGGGACCACCCGGAGACACGCCTGATGAGCGAGCTTTTTTACAACGCCGTACCGAACGCGACCCGTGTCGCCCCGCCCCTGCCCGAACCTCGGCAGTACCCCAGCGAGAAACCTCCTCGGGTCTACCTGTTCGGGACATGCGTGGTGGACCTGTTCTATCCCGAGGCCGGGATGGATGCGATTCATCTGCTCGAACGCGAAGGGATCCGAGTGGAGTATCCGCAAGGGCAAACGTGCTGCGGGCAGCCGGCGTACACGTCCGGATACACCGAGCAGGCGCGGACGGTGGCGCGGGCGCAACTGGCGTTGTTTGCCGGGGATTATCCGGTGGTCGTGCCGTCGGGCTCGTGCGCCGGCATGCTGCGTGAACATTACGCCGACTTGTTCAAGGACGAGCCGCAAACGCTCAAGCAGGTCCAGGCGCTGGCTGCCAGGACCTATGAGCTGGCCGAGTTCCTGTTGTTCGTCTGCAAGGTGCAATTGAACGACGGCGGCACGCCGGTGAAGGTTGCGCTGCATACGTCCTGCTCGGCACGCCGGGAAATGAATACCCACCTGCATGGCCGTGCGTTGTTGGCGCAGTTGCGCAATGTGGAACGCGTCGAACACAGTCATGAAAGTGAGTGCTGTGGTTTTGGTGGGACGTTCAGCGTTCGCATGCCGGACATTTCCGGCGCGATGGTGGCCGACAAGACCCGGGCACTGAAGGAATCCGGCGCGCATCAGGTGGTCAGCGCCGATTGTGGGTGCTTGATGAATATCAATGGCGCCCTGGAAAAACAGCAGGAAGCGTTGCGCGGCCAACACCTGGCGAGCTTCCTCTGGCAGCGAACCGGAGGTGCCGCATGAGCACGCCGACGCTGATCCCGACCGTTGAAGTGGGGAATGATTTTCGCGCCCGCGCCCACAAGGCGCTGGACGACACGCAACTGCGAAACAACTTTCGCAGCGCGATGGATTCACTGATGACCAAACGGGCAACGTCTTTCAGCGATGCCCACGAAAGAGAACATTTGCGAGTGCTGGGCAACGCTGTCCGCGCCCGTGCGTTATCCAAGCTGCCCGATCTGCTCGAGCAACTTGAAAGCAACCTGACCCGCAACGGTGTGAAAGTACACTGGGCGGAAACGGTGGACGAAGCCAATGGCATCGTCCTTTCGATCATCCGCGCTCACGAGGCGCGGCAAGTGATCAAGGGCAAATCGATGGTCAGCGAAGAGATGGAGATGAACCATTTCCTCGAGGCTCGTGACATTGAATGTCTCGAATCCGACATGGGGGAATACATCGTCCAGCTCGACCACGAGAAGCCTTCACACATCATTATGCCGGCGATCCACAAGAATGCCGGTCAGGTCGCGTCCTTGTTCCACGACAAACTCGGCGTGGAGTACACCAAGGACGTTGACCAACTCATTCAGATCGGTCGCAAGGTCTTGCGGCAGAAATTCTTCGAAGCCGACATCGGCGTTTCCGGCGTCAACTTCGCCGTCGCCGAAACCGGCACGCTGCTGTTGGTGGAAAACGAAGGCAACGGGCGAATGTCCACCACGGTGCCGCCGGTGCACATTGCCGTGACTGGCATCGAAAAAGTCGTCGAGAATCTACGCGATGTCGTTCCGCTGCTCTCGCTGCTGACCCGCTCGGCCCTCGGCCAGCCGATCACCACCTACGTCAACATGATCTCCGGGCCGCGCAAGCCTCATGAACTGGACGGTCCCCAGGAAGTCCATCTGGTCTTGCTCGATAACGGTCGCAGCCAGGCGTTTGCCGACAGCGAACTGCGCCAGACCCTGAACTGCATTCGCTGCGGCGCCTGTATGAATCATTGCCCGGTCTATACCCGAATCGGCGGCCATGCCTACGGTGAGGTCTACCCAGGGCCTATCGGAAAAATCATCACACCGCACATGGTCGGCCTGGCGAAAGTGCCGGATCACCCGAGCGCCTCTTCGCTGTGCGGAGCCTGCGGCGAAGTGTGCCCGGTGAAGATTCCGATCCCCGCCCTGCTGCGGCGGTTGCGGGAGGAAAACGTCAAGGCGCCGGACAGTCCCCATCAGGTGATGCGCGGCCAGGGCAGTAAATACTCGGCCAAGGAACGCTTCATCTGGAATGCCTGGGCCCAGCTAAACAGCTCGCCGAGGCTGTACCGGATGTTCGCCTTCCTTGCCACCCGCTTGCGTGCCCTGGCGCCGAAAGATGTTGGGCCTTGGACGCAAAACCACAGCGCCCCGAAACCCGCCGCCCGCTCACTGCATGATCTGGCCCGCGACCACCTGAACCCGCAGGGAGACCGCTGATGAGCGCCAAGGAAAATATCCTCGCCAAGCTGCGTAAAAGCCTGACCGGCACCACGCCGGTTGCCGACACCTATGACGTTGAACTGGTGACGCAGACCTACCGCTATGCGCCTGAAGAACGCATCCCGCAATTGCGCAAGCAAATGGAAGCGGTCCACACCGAGATCCACCTGACCTCAGGCGAAGCCTGGCCGGCACTGTTGGCGCAACTACTGCGGGACCGACAACTGCCGAGCCTGCTGATCGCGCCGACAACGCCTCACGGACAAAAAATCGTACAGTTCTGGTCGAATAATCCGGACCTGCCTGCTCTAAAGGCCTACGACCGGCCTGTAGAAGAATGGAAAGCCGAACTGTTCAACCACACCCCGGCCAGCCTGACCGGCACCCTCGGCGCCATCGCCGCCACCGGCAGCCTGATTCTCTGGCCGACGCGGGAAGAACCGCGGCTGATGAGCCTCGTCCCACCGGTGCATTTCGCCCTGCTCAAGGCCAGCGAGATCCGCGACAACTTCTATGAAGTGCAACAGGAATTCGCGTGGGCCCAGGGCATGCCGACCAATGCCCTGCTGGTGTCCGGCCCATCGAAAACCGCCGATATCGAGCAAGTCCTGGCTTACGGCGCCCATGGTCCGAAGGACCTGGTGGTACTGATTCTGGAGGACCAATGACGCTTCCGGCCCCTTTCCTGCGCGACGCATACCAACTGATCCCGCAAAAACGACGCTTTGACGATCCCCTGTCCACCCTGGCCTTCGGCACCGACGCCAGTTTCTATCGGCTGATTCCGAAACTGGTGGTGCGCGTCGAATCTGAAGATGAAGTCATCGCCCTGCTGAAACTGGCCCAACGCGACCAGGTTCCGGTCACGTTCCGCGCCGCCGGTACCAGCTTGTCAGGCCAAGCCATCAGCGATTCGGTGCTGATCGTGCTTGGAGATAACTGGAACGGCCGGGAAATTCGCGAGCAAGGCCACCAGATTCGCTTGCAACCCGGCGTCATCGGCGCCCAGGCCAACGCCTGGCTAGCCCCATTCGGACGCAAGATCGGCCCGGACCCGGCGTCGATCAATGCCTGCAAGATAGGCGGTATCGTCGCCAACAACGCCAGCGGCATGTGCTGCGGCACGGCGCAGAATACTTATCACACCCTCGCCGGCATCCGCCTGGTCCTGGCTGACGGCACGCGCCTGGACACTGAAGACGCCGCCAGCGTGGCGGCTTTTCGCACAAGCCATGGTGAACTGTTGGAGCAACTGGCGATCCTGGGTCGCGAAACCCGCGCCAACACGGAGCTGGCCGCCCGAATTCGCCACAAATACCGTCTGAAAAATACCACCGGCCTGTCACTCAACGCCCTGGTGGACTTCGAAGAGCCTGTGGATATCTTGAGCCACTTGCTGGTGGGCTCCGAAGGAACCCTCGGTTTCATCAGCGCGGTGACCTACAACACGGTCATCGATCACCCGAACAAGGCGTCGGCGCTGATCGTCTTCCCTGACGTCGAAACCTGCTGCAACGCCGTCACCGTGCTGAAAAGCCAGCCGGTCTCCGCGGTCGAGCTGCTGGACCGTCGCAGCCTGCGCTCGGTGCAGGACAAGCCGGGCATGCCGGATTTCGTACAGCATCTGTCGAACAATGCCTGCGCCTTGCTGATCGAATCCCGCGCGGCTTCGTCATCGTTATTGCAAGAGCAACTGGCCCTGATCATGGCCTCGCTGGCAGGTTTCCCGGTGGAAAAGCAGGTCGATTTCACTGAAGACCCACGGGAAAACGCCCGGCTCTGGGCGATCCGCAAGGACACCTTCCCCGCCGTGGGCGCGGTCCGCAAGACCGGGACCACCGTGATCATCGAAGACGTGACCTTCCCGGTCGAGCAACTGGCGATCGGTGTGAACCGCCTGATCGCGCTCTTCGACAAGCATCACTACGACGAAGCAATCCTTTTCGGACATGCGCTGGAAGGCAATCTGCACTTCGTCTTCACCCAAGGCTTCAACAGCGCCGACGAAGTCGCACGCTACCAAGCGTTCATGGATGACGTGGCGCAACTGGTGGCGGTGGAATTCGGCGGGTCGCTCAAAGCCGAGCACGGCACCGGCCGCAACATGGCGCCGTTCGTCGAGCTGGAATGGGGCAGCGACGCCTATCAATTGATGTGGCAGCTCAAGCGCCTGCTCGATCCCAATGGCATTCTCAACCCGGACGTGGTGCTCAGCGAGGATCCGCAGATTCACCTCAAGCACCTCAAACCCTTGCCGGCCGCCGATGAGATTGTGGACAAGTGCATCGAGTGCGGCTTCTGCGAGCCGGTCTGTCCGTCCAAGGACCTGACGCTGAGCCCGCGTCAGCGCATTGTGATCTGGCGAGATATCCAGGCGAAAAAACGCGACGGAACCGATACCTCGGAGCTGGAAACGGCTTATCAATACCAGGGCATCGACACCTGCGCCGCCACCGGGCTTTGCGCCCAACGTTGCCCTGTAGGAATCAACACCGGCGAACTGGTGAAAAAGCTCCGTGGCCGCAGTGCAACGCGTACGAAAACCGCTGATTGGCTTGCCGGCAATTTCGCTACCGCACTGCAAGGGGCGCGCTTTACGCTGCATGTCACCAACGGTGCGCGAATGCTCTTGGGGGCACCGCGCCTGGCACGTTTGTCGGCAGGCCTGACGCGGCTATCCAAAGGGCAAGTTCCACAGTGGACCAACGCCATGCCGCAGCCGGAAAGGGCCATTCGCTTCAGTCCCGCCGTGTCGGATGAACGACCCAGGGTGGTTTATCTGGCGGCCTGTGTGTCGCGGGTCATGGGCCCTGCCGCGGGCGACAGGGAACAGATATCGCTGCATGACAAAACCCGAGGCCTGCTGGAAAAGGCCGGCTATCAAGTCGTTTTACCGGACAACGTAGACAGTCTTTGCTGCGGCCAACCTTTCGCGTCCAAGGGCTACGCCGAGCAAGCCGAGCATAAGCGCCAGGAACTGATCGGCGCGCTGCTGCACGCCAGTCGCGGCGGACTCGATCCGATTTACTGCGACACAAGCCCTTGCACACTGCGATTGGTCCAGGACCTCGGCGACGTGCGCCTGGACCTGTATGACCCGGTGCGCTTCATCCGCACGCACCTGATGGATCGCCTCGACTTCACGCCTCAGGAAGCGCCCATCGCAGTTCATGTCACCTGCAGCACGCAACACCTAGGAGAAAGCCAGGCGCTGATCGATCTGGTGCGCAAGTGCAGCAATAACGTGGTCATCCCGGAAGGCATTCATTGCTGTGGTTTTGCCGGTGACAAAGGCTTCACCACGCCGGAGCTGAACGCCCATTCGTTGCGCTCGCTGAAAGGGGCGGTACAGCATTGCAGCGAAGGAATTTCCACCAGCCGCACATGCGAGATCGGTCTGACACGTCATGGGGAAATCGACTACCACGGGTTGGTGTATCTGGTCGACCGCGTCACCCGGCCCAAACCCAACAAGGGCGAGGACTCTGCGACGGGATTCGAAGAAAAATCGAATTCCTGCACTTCGCTGTAGTCACTTGAATAGGCCCGGCTCCGCTGGGCCCTACCCCAACTCGGCCTGTCCGTGACATCCGACAGCACCGAGACCATACGTTCAAGGAGATACACATGAAGCGCACCGCACTTGCTGGCTTGTTCATTTCCGCTGCGATGTTGGCCTCTCCGGTGTTTGCAAATAGCCAGGCAGACCTTTGCCAAGTCAACCTGCAAAAAATCAAGGACGCCAAGGTCAGCACCGAGGAAATGAGTGAAAGCATGAAATCTGACATCGATGCCACTATCCAGCAGGCCTCCGCTGCCCAGGCCAAAGGTACCGAGCAGGGCACGAAGGAATGCATCTCGCTGACCACTCAAGCCATTCAGAAATTGCAGAACAACACCAAAGGCGATCAGCAGTAATGTCGCGCCCGGCCAACCTTCGGGTTGGCCTCAGACGCGGATTGGCGTACACTGCACATGCCTGCCGCTCCAACAGATTCACGGAACGCCAGGTTCGGGGCCGTTTAGGATTCGACGCCGGTTGCGAAACTTTAGGTGCATGCCGAGTTGGTAACAGAACTCGTAAATCCACTGTTGCAACTTCCTATAGTTGCCAATGACGAAACCTACGGGGAATACGCTCTCGCTGCGTAAGCAGCCTTAGCCCTTCCCTTCTGGTACCTTCGGGTCCAGCAATCACCAGGGGATGTCCGTAAACCCAAAGTGATTGTCATATAGAACGGAATCGCCGTGCAGTACGTTGTGGACGAAGCGGCTAAAACTTACACAACTCGCCCAAAGCACCCTGCCCGTCGGGTCGCTGAGGGTTAACTTAATAGACACGGCTACGCATGTAGTACCGACAGCGGAGTACTGGCGGACGGGGGTTCAAATCCCCCCGGCTCCACCACTTCATCATCTAAAGACGTCCACGGACGTCTTTTTTTGTGTCTGAAATCCAGTGAATACGGGGGTTTCAGGGCTTTTGCGGTCTTCTGAGATTTTTTGAGTTCCAGCCATTCGGGTATTCCAAACGGTATTCCAGGCCATCCGGTGCTAATCTTTGGAATACCAAATCAGAGCCTGAGGAAAATCTCATGCCTGCTCAAACCCTCCGCCTCTCCGATCGGCAGCTCAAGGGAGTCAAACCCGCGTCCAAGGATTATGTCCTCACCGACGGTGACGGTTTACAGCTCCGTGTACGCAGCAATGGCTCTCTGCTGTGGAATTTCAATTACCGTGAACCGGTGACCAAGAACCGTATCAACATGGGCTTGGGCACCTACCCCGAACTGTCACTGGCGAACGCCCGAAAGATGGCGGTCGAAGCACGCGAGCTGCTCGCCCAAGGCATCGATCCGAAGGTGCAGCGCGATACGCTGAGTGAGGCCAAGCGCGCAGAAACGGAACACACCTTCGAGAACGTGGCCACCGCCTGGTTCGAGCTTAAGAAAGACTCGGTCACCCCAGCCTACTCCGAGGACATCTGGCGGTCGCTCACACTGCACGTGTTCCCCGATTTGAAGACGACACCACTCGCGAAGATCACTGCGCCGATGGTGATCGCCTTGCTTCGTCCAATCGAAGCGAAAGGCAGCCTAGAGACGGTCAAGCGTCTCAGCCAGCGACTAAACGAGATCATGACCTACGGCGTGAACTCCGGCCTGATCTTCGCCAACCCGCTCAGCGGGATTAGGGCAGTCTTCAAGAAGCCCAAGAAAGAGAATATGGCTGCGCTTCCCCCCGAAGAACTCCCAGAGCTCATGCTGGAGATCGCGAACGCCAGCATCAAACGCACCACCCGCTGCCTGATCGAATGGCAGTTACACACGATGACTCGCCCCGCCGAAGCGGCAAGTACTCGCTGGGCAGACATCGACTTTGAAAGGCGTGTCTGGACCATCCCAGCAGAGCGGATGAAAAAGCGCCGCCCACACAGCATTCCGTTGAGTGATCACGCTGTCGCACTGCTGGAGTCACTGAAGACTCACAGCGGCCATCGCGAATACGTCTTTCCGGCCGATAGAAATCCACGCACTCACGCCAATAGCCAGACCGCCAACATGGCGTTGAAACGCATGGGTTTTCAGGATCGATTGGTCAGCCACGGCATGCGTTCAATGGCCAGCACCATCTTGAATGAACATGGGTGGGACCCCGAACTCATTGAGGTCGCACTGGCGCATGTCGACAAGGATGAGGTGCGCAGCGCTTACAACCGCGCCGACTACATCGAGCGCCGGCGCCCGATGATGGCTTGGTGGAGTGAGTACATACAGAAGGCTGCCACCGGCAGTCTGCTTGCTTCAGCATACGGCCAAGTCAGAGACAAGAACGTAGTGCCGATACGCTAGTGCTGTACAGGCGCAATGAAGGCAGCAACAACTGAGCGTTCAAGATTCAGGGCGAGCAGCCTCGCTTGTCCGCTTCTCAGTGCGGGTCCATCCAAACAGGGCTGCAAAGCCGCCCTGTTTGGATGGACCTTACTTTGAAGAGCTAAAAGCAACCACGCTGTCCGGGGTTTGCCACGGAGTTCCACCGGTGGACAATCGTTCTTCAAGTCCAATGTGGCCCTGAATTTCGAACCTTGACCCGGTTTATCCACAGGCGTAGAACTGGCCGTGCCAGCGCTGTCGATGACAGCAACCCAGGTGACCCGAACCTTGAAGGTCACGCCGCTCTCGCGGTGGTTCCCCCCAAAAGGCGATTAGCGTCCGGCAGCTCGCCCGGTCACCTCCCCGGTGATGGATGCCTACTTCAGATCATGGCCCTCGTGCGCCAGACGACACTTCCTACTTCGCTGCCCTGCAGCAACCTATCCGCTTGGCCGTTTCATTGCGCCAACCTGCGCCCGTCTCTTTCTTCTGGAAAGAGACGGGCGCTCCTATCGCTGCTGCAGCCCACCTCGTACAAGGCTTTGCGGCATTTCCTCTCGTGACAATCGGCGTGACAAACACCGAAGTCACCATCAACAGCGATGCAGATGATGGTGCCGCAGCCCACGGAATGGACTGCATCTGACTGACAGTCAGGCATGCCCCGGTCATCGCATAGCTGCCTCATCCAATTCAGGATCTCGCGGCGTCGGTCTCGTCAGCCAATGCAGCCTCCACCCGCCCACTTCCTCGGAAGTGTTCAGGAGGCCAGATCATGAGAAGCCCAAGCTCTTGGCCGTAAGGAGCCGCCAGTCCCGCGTAAGTGGACATCCCCACAGGCCGCAGGGGCCTTGATCCCTGACAACACTCAGCATTCTTGGCGGGATGACGTGGGGCGAAGACCTGGTGAATTAGGCGAGGTAACCGAAATGGTATTAGTAGGCAGGCGAGAAGGCCGCAATTTTGGCTACGGCAGGCAATTGAGCTACGCAGGGCCGCAGGCGCTGAAAGACATGTTCGGCGGAGGCCACTACGGCACGGTCAAGGCGCACTCTGATCGGTGGTTGGCATTCGTGAAGTGGTGTCGGTCTGAAGCGGGGCCCGGGGTCAATGATGCGCGGCAGATTGATCGGAAAGTGTTGGCCGACTATGCGGCGTATCTACGCGACATGGTTAGGCGCGGTGATCTCGCCGTCAGCACCGCACAAAATCGGCTATCCAGCGTTAACAGGACCATGGCAGCGCTTCGCGGTGATCAGTACGTGAAATTGCCCAGTCCGAGCAAGGCATTGGGTATGCAGCGCACCGGGGTTCGACACTCGGTGCCTCAGGGCCAAGAACGCGAACAGGTTAAGCAGATTGTCGATGTGCTTTGCAGCCATCATCAGCTGCGGGCCGCCGCGATAGTCCTATTGGCACGAGCCACCGGCATGCGCTTGCGTGAGGCTATCTTGGCGGACCTGCCACGGTTGAGCCGTGAGGCTAACGACTTAGGTAGGATCAACATTCAGGATGGCACCAAAGGAGGCCGCGCCGGAGCCTCGGCGCCGCGCTGGATTGCGGTGGACGACCATGTTCGAGATGCCCTTGGGTTTGCACGGCAGGTGTCGCCTGCGGGTAGCCGCAATCTGATTGCACCATACGAAAGCTACCTCAATCTCCTACAACAAATCATCCGCCCTGCGCGGGATATCCTGCATGCACACAACCTCAAAGGCTTCCATGAGCTACGAGCGGCGTACGCATGTGAGCGCTACGAGCAGATCACCCAATGCCCCGCGCCAATCAATGGTGGCAAATGTTACCAGGTAGATAGGAACCTTGATGGCGAGGCCCGGAGGCGAATCAGCTACGAGCTCGGGCACGGTCGGATCGACGTGGTCGCTGCCTACATTGGCGGACGGACATGAGTAAGCCATTCGATATGGAGCTGTTCTTGGCTAGCGTTCTGACCGGTTCGCACGCAACCCGGCAACGCCACGTGCGACAGGCAAAAATCATCCAGGCCGAAATTGCAGGGCGCTGGCAGCGAGAATCACCTTGGGCTTGGCAAAAAAAGCATGTGGTTTGGTTTCTTGAGCATCGCTTAAATTTACTCGGTGAAGCGACACGGTATTACTATTTGCTAACGGTGCGGTTGCTCGCTCGTCGTTTACAAAAAAAATGGGTTTTCGATCTCTGAGTGAGACCGGCTGCTATCGCGCCACATGGGTGACGTCGACACCGTCAGCGGCGTATCAGACTTTCAGCACAGGATCACAGCGAGCGTTGAGAGCCTTATCCTCTTCCTTATGTGGAAATGGGACAATAAGGTCAACTTTTGCAGTTTTTATTCAGTCGTTGATCGGAGCTTTCGCGTACCAGTACTAGCGTCAGGATTTCAGCCTAGGCCAAGCCTCGTGCTTGCAGAGAAAGCACCTCAAAATCTGGGGCCAGCGCAGGTCGGAGTTTTAGTTGTCACCAATTCGCGGGCACATAATTGGTGATCACTACGATAGTGAGCCATTCGCACGAATGCGCGTCACCCGCGCCATCATTAAGCCATCCAGTTTATAATCCTCCCCCTAAGCAGCGCCCTGCAATGGGCAATTCAAGGAGGATTCTGATGGTTGTGCTCCCACCAGTGGTTTACGAGCAACGCTGCTCTGTAGGAAAGATCCGGCATCAGCTACAGCCAGCCATCACGACCCGAGTCATCAATGAGACCTTGGTGAACGTGTCGCCCCGCATCAGAGAACGCTTGTGGCTGCTTGAATGTGGTAGCCGCGTCCTAATCACCAACCGGCCCAATGTCACTTTGCCCGACGGAGTGGATGGAATCATTCATCTGCGGGAGGACAAAGTCGTCTGGAGGACTCATCGCCTCCTTATCGATCTCAAAGCCCGAGTCCTCGAATCTGGGTGGGCCGATGTAGCCCGCGATGCGGCGCGGAGCTGGCACAATCAACTGTCATATCGAGCGGAACAACGTGACGCCAATGGGCAAGTCCCAACAGGACAGGAGGGATTGCGACCGCCCCAGTTAGGCGCTCTCTTTGCCATCGGGGCTCACTGGAGCCTCAATACACAGCCTGCAACGATTGTGATGCCCACCGGCACCGGCAAGACTGAAACGATGCTGGCTACGCTGACGGCGTACGGCCATTCGACCACACTTGTGGTCGTTCCTTGGGATCTTCTACGCCAGCAGACTGCGAACAAGTTTCAGAGCCTGGGACTGTTGCGCGCGCTGGGGGTGCTGCCAAACGAAGTGGCAAATCCAGTAGTCGGGCTGATCACATCCAAACCCAAGACGCTGGCAGATTTGGACATCTTCACCCAATGCAATGTGGTGGTTTCCACCATTAGTTCACTGGCATTCGAAGCTGGTAGCCCGCTCGCTGCTGAGATGGCTCAACGGTGCAAATCACTGATACTGGATGAAGCCCATCATGTTCCCGCCAAAACCTGGAGCGGGCTAAGATCAGCGTTTCACTCGCTGCCCATTTTGCAGTTTACTGCGACGCCTTTTCGCAGAGATGGTGAACTCGTCGACGGGAAAGTGATTTTCAACTACTCACTTGCCGCCGCGCAGCGGGACGGGTATTTCAAGCCAATACATTTCGAGCCTGTTCACCAGCCGTGCGGTGGCACCCAAGCCGACCAAGCTATCGCCGCGACAGCCCTAACTAAGCTACGACGTGACTTGAACGCGGGGTTTAATCACCTGCTCTTAGCCCGATGCAGCAGTATCGTCCGTGCAACCTACGTAGAACGTCTTTACCGACACCTCGCGCCTGAGTTTCAACCAATCCTGATTCATTCAAAGATCAACGATACTGAAGCTAAGCTGGCCGATCTGCGCTCAGGGGTGTCCCGGGTCGTGATCTGCGTCGACATGTTGGGCGAAGGGTTTGATCTGCCCGAGCTGAAAGTGGCTGCGCTCCATGACAGTCATCGGAGTTTGGCTATCACGCTCCAGTTTATCGGGCGGTTCACACGCGTGGCAGGAAGGAGCATCGGCGAGGCGACGGTGGTGGCCAACATTGGCGATCAAGATGTCGCCCAGTCACTGGAGCGCCTATACAGCGAAGACGCCGACTGGAATCAGGTACTGAGCGAGCTGAGTTCTAATGCTGTCCGGGAGCACAGGGAGTTGATTGAGTTCCTGCAAGCGTCCGAACGTCTGGATGAGGAAGGCGACTCGAAAATTTCTCTGTCACCTCAATTACTCCGCCCAGTTTTCAGCACTGCCGCTTACAGGGCTCAACAGTTTTTTCCCGAGCGGTTCCACCACGGGCTTTCCCAACAACTTCACATTGAGGGGGTCTGGCTCAACCGAGAAATGCGTACGCTTTACTTCGTCACCCGCGCCGAAGGCAGGGTTCGCTGGACTAATACCAAAGGCGTTCTCGACCGTGAGTGGACACTCTTCGTCCTCCACCACAATCCGGAGCTTGAACTGCTATTCCTGTCTTCAACTGATCATAGTTCTTTATTCCCAGAGCTAGCGGAAGAAGTCACCGGGCAAGCAGACCTTATCCATGGCGAACAGATGTTTCGAATACTCGGCCATGTAAACCGCTTGGTGTTTCAGAACATGGGCGTCAAGAAACACGGTCGACGTAATCTGAGCTACGCCATGTACACAGGCGCCGACGTTGCGGTAGCACTCGGTGTGGCCGAGCGTAGCGGCTCCGTTAAGAACAATGTCAGTGGTACCGGATGGGAAAATGGAGAGCGCGTTTCTGTGGGCTGCTCGTACAAAGGGAGGGTCTGGTCGCGAGAGCAAGGCTCCATACCGGAGTTCGTTCACTGGTGCGCTGCGGCTGGCGCCAAACTTCTCGATGACAGTATCGTTGTCGATGACATCATTGCAAACGTCCTCATTCCTAAGGAAGTGACAGCGTTTCCAAGCGACAGGAATGTGCTTGCTGTCGAGTGGCCGGTTGAAATCATGAGTATTGCAGAAGACAGGGTCGTGCTAACCACTCGGGCGTTTCCAAACGGCCTTCCTATCACGTTCGTCGATCTGAAATACCTTGATGTGCGAGATAACAGCATGAGGTTTGCCCTGAACTGTGACGAGACCGGCCAGTTCGCAGATTTCACCTTAACGGTAGGCGGAGAGAACGGCTTCGTCGTCGCACAGACAAGCGGTGAGGCAGTCGAACTTACCATCGGGAAAGCGTCAAGGGCGCTCAGCCAATATCTGAGTTCATACCCACCGCTGGTACGGTTCGTCGACCTGAGTGAGCTGGACGGAAACATGCTGATCGAGCCTAAAGACCCCAGGCATCTTGAAATCGGAGAAGAGCGCTTCGAGGCTTGGGACTGGGCAGGGGTCGACATCACAAAAGAATCCTACTGGAAAGACGGCATTACACGTGCTGACTCTATTCAGTGGAAAGCCGCCCAGCACTTCATCCAGGGTGATTTTGACATCGTTTTCGACGACGACGGCGCCGGTGAAGCCGCGGATCTTGTCTGTCTCAAGGAGGAAGATAATCGTATACGACTTGCGCTGATCCACTGCAAATATGCCGGAGGAGACACCCCTGGCGAACGAGTGAAGGATGTCGTGGAGGTCTGCTCCCAAGCGGTCAGGTCGGCCAAATGGAAATGGCGCTTTTCTGAACTCGGTAAGCACATACAAAGACGTGAGGATCGGCTGCGCTCCCTGCACCGTCCAACGCGCTACCTTGCTGGAAATGGGTTGAGGCTCAATGACTTGATCAAGACAGCACGCTTCAAACCCATTGAAGCCGAAATACTGATTGTTCAGCCGGGTCTATCTGCTGGTAATCGTACCGCTGATCAAAACCTCGTGCTGGCCGCCGCTGTGGCATATCTCAAGGAAACGATTGGGTGTGATATGGACATCGTTTGCAGTGGGTAGGCCGCGGTGGTGGTACCCAAGGTCTCCCTCACATCAAGATAGTGCCAGGTTTTAGCAAATAGGTTCCCTTGAACACTGGAACCTATTTAACTGCGAACCACTAGTGGCGCTCAACGAAACTCAGATGACCGAGCATTCTCTTGATCTCGGCCGGATTTGCGTCAGCTGGGCAATTGTCGAGGAAGCGCGAAAACTCCGCAACCATTGCCGAATCAAATGAATCCCAACCGGCATATTTATAGTCAAACCTACTCAAATTGCACAGCGTATATGTAGCTTTTCCTTTGCCGTTATTGAGAACCCTGTAAATACGCCTTCCATCCACCACAGCAATCTCAATATGATCTTCATAAACATCAAAATGAGGATGAATGATTTTATAGCGTCCAACACCCCGCGGATAAGAGACTGACCTCACCCCAACTAAAATATCGTGATCATCTTTAGGATTATTGCACTCCTTACAAGCGATCGCGAGATTCTCAGGATAAAATAGAAACTCAGGATAAATAGACTTGGCTAGTATATGCTCGATATCCCATGTATAACCATGCTCTTCTTTTTTCTCAATCTTGCAATATGCACACCGATAGCCTTGCTGTATCAAGTAGTGATCACGAATGTACTTCCGAACTGCCAAAATTGGCCCAGCAGTGCCATTCCAGAGATCATGATCAACTTTGTCATATGCATCAACAAAGTCTTTGATCGCGCCTTCATAATTCACCTTGATCATGTTAACCAGCCATAACTTTTACTTGATCAAGAAGATGAAGCACTGGATCCGATTCATCTAGACGGCCTCTCACATATTCCAACTCCCTAAGCTTTGACCTATCCAACCTTGAAAGAGGCTGCCCCTTATTAATTTTGGACAGGATAACGAGGAGAGTCCTGATGAGATATTCGTTTTTATAGCCGGGCTCATGAAAAACTTCGCTCAGCTGATAGTCAGCTGATTTTTTTGCATAATCCTCTGGGCGCAAAAGATTACTGGTTTCTAAATCTGCGACGAACCCGTTCTCCGATGTCAAGCCCGAAACTAGTTGAGGAGAGTGTGTCGCAATAATGAAATGACACCCTCGATAGTTTGAAAACGCCCCTTGAAGGATCTCAATAAACTCAGACTGCCATTTGGGATGCAAACTTATCTCTGGTTCATCTATACAAATCAGTGAGCCATCCTTTATCAAAGAGGACATTCCCAAGAACATTAAAAACATACATTGCTGGCCTGAGCTAGCATGATCCAGCTGCACTCTATCTTTAGTTTTCTTGTCATAGAGATGTATTCGGAAAACCTTGAGCAGCCCGCTCTCAATTAGCACAGGCAAAATATGCATGTACTCGCCCACACCATCTTGACCCCACATACCTGTATCGAAATCGTACCTAACAGTCGAAGCTCGACTTGTTTTGAATCCATTAGAAAAAAACGAAATCGCTGGCAAAATTTCCTTTTCAAAATCGTATTTAGAGCCACTCTCTGTACGACGGATTGCATCTTCCAAGTACGCTTGCGAGTTCCCGTTTCTTTGTGACGAAAGCGCTGAATTGATTCTCAGCTCTAGAATAACGCGCGGAAGGAATCCAATGTAATCTAAAATATAGTCAAACCTAACAGACCGGTCCCTTTCGATTTCAAATCTTGAAATCAAATTCGCTATCGATTTTGATATCACTGAGCCAGGTGATGATCGAAAGCCTGAGAGGCCAAGATAATGATATCCCTTCAGCTCACGCTCTCTAGTAAAATATGGATTCGGCTTTGGGAATCGGTCAAACCTGCTATTCGATACAGCAATCACTTGTGATGGCTGCGAAACAGACCTAGGCGACTCGGCCACATCATGAGCTGAGTTTTCTCGTCTATCTGAAAAAATATATGCGTTTGCGATTTTACTCAACGCCCTGGTCTTACCTACCGCATTTCGACCAACCAATAAGGTGTATACATTTTGATAATTATATGTTTCAGAGCTAATCTGAACAAATTCTCCACCGACATTAACTGCCTCAACCTGGAACTTCATACTTCATCCCTTTAAATCAATGTGCTCCTGCGAGCAGAACGATCACAATTTTCTTAATTTAGTGCTGGGTTATGGGGACAGCTCGTCAGCGGAATTTTTGGTTAGCGCGACCTCGATGTCAACATGACATCACCGATTGATCATCGGCCCCTTGGATAGCGCCCAAGATTCCTCTCCTCGGCGCGCGAGGTATCTGCTCGAAACCAGGAGCAATGCAGAGCCAACCAGGACTTTGATGGGTGAGAAGCGACCGTCAGGCCAGCCAAGCGCTAACGTGGATTCACGCGCGGTTTGTGACCACGGTACCTGTACTGCACCGACAAAGAGACTGCGCAGTACTTCGAGAGTCGGCTTAGCCAACACAGCAATCACTGACGGTATCGTTTGCTAGGCCCCCCTGTACCTGCGAGTGGGGACATCGTACGCGCAGGGGCAACAATCAACAGCGCGACCATTTGCTTGATAGACTCGATCCCGATTCGTTTTTTGGGCGGAGCTCAAAAAGCACCGTCTATCGGAATCCAGACCACGCAGCGTTCCAACTGGTATTCCAGGCAAGTTGACCAATAAATTATTAATCAGAAAAAACAGATAGATACCGACTTGTTTCAAATTACCCCGGCCCACCAATCCAACAAAAAAAGACGTCCTCGGACGTCTTTTTTTGTGCCTGGAATCCAGCCAAACCAAGCTCCCTAAACCACCAAGCAAGCAATACCAATCACTTCTGCGCAGCAAACACCCTACGCGCCGCCTTCTCATTTTTCATCGCCGCAATCTCCCGCTCACACGCTTCCACATCGAAAGAATTGTCCCACTTGGCAATGGCGATCGTGCCGATACCGTTCCCGATCAAATTCGTCACGGCTCGTGCTTCGTTGAGGAACCGATCGATGCCCAGGAGCAGGACAAGGCCTACCAGCGGAATGGAGTGGATGGTGGTGAGCGTTGCCGCAAGGGTGATGAATCCGGCCCCCGCCACGCCAGCCGAACCTTTCGACGTGAGCAGGAAAACGCCCAACAGGATCATCTGGTCCATAAACGTCAGTGGCGTATTGGTTGCCTGGGCAATGAAGATCGCGGCCATGGTCAGGTAGATGCAGGTGCCATCCGCATTGAAGGTGTATCCCGTCGGCAGCACCATTCCCACCACCGATTTCTTGCAGCCCAGCTTTTCAAGCTTGACCATCATTCGCGGCAGCACGGCCTCGGTTGAGCACGTCCCGAGCGTGATCAGGATCTCGTCCTTGAAGTAACGGAGAAACTGCAACAGGGGCATGCCTGACCATCGAGCCACCGTGCCCAGCACGATCACGATGAAGACCAGGGTGGTGACGTAGAGCGCGATCAACAATTGGCCGAGGGACAGCAGCGTACCGATACCATATTTGCCGATCGTGAACGCCATCCCCGCGCCAGCGCCAATCGGAGCCAGGCGCATGACCATGGCAACAACTTTGAACAGCCCTTGCAGGAACAGATCGATGGTATTGATCAGCGGTTTGCTGGTTTCCCCCATTTGAACCAGGGCCACGCCCATCAAGACAGAAAGCAGGATGACTTGCAGCATGACGCCATTGGAGAACGCCCCGATGAAAGTTTGCGGAATGATGTTCATGAAGAAATCAATGGTGCCGCCCTGCTCCGTGGCGGCTTGGCTGTACTTGGCGATAGCACTGCCATCGAGCGTATCGACATTGATGTTCATCCCAACGCCAGGCTTTACAACATTGACCACGACAAGGCCGATGACCAGGGCGATGGTTGAAAGAATCTCGAAATAGACCAGCGCCTTGACGCCAATCCGGCCGACCTCCTTGATGCTGCCCATCTTGGCGATACCGACCACCACGGTGCCAAAAATAATGGGGGCCAAGAGCATTTTGATCAGTTTGATAAAACCATCTGCGAACGGTTGGAGCTTGGCGCCGAACTGCGGTTCGAAGTGACCGATTGCGGCACCGACCGCGATGCCGATCAGCACTTGGATGTAGAGCTGGCTGTACCAGCGGGACTTGGAGATTTCCACGGGAGCACCTCATTTTATTGTTGTGATGGGCGTGTGGTGTGGCGCCAACGGTTGACGCCGGATAACGGCGGCCTCAGGCGAAGAGGCCGCGTTCGGGGCTGTCAGCCCTCGCCCAATTCGCGCATGACGGCGTACAGGGCGGACTTGGCTTCGAAGCCGACACCCGGGATGTCCGGCAGCCCCACGTAGCCGTTTTCCACGCGAATCCCGTCGGCAAACCCGCCGAACGGCTGGAACACGTCGGGATAGGATTCGTTACCGCCCAGATGCAGGCCTGCGGCGATATTCAGCGACATCTGATGGCCCCCGTGCGGAACGACGCGACGCGAAGACCAGCCCATCTCCTCCATCACTTTCAGGGTGCGCATGTACTCAACCAAGCCGTAGGACAGCGCGCAGTCGAACTGCAGGTAATCGCGATCAGGGCGCATACCACCGTGACGCAGAAGATTACGGGCGTCCTGATGGGAGAACAGGTTTTCCCCGGTGGCCATGGGCAGTTCATAGTGATTTGCAAGCTCAGCCTGGAGTGCGTAGTCCAGCGGATCGCCCACTTCTTCGTACCAGAAGAGGTTGTATTTCTTGATGGCCTCCGCGTATGCAATACCGGTCTTCAGATCGAAACGACCGTTGGCATCGACCGCCAGTCGACGACCATCACCTACCACTTCAAGTACCGCTTCGATGCGACGGATATCTTCGTCCAGAGGAACCGCACCGATCTTCATTTTGACAACGTCGTAGCCACGATCCAGATAGCTCTGCATTTCCGCTTTGAGCTTGGTCTGGTCTTTGCCAGGGTAGTAATAACCACCTGCTGCATAGACCCATACCTTGTCATCTGCCACACCGTCGCGATAACGGTCGGCCAGCAGGCGATACAGAGGTTTGCCTTCAATCTTGGCAACGGCATCCCACACCGCCATATCAATGGTGCCAACTGCGACGGAGCGCTCACCATGGCCACCGGGTTTTTCGTTGGTCATCAGGGCTTTCCAGATGGCGAACGGATCAAGGTTATTGTTTTCTTTATCGATCAGCGACTCAGGGTCGGCTTCGGTGATGCGCGCCAGGAAACGGTCACGCATCAAAGCACCTTGACCATAACGACCGTTGGAGTTGAAACCGTAGCCGATGACCGGTTTACCCTCGCGAATCACATCCGTGACGACAGCGACGACCGAGCAGGTCATCTTGGAAAAGTCGATGTAGGCGTTGGCAATTGGCGAGGCAATGGAAACGGTTTTTTCACGGATGTCGACGATGCGCATGGCGGGTTCCTCTTGTTGTTGATGGCCCCACGTTATGCTTTGCGATGACACCCGCCCAATGCTAATAATGCCGCGCCCCATGCACAGGAGGCATTGCCCTTGGAACTCGTTTGGCTAGAAGATTTTTCAGCATTGGCGGAGTACGGCAGCTTTGTTCGCGCCGCTGAAGCGCGCCACGTGACTCAACCGGCATTCAGCCGCAGAGTCCGTGCACTGGAAAACTGGATGGGTGTGGAACTGTTCGTTCGCACGCCACAAGGTGCCACGCTGACCGAGGCTGGGAAGCAGATTTTGCCCAGTGCCCAAGAGACGGCTAGACGCTTGTATCGCATGCGCAGCGAAGCCCAGGAAGTGGCAGGCATGGCGATCAAGACGCTGCAATTCGCGGCCACCCATTCGCTGTCGTTCACGTTTTTTCCGAAGTGGCTGAGAAGCACGGAGAACGGTGCCCCCATCGAGGCGGTGCGACTGCATTCCGATAGCATGGCGGCCTGTGAGCAGATGCTGATCCAGGGCCAGGTGCAGTTCCTGCTTTGCCATCGCCATCCGGATGTCCCGCCGCTGTTGGCCCCGGATCAGTTCATGGGCAAGAAGGTCGGCGAGGATGTACTCGTCCCACTGGCGAGCGCTTCCGCAAACTTTGGCAATGCGCCCGCATCGCTGCCATACCTGGCGTATACCCAGGAGTCCGGGCTGGGGCGCATCGTCGCTCATCGACTCCAGGGCAAGGAAGAGTTCCTGCACCTCAAGCCGCTGTTCAGCAGCCACCTCGCCGCGGTGCTCATGTCCATGGCGCTGGAAAACAAAGGGGTGGCCTGGCTGCCAAGCAGCCTGACCGAGCAAGAGGTCGCCGACGGACGCCTGGTACGAGCCCTCGACGAAAGCTGGGATATCCCGCTGGATATTCACCTCACTCGTCCAACGGGTGCCATTAGCCCATCGGCGGAGGAGTTCTGGGCGAAGCTAAAGGATTGCTGAAGTTGCTTCGCCCGCGTCGGGCCATTGCGCCTCGACAGTCATCTCAGGTGTGATCGCGCCTCATCTCTGCCCATTCGATCAACGCCTGGATAGACGGCCCGAGTGCATGCCCCATGGGCGTGAGCCTGTATTCCACCTTCGGTGGCACTTGCGGATACACCGTCCGCTGCACAATGCCGTCCTTTTCCAACTGTTTTAGCTGTTGGATCAGCATTTTCTGGTTGATCCCTTCTATCAGCTTCTCCAGATCCGAGAAACGCAGCGCGCCCTTCGCCGCGAAAAGCTGGCACAAGATAATGATCTTCCACTTCCCTTCCAGCACGCGAAGCGTTTCGGTCGTTGCCTCGGCCCATTTCCGACGATTTTGCGGATCGCCGCAATCCCACTCCCGTTCCATTTCTTCCTCGATGGTGAGTTACACACCTTTTGGTAGGTACTTACCATTATCACATCAGCCTCCTAGAATCGGTGCAAGACAAATGACCCAGGAGGCTCAGCCATGAAAATCGGCATCATCGGAACCGGTAATATCGGGGGCACCCTCGCTCGCAAATTCAAGGCAGCGGGTCACGACATACGTGTTGCGAACTCTCGAGGCATCAACGGCGTTCGCGCATTCGCCGAAGAGATTGGAGCCGAACCGGTGGACATTCGCGGCGCAGTCGAGGGTGCGGATGTGATCGTGCTCTCCATACCGCTACCGGCGTTGAGCGCACTGCCTGCTGATCTGTTTGCCGCTGTACCGGGCAGCGTCCCGGTGGTGGACACGAGTAATTACTACCCTGGCCTACGTGACCCCAACATTGCTGAAATTGATCAAGGGATGACGGAAAGCGTTTGGGTTTCGAAGCAGATTGGGCGCCCCGTCATCAAGGCTTTCAACAATATCCTGGCTTATACCTTGGCAGAGTTGGGCAGTGCCGAAGGCACCCCGGGTCGCTTGGCAGCGGCAGTGGCTGGCGACGATCCCAAGGCGAAGGAAACGGTGATGTCCCTGGTCAACCAAGCGGGCTTCGATCCGGTGGACGGAGGTTCCCTGGAAGAGTCCTGGAGACAGCAACCGTGTACGCCAGGCTATTGCTGCGACTACGACGCCGAGACTCTGCGCAAGGCGCTTTTGACCGCCTCCAAAGAGCAAGCCGCTGCGAAACGAGACGAGTTTCCTAAACACTTCGAGCGGCTCGGCCCCAACCCAAGCCATGCCGATATTGTCGCCATGAACCGCTCCTTGAACGCACCTGATTGACGCGTACTAACCGGCGCGACTTCCCCCCCGTTCTAATGCGACGAAACATAAACAGACGGCTCAGCAGGCGCCGGCAACGCATAAGTCGCCTTCATCCATTCAATCTCCGCCTGAGGCGTTCGCCCGAACATCCGCTTGAACTCGCGGCTGAATTGCGAGGCGCTTTCGTAGCCGACGTTGAACGCGGCCGTCGAGGCGCTCATGGTGTTGCGCAGCATCAATAAGCGCGCCTGGTGCAGGCGTGTCGATTTCAAGTACTGCATGGGCGTGGAGTCCGTCACGCTGCGAAAGTGCAGGTGAAAGTTGGGGATGCTCATGTTGGCTTCGTGGGCGAGCGTTTCGACGTCCAGGTGCTCGTGGTAGCAGCTGTGGATCTTGCGGATCGCCCGGGTGATCTTGCCGAAGTGCCCCTGGCGACTGAGCGCGGCGCGCATCGAGCCGCCCTGCTCGCCGGTCAGGATCCGGTAGTAGATTTCCCGTACCAGTGACGGCCCGAGTATTTGCGCTTCGCCCGGGCGACTCATGGCTTCCAGCAAACGCAGCGTCGAGCTGCGCAGCAAATCGTCCATGGGCGAGGCGTACATGCCTTTGGGTTGGGCATCGCTGGGGCCGAGGGTCTCGTCCACTTGCAGCATCAACTCGCTGGCCAGCTGCAAGTCGAGACGCATGTAGACCGCCAGCATGGGCTCAGCTTCGGTGGCGTCGGTCTCCATGGTGAACGGAACCGGGACAGACACCACCAGATAGTGCTGGGCGTCATACACGTAGACGTCCTCACCCAGATAACCGCGCTTGCGCCCCTGGCACAGGATCACGATACCGGGCTCATACAACACCGGCGTGCGCGTCAGCGGCCGGTTCGAACGCAGAAAACGGATGTCCTCCAGCGCGCTGAGGTTGTAGCCCTCGACCGGCGCAAGCTGTTCCATCAACTGCACCATGCGCGAAGTGTTTGAGGCCTGAGTCATTGATGCCCCCTTGCTGGCCGCTCAACCGTCGGTCGAACGGGTCAGCGCTTCCCATTGATCGATCTCACTGGCCGCACGACTGAGTTTGTCGCGCACCAGGTTCAGTGCATCGCTGCCCAACAACACATGCGCAGGAGGCGTCGGGCTGGCAATGATCTGCAACATCGCTTGCGCCGCTTTCCGTGGATCGCCCAGTTGCTTGCCGCTTTTCTCCACGCGCGCTTTACGTATCGGATCGAAACTGGCGTCGTAGTCGGCAATGCTCCGCGCCGTACGCTGCATCGAACGCCCCGCCCAGTCGGTGCGAAACGAACCCGGCGCCACCGCGGTCACGAAGATGTTGAACGGTAGCAGTTCCTTGCTCAGCGTATCGGAGAGGCCTTCGAGGGCAAACTTGCTCGCGCAGTAATAGGAAATGCCCGGCATGGTAATCGTGCCGCCCATGGAAGTGATATTGAGGATATGACCGGCACGGCGCTGGCGAAAATACGGCACAAAGGCCTTGGTCACCGCCACCGCGCCAAACACGTTGACGTCGAACTGGCGACGCATCTCCTCCAGCGGCGATTCTTCGAAAATGCCTTCATGGCCGTAGCCGGCATTGTTGACCAGGACATCGACCGGGCCGTAAGTGGTTTCTATCTCCGCCACCGCGCTATCGACTCGATCGAACTCGGTGACATCCAGGATCACGCCATGGGCACGCTCCGTGGAGAGCGCTTCGAAGGCCTGCAACGCCGCCTCACTGCGCACGGTGCCGATGACACGATGGCCTGCTGCGAGCGCTTCTTGCGCCAGGGCGTTGCCCAAGCCACTGCTCACGCCGGTGATGAAGAGGGTTTTTCTGTCGTGCATGGTGAACTCCAATGGATAAACAGGAGGCCATGGTAACGATCGAAAAATGGCCCACCTATGCCGGTTTGCCTTGGGGCATTGCCTATTCCTATCAGCGCATCAGATTCCCGGACCGCTCACGTAGGCTGGCAACCTGGCCAAGCGATCCCAACCGTGTGCATCGATCCCGGCGCAGTTGGGCAACCACAGTGTTTGCAGCGGCAGTTGCTCCAACACGGGCACCACGGCCGACGTGATCCGCGATTCCCCTGGATCGGCCCCAAGCGTCAGCTCCCGCAGCGGCATGCCTGCGAGATGGGCCACCCCGGCGTCAGTCAGCCAAGGGCTGTCATACAGACCCAGGCGCTGCAGGGGCAGGTCTCGCAAACAAACCAGGTCGGCATCGCGCAGGTTCAGGCCGCTTATTTCAAGCTCCTCCAATGGCAATCCCAACTCGACGAGCTTGCGCAAAACCTTACCGTCGACGCCCTGGCAAAAGCTCAGGTTGAGCCGCTTCAGCGGCAGGCCAGCCAGTTGTTTCAGCTCCTTCCAAGTGATGTCGTTCAAGGACAGGTCCAGGGACTCCAACGCCAACCCGCGCAGATCACTCAACGTACTGGCGCAGACACCCTGCACATCGGAGAGTCCCAATCGCTTGAGCGGAAAGCCGTGCAGCACATCGAGCCGCTCGATCATTTGGCGTAGGCACTTGAGGTCCAGGTCCGCGAGCGGCATTCCCTCCAGTACTTCAAGATCGTCTTCACAGATGAACGCAGAGTGCAGCGAGAGACTTTCCAGGGGCAGAGCCCGAATCGCCTGCAACACGCTCTCGCTTGCATAACAGTCATCCAGACTCAACCCGCGCAACCCCGTCAGGTCGCCAAGCCAGGACGGATCGTCGAGGATCGCGCCGCTGCCACTGAGCGACAACTGTTCAAGGGGATGACTTGCCAAGTGCGCCATGCCACGGGACGTGAGCTCGCCCACACGTTGCAAGGTCAGGGAGCGCAGCTTGAGGCGCGACAGTGCAGGAAGGCCGTCGTCGGTCATCTCATCGCAACGGTTCAACGACAATTCCTGCAACGGGCTGTCGCTCAGTTGACGGAGGAAGCTGTCGTCGAAATCCTCGCCATAGGTTTGCAACTTCAGCCGACGCAAGCGTGCGAGCGACGGGAGGCAATTGGCGTTATCGTCGCGGGAAAAATTACTAACCTCCAAGGTTTCGAGGGCATTGGCGGGCAAACGCTGCCACGTTTCCGGGCCGCAGATAAACCTCGGGCTGTTGAGCACGAGCGTGCGCAAGGGCAGCCCGGCCAGGGCGTCACACCAATCCGGCTCGGCGTTGTTCAACTCCAGATGGTCGACCGGCAGGCCGCGCAGTTGTGGCAACAAAGGGCCGGGGCGATTTGTATGGGCCGTGGTGTTCAGTTGAGTCATTACCACGTTAGCCGCCGGATCGCCCAGGCCCGCCGCGACGCGTAAACCTTCCAGTGATGCGTCCCCGGTATCGAGCAGATCGCGATAGAGCGAAGCGCGCGTGGTGGTGTCATCGGGGTTGGCGGCGAGTTGGGTGATCAGAGCGTTGCGGTTGGGGGTTGGCACGGTTTACTAATCCAAATTGAGCGAGCGCTGGGTGTGCTGCGAAACGGGGTTCATCTGCCTGTTGTTTGTGGGTGCACAGCGCCCTGAGATATCAATCCAGGATCAGGCTCCAGATCACCAGCAACGGCAATCTCAACATTCTCATATAGCTGCGCCGCACTCTTCGTCCGAGCATCCCACCAGTCGGGCCGAGTGGTAACCGATTGGCCGGTGACATCTCTAATGAGACGGACGATATCGAAAGAGCGAAGGCCATCTACGTGCTCGCTTAAGCTCCCAGTCGTATTGGCCCACATCGGATCAAGTACGAAATCGATTCCCTTCATCCTCGCCAGTTTCGCAGCCGGCACAAAATCTGAATCACCAGCGACCAAAACGATGACATCAGTGAGCTTTTCAAGGGCGAGAGTCGTGATGTCCATGCCTAACTTGGTATCGACAGTCTTCTGTTCGACTTTGTAATGGAAATCGTCATTCGTGAGCTCTGCCCAGACCTTCTCACCACGCAACAGGGCCTTAAGGGAATGAGAATTGAGTTGCCAGTCACCGCTTTTGGCCAGTTCGCCCAGTCGAAGCGCCGTTTTTCGGCTCGATCGAAGCTGATCGTGAAGGTCTCTTCGCAATCTATAGGGAGGATGAGCCTTGAAATCCATATGCCCTGCAGATTTATGACCGTCAGGGATTATGGGTAATCGAACCTGATTGGAGGGGGGCGGGCAGTCGTAGTAGTAGATTCGATAAAGCTCGCGACTCGCTGAGCGTTCGTCTTCGATGTGAAGCTTCACGAGCTTTTTTATGATTTGGGATATCTGGTCGGCGGATAACAGCAGTTCCTTGCTGAAATATTTGCGGCCGAAAAACATAACCCTCTGGAAGAAAAATCCTCCATCAATGAGAACGGCGGTTCGCTTCACTGGCTTTTCCTTGGGCAAAAAAAAGCCCAGGACTGCTGGGCAGGTTCTAACAATTGCCTGCGCGCTGTACTGAGCTGCTGGGCGAAAATCTATTCGCCTATGCGGCCTATGTCAAGGTCGAAAGTGACGCAGAAAAATACAACCACTGATGGGCCAAAAGTCCTACATGAAGCTCGGAAAGTGACGTCTTGTAGCGCTCGGACGGAGGGGGCTATAGTCCCTCGTCGCTCCAATGGCGACTCGGGTTTGGCGACTCGACAACGAGGTGCGAGAGCGATCTGCTTGTTTGCAGGCGTCCCCGCATCAGTGATACTGCCACCACAATGGCAGTTGTACGCGGGAGATCTCCGGGTCTGCCGGTACCTCGTTCCGGTTCGCCAACCTGCGTACGGCTGCCACCATTCGTTTGGCGACGATTAGTTGGTAGCTCTCACTTAATAACGAGGTTACAACTCATGAATCGATACATGCCCATCACCGGCGTCGACTGCGTCCCCGCTACCCTGCTGATCGACACCGAAGCTCCCCTCGACGTCCTCTTCGAAACCGCCGACTACCGTATCCGCACGGTGACTCAACTGCTGGAAAATATCGCGTTCCGTTCAGAAATCAGTTCCGACACGCTGGTGCTTTCCGACTTTTGCAAAATGCTGACGATCGCGCTGCGCGATGGGTGTGATGTGATGGATGTGATTGGCAGGCGATTGCGGGCGCAGGCGGCGGAGTAAGTGAAGACGGGCGACTATGGCCATAACGTAGCCCCCACCGTCGGGAGCAACTACATCTATCTACTCCGATGAGCTGTGGCGCAGTTCGTCAAGAACTGCGCCACATTTTCAACCAAAAATGGCGCGATTCTGAGAACTGCGCCATAATCGCGCCAAATCTTCTCTAACAGCGCCAACATAACCATGCCTTCGACCACCGACATACTGAACAGTATCCTGGCATCCAGGAGCGGGGCGAGCCTCTCAGAGCTTTTGACCAAGAACCCGGAAATCGCCCGGCGAACGGCGCAGCGCATCCTTGCAAACCTGGTCGAAAGCAGCCAAATCACTGCACAGGGAGAAGGCAGGGCACGGCGTTATTTCGCAATAGAACACCAGGCCGAAACCCACGCCCTGAATACTGACACCGATGCCTTCCCTGCCTTCATTCCATTATCTGCAGACAGCCGGGACATACTCGCCTATATCAACCAGCCCACAGAAGCGCGCAAGCCGGTGGGCTACCAACGTGACTTTCTGGACGCCTATCGTCCTAACGAGACAGGGTACTTACCTGAGTCGTTGCGGCGCCAATTGCACAGGATGGGCAAAACCGCAGATGCGACGGAGCCAGCAGGCACTTACAGCCGGGCGGTCCTGAATCGCTTGTTGATTGATCTGTCGTGGGCATCAAGCCATCTGGAAGGAAACACCTACTCACGGCTCGACACGCGACAACTCATCGAGCAAGGTAAGGCAGCACAGGGCAAGGCCGCTATAGAAACGCAGATGATCTTGAACCATAAGACAGCTATCGAGCTTTTGGTCGAGAACATCGAGAGTGCCGAGTTCAACCGTTACACATTAATGAACCTGCATAGCGCCTTGGCCGAAAACCTGCTGCCCAACCCAGCAGACGAAGGCCGAATTCGCCAGCACGCCGTCGACATCGGGAAAAGTACCTATCGCCCGCTCTCAACGCCACAGCAAATTGAAGATGCACTGGACGTCCTGCTTGGCAAAGCCAATCAGATCGCTGATCCGTTCGAGCAGTCTTTCTTCATGATGGTGCATCTGCCCTATTTGCAGCCTTTTGCCGACATCAATAAACGCACCTCCCGACTGGCAGCGAATCTCCCCTTGTTCCGTGCCAATCTTTGTCCGCTGACCTTTCTGGATGTACCGGAGCAGGCCTACAGCCGAGCCACATTGGGCGTGTACGAAATGACTCGGGTAGAGCTGCTTCGCGACCTGTATATCTGGGCCTACGAACGCTCAACACAGGAATATCTGGCAAACAAGCAAGACCTTGCGGAGCCGGACCCTTTACGCCTGGCATGGCGAGACGTCATCAAGAAGACCATTCGGGAAATCATCACTCACCCAGAACTTGACCCGTTGTCATGTATTCAACGCTCGGTAGCGGAATATGTTTCGGTAAGAGAGCAGCCGGAGGTGCAAGCATTGATCGTCGAAGAACTCCGTCGACTGCACGAAGGGGTTCTCGCACGCTATGGGTTACGACCATCAGAGTTCATGTCCTGGAAGTCGCGCCATGGCCACTGATAGGTGAGTAAAAAAGTGGACAGATAACGTGGTCTTTTCCCGCCCCCATTACGGACCGTTTCAACCATGATTTAAATTCTTAGCCGCCTGATTCAAACAAAGAAAGGAAGAAAGGGGACGAAGAAAGGGGACAGATCTATTTATAAACCGAGCAAAACCAACAAATCTGCCCCTCTGCGTTTGTCCTTAAATAAATCGCTCCCTTTTCTTCCTCACTCAATAACCCCCAACACTATCATCAGCAAAAGATAGCCAAGACGCAGCAACACAACCGAAAACCTCATCACTGGTGCGAGCTTGCAGTTCTATAATCGCCCGTCTTGCATCAGCAATTAACCAGCCCGTCGAGTTCAATGTCAGCCAGGCATAGTCCAAACGACCCGCCGACATAAAATTTTCGAATAGCGTCGTTTTCACTTGAGCAGGATCAAACCAGCCAGGCAAACTCGCGCTCTCTGATATCCGCATATTCTTACTGAGAACTTCAAAGGAACAGCTAGTTTCCCACCAGTTCCCTCTGGCAAACTCACTGGGAAAGTCTCCCATATATGGATTGCCGTCATAGGAAATACATTCGAGAGGGGTTAATGTTCTAAACAGCTCTGCCTTGGGAAACCCCTTTGAATCGTCACCTGTTTTCAGAGAGACTGCATCAAGCTCCGATAAGTTTTCAAGTCCTACCCTCGCCGCGAACTGCTCAAGATCTAACGTCACCCCATCATCCAAACTGATCGCCATCATCGCGATTACTCCAAACAATTGGGAAGGAGTTCTCGCGATCTCAGTTGTCATGCGATCGGAGCTTACAAACATCTTTACAAAACAAGGCTCCCGCTCCACGAACCAGTGCATCCAATATCCAATATAGGTAGGACGAGAGCCATCACTCCAGATTGGGACCAGCGCAGGTGGAAAACCAAACCATTGAGCAGGCGCCTCTAGAGTGCAAATTGGTGACTTGATTCTTCCGGCCGCACACGCTACCACTGCATCCGACAGACTGAGAGCTTTAAGCGCGTTTTCAAAGTTCGTGTTCTTACCGTTTTGGCGCCAGCAAAGAAAGGGGACAGATTTATTTAACCATCAGAGCGATGACTTCCACTCGCCCTTTAAATAAACCTGCCCCCTTTCCACGACTACTAGAATTTTAAAAAAGGAGACAGTTTTACTTAACACAAAGCAATGGACTTTACTCTCTGCCGCACTTTTATCCCCACTACCGTTCTTCCTTCGGCCAACTCTCACCCGTGTTCCGCTCCCATTTCTTTCTGAGTTTCGGCAGTTTTCTTTCAAAATCAACTCGGTTTAACTCGACATCTTCTTTGGCGAGACGCGAGTAAGCGTTTCCCCGAAGATCTGCTTTCAAAATTTCGAGTTATTGGGGAGTGAACTGCCTACCTCTCAAATCTTGAATATCTGTAAGTTACGACTTGGTATCCTTAGCTAATTGCGTACTCAGAAGGCCCGTAGCGGAGTCACCGTCCTGAAAAACGCCTCCTCAACACCTGCCCCTCCTTTTGCTCCCCCTTTTGCACCATCAACTTATCCAGGAAATGTGATCCCCATCTAAATAATATAGCCCCTCAAGCTTTCCTGAAATTTTAGGCAGGTCGAGAACAGAATCTGAAACATACAAAAAAGGGAGTCTGCTCCTCAGCGCTTGAGCATTTGCAGAGTAGTCTGCCCAAGAAGGCTCAACCATCCCATTCCAAAATGTAACAAACGAGCCATCCTCAAGAAGAATTACAGGTTTTAAATACTCAACCTCTCCACTACCATCCCAGTACAGATAGCCTAAATAACTAGAACCATCCAGCCCAACAAAACTAGCGCGAACGATTATTTGAGCGTCACTACAAATCTCCTTGTCAAGGAGAGGTCGGACTGTCAGCTCATCTTCCGCAGACTCATCCATAGGGAAGTACCAAACGCCAGAGCAAGCAAGATCATCAATGGTTAATTCATATATTTGTTTATCAGTCATGCTTGCATACCTATTTAATCAAATGCTTGATTGAGTCAAACAATTCGGGCCGCCCTATATCGCCATAGGCTTTCTGCAACCCGGAGCTTATCTGCCCAGAAGTATACGTAGCCGGCTTACCACCCACCATGGGAGGTAAATATTTACTGATAGCTTTATGCATTGCATCAGGATTCACCTTTCCCGTATGAGAGTACTGGGTAATTAAAGTCGCTGGGTGATCCAGCATGTCATTTTTCGTATACCCAAGCATCTTTCCCAAATATTGAGGCAAGGTGTGATGCGCTTGGAATCCTTTGTTTAACCCCTGAAGCTCTCGATAAGTGGGACTAATTACGTCAGGTACAATCGGACCTGTTGCTTTAACCCCCGAAACCAGTACCGACGCCCCACTCCCATCAAGGTACTTCCCAGCCCCCTTGAGCAGCGCGATTTCCATCGCCGCCTTAGCGGCCTCGGTTCCATAGTCGCGGAGGGGGTTTACGTCGCCAGGATAAGTCGCGCTGTCGAACGATGCGAGTACCTTGCTTCCTTGCGTGTAATCGTAAGGAGCGAACAACTGCCCTGTGGCCTGCCACCCATCGACAAACGACGCGGCGCCGCCCAGACCGGAGAACGCAGGTATAGCGCAACCGGCTCCGGTGATACAAGCGGGCGTGGAGAGGATCGCGCCGCCGAACCCTGCCGCTGCCCCTATCGCGCCGAGTACCGCGCGGCTTGCCTGGGACGACTGTCTGAGCTCCTTGTCGTTTAGCAGCAAGTCATCGTTGGCTTGGTCCCATTTCGAATATTCGTCATAGGCACCGGTCGCAATCAGCGCGCTTTGCGCACCTGAGAATCCCTTGCCATCCGCCTCAAGCGCTTTGACCGCCTGGTAGTTTGGATCGTCCACCGGAACCGAGGCGGAGCAATGAACCAGAGCACACGCAGCCGCTTTCAGTTCATAGGATTTTTCAGGTGTTTCCTTTTGTAGTTTCTCAAGTGCAACGGTCTCTTTCTGGTGAAGCTGGCGATTGTATTCGTCAGCCATCAATGCGACCCAAGAGGCTTTCTCGACATCGCCGCCAGCAAGACCGGCTGCCGTCAAACCGACGATCTGAGAAACCGCTTGTCGCAAATCAGGCTGTGTATCGAAAATGGCATTGAGTTCTCCAGCCATGGCCTGGCTGGCACCCGCCGCGATGGCCCCGGTCTTGAAGTCGCCGCCGGTAGCGCTGGAAATCGCTCCTCCCGCCAATGCATGCATGGCAGTACGAGCGACGCCCCCTTCGGCCCACATGGCCATGCCTGTGGTATCGCCTGCATTCTTCGCGGTTTGCCAATGGTCCTGTGCATAACCACCGACAAAATTGAACGTTGTCGCCGCTGCGACGGTACTTGCCTGATAGACCAGCCCATCACGGAGGTTCTGACCGAGGCTACCTCCATTGATAGCGGTTTTGATGATGCCTCCCGCAACACCCTGAGCCCCGGCGTGCAGCGCAAAACCACCCACTCCTTGAAGCGTATTTAAATCAAAACCCTTGGTGAGGTTGTTGAACGGCACTGTATTGCCGCCGAGTGCGGGGTCGATGACGCCCTTGGCAAAACCGGCCGTGATCCCGGCGATTACGTAGTTTTTCAGGTTATCTGACGAAAAGACGTCCTTGAAGGTCGCCCCCAGGTCACCCTTGTTGTTGATCGTACTGACCGCCGTTTGCGCAACTGCTGCCGAAAAACTCGCCGTGGCGGCGGCCGATGCAGCAGCGCCTACGGTCGCAGCCGTGGCAGCTGAAGCACCTGCGGCAGTTGCCGCCCCAGCAGCGGCGCTGCCAGCACTGGCGCCGACTGTAGCGGCAGTTGCAGTACCCGCCGTCAGCACGGTAACGATGATAATGATTGCCAACATCGCGCCCTGCCCCAGGCTCGAGTGGCTGTACTTAAACGACTCGTGAGTTTCCTTGATCAACCGCCAATCCACATCCCCTCGCTGCTCGGCCTCCTTGAGCCACGCCAACTTGGGGTCAGCCTTGACCATGACATCGATGGTCTGGCTGACTGTTTTCTCGTTGATATGCTTGATATCGATGTTCAAGCCATCGGCCGCTTTGATGGCCACGTTCCCCTGAGCTTGCAATTGGCTCTGAATCAAGGTTTCGTTGGTATGGCCTTTCCCCTTCATCGAGTTCCAAGCCAGACTTGAATCGCTCTTTGTATGGCTTTCCTGGCTCAGATCCTTGACACCCTCGAAGGTAATCGAACCGCCGCTCTGTAACGTCAGGTCATTGCCGCTGCTCAGCTTGGCCGCCTGATAACGCTGGTCGCTCCCGCTGAGCAATACCAAGTCACCGCCCGTAATGATCTGGCTGCCCACATGCGTAACCTTGGTCACCTCATCCCGCTGAGTCTTCTTGCTTCCCCAGCCCCCTTTCTTCTTCATGTCGTACAGCGAATAGTGGCTGTTTTGCGCAGCTAGCAGCTCAAGCCTGCCACCCGCCACGAAATAGGCCTCGTTTGCAGCGTTGACCTTGCTGGAAATCAGCGCCAGGTCCTGCCCCGCGCTCAAGGCAACGTTGCGTCCCGCCTTGACCGTCGAAGCCATTTGGATGACATGATCCTCTTGGCTGGTGACCTTCTTGGACTTGTCGTAGGAGTGCTGCTCATCCGCTGCCGAGGCGAGGGTCAAGTTTTCTTTGGCGGCGAGAGTGACGTCACGCTTGGCATCGATCTGGCTGGCGACGACGGTGAGGTTGCGGCCGGCATTGGCGGTCAGGTCGCGGCCGCTGTCGAGGCTGGAGCCATATTGTTTGATGTCCTGGTCACGATGCCGACCGCGAGTGCCGCTGGTGATGCGTTCGGCGGCAATGAGATTGACATCGCGCGAGGCATTGAGCGTGGTGTCGGCTCCGCTTTTCAGCACACCGCCGACATTGTTAATGTCACGCCCGGCACTGACGCCCAGGTTGTTTCCCGCTTCGATGCGGGCGGCGCTGTCGATGAAGTCGGTGCGTTCGGTGCGGTAGCCGCTGCTGCTTTCGTGAGTAGTAACTGTACGTTCGTTGATCACGTCGCCGGTGAGGGCAACAACACTCACATCCCGCCCAGCAATAACCCCACCAGCCCGGTTAGTAAGGTCATTACCCGCCAACGCCTCAAGCCGATTGCCCGCCTCCAGCAACCCGCTGTTAACCAGGCTGTCGCCCGCCGTCGCCCTCAGGTTGCTGGACGCCCGCAAGGTGCCCGCATTGTTCAGGTTCTTGCCAGCAATCAGGCTGACGTCCGAGCCTTGGATCAGCGCCCCATTCGCCGCCAGACGATGATTGGCCTGGGCCAGATACAGCACCGGCACCAGCACCTGCTCGTTATTCACCGTCCGAGTTTCCATCCAGACGATGTCATGGGTAAGGGCCGCAACCTGTTCGGAGGTCAGGCTCACGCCCAGGGACAGCTTGAGAGCGTCCTTGCTGGCGATGGCGTTGTTCATCAGGTACTTGAACATGCCGTCGTCGGAGGTCTGGCCGTCGAGGAAGCGCTGGCCGGTTCGGGCGATCACGGCTTGCTGGATCAGGCGTTGTTCGTAGAACCCATCGCCCAGGCGCTTGGCGGCGGTGTCCGGGTCGTAGCCCAGATTCGACAGCAGGTAATCCGAGCTCATGAAGCGGCGCATGTCGGTCAGCGCCGGGTTGGTCTCGATCAGGTATTTTTGCGGGTTGGCCTGGAACGAGCGATCCGGCAGGCCACGCACTTGCGTCAGCCCCGCACCTTGGGTCGGCGTGGTGGCGCCGTCGCCGCTCATGCGGAACAGGCCGTTTTGCCCGGTGGGCAAGTCGAAGCCCGGCAGGGCCAGTGGATCGACCTGTTGCTGGGTCAGGCTCGGCGGGAGTTGCCGATTGACGCTGATGCGGGTCGAGAAGGCGTTGTCGGCCTGGGTGTCGGTACGCGGGCCGGCGCCGACGTAGTTGTAGCCGCCACGCACGACGCCGCTGTTGAGGTCGCCCTGGGTAGGAATGTCGACGGCGCCACCGGCCTGGATAATCGCGGCATAGGTCTGGTTATCGGTGGTGGTTGTTTGAGTGTGGAACTGCGGTAGCTCACGTTCGGTCATGCCGATGAAACGGCTCATCGCTGCTTCAAGGCCACCTAGGTCATTGGCGTTGTAGCCCGGGCTCTGCAACCAGTATTTGTTGGTAAAGTCGTTGGCAGCGGCGCGCCAGCCACTCGGGTGGCGCGTGCGCTCGGACCTGAAGGTGCGCGAGGTTTCGATTTCGCCGGTCTCGATGCCGATGTTGTCCAGGCTGACGAGGTTGGCGGTCAATGCGCCGCCGACGCCGATGCTGCTGCTCCGGTTGGTCAGGGTGTCGCCCTGGATATTCAGGTTGCCGCCGGTGGTGATGCTGGAGGCGGCGCTGGCCGCGGTGACTTCGAACTTGTCGCGCTGGACGATCTGCCAGACGTGGTTTTCCTTGCCACCGCTGCAATCCCCGGCGTTGTACCCTTCGATGCATGTCACTTCCCTGATCGAGGCGGTGTAGATGCCTGCATCGTGGGTGGTCAAGACCTCGCGGATGTTGTCGATCGTGCTGGCCGCCAGGCGCATGTTGCCGTCGCTTTGCAGCGTGCCGGAGCTGTTGAGGATGCGGCTGGCACGGGTGCCGAGGCCGTCGCGATCGATGCTCAGATCACCCAGGCTGTAAATGTCGGCATAGCGGTTGGTCAGGCTGTTGACGCGCAGGCTGGTATTGCCGCCGCTGAAGATCAATCCGCGTTCGTTGAGCAAGTCGCCGGTGGATACGCCGAGCGCGCCGGCACTGCCCAGCGTGCCGTAGTTGTTGAGCGTGGCGGCCGTGACGCTCATATCCGCCGCCGAGGTCAGGCGACCGTAGCTGTTGAGGACGCCATCGACCACGACGGTTGTGTTGCCGCCGCCCGCGATACTGCCGTTTTGCTCCAGGTTGATCAGTGCCGCCTTGAGGCCCAAGGTGCCGAGACTGCTCAAGCGGCCATTGCCGGTATAAGCACCGGTCAGTTGCAGATCTATGGCTCCGTCGCTGCCGATCAGGCCGTCCACGCGCCAGTTGCTGCCGCGGCCTTCCATGCTATTGGCGCTGAGCAACTGGCCGGTGGCCGTCTGGGTCAGCTGATCGACATGAACCACCAGATGGCCGGCCTGGATCGCGGTGCTGTTGGTCCAGCGGTCAGCCGTCACCGTCAGGTTACCGTAGGTCACCAGTTGCCCACCCGCCTGGCCCAGGTTGGCCTGGCTGATACCAAACAGTCCCAGGCCGGTGTGCAGCAGCTTGCCACCCACGTTCTGGACGCTGCCGGTGATGAAGCCCACATCATTACTGGCGGTTTCGAGGGTGCCGTCGCTGTTATCGAACAGCCCCCCGATTTTGAATGCCGTGGTGCTGTTCTGGCCCAGGGTGCGCAGTTGGCCTTTCTGGTTGCTCAAACTGGCGGCCAGAATGTCCAGGCTGTCCTGGCTTTCAATAATGCCGGCGTTGTTGTTCAGCGCCCCCGAAAGGTCAAAGTCGATGCGACTGGCGCTGACCTGCCCGTCGCCGCTGTTGTCCATGCCCCGGCCAGTGACCCAGACCTTGCCCGTGGCGTATATCCCGCCGTTGCGATTGTTGATATCCGCCGCTGCGTTGGTGACCACGACATCGCCGGCTTGCGCAGCGATGCGTCCGCCGTCGTTGAACAGCCCAGCCAAGGCTTGGATGCTGAGTCCTTGGGCCTGGATCGTGCCGCCCTGGCGGTTCACGTCGTAGCCGTTTTTCAGCACGCCGGTGGTGCGTGCTTCCAGCGCGGCCTTGACGCTGGACAGCACGCCGCCACGGTTGTCCAGGTTGGTGGCAAAGACACTCAGCTTGGCGTCCTTGGCGATGATGCTGCCGCCCTGGTTATCGATGTCGCCGGATACATCCAGGGTGACCAGGCCCTCGCCTTGCAGCGTGCCCTTGGCGTTATTCAGACTGGCAGCATCGAACTCGACCTCGGCAGCACGGCTAGCGAGCAGGCCTTTTTCGGCGTTGTTGACCGCGCCGGTGGCGCTGACCAGCAACTTGCCATTGGCGGCCACGGTGCCTTTGTTGCTGTTGTCCAGGCTGGCGGTGCGCACGGTCATGACGCCTTGGCTGGATAGCTCGCCGCCCCGGTTGTTGATCGCGCCGGTGTTAGTGATGTCGAGGTTCTTGCCGGCCATGACCAGGCCGGTCAGGTTGTCCAGGCTGCCGAGGACCAGGGTCGCGCTGTTCAGGCTCGACAGTTCACCTGCATTGTTTTCCAAATGGCCCAGGCTGGCCGTCAGCAGGCCCTGGCTATTGATCAGGCCGCCCTGGCTGTTGAGGACTTGATCGGCGCTCAGGTGCAGTTCGGTGTTACCCAGGATCCGGCCTTTATTGCGGTTATCCACAACGTTGCCGGTGACGGTGGTCTTGCCCTGCCCACTGAGCGTGCCGCCCTGGTTATTCAGCGCAGCGGTGGACGTGACATTCAGGTCGCGACTGGCGATGACGGTTTTGCCAGCGTTGTTCAACTGCTTGGCGGTGAGGGTGACATCCCCCGTGGTATTGCGGCTGTTATCGGCGTTGACCCCGGCCTCGATAATGCCGTTGTTGGTCAGCGTGCCGCCGCTGTCCAGGTGAATGCTGTCGCGCGCCACCAGGTTCTGCTGGCTGGTCAGGTCACCCTGGGTTTTGACTTCGAGCCGGCTACCGGCATACACCTGGCCACGGGTCTCCAGGCTCTTGGCCTCGATGTCGATGGCGCCGGCAGCCGCTGTCTGCGCCAGACTCAAATGCCCATTCGCATCGAGCTGGATATCCCCGCCACTGGCAACCATCTTGCCATCCAGCTTCACCCCGACACCCGCTTCGGTGCCCACCAGCTTGATCGCGCCGGCGTACATGCCGCCCAACGCCGAGGAGTCGATCGCCAGTTCGGGTTTGGCGCTGCCGTCGTCTGCACGGGCCGTGGCGTTCAGCGTGTTGGCGTTGACGTCATTGCGTCCGGCCACGATCGTCAGGTTCTTGGCCTGGATCTCGGCGTTGATCTTGGCGCTGCGGGTGATGATTTCGAAACGGTCGACGTTGTTCGCGTTGAGGCCCGCGCCTTCAATGGCCACGCTGCCCTGATCCACTTGATAGCGGCTCAACTGGCCGTTTTCGATGATCGGCTTGCCCGTGGTCAGGGTCGCTTTTGGCGTATTGATGAAGCCGCAGCCGTTACAGGTGATGCCATACGGGTTCGCGACGATGACATGGGCCGACTGTCCCGCCACTTCGGTGTAGCCGCGCAACTGGCTGGAGTTGCCGCCGTTGACCTCGTTGAGAATGACTTTGGCCGCCGTGCCCTTGAGGTTCGGGTTGCCGAGGATGATCCCGCCCAGTTGCGTGGGTTGGGCGGGGTTGGTGGCGTTGTTGAGGATGACGCCGTTTTTTCCAACGTTGTAGTCGCTGAATTTGTTGTGGGACAGGCCGCTGCCGTTGGGCTTGGCGATGTTGACGATGGGCACGCCGTTGCCCGCCTTGCCAAGACTGGTGCCCGGCGCGCTGACGACGATGCCGTCGGCCTGGGCCCACAGCGGTTGCCAGAACATGACGTTGGCGAGCAGGAACGCCAGGCCACGCTTGGGCATGCCCCAGAAGGCATCACGGGTTTTCAGGGCAGCACCGGGCTGGCGGGCCAGGAAGGCGTATTGGCGGTCGTCCATGATCGGGTCTCGTTGCAGCGAATTAGATGGATAGGTCGAGGCGGAAGTAGATCGGCGCTTCGCGCTCGGTCAGGGCGTCTGGACGTTCCAGGGAATGGGCGAAAGTGACGCTGGCGCTCAGGTGTTCACCGCGGGCGAACAACTCCAGGGAGTTGCTCGACATGCGCCCATGCTCGCTACCGTTGTAGCGATCGCCGCGAATCACGCCTTGGTCGTAACCAAGGCTGGTGCCGTACTCGGCGAACACCGGGCGCAGCCATTGCAGCGTCACCGGGCGGCTCCAGCGCAGGTCGTTGCGCCAGTAGCCACCGCTGTCGCCGGCCAGCGTCTGGTCCTTGTAGCCGCGAATCGAAGACAACCCGCCGAGGCTCATGCGCTGCGGGCTGAACAACGCGTCTTCGCTGCGCTGGCCGGTCATCAGGCTGCTGAAGCTGAAGGACTCGCCCCACACTTGGAAGGCTTGCAGATAGCTGAGGGTGGCGGTGTATTTGCGATAGCGTGCATCCGGCAGCCCAGGCCCCGGCTCGTGATCGCCTTGGGCATCGAGGGCGCCGATACCTTGTTGCATGCCAAGGTCGAGGTTGACGAAGGCATTGCCGATCCGTCGCCCATGGTTGATGCCGAACTGCGCCTCGCTGATGCGATTGCTGCTCTCGGCGAGCTTGCTGTCTTCGATGAAATTGTTGGTGCGCAGGTACGCCAGGCCCGTGTTCAGGGAGGTTTTGCTCACCGCGTCACGGTGCACCACCCGCTCCAGGAGCACCTGATGGTTCTGGCTGTCGCCGCTCTGCTTGAAGTTGAATCCGTTGGCCTGGCCCAGCGCGCGGTACTCGCTTTGGCTGTAGGTGTAGCTCAGGTTCCACCAACCAAAGGGCAGGTTGTAATAGAGCATGGCGTTGCGTGAAGTTTTCTGATGGTCGCTTATGGCATCGTGACCACCGCGCAAGGCTAGCTGATCGGCCAAGCCCAAAGGACTGTCCCAGTCCAGGGAGGCTCCCCACTGCTGCTCGCCCGTGCTCTTCTGCCCGTCGTTATGCCGTGACAGGCCGGCGCGCCAAGGTTTCTGTGGGGTGTTCTGGACCAGCACTTCACTGCCGCCGATGTTCTGCCCCGGCGTCAGCTCCATGCGGGCACTGTTGGATGGCAGACGGTTCAGTTGATCGACCATTTGCTCGATCTCCCGCAGATTGAGCAGATCGCCCGGCTTGCCGGGAAAGCTCATCGCCAGCTCCCGCTTGGAGAGTCCGCTGTCCTCGGCGCCCTTCAGGCCTTCAAGTCGCCCCTCGACCACCAACACTTGCAGGTGACCGCTGGACAAATCCTGTTGCGGCAAATAGGCACGGCTCGTGACCAGGCCCTTTTCCAGGTACGCATCGGTAATGGTCTTGAGCAACTCGTTAAGCTGCGGCACGCCCAGGCATTGGTTGAGATAGGGCTCGAGCAAGCGTTGGCGCTCGCGTTCGGACAAGGCGTCGGCGCCCTTGAGCTCGATGGTCTTGATGGGGAAACAACGGGTATCGGCGGGTTTTGTCGGCTGGACCGGCCTTGCTTCTTTGCCTGGCAGGTCCTTGAGTTCTTCGAGGCGTCGGCGCTGCTCTTCGAGCAAGCGATTCTGACGTTCGCGGATCAGGTCCGTGTCGCCGGGGGTTGGCGCGGCCATGGCAAGGTCCATCGCAAAAAAACACAGCGACGCGACGACAAGCCTCGTCCCTAAGGCAGACACGGACATGTTCGATCCCTCGATACGAAAGCGACAGCAAGATTGCGGCGCAGGCCAAATCGAAATCGACCTGCTTCGCGCATACCAGACCTTGCTTATCGCCTTCGGTTCAGAGAGCGGGCATTTTTCTATTCAAAAAAGAGACTTGTCTCACAGGACACGTCCGAAATCACCTCGTTGACAAAGCTCTATCAGGAACGCATCAAGCTGAGCCCGCATGAACTTTTCTTCACCCCATGGGTTAACGCGATCCGGTACAGTCCCCTCGCTCATTCAAGAAACTAAGGTTTTAGCCCGCTCTCCCGCGGGCTTTTTTTTGCCCGCGATTCATGGAGCAGGCTGCGCATCGCCCAGCACGGTCAAGCTAGGTTTGACCTTGGGCGACGCGGTCTTCAACAAGGGTTGTTCCAAGACTGCGCGCCCGTAAAAAAACATTGCCATCAGCCAACAGCTCAACCAGACGAAGATTCCCGCCCAGAACGTGTGGGACATGTAGTGCCAACCCTGTAGGACTCGCGTCGTGCCGTAGACAAATCCCAAGGCCAGCGCGCCGTACATCAGGGCTTTGGAGTGACGCCAGCGATAGCGCCGGGCAACGAAGTACAGCGCCAGCATCGTGAAACCACCGGAAGCATGGCCACCGGGCCAGCAACGACCGTCCCCCGCGACTTTCAGTAAATCGAAATTCTGGAACCACTCCTTGTGCTCGATCTTCCCCGCGTATTGGGTGGTTTCCACCGGGCAGTACACGCTGGTGTGGCCCTTGAGGTAATGGATGACGCCTGTGCTGAGGGAAAAGGCGAAGACAACATAGAGAAAATCGCGACGGTGCCTGTGGGCAAACCATAGCGGTTTGGTCAGCCGGATCTTATCCAGGACACGAAGCAGCCCTGGGCGCTTTTCCGGCCGGAACAGCGGCCAGACGAACGACAACAGCGCCCCGATAATGGCCGCCTCGCCAGTCCAGTTCGGAATGACCCTGGCCCACTTATGGGTGATTTGTTCGAACAGCCGTACATGCCCCAGCGGAAAGACTTGGTGCAGCGGGTCGTAGAAAAGATCGCTGAAGGCGATGTCGATGCGGGTCATGTCGAACAGCAGGAACACCACCGCCGCACAGACCAGGGGTATTCCGAGGTTGAGCCGGTAAAAACGAACGCGAGCAGACGTCAGCATGAGCGGTCCTAATCGTGGGAAAGGTTACTGAAACTTCATTGAGCGCCAGTCGGACGCCTCGATAAAACCCAGCAGCCGAGGAGCTTGTGGCTGGGCGACGGATACAAACAACGAAGCGCCATAGCCAAACGCCGAAACAGGTCGCCGCAGCTCGGTTTCCATCGCCTGCATGCATTCGCTGTGGGTGACCAGGATCAGGTTGCGCCCAGGCACCTTGTGGACCAGGGCATTGCGCAGCAGGTCATGGCGGCAATGGCTCAGCCAATCGTCGCCGGTGCTCACCTTGTTGAACATGTACCCAGCCGTCTGGGTCGCTCGAACCAGCGGACTGTTATAAATGTCCGCATTCTCCAGGCCGAGTTGCTCGTACCGCGCGCCGAGGCCCACTGCAACGGCGCGGGCACGGTCGGTGATTCCCGAAGGATCCCCCAGGCACACGGCCTTGGAGTGATCACATCGTTCGACGTGGCGCACCAGCACGATCATCTCCCCCTTGGCCCAGCCATCAGCCAGCGCCCGGGCGCCAACAAGATCGCCATGGGCCAGATCCGGCACCGCTGCAGGCCCCAGCAGCCAAAGGGTCAGCGGAATCACCAGCATTGCCGAAGCCAGGATCACCGCCGCGTTGCGATAGCGGACAAGCCAGCTCGTATCAATCGAGCGCGTCACGCCAAAAAGGCTCAGTCTCAGTTCCACATCAAGCCGCCCCGACGGCACCCAACCAGTCATTTCGATGGCGAGACGGTAAAGACGTAGACGTAGGCAGGCAGTGAAACCAATGTGAAAAAAAGCTTGGCGCGCTCGGCGACAACCCGGGATTGCCTATACAAAAAAAATTTTCAGATTCATGGGTGGCCGCCGATACAGCCCTGTTAAACGTTTTTGCTGGCTCTTAAAAACAACAATCTTCCAGCCAACCGATGATCAAGCAGCGCAACGTTCCTGGAGGAATTTGATGAATAGCTGGTTTGGCAACATTAGCGTCAATATGAAATTGGGCCTGGGCTTTGGCCTGGTGCTGGTACTGACTTGCGTCCTGGCCCTGACCAGTTGGACCAGCCTGGGCGGTTTGATCGACCGCAGCAATTGGATGAGCGACATCACCCAGCTCAACGCTGGCCTGACCAAACTGCGGGTCACTCGCCTGCAATACATGCTGACCAACGGTGACGAGACCGCCGCACAGAATGTGCAGACCACCCTCGATGGTTTCGTGGCGCAACAAAACGCGTTGCTCAGCAGCTTTAAAAGCCCCGAGAACGTCAAGCTGCTCAAGGAGCAGAGCGCGACCATCAGCGCCTACCAGACATCACTGAACAAAATGCGCAGTGCCTACCGCACCGGCAACAGTGCCCGGGATGTCATGGGCGCGAACGCCGAGACGGCCTACAAGCTGATCGAAAGCATCGATTCCGACGTGCAGCAGATGGCCCTCAGCGATGAGCGCTTTGCGCAATTCCAGGCCATCACCCAGGCCAAGCAGGCGTTCATGCTGGCCCGCTATGAAGTACGCGGCTACACCGCCAACAGCAATGCCGATACCGAACGCAAGGCTTTCGCCCAACTGGACGCCGCCATCGCTTCGCTCAAGCCGCTCAACGAACATTTCGCCAACGCTCGGCAGGATGAACTGCGTCAGCTGGAAACAACCTTGACCCAATACCGCAGCGCCGTGCAGGCCTTCAAGATGGCCATGGCCGATGTGGCGCAGGCGCGCAAGGAAATGACCGACCAGGGCGCGACCATCGTCTCCCTGAGCGAGCAGCTGTACCAGATCCAGCTCGACCGTCGCGACGCTGAAAGCGCCCAGGCCCGCACGCTGCAATTGGTCAGCACGTTGTTGGCTTTGTTGGTGGGCATCATCGCGGCCGTGGTCATCACCCGCCAGATCACTCGCCCGCTGCGTGAAACCCTCGCCGTGGTCGAACGCATCGCCGGTGGCAACCTGTCGCAGAACGTCATCGTCACCCGTCGCGATGAACTTGGCGTGCTGCAACAGGGCATCGCCCGCATGGGCGTGACCCTGCGCGACCTGATCAGTGGCATCCGGGACGGCGTGACCCAGATCGCCAGCGCCGCCGAAGAACTGTCGGCGGTCACCGAGCAGACCAGTGCCGGGGTCAACAGCCAGAAAGTCGAGACCGACCAGGTCGCGACCGCCATGCATGAGATGACCGCAACGGTCCAGGAAGTGGCGCGCAATGCCGAAGAAGCCTCCCAAGCAGCAGCCGCCGCCGACGGCGAAGCGCGGGCCGGTGATCAAGTGGTCAACGAAGCCATCGCCCAGATCGAACGCCTGGCCAGCGAAGTGGTGCGTTCCACTGACGCCATGAGCGTGCTGCAACAGGAAAGCGACAAGATCGGCGCAGTGATGGACGTGATCAAGGCCGTGGCCGAACAGACCAACCTGCTGGCACTCAACGCCGCCATCGAAGCCGCCCGCGCCGGTGAAGCCGGACGTGGCTTCGCGGTGGTCGCCGATGAAGTCCGCGGCCTGGCCCAGCGTACGCAGAAATCCACCGAGGAAATCGAAGGCTTGGTGGCCGGCCTGCAGAACGGCACCCAGCAAGTGGCCGCCGTGATGAACAACAGCCGCAACCTCACCGACAGCAGCGTGGCCCTGACCCGCAAGGCCGGTGTGTCACTGGAAAACATCACCCGCACGGTGTCCAACATCCAGTCGATGAACCAGCAGATCGCCGCGGCCGCCGAACAGCAAAGCGCCGTGGCCGAGGAGATCAGCCGCAGCATCATCAACGTGCGCGACGTGTCCGAACAGACCGCCGCCGCCAGCGATGAAACCGCGGCGTCCAGCGTTGAACTGGCGCGGTTGGGTGGTCAATTGCAGCAGATGGTCAGCCACTTCAGGGTTTGACGAAACGCGTTTGCCCGCTTCTTTTCTGGAGGCGGGCAAACAGCCCATGCAGCAGCATTCTTGCGCCTGTCACACACTGATCGCATTGGTAAACACCAACCGATTCCCAAACGGATCACTGATCGCCATGTCCTGGCTACCCCAGGGCATGGCCTGGATTTGTGGGTGGGCGTAGCGGTATTGCTTGGCGAGTAATTGCTGCTGGAAGGCTTCCAGCTCGTCGGTCTCGATTCGCAGCGCCGAGCCCGGCGTGCAATCACCGTGATGCTCGGACAGGTGCAATACGCAATCACCACGGGAGACTTGCAGATAAAGCGGGAAGTTGTCACCGAAGCGGTGTTGCCAGTCGACGGTAAAGCCCAGGAAGTCGACATAGAACGCCAACGCCTTGGCTTCATCGAAGATCCGCAGGATTGGAGTGATTTTACCGAAGCTCATGGGTTGCTCCCTGGCTGAAAAGACCCAGTCTAGATGGGTTGAACCCACTGCTTCGGCTTTTAATTCAGGTTCTTTAGTGTCGCAGTGCCATTATTGTGGCGCCAATTAAAGCAATCCCAAGCACCTACATGCCTTCAAACGCTACTGAACACATTGAAAACCCCGGCGCAGATCGCCTTCACGCGCCAGGAAACGCCCTTCTCTTTTGCCGTTCGCTTGTCCCTCGCGATGACTCAGGACGCCATTGACCCACACCCCATCGATGCCCTCGGCAGCCCGTTGTGGCGTGTTGAAATCAGCGACGTCGCGAACGGTTTGGGGATTGAACAAGACCAAGTCGGCCCAGTGCCCTTCACGGATTTCACCTCGCGCCTTCAGGCCGAAGCGCGCCGCTGAAAGGCCGGTCATTTTGTGCACGGCGGTGTGCAAAGGAAAAAGCCCAACGTCTCGGCTGAAATGGCCCAGCACCCTCGGAAAAGCGCCCCACAGACGAGGGTGGGGAAAAGGGTCTTCGGGTAGGCCGTCGGAGCCAACCATCGATAATGGGTGCGCGAGGATTCGTCTTACGTCGCTTTCGTCCATGCCGTAGTACACCGCACCCGCTGGCTGTAGGCGACGTGCAGCTTCGAGGAGCGACACGTCCCATTCAGCCGCGATGTCCGTCAGGTCTCGACCGCCCATGTGCGGATGCGGCGTCGACCAGGTAATGGTGATGCGATGGGCATCGGTCACTTGCTTGAGGTCCAGGGTCGAAGAACTCGCGGCGTAGGGATAACAATCGCAACCGACAGGGTGGTTTTGAGCCGCGCTTTCCAACGCGGCGAGCACCTGTGGACTACGCCCCCAATTACCGGCGCCAGCACATTTGAGGTGGGAAATGATCACCGGGCTCTGCGCATGTCGACCAATCTGGAAAGCCTCGTCCATGGCTTCGAGCACCGGTTCGAATTCGCTGCGCAGATGGGTGGCGTAGACAGCACCGAACGCTGCCAACTCCTCGCTCAGTTGCATGACTTCATCAGTGGCTGCGCAGAAGGCGTTGGCGTAAGCCAGGCCGGTGGACAGGCCCAGCGCACCGTCCTCCAGGCTTTCGCGCAGTTGCCGGCGCATGGCAGTGATTTCTCCTACCGAGGCTGTGCGCAACAAATCATCCATGTGATTGCTACGCAACGCCGTATGACCGACCAACGCGGCCACATTGACGGCCGGTGTCGCCGCTTCTACCGCACCGCGATAATCGGCAAAGCGTGGGTAAGCAAATGCCCGGGCCGGGCCGAGCAGGTTCATCGGGTCCGGCGGATCACCCCGAAGGCTGACAGGGGATGCGCTGATGCCGCAATTGCCAACGATCACCGTGGTCACGCCCTGGCTGAGCTTGGGCAGCATTTGCGGTTGGCGGATGACCACCGTGTCATCGTGGGTGTGCACATCGATGAAGCCCGGCGCCAGCACGCGGCCGGCGGCGTCGATTTCTTCCCGCGCGCGAGTTTCGCGCAACTCACCAATGCGCTCGATGCGACCGCCGTGGATCGCTACGTCGGCGCGGTAGCCGGGGATGTTGCTGCCATCGATGACCAGCGCATTGCGGATAAGTGTGTCGTACAGCATCTCAGTCTCCCAGCGGCAGGTGATCATCGCCGCCACGGTAATCGTCCAGTGCGAGTTTGACCCGCCGCAGGCGCTCTTGATTGTCTTCGGGATGGGCCAGCGCCAGCTCGGTGGCGAGCACGTCGATGGCCAGCAACATGCCGTAGCGCGCGGCCGTGGGTTTGTAGATAAAAGGGGTTTCGGCGCCTTGCAGGGGCAGCACACAATCTGCCAGTTGGGCCAGTGGCGAGTCGGCGCGGGTGATGGCCAGGATCGGGGTGCCGTAGCTGCGGGCCAGTTCAACAGCACTCAATAGCTCCGGCGTGATGCCGGTCAGGGAACAGGCGATGACCAGATGCTGGTCGCTCAACGAGCTGGCGGTGATGCGCATCATCACCGGGTCGCGGCAGGCGGCGATCGGGTAGCCAAAACGCACCAGCCGCACTTGCAACTCCTCGCCGCACAGCGCCGACCAGCCACCGAGGCCGAATGCGTGGATCATCCGTGCCTTGCCGATCATCCGCACGGCATCGCCGAATCGCGACTCTTCGAAGCCCGACAGATGCTGGCGCAACGTCGACTCGATATCGCCGACGATCTGACCATAAAAAGCCGACTGTTCCGGCGCACCGGTCGGGTCGAGAAAACGGCTGCCGACACCGCTGGCCTGGGCCAGTTGCAGGCGCAGGTCCCGCAGGTCGCGACAGCCGACGGTGCGGGCAAAGCGCGACAGCGTGGCGCTGCTGACTTCGGCGCGCAGGGCCAACTCTTCCAGGCTGGCGGAGGCGGCAAAGCCTACGTCGTCGAGCATCAGCCGGGCGATTCTTCCTTCGCCGGCGCTGAAGGAATCCTGGCGGGAGCGGATCTGGTAGAGGATGTCCATGACGGTTCCTTGCAATGTCGGTCAAAGCACACGCGCAAGCCCGAGCGTCAAGGCGAATGCGACCACTGAGATCAGCGTTTCAAGCACGGTCCAGGTCTTGAAGGTTTGCGCGACGGTCATATTGAAGTATTCCTTGATCAGCCAGAAGCCGCCGTCGTTGACGTGGGAAAAGATAACCGACCCGGCCCCGGTCGCCAGCACCAGCAACTCGGGATGGGGATAACCCAGGCCAATCGCCACAGGCGCGACGATGCCCGAGGCGGTGGTCATCGCTACCGTGGCCGAACCGGTGGCAACGCGCATCAACGCGGCGAACAACCAGCCCATGACCAGCGGTGATAATTGAAATTCCTGAGCCAGGCCGACGATTTGCTGGGTCACCCCGGCGTCCACCAAAATCCGATTCAAGCCGCCACCGGCGCCCACCAGCAAGGTGATGCTGGCGGTCGGCGCCAGGCATTCATTGGTGAACTTGAGGATCGATTCGCGATTGAAGCCCTGGGCCAGGCCGAGAGTCCAGAAGCTGAGGATGGTCGCCAGCAACAAAGCGATCACCGAGTTGCCGATGAACAGCAGGAACTGGTTGAACGCGCTGCCCGGTGTGGAGATCAGGTTGGCCCAGCCGCCGATCAGCATGAGTATCACCGGCAGCAGGATCGTCCCCAGGGTTATGCCGAAGCCTGGCAGATTGGCCCGTGGCTCGCGGTCGAGAAATTGCCGTTCCAGCGGGTTCTCAGCGGGCAGCTGGATGCGCGGCACGATGAATTTGGCGTACAGCGGGCCGGCGATGATCGCAGTGGGAATACCGATCAGGATCGCGTACAGCAAGGTCTGCCCCACCGAGGCCTGGAACGCCTGCACCGCCAGCATCGCCGCCGGATGCGGCGGCACCAGGGCATGGACCACCGATAGCCCGGCGACCATCGGCAGCCCCACCAGCAGGATCGACACGCCCACGTGCCGGGCGATGGTGAACGCGATAGGCACCAGCAGCACGAAACCGACTTCGAAGAACAGTGGCAGCCCAACCAGGAAGGCAATGCACACCATTGCCCAGTGGGCGTTGCGCTCGCCGAAGCGTTCGATCAACGTCTGCGCCATTCGCTCCGCCCCGCCGGACTCGGCCATCATCTTGCCGAGCATCGTGCCCAAGGCCACCACCAGCGCGATGTGTCCCAGGGTCTTGCCGACACCTGCCTCGTAAGCGCCCACCACACCCGAGGGCGGCATCCCGGCCAGCAGCGCCAGGCCAATGGACACCAGGGTAATCACGATGAACGGATTGAGCCGGTAGCGCGCGATCAGGACGATCAGCGCAATGATGGCGATGGCCGCGTAGACCAGTAGCCAATATCCGAAAGCAGGTGCCATGCGTGACTCCTCGAATGGGGTGACGTCGATGTGTTGTGAAACTCATAAATCATTTCGACCTGGATTTTTCAAACCGACTGAAAGTAATTTTCGCGCACAGACAAAAGATGTCGCTGACGGACATCGCGACATGGCGCTGATGAAAATCCAGCGCAAGACTTTCATCGTTCTTGTGGCGAGGGAGCTTGCTCCCGCTGGGCTGCGCAGCAGACCCAAGTTCATCAACCTAATCGACCAACGGCTGGCCGCCCCGCACTCAATTCCGTACCATCCGCACCTGTTTTTACACCGCTTCCCCGGCAGCCGACTCTCCGTCGGCGCCCAGTCAGGTAAACCATGAAACCAGCACGTCTTCGCGCCGACGCCCTCGCCGGCCTCACCACCTCTTTCGCCCTGCTCCCCGAATGCATCGCCTTCGCCCTGGTGGCCCACCTCAACCCGCTGATGGGGCTGTACGGCGCATTCATCATTTGCACGCTGACCGCGTTGTTCGGCGGTCGGCCCGGGATGGTGTCGGGCGCGGCGGGGTCGATGGCCGTGGTGATCGTCGCGCTGGTGGTCCAGCACGGTGTGCAATACCTGTTGGCGACCGTGCTGCTGGGCGGACTGATCATGATGGCGTTCGGGCTGTTGCGGCTGGGCAAGCTGGTTCGCATGGTGCCGCACCCGGTGATGCTCGGCTTCGTCAATGGCTTGGCCATCGTGATTGCGCTGGCGCAGCTGGAGCATTTCAAGCGCGACGGCGCCTGGCTGAGCGGCGCCCCGCTGTACCTGATGGCGGGCCTGGTGGCGCTGACCATGGCCATCGTCTACCTGCTGCCGCGCCTGACCCGCAGTGTGCCGCCGGCCCTGGTGGCAATCCTCGGCGTCGGCCTGGCGGTCTATCTGCTTGGCCTGCCGACCCGGACGCTGGGCGACATGGCGCACATCGCTGGCGGCTTGCCAGTTTTCGCCCTGCCGGACATTCCCTGGAACCTGGAAACCCTGCAAATCGTCGCGCCCTATGCAGTGATCATGGCGATGGTCGGTTTGCTGGAAACCCTGCTGACCCTGAACCTGACCGACGAAATTACCGAGAGTCGCGGCTATCCCGATCGTGAGTGCGTGGCGCTGGGTGCGGCCAACATGGCCTCCGGGATGCTGGGCGGCATGGGCGGTTGCGCGATGATCGGCCAGACGATGATCAACCTCAGTTCAGGCGGACGCGGGCGGTTGTCAGGTGTGGTGGCCGGGGTGATGGTGTTGCTGTTCGTGTTGTTCCTGTCGCCGCTGATCGAGCGCATTCCGCTGGCGGCGCTGGTGGGCGTGATGTTCGTCGTGTCGCAACAGACCTTCGCCTGGGCCTCGCTGCGGGTGGTCAACAAAGTACCGGCGAACGATGTGCTGGTCATCGTTGCAGTGACGATCATTACGGTATTCACCGACCTGGCCATCGCAGTGCTTTGCGGGATCATCATCGCGGCGCTCAATTTCGCCTGGCAACAAGCCCGCGAACTGTACGCCGATGCGCACCTGGAAGCGGACGGCAGCAAGCTTTATCACTTGCACGGCACGTTGTTCTTCGCCTCGACAACCCAGTTCCTCAACCAGTTCGACCCAGCCAGCGACCCAGCCCTGGTAACGGTCGATTGCCGTCACTTGCGCTTCGTCGACTACTCCGCCGTCGCCGCGCTGATGACCCTGCGCGAGCGCTACAGCAAGGCCGGCAAACATCTGCGCGTGTTCCACCTGTCCGAGCGGTGCAAGCGAATGCTCAAGCGCGCGGGTGTGCAGCACGACTAAAGCTACACCCAACAAAAACCTGTGGGAGCGGGCTTGCTCGCGAATTCGGTGTTTCAGTCGGCGAAAATGCTGCCTGATACACCGCTTTCGCGAGCAAGCCCGCTCCCACAGGTCTCATGTTTTACTGTGGATCTCTCCAGTTCCGGTGTGACTCACACCATCTCATCAAGAATCCATTCCACCACCGACGTCCGCTTCGGCGTCCAGCCGAGCAATTCACGGGCATTCGTGCCGCGCACACGACTGTTGGAGCCCAGCCCATAGTTGGCCATTTCATACCCCCACTCGGCCTCCGCCAGCGGCCAACCCTGTGGCGCATCGAGATTCAGTGCATGGGCCATCGCGGTGGTCATCTCGATAAACGAAGCTTCGCCGCTTTCAACGAAGTAGAACGTGCCGGGCCGGTTACGGGTGAGCGCCAACGTGTACAGCTCGACCACATCCTCGATGTGCACGTTGGACCAGATGTTCTGCCCATGCCCGACATGCCGCACCACGCCACTCTTACGGGCCTGCTTGAGCAGGCGCGGCAGTTGCACGCTGTCACGCTTGACACCCAGGCTGTGGCCGTAGATCAAGGTGTTGCAGATGACCGCCGAGTTCACACCGTACTTGGCCGCTTCAAGGATCAGATTGTCGATGGCGACACGTGCAGCCTTGTCGGCGGTGGGTTGCGGCAGGTTGTTTTCGTAGTAGATGTCATCGCTGGCGCGACCGCCCGAAGCATCGCCAACGATGCTCGAACCGCTGGTGTGCAGCAAAATCTTGTTCGATCCCTTGAGAGCCTCGACCAACGCCTCGGCCGCACCACGATGGTCGCTGCTGGCCGCATTGATCACCGCGTCGGCGGCACGGGCCTGTTCGGCCAGGAGCGCGCTGTCTTCCAGGGTACCGATGACCGGCGTGATGCCCAACGCGGTCAACTCGTTTGCTTGCTCGACACTGCGCACCAGGCCGGTGATGTGATGCCCGGCCCGCACGAGGCCAGTGGCAATGGAACCGCCGATAAAACCGGCGGCACCGGTGATGAATACATTCATGGATAACTCCTTGGCAAACTAAGTGATGGGACGAGTATCGAGGGCCATTCCTTGCCGAAACAGCCCACATTGCCCAAATCACTCTTGCCTTGAAGTCACGAATCAGCCCTTGAAATCTTGCGAAGCGTATTCGGCGAGCTTGCCTTGGATGAAGTCCAGGAAGCACTGGATGCGCAAGGCCAATTGGGAGTTGCGGTAGTACACCGCATTGATCGGCTGGCGATAGCCGCTATTGGAATCGACCAGCAACACCTTGAGCCGACCGGCACGAATGTCATCACGGGTCATGAAATCCGACAGGCAGGCAATGCCCTGCCCTTGCAGCGCCAGGTGACGCACCGTTTCGCCACTGGACGCGCTGATGGCCGGCTGGATCGGCCAGCGGTCGCCATGGGTGTGGCGCAGCGGCCATTGATTGAGGCCATCGTTCAGGGCAAACCCCAGCAGCGAATGTTCCGCCAGTTCAGCGACGCTCGCGGGCGTGCCATGCGCTTTCAAGTAAGTCGGACTGGCGAGGATGTGCAGCGGGCTGCAACCCAGCGAGCGGGCGTGAAGCGTCGAGTCCGTGAGGGTGCCGATGCGGATGGCGACGTCGGTGCTCTGTTCGAGCAGATCGATGATCAAATCGTTGCTGTTGAGCTCCAACTGGATGTCCGGGTAGAGCGTGCGGAACTCGTCGATGTGAGGAATGATGGCGTGGAGCATGAAAGGCGATGCGGCGTTGATCCGCAAGCGCCCGGCTGGGTTCTTCTGGCGGGACGACAAGCGCTCTTCCAGCGCGTCCATCTGGTCAAGAATGCCCTTGGCCTGCTCGAAGAAATACTTTCCCTCTTCGGTCAGGTCCATGCGCCGTGTGGTGCGGTTGATCAACGTGGTGTCTAGCTTGGCTTCCAGCCGCGACAAGGTGCGACTGACCGCCGAAGGCGTTTGCCCGACCTGCTCGGCGGCGGCGGAGATCGACCCGCATTCGATCACGCAGACGAAAATCTGCAACTCGTCGGATCTGGCTTTCACAGACATCCTCTCGGTGGAATGCACACCCAATGTGAAGGATGCTTTTGTGGCGAGGGAGCTTGCTCCCGCTGGGCGCGGAGCGACCGCTTTTGGGAGGCGCTTCGCACCTCAGCGGGAGCAAGCTCCCTCGCCACGGTTACACCTTCGTTTCAGGTGAACCCTGATACTAACGGATTACCGCGAAAGGCCGAACACCTCGGCCAAATGCCGCTCATACCGCGCCACATCTTCCTCGATGTTCGGGCGCTTCATCACGTCCACGCACAGGAACGTTGGCAGGCCGGTCATGCCGAGAAACTGGTTGGCCTTGTGGAAGGGAAAATACACGGCATCCACGCCCTTGGCTTCGAAGAAATCCGTCGGGTCATCGAAGGCTTGCTGCGGGGCGTTCCAGGTCAGCGACAACATGTATTGCTTGCCCTGCACCAAACCACCGCTGCCGTATTTTTGCGACGCATCGGAACGAGTGCGGCCGTCGCTGGCATAGAGGCTGCCATGGCCTTCAGTGAAGACTTCGTCGATGTATTTTTTCACGGTCCACGGGGCCCCCATCCACCAGCCGGGCATCTGGTAGATGATGACGTCGGCCCAGAGGAACTTGGCGACCTCTTCCTTGATGTCGTAGCCACCGTCAATGAAAGTGGTTTTCACATCAAGACCGCCACGGTCCAGGACGCTCAGTGCGGTGTCGTGAAGCGTGGCGTTGTAGCGGCCGTCGGAATGGGCGAACTGTTTACCGCCATTGAGCAGCAGGACTTTTTTCATCGGGAGCCTCATCGGTTCCAAGGCGTGGCCGCTGGGGCGTCGCCAAGTGGAAGATTAAAAATGATGGCGGCAGGGTACCGATGAGCTGCGCGCGGAATAAGCACCGCAACGACAAAACTGTTTTGATCCAGACGCACGAATAAGCGCCTGATTGTTGCCTTAGAATCCTCCGCACTTCCAATCCAGGAGCCTCCCCTGATGAGTGATTTGCACGGTTTCATCCTGCACGCCAAGACCCGCCCGGAAAAAGCCGAAGCCTTCGAAGCGTTGTTCCGCGCCTACGTCGAACCGAGTCGCGCCGAACCCGGCTGCATCGAATACCACATGCTGCGGGACCAGCAGGACCCGACGCTGTTCATCTTCTACGAAATCTGGGCCTCCCAGGCTGATCTGGACGTGCACTCGAACCTGCCGCACATGAAGCAATTCTTCGAACAACGCATGGAATACCTCGAGCGCGATTTCGAGATTCGTCGCGTCGACATGCTCAGCCGGTCCTCGGCTAACCGCTGACCAGCAGATGGCCGCCGAGCACACCGAGGCCAATGAAAAATACCCGTTTGAACAGCACGGCGCTGATCCGCTGGCGCAGCCATTGCCCGAGCCACATTCCCAGCAACGCCGGTATCAGCGCCAGCAACGATGCACTCAACTCGCCGCCGCCCAAGGCGCCTCGCCACAACAGTCCGGCCGCCAAAGCCAGTGTTGAAACGGTGAACGACAGGCCCAGGGCTTGTACCAGCTCATCTCTGTTCAAGCCCAACGCCTGGAGATACGGCACCGCCGGAATGACGAACACACCGGTGGCTGACGTGATCACACCGGTGAGCAACCCGCAAAGCGGAGCAAGCCAGCCCTCCTGCTCGGCACCGACCCGCAACGTCGGTAAAAACAATCCGCTCAATGCGTACACCATCAGCGCGGCGCCCAGTCCCCTTATCGCCCAGGCCCCTCCCACCATGCCGATCCACAGCGTACCGAATCCGGTGCCAATGAAAATCGCCAGCAGCAACGGCCACAGGCGCAGGACAAGCTCCCGTAAATGCCCGCCAAACGCCAATTGCCAGACGTTGGTCAGGGTCGCCGGAATGATCAGCAACGCCGCAGCCTGCGTCGGAGCCATAGCCAACCCGAGCAAGCCCATGGCGATCGTCGGCAGGCCGAGGCCGATCACGCCCTTGATCGTGCCGGCCAGCAGGAAGGTACCGATGACCAGAAGGGAAAGGGCCGGGCCGAGGTTTTGGTAGAACGCGATGAGGGTGTCCATGGGGTTATCGTGCGCCCAGGGCCTTGGTTTGGAAATGTGTCATACACTGAGGGTACCTCTCTTTCAGCAAGAGGCTGAGACTCTGTTGACGCTCCTGGCGCCTTCGCGAGCAGGCTCGCTTCCACAGTTGAAATGCAATTCCTTGTGGGAGCGAGCCTGCTCGCGAAGACGGCATACCAAACACCGCAAAACTTGAGACAGGCCCTCATGCACTTCGACCTCACCGACCTGCGCCTCTACCTGAATATCCTCGACGCCGGCAATATCACCGCCGGTGCAGCCCGCAGCCATTTGTCCCTGGCCGCGGCAAGCGCTCGAGTCCGCACCATGGAGGCGTCCCTGGGCATCGATTTGCTCGAACGCGGGCGACGTGGCGTGACCCCGACACCGGCCGGCAAAGCCCTGGCCCAGCATGCCCGAATCCTTTTGCAGCACACCGAACATCTGCAACAAGACCTGGCCGAATACGCCAGAGGCGTCAAGGGCCGGGTGCGACTGCTGTGCAACACCAGCGCCATGACCGAGTACCTGCCGGAACCGCTGGCCGATTTTCTCAAGACCCATCCGAACCTGGATATCGACTTGCAGGAACTGCCCAGTTCACGCATCACCCATGCCCTGCGCCAAGGCGCGGCGGATCTCGGGATTATTTCCGACGCCGTTGACACCGATGGCCTACAGGCCTGGCCTTTTCGCGACGACCCGCTGGTATTGATCCTACCGGCCGGACACCCACTGGCTGACAACCGAGCCGTGCGTTTCAGCGAGACCTTCGGGCACGACTATGTCGGCCTGAACGCCTCCAGTGCCCTGGCGATCCACCTGGAAGAACAGGCCCTGCACATCGGCTCACGCATGCAGATCCGCATTCGCGCCGACGGTTTCGACGGGGTGATTCGCATGGTTGCGCACGGTGCGGGCATCGCCATCGTGCCGAAGGCGGCCATCGACCGGCGCCCGCCCGAGCCTGGGTATCACTGTGTCCCGCTGCAAGAGGCATGGGCCCACCGGGCGTTGCTGCTCTGCGCCCGCAACTTCGAAGCTTTGCCTGCCTATGCCAAGACCCTGGCTCGGCACCTGGCTGATTGATGCGCGCTTCTGGACAGCCCGGTGTCGAGCACAGGCATCTGCCTACTCTTGCTCCGCGCTAGGGTGCAGGTTCTTTCTTGCCCCTTTTCCGGAGCTCACATGACCGCACCCATCACCGTCCTGCGCGACACCCATCCGCTGCCCGTACTCGACGCCTGCAAATGGGAAAAGCTTGAAGGCGATCCGCATACCGTCAACCTCAACGCCTACACCAGCGAGGACGGCAGCAAGATCATGGGTACCTGGATCTGCACGCCCGGCAAATGGCGTGTGGATTACGTGAAGTGGGAATACTGCCATTTCCAGGAAGGCTACTGCGTGATCACCCCGGACGGCATGGCACCGATCCATCTGCGGGCCGGTGACATCTTCGTCGTCGAGCCGGGCATGAAAGGTACTTGGGAAGTGGTCGAGACCGTGCGCAAATATTTCGTGTTTGCCTGAGACAAAAAACCGAGAGACCACCCGACATGGTCTCTCGGAAAACAACTTCTGGAATGCATAACCCTGTGGCGAGGGGATTTATCCCCGCTGGGCTGCGAAGCAGCCCTGAAATCTGACGCCTCGGTGTGCCAGATGAATAGTACTGACTGTTTTGGGGCCGCCTCGCGACCCAACGGGGCGGTGCGACGTTTCGCTAAATCCCCTCGCCACAAAAGCTTCAGAACACCGCAGGTTTTACTGCGGCTTGCGATAGCTGTTCACAATTGCCGAGAAGTCCTGGCCACCCTCGCCCCGCTGGCTCATCGCCTGATACAGCTGCTGCGCCACCGCCCCCAATATCACCGGCTGACGAGCCTGACGCGCCGCTTCGGTGGCGAGGCCCAGGTCCTTGAGCATCAAGTCCGCGCCGAAACCGCCGGTATAGCCACGGGATGCCGGCGCCGTTTCGATCACGCCGGGCCAAGGGTTGTAGGTATCAGAGCTCCAGCATCGCCCGGTTGAACTATTGATGATGCCGGCCAGCACCTGGGTGTCGATCCCCAAGGCATCGCCCAAGGCCATGGCCTCACTGACACCAACCATGGAAATCCCCAGCAGCAGGTTGTTGCAAATCTTGGCGATCTGCCCGGTGCCGACTTCGCCGCAGTGCACGATGTTGCGGCCCATTTGCGCCAGCACCGGTTGCAGGGTGGCGAACAGCTCGTCCGTAGCGCCAACCATGAAGGTCAGCGTGCCCGCCGCCGCGCCGCCGGTACCGCCCGAAACAGGCGCATCGGCCATCGCCACCCCTTGCTTCGCCGCGGCAGCCGCGACGTCGCGGGCGGTCTGGGGGTCGATGGTGCTGCAATCCACAGCCGGCGTACCGGCGGCGATGCCGGCAAGCACACCGTCCTCGCCCAGCCAGACGCTGCGCACATGGGCAGCGGCGGGCAACATGGTAATCACCAGCGCCGCGCCCTGGGCCGCGTCGCGGGGCGAGGCGCTGGTGGTGCCGCCCAACGCCGCCAGTTCAGCCAGCACCGCCTGGTTCAAGTCGAACAGGTTCAGCGAATGGCCGGCCTTGAGCAGGTTGCGCGCCATGGGTGCGCCCATGTTGCCCAGGCCGATAAATGCAATGTTCATGTCCGGCTCCTCAACGCAGATTGATGGTGGTGTTCACACCGTCATTGACGCTGTCGTCGTCGAACCAGCGCGCGGTCACGGTCTTGGTCTGAGTGTAGAACTGCACCACTTGTTTGCCGTAAGGGCCGAGGTCGCCGAGTTTCGAACCACGGGAACCGGTGAAACTGAAGAACGGTACCGGCACCGGGATCGGGATGTTGATACCCACCTGCCCGACGTCGATTTCGCTCTGGAATTTGCGCGCCGCCGCACCGCTCTGGGTAAACAGGCCGGTGCCGTTGCCGAATGGGTTGGCGTTGACCAAGGCGATGGCCTGGTCGAGGGTGTCGACTTCCAGCACCACCAGCACCGGGCCGAAGATCTCTTCGGTGTAGATGCGCATATCAGTCGTCACGCCGGAAAACAGGGTCGGGCCGACAAAATTGCCCTGCTCGAAGCCCGGCACGCTGATGCCACGGCCATCGAGTTCCAGCTTCGCGCCTTGCTGCACGCCACTTTCGATCAACTCAAGGATTCGCGCCTTGGCCCGCTTGGAAATCACCGGCCCAACGTCCGTGCCAGGCTCGCTGCCGGCGTTGACCTTGAGTTTCTGTGCCAGGGCCTTGAGCTCCGGCAACCATTGCTTGGCTGCGCCCACCATCACCACCACGGAGGTGGCCATGCAACGTTGCCCCGCCGCGCCGAAACCCGCACCGACCAAGGCGTTGAGGGTCTGCTCACGATTGGCATCAGGCAACACCACCGCGTGGTTCTTGGCACCCATCATCGATTGCACGCGCTTGCCGTGGCGGCCTGCCAAGTCATAAACATGGGTACCGACCGCCGTCGAACCGACAAAGGAAACGGCCTTGATGTCCTTGTGGGTGCAGAGCGCATCCACCACATCCTTGCCGCCGTGCACCACGTTGAGGACACCCGTCGGCACGCCGGCCTCGATGGCCAGTTCTACCAGGAGCATGGTCGACAGCGGATCCTGCTCCGACGGCTTGAGAACAAAGGTGTTGCCGCAGGCGATAGCCATCGGGAACATCCACAGCGGGATCATCGCCGGGAAGTTGAACGGCGTGATGCCGGCGCACACACCGATCGGTTGGCGTAGCGTGTAGGTGTCAACGCCACCGGCGACGTTTTCGGCAAACTCGCCCATCTGCAAGGTGCCGATGGAACAGGCATGCTCGACCACTTCCAGGCCACGGAAAATATCGCCCTCGGCGTCGGCGATGGTCTTGCCCTGTTCGGCGCTGAGCACCGCGGCGATGCGCTTGGAATGCTCGCGAATCAATGCCTGGAGCTTCAGCATGATGCGCATCCGCGCACCGATGGGCGTCAGTTTCCAGGTCTGGAAAGCACGCTGGGCGGCGGCGATGGCGGCATCGACTTCCGAGGCTGTGGCGAACGGAACCTTCGCCAATACCTGCTGGGTGGCCGGGTTGACGATGTCATGCCATTCGTTGGATTGGGATTCAACCCATTCGCCATCGATCAACAGTCTGACGGTTTGCAGGGCAGTGTCGCTGGGCGTAAGGGAAACGTTCATGCTGGCCTCCGGGATTGTTCTTATAAGAGAGCGCTGGTTCAGCAACGGCCAAGGTGAACGGACACCTTGGTGATAAGACGGTTTTTGGAGTATAGATGTGCAAACTTCTAATAAGAACGCACATAAAGTCCGGTCCATCATGCAAAAAAACATCACCTCCCTGGGGTCGCTGAATTGGGATGACCTCAAGTTTTTCCTCGAAGTGGCCCGTACCCGCAAGGCCAGCACGGCCGCCAAGCGCCTGGCGGTCGACTACACCACGGTGTCGCGACGCATCAGCTCGCTGGAAGCTTCACTGGGTACGCTGCTGTTCGAGAAATCCCGGACCAACGGTTTTGTCCTGACGGCCGAAGGCCAACGATTGCTGGGCTACGCCGAATCGATCGAAAGCACGCTGCACATGGCTTGCGAACAGGTCTCAGGCTCCGGCGTCGCGCTGTCGGGCCATGTGCGCATGGGCTGTACAGAAGGCTTCGGCAGTTTTTTCATCACGCCGCAACTGAGCCACTTCGTCGATGCCTACCCGGCCATTTCCGTGGACATCCTGCCGCTGCCGCACTTCATCAGCCTCTCCAAGCGCGAAGCCGACATCGTCATCGCCCTCGAACGCCCAGAACACGGCCCATACGTATGCTGCAAGCTGTGCGACTACCGCCTGCAGCTCTACGCCACCCAGCAATACCTGGACAACCACCCGCCCATCCACCGTCCGGCGGACTTGGGCAAGCACTCGTTCATCAGCTATGTGGACGACCTGGCATTCAGTTCCGAGCTGCTCTACCTCGCCAACGTCCTGCCCGGCGCGCATGCTCACCTGCGCAGCACCAGCGTGATCGCGCAATTTGTCGCGGCCCAACAGGGGCGGTCGCTGGCGATCCTGCCGTGCTTCCTGGCGGCCCAGGACCCACGCCTGTTGCCGGTGCTGCCGGAAGAAATCACGGTTACCCGGCAGTTCTGGATGTATTGCCGGGAGGACCTGCGCAAGCTCAAGCGGATCACCTTGTTGTGGGATTACATTCGCGAGGTGACTGAACAGAACCGGCTGTTGCTGATGGGCGACAGCCGGGAGATGGTGTTTGCCGATTAGTCGGCAATGACCACGATGGCGACGCGGCGGTTTTCGGTGCGGCCGCTGGCCGTGTCGTTGGATGCGACGGGTTGGCTGCTGCCCAGGCCGCGCAGCTGGACGTTTTCTTCTCGCATGCCCACGCCTGTCAAGACCTTGCCAACGCTGTTGGCCCGGCGTACCGACAGTTGTTCGTTATAGGCTTGGGAGCCCGATGCGTCGGTATGACCGTCGACACGTACTCGCTCGATACCTGCGCCCAGCAGGGCCTTGCCGATCCGCTCGACAATTTCGGTACTGGCAGGATTGAGGCTTTCCACATCGCTGCCAAACAGCACTTTGCCGGAGAGACCGAAGGCCCAGCCCTCCTCCGTCAACTTGAAACCCTGCTCCTTGAGGACGGCGATCTGCGCTGGGGTCAGGCCTTTCGGCGGTGTGGTCTGGCACCCGGCGAGGGTAAAAACGGCGATCAATAAAAATGCTGCGAATCGCAGCAGGGGGAAACGAGCATTTGAACGCATGCAATCAGCTCCTGGTTTGAAGATCCGCGACCGGGTGCTCCGACCCTGCCGTGTGTTGGCCGCCTCGGGCGAGGCGCTTGGCCTGGTACATCGCCGCATCGGCGGCACTCAGCAAGGCGCCGGGCGTGGCACCATGTTCGGGAAAAACCGCGATACCGACACTGAGGGACGTCAAGACCGAGGCATTGCCGGGCAACTGAATCGGCATGTCCATGCTGGCAATGATTTTCTCAGCGATCCGCTCGGCATCCTCGACCTTGTGCAGGGGCGTCAGCAGCACGGCAAACTCATCGCCCCCCAGGCGCGCGACCAGGTCATTCTCTCGCAACTGCGCGCGGACCCGGGTCGCCACGGCAGTCAGCACCGCATCGCCGGCAGCGTGACCGAAGTTGTCATTGATGCCCTTGAAGCGGTCGCTGTCCAGATACAGGACGGCCACCTGCTCGTCGAGCTTGCTGGCATTGCGCAACGCGCGGATCAATCGACCTTCGAAAAATGCCCGGTTAGGCAATCCGGTCAGGCTGTCGTGGCTGGCCTGGTGAGCCAAGGTTTCGTTTTCACTTTGCAGATGGGTCTGCCAGGATTCCAGTTCGGCAAGCAAGGCGTTGAAGTCGTTGCCCAGGTTGTCCAGTTCAGCGATGTCGGCCGGCGGCACGCGACGATCCAGAGCGCGCTCGCAGCGCGCGGCGTGAGCCACTTCAGCCAGGCTGCGCAGTGGCCCGGTAATCGACCGCAACTGGCGCCTCGCCAGATACAGCGCGACCCAGGCGCTTATCGCCGTACATAAAACAATGCCCGCGAGGCCGCTGAGCAAAAATCGCAACAGGCTTCCGCCATGTCCGGCCAGCAAGATTCTGCCGATGTTCTGTCCTTGGTGGACGATGGGAAGGCTGATCGGTTTTTCCAGGAATGCCTTCGCGATATGCAATTCCAGACCCGACAAGAGGCCGGTGTCGGGTCGCTGCCAGTGAGCCAGAAGGCGACCGTGCTCATTGAATATCTGCGCATCGGCTACTTCTTCGGTGGCGGCAATCAGCGCCAGCGCTTCCGTGGCGGCGGCCGCGTCATCAAACACCACGGCGGCCTCCACGGTGTAATTGATTGAACGGGCGATCAAATGCAGGTTGTGATCGGCATAGACCCGCAACGCGAGCACGCCGAGCAGCGTCAGCGAAATGCTGGCCATGGAGATCGCCACCAGTGCGACGATCAGATGGCCGCGACCGATAACCGAGCCCAACGTGGGCCGAACTCGTGGCTTTGGGGAACTCATGGGGCGGCCGGCCTGCGACGTGAAAGCTGGAGAACGCTCGGATGAATTCGCACGCCACTGCGCGCAACCGAATCAAGGTTGACCTCGAACGAGACCTGTTCATCGCCGACCCGCAGGCAGAACAGACTGCCCACGGTACATTGATCGCCCCCCTCGCTGATGCTCAACACAGGCTTGCCAATCAATGACGTGAACAGGCGCGAGCGTTCCTCATTGGTCAGCCTGCCGATGTAGACAGCGTTGCAGTCGTCGGCGATGCCAGGATGATCTGCCAGCACCCGCTGCACGGATACCGGTCGGCCCGTGGCCTGGGTCGTACCTTTGACAAGCACATCGGTATATTGAGTCGGACCGACGATACAGAGCTGCAATTGTGTCGGCTCCACAGGCCAACGGGCATAGCTGAGGATGCCCAGCACGACCTGTGTGACCGCTTCGGCTCGCTGGTCGGCGCGGTCGGGGGTTACCTGCTCTTGAGCGACCACCGCGAATGACAGCATCCATAGGAAGCCGGCAAGCACATGAGGCTTCCAGTTCTCGCTGCACGCTGCCCCCCGAACTGCCACCATCCTGGATGATCTCTGATTAAGATAAGAGCCGAAACGATAACACAGTGTCAAAAAGCCAGCGAGACAGTGCCCTACGGCGATTTCCGACAAAAAACAGGCAGAACCGCGATCGAAGCATTAAAGGTGAAAGTTAGGCAATCAGCCACCTTGTTCCCATTCCAACATCAACCCACTCAGGCGCTTGACCTTGCGGCGGACGGCCTCCTCGAATACCCCGGCTCTCGGCTCTATGAGACTGAACCAGTGCTTGCCCCGGGTAACCGCCGTGTATACCAGTTCCTTGGTCAACACGGGGTTCAACACATCGGGAAGGATGAGCGCCGTATGGGCGAACTCCGAGCCTTGGGACTTGTGCACCGTCATGGCGTACACGGTTTCCACATCATTCAGGCGACTGGGCAGGACAAAACGCACGCCACCTTGGCCATCGTTACGGGGGAAGGCAACTCTCAACACCTGTCTGCCCGCATCAGGCCCGTCACGCTCAGGCAGCTTTAGGGCGATGCCGATATCGCCATTCATCAACCCGAGCCCGTAGTCGTTGCGAGTCATCAGTACCGGACGCCCCTCGTACCAGAGATGATCGCTGTCGATCAAACGAGCCTTGAGCAACGCAGCCGTGATCCGCTGATTCAACCCCTCGACACCCCACGGGCCTTTGCGCACGGCACAAAGCAACTGGAACTCGTCGAATGCCGCCAGGACATCCCTGGCCCACTCCGTCCAGCAACTGTCTTCCAACGGACGAGAAATGTCCGGGCGCCGTTGCCGCAGCAGATTCAGGTAATGCCGATACCCTTGCGGGCCATCTACTCGGCCGTCGAGCAGAAAACGCTCCAGCACTCCGTCATGCTCGCCTTTGAGTCCAAGGAAAAACAGGTCCGCATATTGACCGCCCTGCAGCACCTGACGGGCTTTCTCCGGCTGTTGCCGATTCACGCTGCGGGCCAATTGCCCAATGCCGCTGCCTTCGCCAAAGCGCCGGGAATGCCTGAGCATGACCACTTGCTGGGCCAGGGGATGAGCGCCATCGAGGTCCTGCTTCAGGTCGCTGGCCGCCAGGTTCTCGCCGCTGACGGACTCGAGCCAGGCCAGGGTCTGCGGGCTATACCAGCCTTCCTCGGCATCCCGACATAGATCCCCCAGAACCGCACCCGCCTCGACCGACGCCAACTGGTCCTTGTCACCCAGCAGCACCAGGCGCGCATGAGGCGGCAGTGCATCCAGCAAATTCGCCATCATTTCCAGGTCGATCATTGACGCTTCATCAACCACCAGCACATCCAGTGGCAAGCGATTGCCCCGATGATGGCGAAAATGCCGAGTACCAGGGCGGCTGCCCAGCAGTCGATGGACGGTGGTGACGTCGCAGGGAATGCGCTCGCGCACGCCATCGGACACATCCAGCGTCCGGACCTGCTGGCTGATGGACTCGGTCAAGCGCGCCGCTGCCTTGCCAGTGGGCGCGGCCAGGCGAATACGCAGCGGTTTCCCAGCCTCGACAGCCGGCGCCTGCAACAAGGCAAGCAGACGCACGACCGTGGTGGTCTTCCCTGTGCCCGGGCCGCCCGTCACGATGCTGAAAGCGCTCCGGGTCGCCAGCGCGCAGGCCAGCTTCTGCCAATCGATCGGACCTGTGAGACTGGCCGCTCCGAACAATCCCGCAAGGCGCTCGCGCAGGTCATCGGGCGCTGCGCCATGATCGGCCAGCCGTTGACGCAATGCTTCATCGATCCGCCGTTCATAGGCCCAGTAACGGCGCAGATAGAGGCGTTTGCCCGACAGCACCAACGGCCGCTGCTGCGCCTCTTCAGTCATGTCGACCGCCAAGGCGACCAGGCGACTGGATGCCAGGACCTTGCACCAATGGGCGGGGTCCAGAGCTTGCAGTATCTGGGACGGCAACAGCGTTGCGCCTGTCTGAACGTCGCCCTCGGGAGGGAGCGACAGTGCGAAGTCCGGCTCGCTGAGTGTCTCGAACAGATCCAGGCAGACGTGTCCATGACCCAGTTGGTGACTGGTCAGTGCCGCGGCGAGCAGTACCAGCGGATCGTCGTTGGGCTCCAGCTCATGGAGGAACGCGACAAACGCCTTGTCCAGGGCTCGAAGCCAGCCGCGCTCCACCCAGCGCGTGAGCAGCAGCAACAGATCACTCGCCTCACTCAGCGGCGCAAGGTTGGCCAGGCTCTCGTCTTCGGACGGTCTGGGGAGCAGGTCGGCAAAGGAACGACTCATAACAGTTCTCCCTGTACCCACGCCGGTTCGGCCTTGGGTTCGGGCGCCCCGCGGAACAGGCGATCGAGTTGTTCGATCAAGGCTCGCGGGGGCTTGGTGAAATACACGCCCTGGCTGGCTGCGCGCGTGCCACGCAAGAATATATACAACGCTCCGCCGACATGCCGGTCGTAGTCATAATCGGGCAAGCGTGCCTTGAGCTGGCGATGCAGCGCCAACAGGTACAGGACGTATTGCAAGTCGTAGCGATTATCCAGGATCGATTGCTCCATCGCCTGCACGGTGTAGGCCGTGTCATCAGCCCCCAGCCAGTTGGACTTGTAATCAGCCACGTAGTACCGACCGTCATGTTCGAAGGTCAAGTCGATGAAACCCTTGAACATGCCGTTGAGCAACACCGGCTCCGCTGCGATGCGAGCCACGCCGCCATGGGTGAATCGGCAGACAAGTTCGTCAAGCTTGAGCACATCGACTTTGTGGCTGGCGAACCAGAACTCCATTTCGACCTGGAAGCGAGTCAGCTGCGTCAACAACACCGGAGCCTGGCCGCCACCGATATGCAAAGGTGTTGTGATCAGGTGCTGCAACCAGTCGCCTAGCGTGGAGATCCAGCCTTTCCAGCCTCGGCGGTTGCAACGTCGGGCAATGGCATCCTCGATTATCGCTGGCGTGGTGGTAAATCCTTCCCTGGCCGACCACTCCAGGAGGCCATGCAGGAACGTGCCCGGGTTTGGGCCGCGTGGAAAGCGATGGATGTCGCCGCCGACAGCAACCACTTCCCTGGGGGCATCCGGGTCAAGACGCTCATCATCGAACTGTTTCTGCGCCTGTGGGTTTTCCGGTGCGGTGTCTCCCCCCGCGCTAAGCGTTTCGCCCAGGCGCAATGCGCTGTAGGAAGCGATCCACCAGTTCTCGCTGGCTTTGCGTACCGGCAACAAAGGTGCGCGCAACGCCGCTTCGTTTTGGGCTGGCAGGTAGTGTTCGTCGTTGGCCTGGGGCATATCCTGGCAGTTCACCGCTTGGCTGCCTTGTTGCAAATCTTCCAGCCATTGCCGCAACGCCACCGACTCCGTCAACGGTGCGCCGCCGCCCAGCAGATAACCCAGCGCCGACAGGTGCAGGATGGAGCGGCTGTTGCTGCCACGCTTGAGATCGGCGACACCCAGCCAACAGGCGTGTTGGGCGCGAGTCAGCGCCACATACAGGAGGCGCAGGTCTTCGGCCAAGCGTTCGTCATCGGCCTTGGCGATCAATACGGGGGTCGGCGTGAGACTGATTTGCGCCTGGCCGGCTTCGTCGTGGTAATGCAAAGGCAATCGGCTGCCGTCCACCGGTTTCGTCGAGCAAATGAACGGCAGGAAGACCAACGGATATTCGAGCCCCTTGGATTTGTGGATCGTCACCACTTTGACCAACTGCTCATCGCTTTCCAGGCGAAGGATCTGTTCTTCGCCGGCCTGCCCGGTCAACGCCAGATGCTCGGACAGGTATCGAATCAGCGCCTGCTCGCCATCCAGCTCGACGGCAGCCTGCTGCAACAGTTCGCACAGATGGAGCAAATTGGTCAGCACCCGCTCCCCGTCGCCACGCGTCATCAAGGCCTGGGGCAATTTGAAATCGTGCAGCAGGCGTCGCAACATCGGCAGCACACCCTGGGTACGCCAGACCAGCCGATAACCACGAAACTGCATGACGCGACTTTCCCATGCCAGCTCATCCTGATTAAGTCGCTCCAGCTCCGTAATCGGCAAGTCCAATGTGATGCTGGCCAGCGCCGCTCGCAATGGACGTTCGGCATCCGGCTCGGCGCACGCCTTCAGCCAGGTCAGCAAGTCCCGCGCTTCTTGCGCGGCAAACACCGAATCCTTGTCGGACAGGTAGACGCTTCGTACGCCTCGTGCAGACAATTCGCCGCGCACGGCCTGCGCTTCCTTGCCATCTCGAACCAGAATGGCGATGTCCGCCGGCAGCAGCCCACGCAAGGTATCCCCGTCACTGACAAACCCATCACGCCCCGACTGGCCGCCGTTGAGCAGCGCAGTGATCTCGCTGGCGCAGGCAGCGGCCATGTGTTGCCGATACGTCGCGCCAGAGAGCGGTTGGTCCGAGGCCAGGTGCCAGATATTCAAAGCGGGGACGGTTTGCCCTGCGATCAGCAGGGACTCCTTTCGTCCTTGGGATCCCACTGCCAGGAACGGCACCGGATTCTCACCCGATGGCTCACGGAACAGGAAAGCCCCGCGCCCTTTTGGACGGGTTTCCGCGTTCTGGAAAATATGGTTCACGGCGCCGACCATGGCATGGCTGGAACGAAAGTTCGTTCCCAGCGTATGCAGCCTGCCGGCAGTGGCTTCCCGGGCGCGCAGGTAGGTATAGATGTCAGCCCCCCGGAAAGCATAAATGGCCTGTTTCGGGTCGCCGATCAGGAACAGCCCTGTTTCGGGGTCGTTATCCTTGATGCGATAGATACTTTCGAATATCCGGTACTGGACCGGGTCGGTGTCCTGGAACTCGTCGATCAGAGCGACCGGAAACTGCTCACGAATCACGCTCGCCAGACGTTCCCCGCCTTCAGCCTGCAGAGCCGCGTCCAGACGCAACAGCATATCGTCGAAGCCCATTTCCGCTCGGCGACGCTTTTCCGCCTCGAAGCGCTCCCCTACCCATTGCGCGGCATGCTGCAACACGGCGGCATCGGGTGTCGGCAATGCGTCCAGGCTCGCCTTGAGCCCTGACATCGCGTCCAGGCCGGGGTGATTTGGCACCTCTCCCTTCCAGGCTTCGGCCATTCCCTCGGGTGTCAACCGCGTGAATCCCGTGCCGATGTCCAAAAGTTCAACGCTTTCATCCTCTACCCAGGCCGTGATCTTCTGGAACCACGGCTCAAAATAACGGGCTTGCATCTTGCGCCCATCGACGCTTTTACTCGCCACGCCTTGCTGGCATATCTCCAGCAATTCCACCGCCCATTGACGCCACGGCGCCTTGAGATCAAGCAAGGCAGCGCTGCGGTCCTGCAGGGCTGCGGCGATAAGCTCGGCGGGCTCAAGCCCATCATCATTGCCGCGTCCGTTGGAAAACAGGCCTTTCACTCGTGGCAACAACGCCGCAGGTCCACCCCAGTGGGTACGTACCCAATCCAGCGCCTCGCCTTGCATCGAGTAGCAGAACAGGCGCCAGTAGTCGCGCAGCACCTCGCCGAGCAGTTCGCTGTGATCGGTTTCCAGGGTCTGGGTAAACAAGCTGCCACTGTCAAAAGCATGCTCGCGCAGCATGCGCTGGCACCAACCATGGATAGTCGAAACGGCTGCCTCATCCATCCATTGCGCGGCAATGTCGAGCCGGTTGGCACAGGCAGGCCATTGCCCTTCGTCAAACTCATCACGCAACGCTGTTACCAACGAGTCCGGTGCAGGAATTTCGTCGCGAAAAAAACGCGCCGCCTCTGCCAGGCGCGTACGGATACGATCACGCAACTCCTTGGTGGCGGCGTCAGTAAAGGTCACCACCAGGATCTGCGGGGGAAGCAGTTCGCGACCGAATCCAGCCGCCGATCCGCCGTGCCCCAATACCAGGCGCAAGTACAAAGCAGATATGGTGAAAGTCTTGCCCGTACCGGCGCTGGCCTCGATCAACTGACTGCCCCGCAACGGGAAGGCCAGGGCCAACGGAGTTTGCCGACTCATGAACGCGCGTCCTCTTCGACCAGTGAACGCCAGGGCGCTTCGAATAACGGTCGATAGAGCGCATCGCACCAGTCGGGAAACGTTTCGTCTGCAACGAGCGCGTCAAAGTCAGCGAACTGTCGGGCCAGGGCCGGGCTTTCCCGCCGCTCGCCTTCGAAATTCAGACCGTCGCCGTCATAGGCTTTTCGAGCCGCCGCTTCGGCCTTTCCGGGGTCGCTCTGAGCGAGCCAGGCAAAGGCAGTCTTCACCGCGATCGGCAGCGGCTCGCGCATGCCTGTCTGCCAGGCTTGCAACAGATCACCGAGCAGTCTTCGCGAAACGGCTTCCTCAAAAGGCGCCAACAGCAAGCTGTCATCACTGGCAACCAATGCAGTCGTCATCGAAAGACCACTGGCGCAGGCGACCAGATGGTTCACCCAAGGTCGTATCAGGCGATGCCATTTTCGAGTCTTGGTGGAACCGATGCTGTTGGGGATGGCGGTAATCGCCAAGACCGCACCATCAGATCGCTGGTGCAGACCACTGAGCCAACCTTCGACACTGACTTCTGCCAATTGCAGACTGATGGGTACGGCGCTCGCCAATGGAGTCGGCCACAGCGCCAGAAGTTGTTGGTAACGTTGAAGCAGGTCTGGCAATGGCTCGATCAACTCACGCTGCAGGCTTTCACCAAAACCAGCCATGGGTAACAACCCGCTGTTCTGAAGCCGTTTGGCATGCGCCTGCAATGCAAGGTCCGGTTGATCGAGACGAATGAGAGCGGCTTCGAGCAGGCTGTCGCTCAAGCTGTAACGCTGCAACGCATCGAGCACGAAAGGCTCATCATCGGCCAGGGGAGCTTCGATGGTCTCGAAAAACACTTTGAGTCGCTGGCTGAAAAAATGACGGACAGGATTGCGCAGGAAATCCTGCAACTGACCAAGTCCCAAGGGTTCTTCCTGAACATAGGGAGCCAATCGCTGAGGCATCTGAGTGTGATCCTGGGCGTCATGAAGCACTCGCCATTCGGTGGCATAACTGAATAGCTGATCGCCCTGGTAAAAATAGCGGGCACTGAACGGTTGAAGAGGATGCTCCTGGGTGAGCGCGCCAAGAAGGCTTCCCTTGCCATCTGCCAACCGCCAGCCACTGGCAAGATGATCGCGTAGCTGGCCAACGAGAACGGAGGGCGGTCGCTCGCTATTGTCACGAATGCTGCGTCCCACCCAACTGATGTAGAGTTTTTCCCGTGCGGAAAGAAGCGCCTCCAGCATCAAGTACCGATCATCCTCGCGCCGGGAGCGATCGCCAGGCCGATAATCGCTGCCCATCAGGTCGAAGTCCAAGGGCGGTTGGGCGCGAGGGTAATCACCGTCATTCATTCCCAGCAAACAGACCAGTTTGAAAGGAATTGCTCGCATCGGCATCAAGGTACAAAAGTTGACCGCCCCAGCCAGGAAGCGCTGGGACAATCGCCCTTGGTCCAACCCGGCCAGCCAGGCCTCCCTTACGACCGTCAATGGCAGTTCATCGTGCAGGGCAACTGACTCGCAGGTTTCCAGCCAGGATTCACGCAGGTCTTCGAGCTGGGTCAGTAGATAATCGTCGTGTTCATTGCTCGCCAAGAAGAACAGCTGCATCAGGTTATGCAGGCGCGCGCCCCAATCCTGAGGCGATGCTGGCTGGCAGAGCTCCTGATGAGCGACTTCCAAGGCATCCAGCAACGCCACCAAAGGACCGATCAACGCCGCATCGAGACCACCGATTTCGTCATACGGCTCGATGCCTTCGTAAGCCTGCGAATTGCCGACCGCATACCCTAATAACATGCGACGCAGGCCGAAACGCCAGCTGTTCTGTTCAAGCTCTGCGGGCAAACCCAGCCCGGCACGATGCTCGGCACTCATTCCCCAACGGATGCCGGCCCCCTCGATCCAACGGTGCAGCGTTGGCAAATCGGACTCGCCAATGCCAAACCGCTCGCGCAACGCCGGGACGTCCAGCAAATCGAGGATTTCGCTGACCGGAAAACGACTATCAGGAAGTTTGAGCAGATGTTCGACTGCGATCAGAAAAGGGTCACGTCCACGCTGGCCTTGATCGGTCAGGGTGAATGGAATGAAACGATTGTCGAATTTATCAAGTTGACCGAACACCGCACGAATATGCGGCGCATAACTGTCGATATCCGGGACCATGACAATAATGTCGCGGGGACGCAAGGTCGGATCCTTGCTGAACTGAGCGAGGAGCTGATCATGGAGGATTTCGACTTCGCGTTGCGCGCTATGGGCGATATGGAAGCGGATGGACTCATCTTGCTGGGTATCGACCTCTGGCCATTGCTCTCGAGTTTCGTCCAAGGGACGCAATTCAAGAATGTCATTCTGCAACTGGCTGAGGAGGGTGGCAGGTTGGCCGTCGCTGAACAGATCGATTCGCCCTTCGCGGAACACCGAGCGATAGGTCGTGGGGTCATCGTAACTGTCGAGCAGATTGATATAGTCGCGCCCCTGTTTTCCCCAGGCCGCCAATAAAGGATGAGCATGCTGGTGCAACGTCTGCGAGTCGAGGACTTCAGGCATGCCGCGCTTACGTGCTTGCCGTTTGTATTGGTGGCGAAGCAAGTCCTTGTCGGCCACGATATCTGCCCAATGATGTCGGCATGGATTGTGGACACACAGCAAAACCTGGCTAAACCGTGAGAGCCCGGCAAGCGCCTCGAGGACTTGGGCGGGCAATGACGATATGCCAAAGACAATTACTCGCGCAGGCAGGCCTTGTGGAGCGGCTTCCAGGCTGTTGATGCACTCCAGATAGCGCTGATGAACACCAGCACGACTTTGGGCCATGCCCTTCTCACCTACATCCAGCAACAGGGCTCGCCACAGTTCCGCTTGCCAGCAATTGGCCGCCGCGAGCGGCTTGGTGTCACCGCGGACATTCCTCGTCTGGTGTCGTCCCTGTGCCCAGTCCTCGAGCCAGTCGGCACGGTAGACCTGATACTGGTCAAACAGGTCAGCCAGACGCTCAGACAGTTGGTAGCGCTTGCGCAAGTCAGCGTCATGAGTGAGAAAACGTCGCAGGGGTTCGAAATGTGGCTGTTCAATCAGCTGCGGCAGGAGACGCATCAGCCTCCATGTGAGCGGAGCCTTGTCCAAGAGGGATTTGGCAGGGATTTCGTCACGCCCGAGCACCATTCGATAGAGCTGCCACATGAAGCTACCTGGCAACTGCACGTCGATGGCTGCCGCAATGCCGCAACCGCCGGTATCGTCGTCTTCCGGGTCCTCAGCCAGCGCGAGTTTAAGCCATTGGGCAATACCGTTGCTCTGTACCAGCGCGATTTCATTTTCAAGAGGGGCCAGCGGATAACGCCGCATCAGGCTGATCACCAGGCTGCGCAATTCATCAAGGCGATTCCCGTGAACCACCATGAACGCTGGGCTAAGGGACGTTGCGTCCGGCATGAAAGGCATCCTTGAAAATGCAAAAGCTAGGGCAGAACCTTAGCATTGTCGGGGGGCTGTGACAGCCGGGAGCTGTCTGCGCTTGTCGTAAGAACTTTCTTGCAGGCAAAACAAAACCCCTACCTGCGTCAGCAGATAGGGGTTTCGGAATTTAATCTTGACGATGACCTACTCTCACATGGGGAAACCCCACACTACCATCGGCGATGCATCGTTTCACTGCTGAGTTCGGGATGGGATCAGGTGGTTCCAATGCTCTATGGTCGTCAAGAAATTCGGGTACTGAGTCGTGGCCTCATGGCCTCGCTTCAGCAAATTGGGTATGTGACAGCTTTCGGTGTTTGGTGAGTTTCGAACTTTCGGTTCATCTCGTCTTCACACACCGCAATCTGGCCTCTTTCGAGTCTACAGATTGCTTGGGTGTTATATGGTCAAGCCTCACGGGCAATTAGTACAGGTTAGCTCAACGCCTCACA